>CAZNJE010000012.1:21977-109914 GCA_964573295.1 uncultured bacterium | reverse complement strand
CCCCACCCGCCCATCCCACTCAAGTCGAATCCGATCCACGCGAATGAACCTCCCCCCCCTCACGCAAACACCTCAAGCAAGTACCTCACGCAAGTCGTCCTTCTCGAGGCCTGCGGCACAAACGCTCGTTCCCGCTTACACCAACTCAGTTCCTCTCCCCCCAACCAGGCGCGAATCGAATGCAAGCGGACCCCATCGTCTGAGACCGCGAAACGATACCATCGCCAGCACCTTGTGGGAAGCTACACACGCGAAGGCGAGCGAAGTCGGGCGAAGGCGGGCAAAGGCGGGCCCATGCATTGGCAGATCGAGTGGGCCGATCTGTTCAGGACAACGACATCTGAGCCTGCATGCGGATGCGCCGCTGCCGCTGCATGTTTCGCTCCCGCATGCGCCGCATCAGGATCTGCTGCGCGTGGAACTCGCAGTAGAGCCGCGGAGCATCGAAGGTGCTGCCCATGGTCCAGGTGGGCTCGGCGCCGCAGCGGCATCGCTCATCGCCGTTTTCGAGCCACATGCACCCGATGTGTTTGAGCGACTCGGGCACGTGATTGACGAAGCCAAGACTCGCGTTGGAAAGGGTGGTGGCAGTCGCCGTTCCCTTCTCCGACGCGCGGGGCCGCAGGTGGGCCGCGGCCGCGTCGTAGGATACCGTGCGGTAGGGGTTGGTGGGCGTTGACGTGTCCGAGTGCGTGCTCATACTGCCTCCCGCGCCTGGAAACCGGATCGATGGGCCAACACCTCTACTAGTAGCCCTCCTGTATGAGCAAACGGTAAGCACTCCTTTCAGGCTTTGTTGTTCTGGGACCGCCCTTTGTGGCCCTTAGACCGCCTCCCCCACCACGACGAGTCTCCACGGGGTCGGATCGTACTCCTCCAGCGGATAGCAGGTCACGAGGGTCACCCGGCATCCGGCGGTGGGCCTCAGGACACCGAGGTCCCTCTCGTGCACGACCTTGTGCCCGGTGACCTCGTAGATGCGGCAGGCTTCTGCCGTCTGCAGCCGCAGACGATCTCCCCTCTGCAGGCGGCCGAGGAAATCGAACGCCGCGTCGCGGTGGCCCACCAGCACGCAGTTGCCGGGCTGATTGGGCGGCGCGGAGCCATCCATGTGGCCCACCCCGAACGCCATGGACGTTCCGCTTCCGCCGGAGAGCACGTGCCGGGTGATCCCGAGCCCTTCGGCGCGCAGCTCGGCGATCGGCACGAGATCCGCGTGGCGCCAGGGTAGGTGCCCCACACCCTCGCGCACATGCGCCTCGAAAGCATGCGCGATCAAGATCTGTGACACCTGCCGCTTGATCTCCATCCAGGCGACCCGGGCCCCAGATGCGCCGCCAGCCGCCAGGCTGATCAACGCGAGGGTGAGAATCACCGGACCGAGCACCACGGGACTCACCGGCGCCGGACGCAGCCAGGCCAAACGCATCCTGCCCCGGCGGACCCAACGCCGCGAGTTCAGCCGCCCCCCTCGCGCCTTGGTCCGGGTCCGCGGCGCAGGCGCCCTCGCCATCAACGGCGCCTTCCCACGTGCCAGAAGCAGAGCAGCGACAGGCCGAGGACACCGAAAAGCAAGCCGGCCAGCGCGTGGAGAGGCGCGCCGGCGCCCCCGCGAGGAAGACCGAGCAGGTGCGACCCATCGGGAAGCGTGTTCGGCATCCGCACGCTCCGGCACAGGCCGGTCGCGCTCGGGGTCTCCTCTACCGCCACCATGCTGGTGAAACGGGTCAGGAGGTTGTGCTGCACCGCCAGCGGGACGACCCGGGCTCGCACCCGGTCTTCGGACGCACCCTCCAGGAGGGTCCCCATGAGCCGGTCGATCCGGGCCCGGACACACCGGGTCGCGATCGCGCCGGCGGCGCAGCTCTCGCGGGCCAGCGGCAGGGTGAGATGGATCGTCCCCGCGCCCGCCCGTCCGCTCAGCTGAACGCGTACCGGCGGGGCGCCGTTCGGTATGCCCGGCCCACCGTGGTCGAAGACCGGTTCCAGAACGGTGTCCGAGAGCGCGTCCCGAGCCGTGTCGGCGGAGCACTCGAAGTAGCAGATGAGCGGCTCACCCGCAAACAGGTCGGGAAGACGCGCGGGGTAGAATGTCGCCTCTTCAAAGCCGGCCCCACTCAAGCGCAGATCGGTCAAGACGGGACGGTCGATGCGCTCGAGGAAGCGTGCGATGCGCTGCTCGGCCTCGGGCAGGTCGGAGACGAACTCCACCAACCCGCCGCCCAGGTCCGCCAGCCGGCGGGCCAGATAGCCGTTCGGTGCGCGCCCGATGCTGAGCACATGCAGCCGGGCCGGCCCCAGACAGGCCAGGACCTCGGCGAAGATCTCCATCTCATTGCCTACCGCGCCGTCGGTCAGCAGGACGATACGCTGCTGCCGCTCGCCGCCGGTCTCGGACGATTCGCTTCCCGAGAGCATCGCCACGGCGCGTTGCAGGGCCGGCAACATCATCGTGCCCCCATCGGCCTCGAGACCCCGCACCCACGTACGCGCCGCCTGAAGCGTCGTCCGATCGCCGGCCTCCACGAAGGTGCCACGGAAAAACGTACTTCCCCCTGCGAAGCTCATGATGTCGTACCGGTCGCCCACCCGCAGCCGGTCGAGAGCCGCCATGAGCGCTTCGCGCGCTTGCTCGATCGAGGGCCCCTGCATCGAGCCGGAGACATCGATCACAAAGAGGGTCTCGGTCGGGAGTCTCGCCTCGGACGCGCCGGCAACCGGCGGGACGACCATGAGCATGCCGTAGCGGGTCTCCCCCAGCCTCTCGCTGTAGATCGCGGACTGGACTTGCCTTCCGGGAGCCAGGCGCCAGCGCAAGATGAAGTCACGATCGGCGGGCACACGCTCCTGCTCCAATGCAATCCGATACCCTCGGGGCTCTTCCGAGATGTGAACCGCGTGCGAGGGACTCTCCAGGTCCCGCACGGGAACGAGGCTCTCGAGAACCGCCTTCACCGAGACCATGACGCCGCGCGGATCCTCACTACGCAGAAACGGCGGCGTGATGCGCCCGGCATCGGGCACCACGGCGGCGGCGTGACGCGCAGCCGCCTCGCCCTGCGGGATCGGCCATTCGCATCCATCTCCCTGCACCGTCGGGACGAAGCGCGGTGTGAAGGTCAAGGGCAGCGCGACCTGGTACTCACCGTCGTGGGGAATGAGCTCTTCGACGTAACGAAGCAGGATCTCGATGGTCTCACCGGGCCCCACGTTCGCGGCCGAGAGGCGGAAGAGATTGGGCCGGTCCTGATCGAGTAGCGCCGCTCGCCGGCCCGTGCGTTTGGCGTGCGCGTAGACCTGCTGTGCTTCGGTCTGTTCGCGTACCTGCGCGAGAATCCGCCGGCCGCCGATGAACATCTCCATGTGGCGGACCGTAGCGCCCTCGGGAAGCGGAAAGACATAGAGGACCTCGATGGGCTCCTCGAGCGGGTTGTGAAACCGCTGCCGCACCTCGCCGAGCACGAGGACGCCCGAAACGGAGAGCTCGGCCTCCATCGATACGCACGGCAACGGCGCGCGCCCACTGGGGAGCACGCAGTAGAGGGTCCCGGTGCCCGTGCCGGCCCCGGTGCCGGCTCCGAACTGGGGCACCCCCACGGTGCCCAGAGGCTGGGCGCCGGGCGACCCGCTCGGCAGTAGGCCGCACAACGGGCTCACCAGCACGGATACGGTCACGAAAAGAATGAGCCTTCGGAAGGGGACGGAAAGGAGGCCGGCACCCCACCGCGTCTTCACCGGGGATGCTGCAAACGATGGGGATCTGTGTGCGACGGTTCGCATGCCGGTCCTCCTTTCGAGGAGGACCGCTTACAGAATGGGTGCCAGACGGGATGATTCCGGCATTGTTCATCAGGGGAGCATGTTACGGATCGGAAACTGCCTGTCCGCTGCCCGGATGTGAACTGGCGGACACAGCCTGTGCCCAGCCGAACACGGCGGGGGGACCCGGCCGTCGCCTACCCCCGGTCTACGCCATCCTCGGTCGCCACCTTCTCGGTCTAGGCCTGCTGTGGGTCCCGGAAACGGACGATCTCGAACCGAGGAGGCCCTTGGCGAGCGGATTCTGACCGCAGCCGCATTGCACAAACGCACCGTGGGCTCGACAGACGGGCGCGGAGCGCCCATAATGCCATCGACAGCACTCGACCGACTACGTCGAGGAGGCTGGTCAGAGACCCTCATTCCAAAGAATCGAGCGATGAAGACGGTCGGGCCGACATCGGACGAAGTTTTGAACCTGCTGGTTTTGCGTCTAGTCGACGCGTACCGCCCGCTGTTTGTCTTCCTGTTCGGGTCCACCGCCCGCGGGACGGCCGGACCGGATAGCGACTATGACTTGCTGGTCGTTGTTCCCGACGACGCCGAACCGGAACGGCGCAGGAGCAAACTCGGCTACCAAGCATTGGCGGGGACGGGGGGCGCTGCCGACATTGTCGTCTGCACGAGGTCATACTTTGAGGCGCGGCGCAGTCTGCGAGCATCGCTGCCCGGAACCGTGCTCCGAGAGGGGAAGTTGCTACATGCCGCTTGATGCCCGGTTAGTGGATACCCGGGCGTGGCTTGACAAGGCCGCCCTTGACCTTCGGGCTGCAGAGCACGACCTCACTGCTGTTCCCCCCTTGCTCGAAGTCACCCTGTTTCACTGCCAACAGGCTGCCGAGAATCCCTGAAGGCGTTTCTGACCTGGCACGATCAGCCCTTTCGCAAGACGCACAGCCTTGAAGAGCTTGGCCATTCCTGCCGTGAGTTCGACTCCTCCTTGACCACTCTCCTCACTCGAGTGCCACCTCTCAGCGAGTATGCATGGAAGTTCCGCTATCCTGGCGAGCCGGACGAACCGACGCTGGCGGAGACACGGGAAGCCCTGGATCTGGCGAATGAGGTTTTCGCGGCAATCCGGACGCACCTGCCCGCTGACGTCCATCCTGAACCTCCGACCATTCCATAGGGCGGTTCGACGCTTCAGAAAGACTTTCACCGCGCCTACGCCCGCTCTTCCTCACCGGATAAGCCCAGCTCGCCGGCGATCCCCGCCATCGCCTCGACGACGGTGTCCACGTGATCGGCGAACTCGACGCCCAGCAGCTCGGCGCCTTCCTGGATCTCCTCCCGGTTGACCGCTCGGGCGAAGGCCTTGTCCTTCATCTTCTTCTTCACCGACTTCGGCTTGACCTCGGCCACCTTCTTGCTGGGCCGCACCAGCGCCACGGCCGTGATGAACCCGGTCAGCTCGTCGACGGCGAAGAGCGCCTTGGCCATGAGCGTCTCGCGCGGCTCCCCGGTATGGGTCGCGTGCGCCAGGATCGCACTCACCATCTCGGGAGGATAACCCTTCTCGCGCAAGATCTCGGCGCCGCGGAACGGGTGATCTTCCAGGGTGGGGTATTTCTCGTAGTCGAAGTCGTGCAACAGGCCGACCACGCCCCACGCATCCTCGTCCTCCCCGAACTTGCGCGCGTAGGCCCGCATGGCGGCCTCGACGGCGAGGGCGTGTTTGCGCAGGCTCTCGCTCTTCGTGTACTCGGTCAGCAGGGCCCAAGCCTCTTCCCGCGTCGGATAGCCCATATCGGCTCCTTGGTCTTGAGTTGTGCGATTGACTGCGATTGACATCGCCCTCGCCCGCGGCGGCCGGTTTAGGGGTGGCCGTCGTCACGGACGAGCGTTAGCATGACGGGTTAGCCTAAGGCTAGGCGGTGGGGGCATGCAACACGAAGGACTCGCCCGCCTCGACCGCCTTCCCGTCACGAGAACTCGCAAAGGAACCTCGAGCCATGACACAGATCGAAACTGCGAGAGGAGGCCGCATCACCCCGGCCATCGAGCGGGTCGCGGCACGCGAAGGCCGCTCCCCGGAAGAGATCCGCGACGCCGTCGCGGCCGGACGGCTGGTCATCCCCGCCAATCGCCATCATCTGGCCGAACGCTATGGGGGAGACAGCGGCGGCATGCTCGACCCGGTAGGCATCGGCCGCGCGGTACGAACCAAGGTCAACGCCAACCTGGGCACCTCGCCGGATCATTCCTGCCAGGACGAGGAACTCCTCAAGATGCGAATGGCGCTCGACTTCGGCGCCGACGCGGTGATGGATCTCTCGACCGGCGGTGACCTGGACGAGATCCGCTCGTTCTTGATCGCCCACTGCCCGGCCCCGCTCGGCACCGTGCCCATGTACGAGATGATCCGCGACAAGCGGATCGAGGAGTTGACCTACGAGGACATGCTCGCCACGATCAAAAAGCAAGCCGAGCAAGGCGTCGACTTCTTCACGATCCACGCCGGCATCCTGCGCGAGCACCTCCCTTTCGCGAAACACCGCACGGCCGGTATCGTATCGCGGGGAGGCAGTTTGCTGGCCAAGTGGATGACTCACAAAGAAAAGCAGAACCCGCTCTACGATATGTTCGATGAGATCTGCGACATCATGCGCGAACACGACGTCGCCTTCAGCCTCGGCGACGGCCTCCGGCCGGGATGCCTGGCCGATGCCACCGACGAGGCCCAGCTCGCCGAGCTGCGCACCCTTGGTGAGCTGGTTCAGCGCGCCCGGGAGAAGGGCTGCCAGGTGATGGTCGAGGGCCCCGGGCACGTTCCCTTCGATCAGATCGAACGGAACATGACCCTGGAAGAAGAGCTCTGTGACGGCGCCCCCTTCTACGTTCTGGGCCCGATCGTAACCGACGTCGCTCCCGGCTACGACCACATCACCAGCGCCATCGGCGCCACTGCGGCGGCCTACTACGGAGCCTCGTTCCTCTGCTACGTCACACCCACCGAGCACCTCGGTCTGCCGGGCCCCAACGATGTGCGCGAAGGCGTCATCGCCCACCGGATCGCCGCCCACTCGGCCGACGTGGCGCGCGGGCTGCCGGCCGCCCGCGACTGGGACGATCGCATGAGCGCCGCGCGGGTCGCGTTCGACTGGCGCGCCCAGGTCAAGATCGCGATGGATCCCGGGCGGGCCCAGGCGATCCGGGAAGCTTCGAACCAGGATCCCGAGGAGGACTTCTGCTCCATGTGCGGGAAGGAGTGGTGCGCGATGCGTCGCTCGCAGGAGGTCTTCGCCGGCTCTGGCGAGGACTCGGGAGAAGGACCGGACGAAGGCCCGGGCAAAGATCCGGCCGAGGCGACGGGCAAGGGTACGGGCGGGGATACGGGCAGGAACGCGGATGACAACCTAGAAATCGAGCACCCAACGACCGGGCGCGAGCATCGGCCCGGCGCGGCGTCTACGACGAAGGATGCGGCGGCGAGCGAGGCGAAGGCCAAGTAGACCGGGCTGCGCGATTCAGTCCGTCACGCCGCTGCGCAGAAACAGGATGGGGAGGATTCCATGGCCGCACGATCGACCAGGAAGAGCAAGACCACCAAGAAACGAGCGGTCGCCAAGAAGCGCACCGTGGCCAAGAAAGCCGCCACCAAGAAGCGCACCGTGGCCAAGAAAGCCGCCACCAAGAAGCGCACCGTAGCCACCGGGCCACGCCTCAAGGCGTCACCCCCGCTGGCGGACCGGACCGAACGCGGTTCGAGCGAGCTGTCCGAGGCAACCTTGGGCTACTACCGTCACCCGACGATCCACGGCGACCGCATCGTCTTCTGCTGCGACGACGACCTGTGGACCGTCGATGCCGGCGGCGGCATCGCCCGCCGGCTGACGACCAGCACCTCGACGGTCGCCTGGCCGAGGTTTTCACCCGATGGCCGGACCCTGGCCTTCGCCGGCGGCGACGAGGGCGGCGTCGAGCTCTACGTCATGCCCTCCGATGGCGGCGAGGCGCGGCGGCTGACGCATCTGGGAGGCACGCTCATCGTCGCGGGTTGGTCGGCCGACGGCGAGTCGATCTACATCGCCAGTGACTCGGCACAGCCGTTCATGGGCTACACACACCTCTACGAGGTGCCGGTGCGCGGCGGCGAGATCCGCCCGCTGAACCTGGGCCCGGCGCGCTCGCTCGCCGAGCAGCCCGGCGGCCCGGGACGCGCCATCGCCCGCAACGCGCTCGATCCCGCCCGTTGGAAGCGCTACCGGGGCGGCACCGCCGGGACCCTGTGGACGGACCCGGCCGGCAAAGGGAGCTTCAGGCGGATTCTCAAGGACATCCGCGGCAATTTCGCCTCGCCGATGTGGATCGGCAAGCGGATCTACTTCATCGGCGACCATGAGGGAATCGGCAATCTCTACTCCTGCCTCCCCACCGGACGCGGTCTCGAGCGGCACACCGATCACGAGGCGTTCTACGCCCGCTTCCCGGCGACCGATGGAACGCGGATCGTCTATCACGCCGGCGCCGATGTGCGGCTCTTCGATCCGGAGAGCGGCGAGGACCACGCGGTGGACATCCAGGTCCGTAGCCCGCGCGCCCAGCGGCGGCGCAAGTTCGTCACCGCCGCCGAGGGCTTCGAGGACTACGACGCCCACCCGGCCGGCCACTCGCTGCTCTTGACGCAGCGAGGCCGCCCGGTCTCGCTCGGCTTCTGGGACGGGCCGGCCACCGAGTTCGGGCAACCGTGGGTGGGCCGCCACCGTCTGGCCCGCTGGCTTCCCGATGGAAAGCGCTTCGTGGCCGTGACCGACGCCGAGGGCGAGGAGAAGCTCGAGATCGTCGATCCGGTCAAGGGCGCCACGACCCTGGAGCTGGGGCTCGACCTGGGCCGCATCCTGGATCTGGCGGTCGCCCCGGCGCCTCCCGACGAAGAGGCCGCCGGCAAGGGCGGACGCAAGAAGAAGCGCAAGAAGAAGGCCGCCCGCCAGAGCGCGGCGGCGCCCGACCGCATCGCGGTCACCAATCACCGTCAGGAGCTCTTCGTCGTCGATCTCACCGCCGGTCGCGCGATTCGCATCGAGCGCAGCTCCCATGATCGCATTCGCGGCATCAGCTGGTCGCCCGACGGCCGCTGGGTCGCTTACGGATGCGCGATCGGGAGACACCATGTGGTCATCAAGATCGCCGATGCCGCCTCGGGCAAGGCGCACCAGGTGACCGAGGGCGACTTCATCGACTTCTCCCCGCGCTTCGACCCGGAGGGCAAGTACCTCTATTTCCTCTCGCTGCGCACCTACGATCCGGTCTACGACGTCATTCAGTTCGGCCTCGGCTTCCCGCGCGGTGTGAAGCCGTACCTGGTGACCCTCAAGGCCGACCAGACCTCACCCTTCCTGCCTTCCCCGCGCCCGCTCGCGGGCAAGGGAACCGGTCCCGAGGCGCAGTGCGGCAACAACCCGTGGGAGGTCATCTGCGAAGAGGACGGTGAGGCAGGTGCCGAGCAGAAGGAAGCGGGCCCGCCCGGGGCGAAGGTGGAGATCGACTTCGAAGGCATTTCGGGCCGGGTGCTCCAGATCCCGATGCCCGAAGGCCGCTACGACGACCTGAAGGCTGCACCAGGGCGCGTCTTCGTCCGGTCGCAGCCGATCGAGGGCAGCCTCGGCATGAGCTGGGCGGACATGGATGCACCGGCGAAGGCATCGATCGAGGTCTATGATTTCGCCGAACTCAAGAGCAGCACCTTCACCGGCGGCGTCACGAGCTTCCAGGTCGCCGCCGATCGCAAGACACTCGTCTATCGGGCCGGCCGCAAGCTGCGCGCCGTCGCGGCCTCGTCCGAGCCGGGCAAGCTGCCTCCGGGCAACGAGACCGGACGCAAGAGCGGCTGGATCGACCTGTCGCGGGTGAGCTGCGAGGTGCGCCCCGGGGATGAGTGGCGCCAGATGGTGACCGAGGCTTGGCGGCTGCAGCGCGACCAGTACTGGGTGCCGGATCTGGCCAAGATCGACTGGCCGGTGGTGCTCGAGCGCTATCTGCCGCTCGTCGACCGCGTCGCCACGCGCGGTGAGCTCTCCGACCTGATCTGGGAGATGCAGGGCGAGCTCGGCACCTCGCATGCCTACGAGTTCGGAGGCGACTATCGCTCGGGCCCGGCCTATCCCATCGGCCGGCTGGGCGCGGACCTGGCCTACGACGGCAAGGCCGGAGCCTGGAAGGTCACCCGGATCCCGCGGGGCGATCCATGGGAACCGAAGGCCGCCTCTCCGCTGGCGATGCCCGGCCTGGGCGTCGCCCCCGGCACGGTGATCCATGCCATCAACGGCCGTCCGCTGGGACCGGACCGCTCGCCCAACGACGCGCTCGTTTCCCAGGCCGGCAAGGAGATCTGGCTCACGGTCAGCGATCCGGGCGCTACCGCGGCCGGCGCGCGCGCAGGCCGGCGCGGTGCCCGCGCCGCAGGCGGCGCCGGGAAGCCGGGCGAGGAGCGCACGATCTCGCTGCGCACCCTACGCAGCGAGTTTCCGCTCCGGTACCGGGACTGGGTGGAGCGGAACCGGGCCTGGGTCCATAAGGAGAGCAAGGGCCAGGCCGGCTACGTGCACATCCCCAACATGGGCCCGCTCGGGTACAGCGAGTTCCACCGTTACTTCCTGGCCGAGCTCGACTACCCGGGCCTGGTGATCGACGTGCGCTTCAACGGCGGCGGCCATGTCTCCCAGCTCCTGCTCGATAAGCTCTTGCGCAAGCGCGTCGGCTACGACATCAGCCGGCACATGGCGCCCGAGCCCTACCCCAGCGAGTCTCCGGCCGGCCCGATGGTCGCCCTGACCAACGAGCTCGCCGGCTCCGACGGGGACATCTTCAGCCACTGCTGGAAGCTCTACCAGCTGGGCCCCCTGGTGGGCACCCGGACCTGGGGCGGGGTCATCGGTATCTGGCCCCGGCATCCGCTGGTCGATGGCTCGCTCACGACCCAGCCGGAGTTCAGCTTCTGGTTCGAGGATGTGGGCTGGGGCGTCGAGAACTACGGCACCGATCCGGACATCGAGGTCGAGATCAAGCCGCAGGACTTCGCCGCCGACAAGGACCCGCAGATGGAGCGCGGCCTGCGCGAGCTGATGCGCCGGATCCGCGCCCACAAGCCCAAGAAGCCGGACCTCAACGAGCGGCCCAGCCGTGCGGTGCCCAGGCTGCCGAAGCGGTAGAGGCGGTCATGTAGCGGCAGTCATGTAGCGGTAGTCAAACTGGGAGCCCGGGTCCAAAGGGGCCCGGGCTCTTGTCAAGCAACGCGGATTTGTTGCGTCGCACGCCCAGAGACCCGCTTCGGCTCATGCGTTTCCCGTCCAGCTTCCCGAACCTCCTCTGGTCATGGCCGCCATCGCCGCTTCGCCTCGTGCCTCTCGCCGGATTCTCCCCGGTTCTTCGGAAGCCACCGTGTTATAATGAGTGCTATCCATTGGCCTGGGATGGCCCGGGATGGCCATTCCTCTCCACCTCTGATCCGGAAGCCCCATGGGGGAGGTAGCAGATGACACATTCGCCGATCAGGAAGATCGCATTCCTGCTCGCTTCGTTCGCCATCATCACGAGCAGCCTTGCTTTCACAGCGTTTGCGCCCGAGCCGGCCGCGGCATCCGAGCCGGCCGCGGCGGTCGAGCCGGCCGCAGCGGGGGCCAGCACCATGGCGCTGTCTCCCGGCGCGTCGCTTTCGAATCCGCGGTACGAGGTCCATTCCTCGACCGACCAGGCCGTTCACCTGACCTTCGAGCTGCCCGCCCTCGCGATGGAGCAGTACGAGATCGGCGGTCAGACCTATCAGTCGCTGGAGGTCCCCGGCGGCCAGCTCTACGGCGACGAAGGTACGCCCGCCTTCCCCGGATACACGCGCTACGTGGCCATCCCGGCGCGCAGTGCCGTCCAAGTACAGGTCATCGATACCGAAGAAGAGATCCTGACCGGCTACCGGCTGCTCCCGATGATCGGCGATGACGCCCTCGCCGTCACGATCGATGCGGCCACCTATGCCCGCGACGAGCTTCTGGGCCGTGAACCGGTGTGGGTGGGTGAGCCGGCGATTCTGCGTGATTTGCGAGTCGTCCCGCTTCGCATTCACCCCGTTCGGTACAACCCGGCCACCGGAGAAGTGCGCGTAATCCGGCGCGTCGAGATCGAGCTGGTCTTCACCGGCATCGACCTTCGAAATGCCAAGGAACGCGGTACCATCCCGCTGACGCCGGCCTTCGATCAGATCTACCGCGACGTGGTCGTCAACTACGAGTCGCCGCTGGAGGAGCTGGCCGGCACGGGTCGCGTCTCGATGCCCCCCGACCCTGGCAACGGCCCCTTGGGGCCACTCGGCGACGGCGGCGATGGCGGCGGCGGCGACCGCACCGGCACCCTGGCCCCGCACCTGGGCACCTGGGTGATCATCTCGGTCGACAACGCTCTCGTGCTCGACATGCTCGAACCGCTGGTCGAGTGGCGCCGCAAGATGGGCTACAACGTTTATCAGGCCACGACGACCGAGACCGGCAACAACCCGAACAGCATCCGGTCCTGGCTGCAGAACGCCTACAACAGCTGGGAGTATCCGCCCGAGTACATCACGATCGTCGGCGATGTGAGCGGCAACTATCCCATTGGTTCCTTCCCGTGCCCTTATTACTCGGGGAGCTACGGAGACCACCCCTACTGCCAACTCGACGGCGACGACCTGATGCCCGACGCCTTCATCGGCCGACTCTCCGGTGAGGCCGCAACGGAACTGGAGCACATGGTCGATAAGATCGTCTCGTACGAACGCGAGCCGCGGATGGATAACACCGAGTGGTTCAAGGCCGCCTCGCTCGTGGGCGACCCCTCGGTCTCGGGTCCGACCTGCGTTCAGATCCAGCAGTGGCTGAAGGAGAAGATGGTGGATCTAGGCTACGCCCGCATCGATACGATCTTCACCGGGCCCTGGACCACCAACATGCGCAACTCCCTCAACCAGGGGGTAAGTTTCTTCGGGTACCGTGGCTACTATGGGATGAGCGGCTGGAGCTCGTCCTACATCTACAGCCTGACGAATACGGAGATGCTGCCCTTCACGCTCAACCTCACCTGCGGCACCGGCAGCTTCTACAGCGGCACCTCGATCAACGAAGCGTGGCTCCGCGCCTGGTCCTCTTCCTACGGCCACATCGGGGGTATCGGCAGTATCGCGACCGCCACGCTCGCCACGCACACGCGCTACAACAACTGCTACTACGGCGGGGCCGCCTATGGCCTCTACTGGTTGGACAACCATCACCAGGGTATGGCCGGCTACCGGGGCAAGATCGAACTCATCTTGAACTACGAAGACTACGAGTACTCCGAGTCGGCCAAGTTCATCTGGTGGAACAACCTCATGGGCGACCCGGCCACCGAGATCTGGACCGATGTGCCAGTGCTTCTCACGGTCGATCACCCCGCCAACCTGCCGATCGGGGCTGATCACATCGACATCACCGTCACGAAGGCCCTGGGCCTGCCCGTGGCGGGGGCCTATGTACATTTCCGGCGGGGAAGCCAGAGCCTGGGCGGCGGCTACACGGACCAGCAGGGCCGGCTCGAGATGCCCCTGGACGCCTCGATCGAGGGAAGCGTGCAGGTGATCGTCACCGGTCGCAATCTCTACCCGCACGAGAGCAGCTTCACCATCGAGCAACCCGAGATCTACATCGGCGTCTTCGACACGACGATCGATGATGACAACACCGCTCCCAGCGATGGGAACGGCGATGGAACACTGAATCCGGGTGAGACCGTCGAGCTGGCCTTCACCTTGAAGAACTACGGCGTCTTCTCGGCGCAGGACGTGGTCGTCGAGATCGCCGAGGACGATCCGTACGCGGTCTTCCTGAGCAACGCGCCGATCGACTACGGTCTGATCAACGCCGGCGGCACCAAGGAGCAACCCGGCTACCCGCCCCTGACCCTGCGGCTCACCGAGAGCACGCCCGCCGGGCATCCGATTCGCCTGGAGTTCACGATCACCTCTTCCTCGTCGCCCGAGCCATGGTCCTCGGTGGTCCACCTCATCGTGGCCGGGCCGCAGCTCGAGTACATGTCGCACCAGCTCGGCGGCGCCGGCGACCTGCTCGACCCAGGCGAGACCGGCACGTTGTCGGTCACGGTCACCAACTCCGGCACGCACACCGCGCCGGGGCCGATCGAGGCCACGCTCATCTCCGAAGGCTACTCGGTGCAGGTCACCGATCCCTACGCGGTGATTAGCTCGAGCATCATGCCTGGCGGGTTCGGCTCGAACGGACTCGACCCCTTCGGGGTGCGCGCGCCGGCCGATTGCATTCCCGGCCTCAGCGTGCCGATGCGCCTGAACCTCGAGTTCGCCGACGGTGTGCGCGACACGGTCCGCTTCCAGATGCAGGTCGGCACGGCCGGCTCCTCCGACCCGACCGGACCGGATGACTACGGCTACTTCGCCTACGATCACACCGACTTCACCTACGAGGATCACCCGGTCTACGACTGGATCGAGATCCACCCGAATCTGGGGGGGCAAGGCACCGACGTCGGTCTGACCGACTTCTACCCCGGACAGGATGACTTCCAGATCCTGCCGCTCCCCTTCGAGTTTCAGTTCTACGGCGAGACCTTCGATCAGATTACGATCTGCTCGAACGGGTGGCTGGCGATGGGTTCGACCTATCTGGTCAACTACCGCAACTGGTACCTGCCCTCCGCCGGGGGGCCGGCCTATCAGATCGCGCCCTTCTGGGACAACCACGTGCAGGACTCGAGCAACCGGGTCTACTACTGGTTCGATGAAGCGAATCACCGCTACGTCGTGACCTGGCACGATCTGAAGTTGATCCGGGACGAGGGCACCACCAACTACCGCAACCGGTTCCAGGTAATCCTCTACGATCCGGAATTCTATCCAAGCCACACCGGCGACGGCGAGATCGTCTTCCAGTACCACACCGTGAACAACCAGGACTACCTGCAGATGTACTGCACGGCGGGGATTCAGGACGGCGACCACACGACGGCCATCACCTACAACTTCTATAATCAGGGTCCGCCGTCGGCCGTCCCGCTGGACGAGGAGCTGGCGGTCAAGTTCACCACCGGCCGGCCCGGATTCTCGGGCACGCCCGAGCGGGAGCCGGTCACACATCTGGCACTCGCGCCGAGCCATCCGAATCCGATGTCTCTGGGCACGAACATCCACTTCCAGCTTCCGGCGCCACAACCGGTGACCCTGCGAGTCTTCGATGTGGATGGCCACGTGGTCAGCACGCTCGTCAAGGGCCCGGTGCCCGCGGGCGAGCATGTGATTCACTGGCCGGGCACGAACGATCAGGGCCAGCCGGTCGCATCCGGCGTCTACTTCTACCGTCTGGAGAATGGCGATGAGGAGCTGGTTCGCAGGGTGATGGTCGTGCGTTGATATGGTTTAGGCCACGATCGCGATCCGTAGTGCACCCGGCGGTGGCGGCGAATATGCTACAGTGAGTCCGGTGGGGGAACCCCGCGCCGTGCACGGGGGTGCAACATTGCTCCGTGCACGGGAGTACAACATTGCTCCGTGCGGGTGTGCCGACCGCTTCGGCTCGGCCCGTCACGCGGGACCCTCCGGAAGAGTTCACGGAAGGGCTGTTCGAAAGATGCCCGAACAGGAATCTCGGGCAAGGCACAGGGAATGGCATGAGATTCGTATCGGTGTCATCGACTCGGCGCGGGGCCGGACAGGCCGCCGCCGAGATCACGCGGAAGCTCCATGGGGCCTTCGATCCCAAGGAGCAGTCGCCGGATCTCATCCTGTTTTTCGCCACTCCCGAGATCGCCCGGCATGCCGAGCGCGTCTCCGAAACCCTCCACGAAACCTGGCCCCAGACCCTCGTGCTCGGCGTCACGTCAGCCGGGGTGTTCCATCCCACGATTCACGCCGCCTCCCGGCCGGCGTTGGTGGCGGTGGCGGCGCATCTGCCGGGGGTCGTCATGGTCCCGATCCGACTGGATCTGGAGGATTTCGACGAAGCGCCGGTCTGCATGGAACAGTGGCAGTCGGTACTCGAGATCGTGCCCGATCCGCAGCTCGTGATCCTGTTGCCCGACCCGTTTACCACACCCATTGTGGAGATCCTGGACTCACTCCGTACCCTGGCCCCGGAGGTCCCGGTCATCGGTGGCCAAGCCAGCGGCGCGAACCGTCCGGGGGGTCACGTTCTTCTGATCGACGAGCACACCTTCCGCTCCGGTGTGGTGGGAGTTGCCCTGGCCGGCAACATCCGCGCCGATGTCCTGGTGTCCCAGGGCTGCAAGCCGATCGGCGACACCTTCACGGTCACGAAGGCCGAGGGCAACACGGTTCTCGAACTCAGCGGCAACCCGGCGATCGAAGCCCTTCAGGAAATGGTGGCGGAGCTACCCAAGAGCGAGCGAAACCTTCTGCAGCAGGGACTCATGTTCGGCCAGGCCATCGAGGAGCCGCGTGACACGCTCGGGCGCGGGGACTTCCTCATCCGGCCCGTGGTGGCCGTCGACCATAAGGAGGGAACCATCTCCTTGGCAGGCCATGTGCACGAGGGCCAGATCATCCGCTTTCACGTGTGGGACAACACTCTGGCCGACGACCTCTATCTTCTAATGGTTCCGCAGCTCGTGGATACCGCCGCTCGCGGCGGCCTGCTCTTCGGCAGCTGGCCCGGCCGGGGGAAAGACCCGGGCGTCTCGATCCGCGGCATTTGCAAGACGCTGGGCTACCCGGTACCGATGGGGGGATTCCTCTCCTCGGGTGAGCTGGGACCCATCCGTGGCACGAACTATCTCCACACCCATACCGCCTCCCTGGCGCTCTTCCGGCCTGCGGACGAAAGCGGGCCCGGCGAGGACGAGGCCCGCCGTCGCGGCGAAGGGCTCAACTGAGCCGGCGCAAGACAATCATTCCCAGCGGCGGCAGCGTCACGCTGACCGACTGATAGAACCCGTGCGCCGCCACCGGCGTCGCCTGCCGGCCGCCCAGGTTACCTTGTCCGCTGCCGCCGTAGATCGACGCATCGCTATTGAGGATTTCTTCCCAGAACCCCTCCTCTGGAACGCCGATGTCGTAGTTGTGCCGCGGAACCGGGGTGAAATTGCAGACACAGATCACGCACTCGCCCGGGTCATGGCCCCTACGGATGTAGCTCAGAACGCTCTGCTCGCTATCGTTGCAGTCGATCCACTGGAAGCCGGCCGGTGTGCTGTCCTCCTGATGAAGAGCCGGCGTGCCCCGCAGGAAGGTGTTCAGGTCGCGCACCCAACGCTGGAGGCCCCGGTGGGGCGGATGCTCGAGCAGGTGCCAGTCCAGACTGATCGTGCTGTTCCATTCCTTCCACTGGCCGAATTCGTTGCCCATGAAGAGCAGCTTCTTGCCCGGATGGGTGAACATGTACCCGTAGAGCAGACGTAGATTCGCGAATCGTTGCCAGTCGTCGCCCGGCATCTTGCCAATCATCGAGGCCTTGCCGTGAACGACCTCATCGTGCGAGAACGGCAACACGAAGTTCTCGTGATAGGCGTAGAGCTGACTGAAGGTGAGATCGTTGTGCCGGAATTTGCGGTGGATCGGGTCCTTGGACATGTACTGCAGGCTGTCGTGCATCCAGCCCATGTTCCACTTGTAGCCGAAGCCCAGCCCGCCCAGGTAGGTCGGGCGTGAGACCATCGGCCAAGAGGTCGACTCCTCGGCAATGGTCATGACACCGGGATGGCGGGCATAGACGGTTTCGTTGAAGCGTCGCAGGAAGGCCACCGCCTCCAGGTTTTCTCGTCCGCCGTGGATGTTGGGAATCCACTGACCTCGAGGTCTCGAGTAGTCCAGGTAGAGAATCGAGGCCACCGCATCCACGCGAAGCCCGTCGATGTGGTACTCCTCGAGCCAAAAGAGTGCGTTCGAGAGCAGGAAACCCGCCACCTCGTTGCGCCCGAAGTTGTAGACCAGTGTGCCCCAGTCGAGCTGCGTTCCCTGGCGCGGATCGGCATGCTCGTAGAGATGGGTGCCGTCGAAGAAGCCGAGCCCGTGCGAATCGCGGGGAAAGTGCGCCGGTACCCAGTCGAGGATCACACCGATATCGCGCTGATGAAGCCTGTCGATCAGATAGCGGAAGTCGTCCGGCGTTCCGTAGCGGCTGGTGGGCGCGAAGTAGCCGATGCACTGATAGCCCCACGAGCTGTCCAGAGGATGCTCGCTGACCGGCATCAGCTCCACGTGGGTGAAGCCCATCCGGGTGGCGTACTCGGTCAGCTGATCGGCAAGCTCACGATAGGAGAGCCAGCGGTTGCCGTCCTCCGGCACCTGTCGCCACGAGCCCAGGTGAACTTCATAGATGGAGATGGGGGCATCCAGCGCCTGCCGCTCACGGCGAGCTTCCATCCAGGCATGGTCCGACCAGCGGTACCCGCCCAGGTCGTAGACGATCGAGGCCGAGCTCGGTCTGAGCTCGCTGGCGAAGCCAAATGGATCAGCCTTCTCAACGGCGTAGCCGCCGAAGCGCGAGACGATGTAGTACTTGTAAAGCGTGCCGGCCGCCAGCTCCGGGATGAATCCCTGCCACACCCCGCTGTCGCGACAGGGTGTGAGCGGATGCCGGGAGCGATCCCAGCCGTTGAAATCGCCCATGACGTAGACGCCCTTCGCATTGGGCGCCCACACGGCGAACCACACGCCGCGTTGCCCACGGTGCTGGCCCAGATGGGCGCCCATCTTGCGCCAGGCGTCAAGGTGATGGCCCTCTTTCCAGAGGTGCAGGTCGTAGTCGGTCAGAGCACCCTGGGATCGGTTGTCCACGATCATCTCCATGTCATCGTCTCCGTGCCGCCGCATTGCCCGCCGGCTCCCTGCGCCGCATTGCCGCCAGTTCCCCGCGCCGCATTGCCGCGGGCTCCATGTCAGGGGCGTCGGGCCCGCCTACCTCTCGCGCTCCCTACATGAAGTAATCGAAGTCGCGTTCGCTGCGCACGCGCTTGCGCAGGCGGAAGACCTGGGCCGGCATCCGATTCGGGTCCAGGCGGACGTAGTTGTGCGCCCCGTGCCACAGATAGCGCCCCTCCCCGATCAGGTCATGAACCTGGTAGATCTCACCGGGCTGCAACCCGAACTCGCGCAATGGAACCTCCACCCAGCCGTCGTGGGTATGATGCGGGTCCAGGTTGACGACCACCAGGACGATGTTGCTCGAGTCCGGCGTGGACTTGCTGTAAAAAAGGAGCTGATCGTTGCCGACGGAGTGAAACCGCAGCCTGGCATTGCTCCATAGGGCGGGATTCTCACGCCGGATCGCGTTGATCTTGGTGATCAGCGGGCGAATGCTCTCACGCCGGTCCCAGCTGCGGGGACGCAACTCGTACTTCTCCGAGTCGGCGTACTCCTCGGTACCCGGGACAGCCTCGTTTTCGCAGTTCTCGAAGCCGCTATAGATACCGTAGGACGCCGCCAGCGTCGCCGCCAGCACAAAACGAATCTGAAATGCCGCCCGTCCGCCGTACTGCGGGTACTGGGGATGATGCCGAACGGCTCGTAGATCGATGGACAGCAGAAGAGCGCCGCGTGAGAGTAGAGTTCGATGGCCGGTGCGTCGGGAAACGGCGATCACGGCATCGGCCTGCGTGAGAACGGTACGTTCCAGCCAGAGGGAGACCTCGTCGCCGCGTCCGAGTTGTCCCGCTTCCAGGGTCGTAGCGGTTCCAGGAAGTGAACGATCACCACCGGCAGCAGGCCGTAGGCGAGGCCTGCCAAGACACCGCCCATCGCGCTGCACCAGGTGTTGCAGTGCACCGCGTCGGCATCGAGCGGCTCGGCGCTGAAACGCAGCCCGGTCTCCACGGTCATGAGAGCCTGACGCACCGGCTGCGGGTGGTCGACCCATCCACACGGTGGGAAGCAGTTCCGCAACTGTGGTACACTTGAAGTGATCACAGCCATGGTCTTCATCCCAGGGAGGTTCCGCATGGACTCGGTCTCTCGTTGTCTGCTGTCCTCAGGTGCCCATTCTCGAATCCGGGTTGCCGGCACTCTCATGCTCGCCGTCCTCGGTCTCGGCGCCTGCGCCGGCGCCGCCGGAGCCGGCCAGATCGTGCAGACCTACCCGTTCGATGACCCCATCTGGGCGGATTCGGGCGACGGACGCTCCTACGAGGTGCCCGCGCTCGGCACGGTCCTCCCGTTCGAAATTCCGACGATCGACGGTGCCCGCACGATCGGGCATCCGGGCACGCCGCAGCTTCCCATTCATGTCGCGCGGATCCTGCTGCCCCCGGGCGAAGAGGTCTCGGCCGTGCGGGCGATAGCCCTGGCTCCTACCGAAACCTCGCGGCGCTTGCCGGCCCCGGCCGGGTCACCGTACCCACTCTCCTGGGAAGGGCCGGTCGAACCCACCGCCCCGAACGAGGATCTCTATGCCTCGGCCTCGCTCTATCCGGCCGAGGCCGCGCGATGGGTGACGACCCAGATCTATCGCGGGCACCGGGTGGCCTACATCGAGCTCTTTCCGTTGAGGGCCCGCCTGGCGGCGGGTGAGGTGGACTTCTGCGGATCGCTTCAGTTGATCGTCGAAACCGCTCCGAGCGAGGCCGCCCTGACGGCCAGCGCGCGCACCTATCGGCCCGCCGCGACCACCGCCGCCTGGCTGGAGCGCAACACCGACAACCCGGCTCTCGCCGCCGAGTACGAAGCGGCCTGCCGCCGCGGCGAACTGGTCCGGCCCGAGCCGCCGGTGCGCTCGATCGTCGATCCGGCCGACCACTATCTCTATGTCGTCATCACGAGCGAGTCCCTGGCGCCGGTCTATGAACCGTTGGCGGCCGATCGTACGGCGCGCGGCTTGCCGGCCACGATCGTGACGACCACCGAGATCTATGCGAACTACACGGGCGTCGATGCCCAGGAGCAGATCCGCAACTTCATCCTCGATGCCTACCAGGGATGGGGGATCGAGTACGTCTTGCTGGCCGGGGATATCGATGTGATCCCCGACCGCGATTGTTACGTCTACATCATCGACGAAGGCAATCCGATGGAGACGAACAATCTGTGCTGCGATCTCTACTATGAGGGCCTCGACGCAACCTGGAACGACGACCAGGACGATCGCTGGGGCGAGCCCGGCGAAGAAGACCTCGTGCCCGACATCTATACCGGGCGCGTGTGCGCCGACAACTCGACCGAAGCGCAGAACTTCATCGACAAGCTGCTGGCCTACGAGCGCCAGCCGGTGCTCGGTGATGTGGAGACGGCCGCCTTCTTCGGCGAGTACCTGTGGACCGACACCTGGGGTGAGATGTACATGGAGGAGATCCGCCTGGGATCCGACTCCTGGGGCTACACCACCGCGGGCGTCCCGCTCACCTGGGACACCTACACCTACTACGAGATGTCCGGAAACTGGAACGGCTCGGACTACATCAACCGGATGAACTCGGGCACCCACCAGATGCACCACCTGGGACACTCGAGCTCGAGCTACAACGCGAAGGTCTACACGAGCGATATCTCATCGTTCACGGCCAATGGCGTCGACCACATCCACAACGTCGGTTACTCGCAGGGGTGCGACGCCGGGTCCTTCGACACCTCCGATGCGATCCTCGAGCAGTTCATCCTCTCCCCGACCGGCTACGTCGCCTGGGTCGGCAACACGCGCTACGGCTTCGGCATCCACTACACGACCAACGGGTCCTCCCAGTATTACCACCGGCAGTACGTGGACGCGCTCTTCGGTGAGGGCATCCATCGCCTCGGCGCGGCCAACGGTGACTCGCGCGCCGACAACGTCGGCTACATCGACTACGAGGCCAACCGCTGGGTCCACTACGAGATCACCGCGTTCGGCGATCCGGCCATGCCGGTCTGGACGGCCGCTCCGCAAGAGCCCCTCGTGAGCCACGCCGGCGTCTTCGTCCTGGGCAACAGCGAGTACACGGTCACCGTCGAGGCCGCCGGCGAGCCGGTCGCGGGCGCGCGGGTTTGCGCTTGGGACCAGATCGGCTCCACCTACGCCTACGGCATCACCGGCGCATCCGGGGAGGTCACCCTGCCCCTCGATCCGGGCCAGCCCGGGACGCTGCACCTCATCGTCTCCGACGCGAACCTGCTGGTCACCGAATTCGAGGTTCCCATCGTCCCCGAAGGGCCCTACGTCATCGTCTACGACCATGAGATCGACGACCTCACCGGCGGCAACGGCGACGGCGACGCCGATATCGGCGAGGACATCGAGCTGCGCGTCTCCCTGCAAAACGTCTGGTCCGAACCGATCACCGGTGTCATGGGTACGATTTCGAGTGAGAACGAGCACGTGACCTGCACGGAGCCGACCGTCACCTACGGCAGCCTGGACCCGGGCGAGATCCAGATGCCCGATCCCGGCCAGGGCTTCCGTTTCCTGGTCCACGGTGACTGCCCGGATCAGGAGACGGTCACCTTCGTGATCACGATCCAGGACGATGCCGAACACGAATGGGACGGCACCGCCGTCTACGTCATGAACGCGCCGCTGGTCGATTTGGTCGATCTGACCGTCGACGACAGCGCCACCGGTGACGGCGACGGCCTGCTGGACCCTGGCGAGAGCGCGCTCTTGACCGTCCGGCTGTCTAACGGTGGGCACTGCCCGGCCGAAGCGGTCACCGCGACGCTGCTGGCCGCGCACCCCCACCTGACGATCCTGCAAGGAAGCGCCTCGGCGCCCTTGATCGAGGTCGGCGCCGAGGCGGTGCTGGCGCCGCCGTTCGAGGTTGCGCTCGACGCCGGCGCCGAGTCGCCCGGATTGATCTCCTGTTCGCTGCAGCTCGAGGGCGATTGGACCTACGAAGCGCTGTTGCCGCTGGACGTCGGTGTGGGCGGTTTCCGCGACGACATGGAGGCGGGCGAGGGCGGCTGGGCGCACGAGGTCGTGACCCCTACGTTCGAGGATCAGTGGCATCGGTCCAGCCAGCGCAATCACACCGCCGGCGGGGCGCACAGCTGGAAGTTCGGCGACACCGGCAGCGGCGACCACGCCAACCTGGCCGACGGCGCCTTGGTCACCCCGGTGATCGAGGTAGCCGAGAACAGCGTGCTGACCTTCTGGCACTGGATGGATGCCGAGACGAGCAGTAGCTATCCCCAGTACGCCTACGACGGCGGGTTGATCGAGATCTCTGTCGATGGCGGCGCCTGGGAGCAAATCACGCCCGATCAGGGCTACTCCCATCTGGTGCGCGAAGGCGGCACGCCGGGACCGTTCGCGGCCGAGACGCCCATCTTCTCCGGTACGCACGACTGGGAACTCGTCACCTGCACGATGACGACCGAACCCGGGACCATCCAGCTCCGATTCCGGTTCGGTAGCGACGGCGCCGTGAGCCAGGAGGGTTGGTTCATCGACGACGTGCACCTGCGGTCGTGGGGCGAGACCTCAGGCATCGAGATCGAGGCGCCGCTCGCGCTGCGCCCGGCGCTGGGCGCCAACCGGCCGAACCCGTTCCCGGCCACGACCCGCCTCTCGTTGCACATGCCCGAAGCCGCCGAGGCGCGCGTGGCCATCCTCGATGCGACCGGCCGCGTGGTCAAAACCCTTCTCGAGGGCCATCTGGCCGCGGGACAGCACCACTTGGAGTGGAACGGCCGCAACGATGCCGGCCAGCCGGTGGCAACGGGAATCTACTTCTACCGGCTCGATGCCGCCGGGACCGCCCAGGTACGCAAGATGACGCTGCTCCGATAGCAGCCCCATCGCACGGGAGCCGGAGAGAATAGCCGGGACCACCGCAGCCAACGAAGGGGAGACCGATCGTGCGCACTTCCAAGCAGGACCGACGCGGACGCCTTCGCCTGGCTCTGCTGCTCGCGGTGCCGATTCTGGTTGCTGTCGTGTTCTTGGGCTCGCCGTTCTCGGACTCACCGTTCTCGGACTCGCCCGAACCGGACTCGGCCCTGCCTCCCGACCACGCCTGCCGCTTCTGGGGGCTGGTGGGCAGCGGAGCGCTCGACTCGCTGCTGATCGATCAGCTCGTCACCGGCACCTACTCTCTCAAGACCCTCGCCGCCTCGAATCCCAACGGCTGGGCGGTCGGCTTCGAGTCGCCGGCCTTGACCGCGGCCGGCTTGCAGCAACCGCTCATCCTGCGCGGCGGGCCGCCGGCCGATCACGAATGGGATGATCGCTACGACCAGGCGGTGAGCCAGATGTTCGCGCTCGAGCCCACGCGCGCGGTCGTACACATCCGGGCGGCGTCGTCGGGGCACGCCACCGTTCCCGATCCCCATCCCTTCCAGCGCGAGGATTTGCTTTTCGCCCACAACGGCACCTTGCACAGCGACGATGTCCTCGATCTGCTGTTGGAGGATGATCCCGCCTACCTCGACAAACATCCCCCGGATTTCAAGAATCCCTACATCGACAGCGAGCTCTACTTCCTCTATGTGCGCAAGGTGACCGAGCAGTCCGGATCGATCGAGAATGCGCTCGCGCAGGCCCTGCTGCGCCTCTACGATCGGGGCGCCCTGGGCACGGCCGCCAATTGCCTGCTGGCCTCCCCCGACACGCTCTTCGCCGTTCGCTTCGATCCCGGCGATCACGACCGCTACCGGGTGCGCTACCGAAAGGTGGCGGAGAGCTGGATCGTGGCCAGTGAACCGGTCGGGAGCGACACGACCGGCTGGCTCAGCCTGCCCCCGAAGAGCATGGGGATCTTCACGGCCACCGGCGCCCCCGAGATCGTCTCGCTCTATCCGCCCGACAGTCCCTGGCCGATCGTCAAGAAGGTGGTGTACGACGATGACCTGAATCCGCCGAGTCAGGGTAATGGAAACCACAAGATCGAGCTGGGCGAGCGGATCGAGTACCTTCCGTTGCTCATCAACGAAGGCAATCAGGCCGCCACGCAGGTAACGGCCACCCTGGCCACGGCCGATACGCTGATCGAGATCGTGAGCGCAGCGGCCACCTACCCCGATCTGCCGCCCGGTGGGACGGGCCTTCCGGATGCGGCGTTCGTCTTCGACGTGCTCCCGAAGGAATGGCCCTTCCACATGTGGGACTTCACGCTCGAGATCGAGGCCCAGAATCCAGCCGGCGAGACGATCACCTGGACGCGTGAGCTGAGTGAGCGGGCCGAGGGCCCCAAGATCGAATACGCCAATCACCTGGTCGACGACGGCGGTGACGACATCTTGGAGCCGGGCGAGTCGGCACAGGTGTGGCTCTGGGTGGCGAATGAGGGCAACGCCGACGCCACCGGCGTCATCGCCCATCTGAGCACCGAATCCCCCCACGTGCAGATCGATCAGCCCACGGCCGGCATCGACACATTATTCATGCGTGAAACCGGGCAGCTTTCGCCGGCATTCCAGATCACGGTCGGCCCGGATTGTCCGACTCCAACCAGAATCGCGTTCGAGATATCGCTGGAGGCGGATTGGCAGTACGCCGCCACGTTCGGATTGGATCTGCCGGTCGGTGGCTTCATCGACCACCTCGAGAACGGGGACGCGAACTGGACGCACGAACCCGTCCAGGGCGGTTACGGGGATGCCTGGCATCTGAGCGATGCGCGCAATCACACGCCCGAAGGCCTCTTCAGCTTCAAGTGCGGTTCCCCCGACTCGGGAGTGACCTACCCGGAGATGCTCGACGCCGTGCTCGTCACCCCGGAGATCGCGCTCGGGGATGTCTGCGAGTTGCGTTTCTGGCATCACGTCCGCGCCCACCTCTCGATGAGCAGTCCCGGCTACGCCAGCGACGGGGGGCTCGTGGAGGCCTCGATCAACGGGGCACCATGGCAACAGGTCTATCCGCTCACCGGATACGACTTCCTGATCGGCGCCACGACGCCGCCGGGCCCCTTCCCCCAAGAGACGCCCGTTTTCGCCGGATACTACGGCTGGCGCCAGGCAGTCTGCCGCATCGAAGGCCACAGCGGCACGGTCCGCTTCCGGTTTCGCTTCGGCAGCGACGGCACGACCGGTCTGATGAGTGACGCGGAAGGGTGGTACATCGACGACGTCGAGGTCTTCAGCTACACCG
The DNA here is from genome assembly GCA_964573295.1 of uncultured bacterium. GTDB lineage: Bacteria > Eisenbacteria > RBG-16-71-46 > CAIMUX01 > WJJG01 > CAYQJL01. The sequence goes on along the minus strand of CAZNJE010000012.1, from coordinate 84,115 downwards.
AGCTCACCAGCAGCGGCCCAGCCGATCCGTTACCGGTCACACCCTCGCTGCGCGTTGGCGGGCCCAGCCCGTTCAGGCACGAGACCACGTTGATCTTCGAGGTTTCGCGTCCCGGCCCGGTGACCTTGAGCATCCTGGATCTGCAAGGCAGGCTCGTGCGCCACCTGGTCGAAGGCGACGTGGATCCCGGCCGGCACCGGGTCGTGTGGGACGGCACCGACCGCGCTGGACGGCCGGTACCGAGCGGTCTGTACTTCTACCGCCTGAGAAGCCAGCCGGATCGCTACGAGGACGTCCGTCGCATCATCCGTCTGCGCTGAGGGGGCGAAGGCCGGCCCACGGCGGCCGGGTCCGCTTCCGATGAGCTCGCCCCCCGCGAGACAGCCGGACGCATGCCCGAGCATCTGCCCCGAGCATCTGTCCCGAGCACCTGCCCGAACGCCTGCCCGGACGCCTGCCCGAGCCGAGTGCTTGCCAGCGCTCGATACCATCCCTACACTCCGCCCGTGCCGCGAGCACGGGGGTGATGGAGGTAGGCATGAGGAAGTTTCGCCTGTTCGTTCAGACGACCCTCCTGGGTGGGTTGGTGGTGACCTTGCCGCTGGCGATCCTCTTCTTCGTCGGCCGGTGGATCGTGCGGGTGATCGGCAGCACGATCGAGCCGCTCACGCCGCTGCTGGGTCCCGAATACAACCGGTACGCCTTGCTGGCCCACCTGATCGTGCTGGCCCTGATCCTCCTGGTCTGTTTCTTGATCGGGCTGGCGGTGCGCACGCAGGTGGGCGGCCTCCTCTACGGCATCCTCGAACGGCGGGTTCTGAAGATCGCGCCCGGCTACTCCCTGGTCAAGGATACGATCGTCCAGCTGCTGGGCAAGGAACGTCCGCCTTTCTCGACAGCCGTCCTGGCCCGTCCCTTTGGTAACGACACGCTGGTCTCGGCCTTCATCACCGACTCGCACCCCGACGGCACCCACACCGTGTTCGTGCCCACCGGCCCCAATCCCACATCGGGCTTCATCTACCACCTGCCTCCCGATGCGGTCTTCCCGATCGACATCCCCCTCGAACGGGTCATGCGCTCGATCATCTCGGCCGGGGCCGGCTCGAGCCCCCTGATCGAAGCCTACCACCGCAGATATCCCGATGGGTGCCACCCCGACCCACCCTATCAAGGCGCCTCCGACGAACCCGGACCGAATCACTGAAAGAAAGGACAATGGACATGATCCATGCCCCCCGATCTCACCGTCTTCGCACCGTGATCCCGGTTCTCGCCGGAGCGCTCGCAGGAGCGTTCGCAGCCCTGTTGCTCTCGTGCGCCCCCGAGGAGGAGGTCGCCCCCCCGGAGGCGGTGCTCTACGCCGAGGCCGATCTCACCACCGCCACAGAGAAGATCCGCGAGGGCTACGAGCTCTTGGCCAACGATGATCTCGCCGGCGCGACCGAGGCATTCGAGGCGGTCACCGCCACGATTCCCAACGGACACAGCGGTCAATACCATCTCGCCTGCGCCTACTCCCGAAAAGGACAGCCGGAAGAGGCACTGCCCTATCTGCAAACACTCGCCGCTTCCGGCTACGACGAGCCCGACCGGCTCCTCGGCGACAGCGATCTCGAGTCGGTTCGCGCGCTGGAGGCATTCGAAGACGTCATCGCCCGCGTTCGGAGGAACCGGGATGCCGGGGAACAGCTGGTGGCCGCGGGCCTGCCGGATCCGGCAACGATGGGTTCGGCCGTGGCCTCGGCCCGTCTCGACTCGCTGGGGTCGGTGGCCGAGCTCTCTGAATGGAATCGCGACCAAATGCGGGTCCTGCGCATGAACGGCCGCTTCTGGACCTGGACGCAGCGTATGCGGGAGCAGATGGCCTTCACGGCGCAGTATCTGGCCGCTGAACACCGGCTCAGGCGTGAGGACCCCACCTATGATCCCGGCTACGTTCGTTGCCAGCGGGTCTTCGATCTCGGTTCGGTCCATGAACGCGGGTGGGGCAGCCTGGCCGAGGTGATCGTCCAGGAGGCCGATCGCTACCTGGCCACCGGCGCCGAGGGGGATCATGCCGACGAGGTCCGCTACTGGACCGGCATCGCCCTCTCCCTGCAACACGCCCCCGACGACCCGCGCTTCGCACAGGCGGTGGCCCGGGCAGACCGGTATCTGTCTCAGGTGGACTCCGAGTCGCTCTACGCCGGGGGCGCTCAGCTCCTGCGGGCCGTGCATGAGCTCGAGCTCGGTCAAGCCGACACCGCCTCCTACCGCAAGACCATTCAGGACATCGTGGCGGCCTACCCCACCGATGCGAAGGTGCGCCGCATCCTCTCGACACGGTTCGGTCACGATGCCACCGCCTATCTGTGGCCGCTGGAGATCGAAGCGGTGGATCTGGAAGGCCGCCCCGTATCGCTGGAGCAGTACCACGGCAAGGTCGTGTTGATCGACTTCTGGGCCACCTGGTGCTCACCCTGCCGGGACGAGCTGCCCAACCTGGTCGCGGCCTACGAGACCTATCACGACCGCGGTTTCGAGGTGTTGTCGATCTCGCTCGACTTCGCCGACCGTCTGTCCTCGGAGGCCTACCAGGCGTGGATCGACGAGGCCGGCCTCAGCTGGCGGCACATCTACGACGGCGATGGGTGGGACTCGATGCTGGCCAGACGCTTCTGCATTGGAAGCATCCCCGCGCCGTTCCTGCTGGGCGCGGATGGGGAGCTCATCGCCTGGAGCGAGAAGGTGCGCGGCGAGCATCTCGCGGGCGCCATCGAGGCCGCGCTGGCGGCGGCGGGCCTTTAGACCGATGCCCGGCGGATGACTGCCAGACCGCCGGGCACCACCATCCCGAGCGGCGCGGTGCCTGGAGCTGAGCGACCGGAAGCCAGTCGCGGGGACGCCGAGCGCCGCAGACCGGGAAGCCGGACACAGCGAATCGGCCGGATTGCGGCCCGCCTCAGTCGCGGATGAGCTTGTCCGTCGGCCCCCCATCGTTGCGGCCGGTCAAGAACTCCCGGCGCAAATACTCCTGCATCCGCCGCTCCCGGGCCTGAGGATCCGCCCCCCTCAGGAAGGCGAACGGCTCCTGGCTCTCGAAGGCCAGGATGGAATGGCAAAGCGTGCAATCGTGCTCGATCGAGTTGCCGTATGCATCCACCAGGTCGCCGCTGTGACAGCGGAAACACCCACCCCCCTCATCGTGACCGCTGTGATCCGGATAGGGACCCCAGAAGACGTTCATTCGGGGATGGATGTTGCGCCGATAGGTCGACTGCAAGACGCCGACCGCCGACTCGATCGCTTCCTGGTGGCTCAGGGTCGCGCGCCGGTAGTGACGTGCGTAGAAGGCGCTGATGCCGTCGCGGATGCCGGTCATTGCGGCGGCGGTACTGGGGTAGTGGTCGGTCAGGGCCTCGAGAGCGCGGGCCTTGATCCAGGGTAGCTCGCGGCTCAGCTCGCCGCTGGCCAGACGTTCGTCGATCGCCCGCTCGGGATCTTCGTACACATGGGTGGCCCGGTTGTGGCAGTCCACGCAGTCGAGCACGCGCACCTCTTCGCCGGCTTTGGGCTCGGTCGTGATCGTCTGGTTCTCATAGCGCCAGAACTCGCCGCTGGGTTGCCGCACCTCGACGTAGCGCATCTGTTCACGTTCGTCGTCCACCGAGACGAAGCGCACCTCGTTGTGGGAGGCGATGTGCCAGTGGATCGTCTCCTCCTGTTGGCCCGTTCCCGATCCCACCTTGAGCACCAGCGTGGAATAGAGCTGGGTCGTCTCTTCGTCCAGCTCGTGGCGCGGCAAGACCTCGACACGCTCACCGTAGAACTTCTCGGGCCAGTGGCATTTCTCACACGTCTCCCGGGCCGGGCGCAGGTTGTCGACCGGCGTGGGGATTGGCCGCTCGTAGAGGTTGAAGGTCACGCTCACCATCTGCCAGAGCCCATTGAGCTTCGCATCGATCAAGGCATCGGTGCCCTCGCCGACGTGGCATTCCACGCACTTGACGTGCGCATGGGCCGAGTGCTGGTAGGTCTCCCACTCCGGGTGCATCACCGAATGGCAGGCCGTGCCGCAGAAGACCGGCTCGTCCATGAAGTGCAGCATCCGGGCACCGCCGATCCCCAGGAAGAAGAGGTTGACCAGAGTCAGAAGCGCGATCAGGCCGGTCAGCCGAGAGCCCAGCAACGACTTGGGCTGCACCAGGTCTTCGCTGAACCGCTCGCGCAGCAGCTCGTCGGTCGGCTTGCCCGCCGCTTTGCGGAACCGGCGCCAGCCGATCGGGATCAGAATCAGTCCCACCACGAACAGCATGGGCAGCACGAGGTAGCTGATCAGGCCCACATAGGCGTTCGTGATGAGGCCCAGCAAGCGCATGGCTTCCATGAACAGGAAGAGCAGGAAGGCGCTCGTCGTCAGCACCACGCCAAGCGTTCCAGCCCAGTTGGTGGATAGCCCCCGCACGAAACGACGAAACCGCTCCAGCATGATCCACCTCGATTCTAGCCCCGGGCCACGTCTCCGCGGGCTACTTCTCCTCGGGCTACATCTCCGCGGGCTACTTCTCCCCCGGGCTACTTCTCCCCCGGGCTACTTCTCCCCGGTCGATTTCTCCCCGGCCGGATGGTAGAGACCGTCATAGATCGCCTGCAGCCCTCCCGTGCGGATGTCCTGCTTGATCTGTTCGGTGGGTTGCTTCATCCACTGGTGCATGGGGTCATCGGCAATCAGGTCATCGATGTAGGTATTAACCTGCGCATCCTGGTAGGCACGGGCCGCGGGAAGGAACTCGAAGTAGAAGTTGTGGGCCACGTCGTATATACCGTGCCACCAGGTGTAGTCCGGTCCCATCATGGCGGCGCCGTGACGGGCGCGCCGGCCCTCGTGATGCCACAGCTCCCAGTAGATCCACTCGATGTCGTTGCTGAAGCTCGAGGGGTTCTCGAGAAGGCCTTTCTCGCGGATCATCGACATGATCGCACCGGCCGGCTCCGCGAATTTCTGGTTGTAGAGCTGGATGACGCCGTCCATCTGGTAGTAATGACCCTTGATGAACTCGCCGTGATGGCATGCGGTGCACACCTGCATCATGTTCGCGCGCTTGCGCTGCCAGTCGTCTTTCATGACCGAGATCGCGGGACGCAGGGTCCAGGAGATGCGACCGCCGGCATCGTGACTCACGGGCTGCTTGTTCGTCGCGCTCATGTGACAGGAGGCACAGGTCGGCGCCTCCCAGTAGTCCACGCCCACGACCCACCGCTCGGCCTCGAGATTCATGTCGTCGACGTGCGTGTAGTAGGCATTGCCGTGCTTCGACTCTTCATAGACTTCCTTCTGCGGGTGGTCGGGGCCCAGGTGGCACTTACCGCAGGATTCCGGTTGGCGGGCCTGCGCCTTGTCGAAGCTGTGGCGCGCATGGCAGGCGTTACAGGCGCCCTTGCTGCCGTCGGGATTGAGCCGGCCGACACCCGAGTTGGGCCAGCTCTCGCGGGCCAGCTTGTTGGGGGCGTTCGGGTCGATCCTCACCCGGGTGCCATGGCAGCTTTCGCAGCCGGCGATGGCGGCCGGTTCGCCGCCGGCCGCATGCGCCATATATGCGTCCGCCGACTCCAGGATCTCCCCTGCCCTGGCGTGATAGGAACCCTGTACCTCCTCGGCCTCGCGCTTGTGGCAGCGCCCGCAGTCGATCGGGGTCACCAGGGTGGCGATGTAGGCGCCCTCGTGCAGATAGGCATCTTCGTCCGTGCGCGGCGCGCCATGGCATTCGATGCAGGTCACATTGTGCATCGCGTGGGCCGACATGTACCACTGCCGGTAGAGGCCCGGGGTTTCCTTCTTGTGACAGGTCATGCACTTGCCCGCCACGGTCTGCTCCGGACTGAGCTGCGGGTCCGCGAGGCCCGGCTGATCGATCGCCTGCGCGGCCCCGGTCGCCTGCCCGCCTGCGTTCGCTTGCGCCAGTTCGCCGGATGGGTCCGGTTCAGGGGAGTTCTCTTCGTAGCCTCCCTGCGCCGCCGGTCCAATGATGACCAAGCTGGAGATCAAGAACACCAGGACGACGATCCATGCTTTCATCCGAGCCTCCTTATCCTGAAGCGCCGTCATACCTGCGTCGGGAGCCTCCACACTGGCTCCACACTGGCGAAAGGTATCGTCTGGCCAGCAGGTCGGTTGTGATCCACCGTGATCGGTTTTCGATCGACCTCGATGCGCCAGAAACCGATGCTACGCTATGTTCCGCCACTCGCGTACTCAAAACTGAATTCGACATGGGGAACTCCCCGAGCCGTGGACACGCCAGTACGTCAACCCAACTATCAAAGCTCTACGCGAATACGCCAGCACGCGGACACCAGTACTCCTCACGTAAGCGCATTGGCCGGCCGATAAGAGCTGCACAGGAATTCTCGTTCGAGGAGGGCGCATGCGGAGGCACGAAACCTCAGACAGACGACCGGCCCTTGGTGCCGGCGCCAACGCCCGACTCATTTCAAGACGGAGCGGGCCGACGGTCCTGATCCGAGCACAACGGACATGGAGGGAGACAATGAGCCGCAAGCAGTGGGGACGGTGGAGTGTGATCGCCCTGGCGATCCTGGGGGTGTTCGCCGGGTGTGGCGGAGACGACGATGACAACAGCACGAACTCGAATCCGCCCGCGGGCAACGAGAGCGACTACCAGGCCTCCGGTGCGGTCACCACAACCCAGGAGTCGGTGATCAGCACCGAGAGCGGCGCGGAGTTGCAGGTACCTCGCTATGCCGTACCGGAAACCGAGTCGGGGGGAAGCGGCACGATGGTCTTCTCCATCGAGCGCAATGCGAGCGCTGCCCCCACTCCCTTGAGCGGCCACACGCGCGGCTCGGAAGTCTACCGGTTCGGCCCCGACGGGTTCACCTTCGCCGAGATGGTCGAGATCACGGTTCCGGTGTTAGGCGACACCACCGGTAAGGAAGTGACCCTGAACCGGATCGACCCGAACACGGGCGAAACCGAGATGGTCGGCGGCATCTACGATCCGGCCACCAACACGATCAGTGCGCAGCGCTACCATCTGTCCGACTATTTCGCATCGCTCTACGGTCGAAATGAGCAAGGCTGGGGCGCGTTCAAGGTCACGAACGCCTCGTCCACCCATTGGCTCAGCCTATGCGTCGAGGAATACGACCTGAAGTACGATGACCAGGAAGCCTTCTTCGACGGCAATGCCCAGTGCCAGTGGGCGCCCATGGGCACCATCGGCTGGAGCAACTCCGGCGACTGGTTCCTCCCCCAGGGTGACTACACGATCTGCGTGGAGATGTCGCGCGCCGGTACGGTGTCCTCGCCGCCCGGGGATCCCGAGAGCTGGACGATCGAGGCCTCACTCAATAGCCCTTGGTCACGCCTGCACAGCGCGACGACCCCGATCACGATCGGCTCGGTCCCCGGGGGTGCCACCGACGGGCCTTGCGACTGCACGCCCACGCCGACGACATCGGTGGGCACCGGTGACATCCAGGTCACGCTCACCTGGCACAATCCGAGCTCGATCGATCTGGACCTCTTCGTCACCGAGCCGAATGGAACGCGGTGCTACTACAACCACACGCCGACCTCCACCGGGGGCACCCTCGACCGCGACAACAAATGTAGCAACTACACCAATGGCAGACCGGAGAACATTTTCTGGTCATCGGCCCCAGCCGGCCAATACAAGGTGGAGGTCGATTGGTACTCCGACTGCGGCAACGGGATGACCTCACAGTCCTACGACGTTCGCGTCGTGGCCGGCAGCAGTGTCCGCACCTACTCGGGCACGATCGCGAAGGATCAGACCGTGGAGGTCACAACCTTCACGATGACCTCCGCCTTCGCGGGCACCCTGCCCTCCGGCGGGGGATCGCCCCGGGAAGTCATCTTCGGTGAGTACTCCGGCCGCGCAGTCCCCTCGACCTCGAAGCCGGACAGGAAGGTGGACACGGAGTAGATCGAGTAGATCGAGAGGATCGAGTAGATCCCAAGTCGGGAAACCGGCTTGATCCGACTCCACGAGGGCGGCGAGCTCATCTGCCGAGATGGTTCGCCGCCCTTGGCTTCTTGATGATGCCCCTCATGGAACGATCGGCCGACCCCATGGGGCGCATCACCGCGGCACCACCAGACGCGGCCGGCGCACCCCCACCCGTAGTTCGGTCCGCCCATCCAGGTAACCCGTTGCCCCGGCATGCCCGGCCAGCTCGGCGCGAATCGTATCGGGCAGCGACATCTCTCCGAATCCCTCGGTCAGCAGGATCGTGAAGCCGGGATCGACCTCATTGACGTCGGCCAGGCGCACGCTTCCGGCGATCAGGCCGGCGACCTTGTGCTCGATCATCTGGAGAAGATCGCTTCGCGTCGCGTGGCCCAGCACGCACAGCCCGCCCTCGGTCACCGAGTCTAGCGTGAGTGCTCCGCTGCACTCGCCTCCGCGTCCCCAGCAGCCGGTGAGGCAGAGAGCATCGGCCGAGACGACGGCCCCGCGGGCGGTCACCTCCCTCACCTCGCCGGGAATCCAGGCCCGCACGGCGAGTTCTTCTCGCAACGGCTCCACGGTGATGACCCCGAAGTCGAGATTGATGTCGGCCACCTTGCCCCGCACGGGCGATCGGCTCACACGCAGATCGACCCCGGGACGCCCCCGTGACGCCAGGGTCTGCTCGCGTTCGACCTTCTGGCCGGCCTCCACGCGAAGATAGGCCCGCAGCTCGCCCGCCTTGATGCCCAGATCGGTCGCGGCGCGGATCGCCACGCGCTCGGTGGCGTGATCCGGGTGTTCCCGGACGACCAGCGTGCCGTCGGGCAGCATGCGCTCGAGCGTGCCCGCCACCGGCGAGCGGTACTCGCGGGTGCGCATGAACCGCAGCTTGCGCTTCCCGATCAGCTCGTTGGGTTCGATCGAATCCCCGATGCCCTTCAGCAAACACGCTTCGAGCTCCTCCGGCGCGGCGCGAAGCGCGCTGCCCGCCGGAAGGAAGAACGGTCGCCGGAACGTGCGCGTGCTGCGCGCGATGACCTGATCTCCCGTTACTTGGTCCCCACCCTCCACGAACACCTCGCCGGGGCTGGCCAGCTCGCGGCGTTCCGCATGCCGGCCACGGCGAAGTTGGTCATAGGTGGCTTCCAGCGAAACTCGCTCACTCGTCTCACGGTTCTCGCCGGCCACGGCCTCTTCGTCAAGCGCATCGTCACGAGACACCAGGGCTGCCGCGTCTCCAACCGGCTCGAGCGGCCGCTGTTCCCGGCGAAGCGCATCGACCCGGCCCAGCCGCAGCAGGCCAAGCTGCTCGAACAGCGTCAAGGCCAGGACCTCGTCGATGCCGGCCAGGACACCGAGGTGCGGGAACATGAACGCTCGATCGAGGGCCATCTCCACCTTGCCGCCGGGGTCCAGCGCGGCGATCAGCATGCGGGCCGCCCGGTCCCGCGGGGAGTGTGACAGGATACCGCCGCTACCGATGATGAGGTCGTAGCCGCGCAGTCTCGGCATTCTCGCTTCGGGTGCCGGCTCGTCGTCGCGGCTCAGACTGATCTCGAAGCTGTTCTGGAAGGCGAGCTCGCTCTTGCTGCGGCTCAGCCGCTTACCGGTCAAGATGCTGAGGTGTTCGCGTACCGCCTCGCGAATCGCCACCGCGCCGACCGCCTGTTCCAGCCGTGCCTCGCGTTCGGTGCGCGGCAAGGAAGTGGGATAGAGATGCTTGTTCCCCACTCGGTCGATGAGCTCGGCCTCTCCCATGTCCTCGCAGGCGAACTCCCGCCGCAGAATCTCGAGCGCCGGCCCTGGTCCGGTCTGCTGCAGGACGTTCAGGATGCTGTAGCTCATCCCGAGGTTCGCGCTCACCGTGCGGGAGACCTCCCCATCCTGCGCGGTGAAGACATCGGTCGTGGCACCGCCGATGTCGATGGCCAGAATGCGCTGGCCCAAGGCGCGAGAGGCGATCGCCAGAATCTCGCCGAACGCCGACGGCGTCGGCACGACCGGAGCGCTCACCCAAGAGAGCAACCGTTCGTAGCCGGGCGCCTGGGACATGACATGGCCCATGAAAAGATCGTGGATCGCTTGCCGGGCGGGCTCCAAGTTCTCGGTGTGGCTCTCGGGCCGGATGTTCGCGACCGGGTGCAGGTGGAAGCGTTCATCGAGCACGTCGCGCACATAGCCGTTCGCATGACGGTTGCCGGCGTAGACGACCGGGAGCTTGCCCGCGGTGGTCAGCTTGGGGCGCAACCCCGCCTCGCGAATCAACTCGGCCAAAAACACCGGGCCCGAAAGCGCGTCCCCGTCGAACCCGCCGGCCAGCAGGACCATGTCGGGTCGCAAGCGCCGCAGAGCCTCGATCTTCTCGTACGGGGTCCGGCCGTCGTCCATCGCGATCACATCCAGCAGAATCGCCCCCGCACCCAGCGCCACCCGTTCGGCGCTGCGGCTGGTCACCTCGCGCACGAGGCCGGTGACGACCATCGCAAGGCCACCCCCCGCCGAGGAGGTCGAGAGGTAGGGCACCACCGGCCGGCCCTCCTCGGCCAGCAACCGGCGGCCGCTCACATCCCCGAGCGCCTCCAGCGCCGCTCGCACGCCGACGGTGACGTCCTCGTGCGGCTTCTCCACCGTGGTCGGCGCCTCTCGATGAAGGAAGCTCCATCCGCCCTCGTTCGAATCCTGCCGCTGGAAGAGAAAGGCCTTGGTCGTCGTGCTTCCGACGTCGGTCACGCAGAAGCAGCTGGATGCAGCCAGGGCGAGAGGCTGTGGCTGGGTCGCGACCCCGGGTTGGGCCGGAACAGATGCCGCCGATCCTTCGTTGCTCACTTCACGCCCTCCAGCCGAACGTGCACCCGCCGCGTGCGGGGCCCGTCGAACTCGCAGAAGTAGATGCCCTGCCAGGTACCCAAGACGAGGCGCCCTCCTTCGATCAAGACCGTCTGGCAGCAGCCCACCAGACTGGACTTCAGATGGCTCGCGCTATTGCCCTCCGCGTGGCGGTAGTAGGACTGCCGGCGCGGGATGAGCCGGTCCAGGTCGGCCAGCAGGTCGTGCACGACGCTCGCGTCGGCATTCTCGTTGATCGTCACCGCCGCGGTCGTATGCGGTGTGTAGACGTGGACGACGCCCGCCTCCACCTTCGCCCCGGCGACCAGGCGCGCCACCTGATCGGTGATCTCGATCATCTGGCTCTCGGCTTGGGACCGCACCTCGAGTGTGTCCATGGATCAGTGTCCTTTCGTCTCGTCAGCGTTGAACACCCCGGCCACCGGCGCCCCGCACTCCGGGCAGGCGCCGCCCCGCAGCTTGACCCGGGTCGTGCGGAAGTAGGCTCGCTCGATCGCGACCGCGCCGCACCGGGGACAGTGCGTCTGGTGGCCGGTGGTACTGGAGACATTCCCCAGATAGACATACTGGAGTCCCGCCCGCTGCGCGGTCTCCCGCGCGCGTAGAAGGGTCTCTTCAGGTGTCGGCGGCCGGTCCTGGAGCTTGTAGGCGGGATGAAAGGCCGAGAAGTGCAGCGGCACCTCCGGACCCAGTTCCCCGGCAATCCAGGCGCACTGCTCCTCCAGTTCCGCGGCCGAGTCGTTGAGACCGGGGATCAAGAGCGTCGTCACCTCGAGCCAGATCGCCGGCTGCCGCGCGATCCAGCGCAGTGTGTCCAGCACCGGCTCCAAACGGGCCTTGGCCTGCTGCCGGTAGAAAGCCTCGCTGAAGGCCTTCAGATCGACGTTGATCCCATCGATCTCGGCCATCACCTCTTCTCGTGCCCGCGGCGAGATGTAACCGTTGCTCACCATCACATTGCGCAACCCGGCCGAACGAGCCCGCGTCGCAACATCGACCAGGTACTCCGCGAAGACCGTGGGCTCATTGTAGGTGTAGGCCAGTGTCGGCACGGCTTCGCGCCGGGCCAGTTCAACGATCTCCTCGGGCGCCACCGTCCGCTCCCCCCGCGGATCGGGCGCCTCACCCGAGCCCGGGACGCACTGGCTCAGGTGCCAGTTCTGGCAAAACGTGCAGGCCAGCGTGCAGCCGGTCGTCCCAAAGCTCAGCACCTCGCTGCCCGGCAAGAAATGATAGAGCGGTTTCTTCTCGATCGGATCCACGGCCAGTCCGCGCGGATGTCCGTGGGTAAGCGACACCAAGCGGCCGGCCTGGTTCTGCCGCGCATTGCAGAACCCCAACTTACCGGGCGCAATCAGGCAGCGATGCGGACACAACTCGCAGCGCACCTTGGCGGGCCGGCCTTGCGCAGCCGGAGGAGGCGATTGCTCCTCAGCCGGGAAACCCGGTGGCTCCTCAGCCGGAGGAGCTGATTGTTTCTCGGCCGGGGGAGCCGATGGCGCGGTCACGCCGGATTGCTCGCAACTCTGCTCTTCGACATGCCACCAGCGTGCGGTGGCCGGATCCGTCGTCATGATCTGCTCTCCCTAGGTTACGCGCGGGAGATCTTGATACCAGGCATGGGGATCAGAGCCTTCGAGCGCCTCGTGAAGGGCCCGCCCGGCGCGTGTCTTCAGACCGGGGCGCGCGTTGTCGAACCAGGGCCGGCACGCTGCCTGTCCCTGGCTGACGTATTCGAGCGATTGAACGGCGCACTCCAGACGATCGGCGTCACGGGCCACCTGCGCTTCCAGCGTCTCCTGCGCTTCGTACTCGGTGAAAGCCGCGATCAGGGTCTCGGCGCCGGGGACCCCGGTGACCTGATCCTCGAAGACCCGAGCCTCCACCGGCTTCGGGTCGAGGTAGGCCTGCGCCACCTTATGGTGGTCATTGAGGCGTGCCTCGTGTGCATCGTGCGCCAGGCACATCAGCATCACGCGTCCGGCGTCGGCGCCCTCCATCTGAGCCAACAGATACCCGAGCCACGCCGTCCGGAAAGTGTGCTCGGCGACGGTCTCGGGGCTCGCGATGCCGCCCACCCACCAACCCGAACGCACTACGCGTTTCAGGTTTCCGAGCTCGTAGAGAAAGTCCACGATGCGCTGCATGTCCTGGTCCATCGATCCTCCTAAGACCCTACTTGAAAAATCGTTACGCGATCCACACAACGCCAGCCGCGTTGCGCTGGACGCGTTGCGCTGGACGCGCTGCACCAGCCGCGCTGCACTAGACCGTTCCGCCGACGTGTCTCGCCCCCCACTCCTGCCGGCGCCCGGGCTCGTTGCTGGGTCCATCCTTGAGATGGCACCCAAGCGGGCGATGATTCAAGGGAAGGATGAAGACGCAAAGGGGTAGATTCAAGCCATGATCTTGCCGTGCAGAACTGCCGGCGGTTGCGCGGGGCCACGCGGGGGCGCACGCTCACGCACGCCCGTGCGTGGAACCGCCTTCTCGAACGCCTCTTCGATGATGGCCGGGCGATCCGTCTGGCCGGGAGCCTGGTTGCCAGCCTGGCTGCGAGCCCGGCCACGAGCTTGGCCGCGACCTTGGTCGCGAGCCTGGCTGCCGGCCTGGTTGCTACCCTCGTTGCTCGCCTGGTCGAGCCTCCATCTGGGATGCGCGCCCGATCCCGAGATCGAGGGTGCCAGCAAGCGTCCGATGGCGCGCCAGGCGACCGAAGAATACCTGCGCAGCCTGCGGCGTGGCGACTACGAAACCGCCGCCCGCTTCTTCGCGGGCCCCCTGGCGGTCCTTCGGCGCGAAACCGGTCTCCGGGAAGCAAGCCCGGGCGATGACGGTTCCGGCACGGCCCGGCTCCTCGCCGCCTACCACCAGCTCCCCGGCATCTATCACGGCAAGTACGAGGTGAAGCCGGCCCGCATGCTGGCACCGCACAGCTTCGCGGTCGATGTCACCTTCCATTGGCCGAGCTGGCCGGATACGACCACCGAGTTCCGGGTCACCTATGATGGCGAGCGCTATCTGGTCCTGGGCCTACCTCCGCGCCGCGCGGTCACCGCTGCTCCGGCTCCGGACCGTCTTCATTGAGCCGGGCGCCCAACCGGCAAGACCTCTCTCGATCGCCGTGCCAGCGCTTAGGGGGTGATTCAGGCATCCACGAAGACGCCGGCCGGGAGTCCCCAGCCGGCGCCTTATCCAAACGGGTTGCAGTCACCGTTCCTGTTCTTCGCGTCGTTTGCCGCGTTGGTTTCGTCGTTGACGCCCTTCGCATGGTTCCCGGCTCGGCCGCCACTTCCCGTGGGGCCCAACCGAGTGGGTGCTACCTGACGTAGACGACCTTGCGCGTAGCCTCGTTCCGTCCTGCGGCCAGCTTGTAGTAATACAGGCCGGCGGGAGCCAGCTCACCGCTGGCATCACGGCCGTCCCAGTTCATCTGGTAGTTGCCCGCCTCGAGACGCTGATCGACCAACGTCCGCACGTTGCGTCCGCTGACGTCGTAGATCTTCAAGGCCACCTGCTCGTTCGCCGGGATGGCGAACCGGATCGCCGTGGTGTGCGCAAAGACGCTCGGCGAGGCGGGCGCGGCCTGGAAGGCCAGGCGCTCGGCGGGCGCGTCATCGACGTCAGCCCAGTCCACCCCGATGCGCACGACGATGTCGTCGAGCGCGGCCTCGGTCACACCGTTGTTCTCGTTGTCTTCGGCCTCGAAGCGCACCTGCAGCAGCTCCGGCGATTCGCCCAGATCCTCGCTGCGGAAATAGACCTTGTGATAGGTGTAATTCGGATCGTTCCACTCATCCCCGGTCAGCGCCCAGACGCGGTGCCAGTTCTCTCCGTCACCAGAAAGATGCAGCGACAGGGTATCGTCCTTCGCCGAGCCGTACTGGGCGAAGAAGGCGTAGAACTCGACAAAGCCGCCCGAGCCCGGCGCAAACTCATACTGCGGGCTGAGCACGGAGGTCTTACCGTTATCGACGTTGTAGTTCGACCAATAGCCACCCCGGCCGTCGGTCACGAACGCCAGGGTCCCGTCGGTGGTATGGTCGTTCTCGGGCTGGATCGTCTCGCCGCCGTACTCCTTGCCCTCCGGATCCACGCGCTCCCAGAGGCCGGTGGTGGCATTGTCGTCCGGCGCACCCAGCGTCCAGCCGAGATCCTCTTCCAGATCGTCGTCGAGCAGCGTCGTCGGTTCGCCCGCCAGGAACTGGTGGGTATGGACCGCGGGCGCGCGGATTGGATCAGTGCCGGCGATATCATAGGTCGTCACGCTGTAGAGGTAGTAGTCAACGACCTTGCCCGGCTGTGCCTGGATGTACCCTTCGTAGGCGTCACCGCCCACGTTCGAGAGCGGCGTGCTCGTGTAGGTCTGGCCGTCGAGGCTGAAGTAGACGCGGCAGGAATCGGGAATGATCTCACCGGCATCGCCGGCGGTGGTGATGTCGGTCGTCACCAGGATGGGATCCGTGGCGTTCAGCTGATCCTGTAGGGGCGTGTGGTCAAAGACGATCTTGATGGTGATCGCCGGCACGGGAACCGAGTGCGCATCGAATCCGTCGTAGATCTCCCAGTAATCGGGCGTGCCATCGTTGATGTTGCCGTTGTCGTCGTTGGCAATGAGGTAAGCCTGCGCCAGGTTGGGGTTGTAGTACGGGCGGGCGACATTGGCTTCCCGGAAGAGAAGGTCGGCCTCGTACTGGTGGTCCTCGCCGTACTTCTCGAGCAGGTTGCTGCGGACGTTCCACAACGAGCCCATGCAGATCTCACCCAGGCAGTGGACCTGACCGCCGCACTCGGTACCCGGATACTGCCGATTGTTCAGCCCGGTGCGCATGCAGCCGTCGGGGTTGGCAATGGTGTAGCCCTTGGCCACGCAAGGATCATTATTAATCGCCATCGAGGAGTAGTCCGAGAAGCCCTCGTTCAGCCCGGACGGTGTAGGCGGACTGCCGTAGTAGGTGAACTGCGTGATACCGTGGTGGTACTCGTGGTAGACGATGTCGGCGATCTGCCCGAAGTTCACGCATCCGCCGCCCTCGGCATAGAAGTTGATCATGCCGTTGTAGTAGGCGTTGCAGGAACCACCGGTCAAATCGACGTGGCAGGGCATCGGATAGTCGAGGTTCGTCCAGTCCGGATCCAGCGACTTGATCCAGGAGTGGATGACATTGGTGTGGTAATAGCAATCGCGCTCCGCGGGTGAGGTGTTCGAGTCGTCCCACTCGATCTGAGCCGGGTCGCCGGGACTCGCCAGGTCGGTGGTCTCGGCGATGATGTTGTTGCGGAAGACCCGAACGTACTGGCCTCGGTTCTGCGCCGTCACCGTGTACTGCTGGTTCTGCGAGACATCGATCTCGAAGTCGCCGTCCGCGTCAGTATAGGTGACGGTGCCGTCGGCTTCGACCACCTGGTCCGGAAGGCCGATCGAGGTGTAGGGATCGTAGGCCAGGCGCTCCTGCACATCGCTCACGGTGTTGCCGCTCACGGTGTAGTGCTGGACCTCGTTGAAGCGCCAATGGATCTCGCCCGTGAAGGCGTCGACGAAGGTGCGCCACTCGCCGACCGGATCGGACGTGTGGACCTTCACCTGGTAGGCCAGGACGTAGAGGACATCGTCGCCCCAGACCTTCGGAAGCACACCCAGGGTGATCTCGCCGATCGAATCGGTCTCCTCGTTCCAGGGCAGGCCGTCGCGGGCGCGCTCGGCCGCCTGCAGCTCGCTCAAGTAGGGATTGGGGTCGATCGCGATCTCGGGGAAAACGTCTGCCTGCATGGCGTTGACGCTGCCCTCGTAGAGGTGGACTCCGAGATACGCGTAGAACACCGGGAGTCCCTGGTAGGTCTGCTGATAGTGGACCCAAGCCCTCTGACCGGAGCGATAGGTGCGGTAGCTGTCCAGGCGAAGGTCCGAGGCGGGAACTCGCAAGACGCCTTCGGCCTGCCGCAGGAAGTCCGCCACGCGGTCGGTCGTGAGTTCACGGTTGCTCAGCGAGGCGGCATCGATCAACGGAACCGGCTCTCCGGCCGCGAACCGTGGGATACCCAGGGCCTCGTTCCATTCGTAGGTCCGCCAGTCGGCCCCGAGCGATGATGCGAACGACTGCCAAGCGGGCGACGCTGCGCCGAGCGCAACCTGTTTGGCCGGCTCGAACTGCGGGACGAACTGCTCGCTGTCGAGCGGGACTTCATAGATCTCGGCCGCGTGCTGGTGCATCACGGCCGAGGCGGGCAGGCTGCTGACGAACACACAGCCCAGCATAACCCCCAAGTAGGTCACCAATCCTCTCATGTGGCCTCCTATGCCGGTTGGTTCGGAGCGGTTTCCGCTGGAAACGGCCAAGGCGGCAGGTTCGAAGGACGGCGCCGCGCGTGACGGAGCCCTCGCGACGAAGCACACCTCGCCCGGTGATGAACGTAGAGACGTCACCAACCCAGTATAGCACAGCGGGTTTCCCCGCGGGGCGCCATCGCGGCGGGTTTGAACCTCTCCCAAAGCCAGTAAACTGCATCTGGGCGCGACGTCTGGGCGCGGCGTTGCGCGCCCAGATTCTGTAACTTGGAGTAGCATGCAGCAGCTTGCCGCAGTTTGCCGCAGTTTGCCGCAGCTTGCCGCGCCGGCTGAGCGGCCGCCACTATCTGTGGCGGGAAACTCGACTCTTTCGCCTAACGGAATTGCGGCGGCGGCTCCGGCCTGGTGTCGACAATCTCCTCGATCCGTTCGAGGACCGTCTCGTCAAGCCGCTCGGCCACCTCGAGCGCCTTCAGGTTCTCTCGGACCTGCTCGGGGCGCGAGGCCCCGGTGATCACCGTGCTGACGCGGGGGTTCTTGAGACACCAGGCCAACGCGAGTTGCGCCAGCGTGACGCCCAGCTCCTGAGCCAGCGGCGTGAGTTTGCGGACCTTCTCGATGCGGCCCTGGCCCTCTGGCGACACCACGCCGTCGCGGAGCCAGTCGTACTTCTCGATCGCGAGCCGGCTGTCCTCGGGAATGCCGTCGTTGTACTTGCCGGTCAAGAGCCCGCTGGCCAGCGGGCTCCAGATCGTGGTTCCAAGACCGATCTCCTCATAGAGCCGCGCGTACTCGATCTCTACTCTCTTGCGATGGAACAGATTGTACTGAGGCTGCTCCATCACCGGCGGCGCCAAGTGCTCCTGGCGGGCAATGCGGTATGCCTCGGTGATCTGCTCGGCGCTCCACTCGCTCGTGCCCCAGTAGAACGCCCATCCGCGAGCGAGCACGTGGTTCATCGCCCGCACGGTTTCCTCGATGGGCGTGTCGGGATCGGGGCGATGGCAGAAGATGAGGTCCACATACTCCTGTTGCAGGCGCGCCAGCGAAGCTCGCGTACCCTCGATGATGTGCTTGTAGGAGAGGCCGCGATCATTGGGCCCCGAACCGCCCCAGAAGATCTTCGTCGAGAGAATCAGGTCACGACGTTTCCAACCGGCTTCTCTGATGATATTGCCCATCAGGACTTCCGACTGGCCTCGAGCATAGGCCTCCGCGTTGTCGAAGAAATTCACGCCCTGCTCGTAGGCAGCCTGCATGCATTCGCCGGCCATGGACTCGTCGATCTGATCGCCGAAGGTAACCCACGATCCGAGTGAGAGCGCGGAGACCCTGAGACCGGTCCGTCCGAGAAATCGATACTCCATCTGTCTTCTCCCTCCTTCGTGCATGGACTGTACTATGCTCGACCGGCTCGCAGGTTCCCAGAGTACATATGCGCGGCGGCGGCCCGGTGACCGCGCCACCGGTCATGGATTCAGACTCCGGCCGCATCCAGTGGTCGCATCCGCAGATGGCTCGTTTTGACCAGCCGGGTAATACCCACAGTCTACACGATATATGGCCACGCGCCTGCATACAACCGTACACACGGATGCACTATTCACTTGTCAGATATCGAACGGATCTGGCAAAATACAATTGGTCGGGGCGACGGCACTCGCCCTTGGCCGCTGAGGAAACCGGAAAGGGGTGAGTAGATCAAACACACAATTAGGGTGGATGGGTAAGGGTAGCAGATGCATCTGGCCGCCCTTCTCGTGATAGGCGGCGGGGATTGGTGACTGCAGTAATATCCATTAGGAAAGGAAACAGCAATGAAGAAGCTCGCAACTTTGCTCGCACTGGTCGCAATGGTCGGCATGGCGAACGCCTCGGACTTCACGAGCGTCGGCTACACCTCTGAGCCGGGTGAGGTCATCGGCGGTGGCCTCGACGAGTGCACCGGCACGCTGGTCTACAACCATGACTACACATTCGAGAATGGCTATGCCTGGCAGTATGGCGGCGTCGAGCCCCCGTACTACGGCGCCTTCGGTGAGGGCTTTGCCCAGGACGCCGCGAACATCCAGTGCGTCGCGCTGTGGCTGACCGACGTCGGCTACTACATGGGCGGCCCCTGCGATGTGTACGTCTGGGAAGGTGGCGTCTCGGGTATGCCGGGCGCGGTCCTGACCGTCATGACCGGTGTGGATCCTGGCGCTCCCGCGTTCTGGCCCTCGATCAGCCAGCACGACGTCGACATTCCCGACTACAGCTTCGCCGGTGGCGAGATGACCGTCGGGTACTGGGGCAACTGGCCGGGCGCCCTGACCCAGTGGTTCGTCGGTGCCGACCTCGACGGCTTCGGTGGCCACCCCTGGACCAACCTGGCTCCCGGTTCCAGCTATGGTACCGGCTGGACGGATCCCTCCGTCGTCTGGGGCACCACCCAGTCGTTGGGTCTCGGTTACTACTGGGACATGGGTACGCCGGCCGAGAGCGCTACGTGGGGTTCGATCAAGGCTCTGTTCTAGGCAGATGTCTTTGATCTAGGTTCCCATTGCGCGGCCGGTGCTCTTCGGAGCACCGGCCGTTGCTGTTTTTCCTCAACAGCCGCCAAAGGGAACCAAGTCCTTCGGATCTGGCCGCAACGGCAACAAGCGTTCATTCGCCAGCAAATGCAGGTAGAGATGCTTGTGCTCGTCGGCAATCTGCACGTTCTCGGCCGTCACCGTACTGCCGTCGGGTTTGAGATTCGGATAGACGAGGAGCTTCGTGTCCGAGGCAAAGAGCTTCGCCATGGCTTCGAGGATTCCGCCTGCCATGCCTTCGTAGTAGCGCGAATCCATGATCGCCCGGATGTTGTCCACCGAGAGGATAAAGCCGATCTTGCGCTTACCCAGGCGCGTGAAGTACTCGCTGAGACGGAAGTAGCGAAAGTGCGAGCTGACCATGACATTGTAGCCCAACTCGATCAGCCGCCGGACCCTCGCTTCCAGGTCGGTGACTTCATCGACGCCGTCCGAGAGGTACTGCGCCACGTTCATCTCGCAGAAGCAGACCACGTTCTTATCAGATGTGTGCAGATCGTGCGTAAACGCATCCGTGCCGTAGCGGATCATGTCGGCCTGCACCTGGGAGAAGGGACGAAACGCCCCGCGCAAGAGCAGCACGTGCTTGCGGAAGATCAGGTCGGCCGGCACGACCGGGCCGCGATCCGGGGAAACCACGACCACTGGGCTGAGGCTCGAGGTCACGAGGCGCAGGTTCATCGTCAGATTATCGACTCCCGCGAATCGCGGGCCGCGTAATCGCAGGTAGTCGATCTCGATCCGGCCCCAGGCGATGTGCTCGATGAGCGAGTCCACCAGCTCACCGGGCTCTCCCGTGCGGACGAACGCCGCGTGGATCAAATTGACGCCCAGGATCCCAAGCGCCTCCTGTTGATCCCGGTTCGACGGATCCATCATTCGAACGTGGATGACCACCTGACTTGGCTCCGCGCCGGCGGCATGCTGAAACTGAATGCCCATCCAGCCATGGCAGTCGCGGTCGGATTTGTAGGCCTTAGCTGCCACCGTGTCGGCGAAGGCGAAGTAGGTCGTTTCCCGAGGGCGGCTCTCGGACACTCGCGTGATCAGATCCGCGTACTCGGTCTCGAGCATGCTCTCCAGCCGGGATAGCGAGACGTAGCGTCCGGAGGCGTCCACCCCGTAGATCGAATCGCTCACCTGCATGTCGTAGGCCGAGAGGGTCTTGGCAACCGTGCCCGAAGCGCCGCCGGCCTGGAAGAAGTGGCGCGCCACCTCCTGTCCGGCCCCTACCTCAGCGATCGTTCCATAGATCACCGGGGTCTGATTGAGGCCAAACGCCTTCTGGCGGGTGTTCTGGATGGCCTGTTCGCGAGTCATGATCTCCTTCCGTTCGATCCGTTCGGGGCGGGACCATTGGCCGATCCGTTTTCGGCGGAATAAACCCAACCCCTCGACCTGTAGTTCCAGGAGCGCTACCGGCACTACCGGCGCCGTTCAGGCTACTCGTGCCGTCCAAGACAACCGTAGATCTCCAGCAGAGAGGGACATCATCATGAAGTATCCAGCCAACGCTGCCCGCCAGACCATCGCAAAATGTCCCCAGCCTGTCTCTCGGGCGGCCCGAACGCGACCCCTTCGGCATTCCTGGATGGCGCGCGTGACCGGCGCGACGCTGCTGCTGCTGCTCGGCGCGTGGGGAACGCCCACGGCCCGTACCCCGGAGGTCACGGCGGCCGCCACACCGATCCCATCGACCGCACGCATTCTATCCGTCACACCGTCCACATCGACCGTCGCCTTCAGTGAGAGCGTCTCCGAGAGTGTCCCCGAAAGTCTCCCCGCGAGCGTCCCCGAGAGCGTCCCCGCATCCGGGCCACGGCGGATCCAGATCGCCATTTTACTCGACACCTCCGGAAGCATGAGCGGCCTGATCTCCCAGGCACAGGCTCGCCTGTGGACGATTGTGAATCGCATCGGGGAGTTCGAGCCCAGCGGAGCACTTCCCCTCCTCGAGGTGGCGCTCTACGAGTACGGCAAGAGCAGCCTTGCGGCACAAGACGGTTTCCTGCGCCAAGTGCTCCCTCTGACCACCGACCTCGATGCCCTTTCCGCCGAACTCTTCGCCCTGACCACCAACGGCGGAGATGAGTATTGCGGTTGGGTCATCCACGACGCGGCGCACGATCTCGACTGGAGCGATGGTGAAAACGATTTGCGCACCATCTTCATCGCCGGCAATGAACCCTTCGATCAGGGCACGGTCGACTACCGGCAGGCATGTTCGGAGGCCATCGAGCGGGGCATCCTGGTCAACACGATCCACTGCGGATCCCACGCGGATGGCCTCAGCGGCCTGTGGGCCGATGCGGCCCGCCTATCCGACGGCCGGTATCTGCATATCGATCACAATCAGCAGCTCGTCCACATCGAAGCACCGCAGGACGAGGAGATCGCCCTGCTCAATGCCAGCTTGAACGAGACCTATCTCCCCTACGGCGCCGCCGGCATCTCGCATCGCCAACGCCAAGAGGAAGTCGACTCCCACACGCACGAGCTCGCGCCGGCAGTGGCGGCCGAACGCGCCGCTTTCAAGGCTTCCTCGCAGTATCGCAACTCGGGCTGGGATCTGGTCGACGCCGTCGACGAAGGACGGGTGCGTTTGAACGAAATCGACCAGAGCGCGCTACCCGAGGAACTCCGCGATCTATCGGAAGCCGAACTCACCCAGCTCGTGAAGCGGCAGACGGACCAGCGAATCGAAATCCAGCAGCGCATCCGCCTACTCGATCAGGAGCGTCAGGCCTACATCGCTGAACAGAAACGGCAGTTGGGAACAAGCGATCAGACGCTGGATGCCGCCATGATTGCGGCCATCGATGCGACGCTGACGGGGTCGGACGAATGAGACGCGGGTGCTCGCCGACGCCGGTTCATCGTCTAGGCGGCAGGCTCACAGGAAAGCGCATCGGCTAAGGGCAAGGTCACGTCGATCGTAAACACCGACCCCCGACCGAGTGTGCTCTCGACGAGCAACTGGCCACCCATCATCTGGGTCAGGCGCCGGGCAATCGCCAGGCCCAGGCCGGTTCCGCCGAATTGCCGAGCGGTCGAACCATCGACCTGGGTGAAACTGTCGAAGATCATCTCGAGCTTCTCCTGCGCGATCCCGATGCCGGTGTCGATCACATCGAAGCGCAGGCGACAGCGGTTCCGCCCCGCATCCGGCGAGTAGCTCAAGCGGACCCGCACGCTGCCCTCTCCGGTGAACTTGACGGCATTGGAGACCAGATTGAGCAGGACCTGGAACAATCGCCGCTCATCACCCAGGACGGCCGCGGCATCGCCGCCCTCGACAGCCAGATCGAGCTGCAGCCCTTTCGAATCCGCGGTAGGCCGCACCGTGGCGAGCGCGCGCGTCACCAGATCCTGGGGCTGGAAGGGGCGCGCCTCCAACTCCAGCTTGCCGGACTCGATTTTCGAGAAGTCGAGTACGTCATTGATCAGGGCCAGTAGGTTCTCGCCGCACTGCAGAATGTTGCCGACCCACGCCTCCTGCTCCCCGGTGACCTCCGAGACCGAAAGCATGTCGGCCAAGCCGATGATGCCGTTGAGGGGTGTGCGGATCTCGTGCGAGACATTGGCCAGGAATTCGGACTTCACCATACTGGCGTACTCGGCCGCCTCCTTGGCCGCCAGCAACTCGCGGGTACGATCTTCCACCATCTTCTCGAGCCCCTCGGCATAGGCTTGCACTTGGGCTTGAGACCGGCGCAACCGTTCATTGGCCGATGAAAGTTGGGTGTTGGCCGCCTGCACCGAGGTGGCCATGCCGTTGAACGTCTCCGCCAGCTGGCCGATCTCATCGCGGCCGCACTCGGAGATGCGTGTATCGAGCTGCCCCTCGGCCAGCCGGTGTGCGCCCTCGGTCAGGCGATGCAATCGTCCGGCGACGGTTTGGAACAGAGCACCCGCGACGAGTCCGGACACCAGCATCGCCGCCAGGGCCGCGGCAGCCACCAGGACCATGTTCTGGCGGGCCTGGCGCACGATCGGGGCCGTGTCGAAAGCCAGATACAGCGTGCCGATCTTCTGGCCGCGGTGTTTGATCGAACGCTCGACGAGCATGAAGCGCTCGGTATCGACCTGCAGAAAACCAGCGCTGTCGGGCTCGGCGAACTGCCGCTGCTGGTCATAGCGGGCCATCAAGCGTCCGTGATCATCGCTCACCCAGGCTTGCTCGATGTCCGGAACCGCCTGAAGTGACGCCAGGGCCTCACGTACCGCGTCGGGATCGGCGAAAAGCACCGCCGGGGCCGCGCTCGAGGCCACCAGGTCGGCGGCCTGCTCGGCCAGTTGGGCTCCGCTGCGGCGCACCATGCCGTTCTCGCGATGCATGAAGAAGGAACCCAGACCCAGAATGACGACCGTGGTCGCCAAGAGCGTGAAGCCGATCAGCTTCTTGCGCAGTGAGAGGTGCAGGCTTCGGTAGAAGTGCCACATGATGCGTCTCAGCCTCTCAGAGTACGGTAGACCACTCGGGGCTCCCGGCTCGACCGGTCCCCGGCCAGATTGAGCAGCTTCGAGCTGATCAGCAATCCGGCCTCTTTGGCCAGTGTTTGACTGATGGCGAAGCGAACGCTGCTGCCCTCACGATAGAGCCGGATGATGGTTTCACCGCGCGGCTCGTTCCACACACCCACCGTCAGGGTGCCCGAATTGTGTGCCTCGAGCAGCGTGGCCACCCGCTGCGAATCCACGTCCGCTCCCATGACCAGAATGTCGCACCGAGGCGAGGACATCCCTTCGGTGATCTCGGTTACCTCGAGGCGATAGGGCGAACCCAGACCCGACTGGTTCTCTTGATCGGCCAGTCGGACCAGCATGCTGGCCAGGGCGCTATCGCCGGTGACACCGATGCGCAGTGTGTCCCCCAGCGGATGCCCCCAACCGACGAAGTCGGGGAATCGAAGCAGGAAGGCGGCTTTGACCTCGGCGGCGGTCTCTTCGGTCGCCATCACGTCATCGAAGGTGTCTTCGTAATGGACGTTGATCGTCGACGCCCAGGCGGGCAAAGGCGCGAGACGATGGGTCGCCGCCAGGCACAGCAACGCCAAGAGCAGCATACAGACTGCGCGTCGCCAGAGCTGCCGTGACGGCTTGCGTCTCAAGTACACACCTCCGTTGGGGTCTCATCCGGCTATGCCGGTCCCCCCGCCCACCCAGATCCAGCCGGGCATCGGTGGGAAGGCAGACTGGTCCTCCCCATCTCTGATGATCGGCATTTGGGGCCCATTCTTGACGAGCCCTCTCCAGGAAGTTGCTGAAATGAGGCGAAGAAGCCTCCGGTGACCGCGCCGGAGGGATTCACCCGCAGCGGCCTCGGTCCCACGGGCGGATCACCGGGCCCTCATGAAGTAGCGGGAATCAGCCGATCTGAGGAAGAGCAGGGAATCGCTGCGCAGGGAAGCAATTGCCCAGGCCGTGAGGCAACGACTGCCCGCGGGGCCGCCGGCGCGATCAGGCTGACGGGGACCGTCCGGACGACCGGGGCTGTCCGGGCATGGCCGCGCGATCCGTCAGGGGAGGTAGCAGCGCTTGTTCGACAGCTTGATCGATTCAGGCGCCCGGCGCAGGCGTCGCTGGGGAGGCGGCCCGTTCGGCGTTGCGCTCCTCGTGCATCTGGCTCTGGTCGCCGCAGTGGTGCTCACCAGCCACCTGCAGGATTCCGCCGCCAGCGAGCCCCCGGTCAAGGTGACATTCTTGCAGTTCGGTGCGGGACCGGCCATCTCTGGAGAGGCCACCGCACCCGGACCGCCGCGGGAATCGGACGACCCGATGACGACGCCGGCGGCGGCCCCCCCGCTGACCGCGCAGAGCCCGGATCCCCTGGCCATGGACGCCTTCCTGAAGGAAGCCGAGAACCTGGTCAGCGAGGATCTGGCCGAGCTTCTGCCGGAACCGGAGCACTCGCCCGACCCGCTGGCCGGCAGGATCGTGCAACCCTCGCACACGCCCGAGTCCATTCATACGGGTTCGATGCCCGGCCACCCGCGGGCCGGCGCAGGCCCAGCGGTCGAGGGCGGTTTGCCCGGCGGTGTGCCGGGCGGGATACCCGGAGGCATTCCGGGCGGAGTCGTTGGAGGCGATCCCCTGCCGCCCGGGCCGTTGCGCGCAGGCGGCGGGGTCACGGCGCCGGTGCCGGTGCACCGGGTACAGCCGATCTATCCGACACCGGCGCGCAATGCCCATCTGGAGGGACAGGTCACGCTCGAGGCGGTCATTCTGCGTGACGGCGGGGTCGGCGAAATTCGGGTCGTGAGGGGGCTCGGCATGGGCTGCACGCAGGCAGCCATCGAGGCCCTCGAGCAATGGAGATTCAACCCCGGAAGACGCAATGGTCAACCGGTCGATGTCTACTTCGAGCTCACGGTCGACTTCGTCCTGGGCTGAGGAGCGCACAACATGCATCCAGCGATCACCTATGGGCCGGCCGAGATCTGGCAATCCATGGGAACGGTAGGACACCTGGTCCTCATCTGCCTCCTGCTCATGTCGGTACTCTCCAGCGGAATCATGATCGACCGCTGGCGGCACTTCCGCAAGGTGCAGCAGCAGACCCAGGCCTTCATCGCCACGGCGCGGACCAACCTGATCGAGGGTGACCTCGACCGGGTGATGGCCGAGACGAAACGACATCCGAGCAGCCATGTGGCGCGCATCTACGCCTCGGCGATCCGGGACGTGTCCCCTGATTGGGAAACAGGGACCCTGGGCGCGAACGATGAGACTCGCGAGAAGACACTGCGCAGCGCCACGCAGCGCGAGAGCGTCGTGATCACACAGGAACTCAAGCGCGGGCTACCGATCCTGGCTTCGGTCGCTTCCACCGCACCCTTCGTGGGACTCTTCGGGACGGTGATCGGCATCATGAACAGCTTCTTCGGTATGGCCGCCACCGGCTCCGGCGGGATCGGCGCGGTGGCCGGCGGCATTGCCGAGGCACTGGTGAACACGGCGGCGGGCATTCTGGTCGCGCTGCCGGCGGTCTGGGGATTCAATTACTTCCTGGGACGGATGGAACGTATTGGCAGCGAGATGCACAACGCGTGCAGCGAGCTGGTCGACTACTTCATCAAGAGGTCACGAGGCGAGGCATGGAAGCTCGAGGGCACCACGGGCCGGCCGGTCCCCCGCTAAACAGCGAGATCAACGTCACGCCGCTCGTCGACGTGATGCTGGTCGTGTTGATCATCTTCATCGTGGTCACGCCCCTGCTTCAGGAGGGGGTGACCGTCGACTTGCCGGCGGCACGCCACGTCACAGATACGTCCCTGGACCGTCATGTCGCCCTCACCGTCAACATCGGCGATGACGGGCAGATCTACCTGGAGAGCGATCCCGTGACGGCCGGCGACCTGGAGGCCGTGCTGCTGACGACCCATGGGCAGTTTCCGCAGCGCCCGCTTCAAATCAAGGCCGATCGCAACGTGCCCTACCGCCGGGTCAAGGAGGTGCTCCAGGCCGGGCGTCGCGCGGGGTTCCGAGACGCCTCACTGATCGCTCGGGAAGCACCCGGCCGCGCGCAAGGAGACTGAGTCATGGCAAACGGAGAGAACTCCATGGACCAGATGCGTGCATCGATCAACGTGACCCCGCTCGTGGATGTGCTTCTCGTGCTCCTGATCATCTTCATCATGGTGGCCCCCGTCATGACCAAGGCGATGGAATCGAACATCCCGCAAAAGGCGGGTCACACGCTGCCGTCCGACTACAGCGAGCGCCAGCTCGTAGTCTATCTTGGGGCCGAAGGTGAGGTGTGGCTCAACAACGAGCGTCTGCCTCAGGGCGAGCTCCCCGAGAGGCTTCGCGAGCTCTTTGCGAAACGTGGTGGACGCCGGCTCCTGTTCGTGGATGCGGCGCCCGGGGCGCCCTACGGCCGGGTGGTCGAGTTGATGGACGGGTGCCGGGAGGGTGGCGCGCAAACGATCGGGATGATCCCGGATTCATTGAGTCTCGCTTCGGCGGGATCTTACTAGTTCTTCACCGCCCTTCGGCCGATCCGCAGCGGATGAAACGAGATGCAGGCCACGAGCGGCGTGGCAAGCTGGCCGGCTTCTCTATTCCACCGGCTTTGGTCAGCCTGCATGTGCCGTGGCGGGTGGCCGGCCTCCAGGCTCCGCTGTCCACGGGCGACTGTCAGGCTCCGTCGTCCACGGCCGATCGTCAGCCGATCGTCAGCTTACCTCCTTCCGTCGACAGCACGCGTGGAAGAAGCCGATCTTGGCACGGTTGAGGGCCTATAACCCATTCGATATCAGGAAGTTAAGTTTTTTGCCCCGGGGCAAAACTGTCGAGACAATGTTGCAACACGGACCGCAACACAGGCGACTAGGGTCGGGTCACAGTGCCTGCATGTGGCGTGAGTTTCTGTCTAGTTCCTCACCGCCCGTTCGGGCGACCCGCAGCGGATGAAACGAGTTTCTGTCTAGCGCCGGTCGAAGAACCCATCCCCCAGAACCCAACGCCCAGAAGTCACCTCCCAGAAACCGCCCCCCAGGCGGCGATCCCGGCACTAGAACCGGGCTCGCACGGCTAGCACGATTTGCCTTGGACTCTGGAATACGTACGCCTTCCCGAAGTCCGGATTCTCGCAGTCGGGACAAGGTTCCTCGGGACTATACGGCTCGCCCTGTACCGATCCGCCCACCTCCGCCATCGTATCGACGTAGACGGCTTCCCGCTGATTGAAGACATTGAAGACATCCACGGTCAGCTCCAGCGTTTTGATCGCCCCACCGGTGAGGCCGGCAGGGAAATGGAAGGGGTAGCCCAGATGGAGGCCTACGCTGCTGGTGCTCGGGGTTCGGCCGCTGTCGCCACGATTCTCGAGCAGGATCTCCGATTCGCTGGCGTAGACCCAGTTGTAGCCGAGCTTGGTGATCGGAGTGCCGCTCTGCACCCTCAAGCTCATCCCCATGTCCAGGCCATTCTCGAGCTGATAGGAAGAGAACAGATTGAACACGTGCGGGCGGTCGCTCGGAAGCGGCCCGCTGGCGCTCGTGTACTTCCAGACCTCGTAGTCGGGCAGGTAGGGCCAGTCGAAGGCCGAGGTGATGAAGGGATCGCTCTGCCCATTGTCGCGACGGAAGTAGCCTTCGTAGTTGCCATAGAGACGTGACCACGTGTAGGACGCCAGTAACTGCCAGTGATCACGCATGCGCTTCTCGACCTGGAGCGTCACGGCGTCATAGTCCCGCCGCGGTTCAGGCCAGTTGGGAGGCTGCGGATTGGTGATCACGTAATCGCCGAATCCGCCCCCCTCGAGTTGCGCCGAGTAGAGACTGTCCTGCACATCCTCGAGCGTGCGACCGAGACGGCGATGGAGATAGGTCACGCCGACGGTAACATCGGGCAACACCTCCCGTTCAAGCTCCAGCACGAACTCGTCCACATAGCTCAGCTTCGAGTCCGGATCGATGCGGGTCTGATCATTGCCGAAGACGATCGGATCCCCATCCTGCGCGTCCAGCCAGGAGGTTGTGGGGGTCGGGTTGTTCGGATCGGAGAGGTCGATCTGCTCCAGATCGTAGTCGACGACATAGGTGACTTCCTGCGACATGGCACGCACGGCCAGATCGTTGGGCACCTTCCCGTAGTAGCGCCCGTAGGCGAAGGACACCTTGCTGCGGTTGTCCCGCGTCGGATCGAGCGTGAGGTGGAATCGAGGCGCCCAGTTGTCCTCCCAGGTGAACTCGGTGACGTTGCCCGTCAGCTTCTCCTCTTCGTAGCGCACACCGGCCATGATGCTCAAGTAGGGCGTGGGATTCCAGGTGTCGGAGAGAAACGCGGCCCGGTAGTCGGCCGTGGTCTCGGCGCCCAGTTCTCCGGTGCGGACCCGGTTGATACGGAACCGGGTGCCCCCGGGGTCGATGTCCCAGCTGAAACCGCTGCTCGAGCTCACGATCGAACCGTCGGCCTTGCGGATCTGTATGCCGCGTGGTCCGGTGAAGTTCGCAACCTCCTCGTAGCCGATATCCTGATAGTTGAAACCGTAACGGAGGTGATGCTCGCCGCCGGCCTTGAAGTAGTTGGAGAACTTCAGCTGATACTGCGCGTTGGTCGACGTGTTGTTCTCGTAGAATCCCACGCCGCCGTACCGCCGAAGGACGTAGTCGCGCAGATCGAAGCCCTGGGGCGTGTCGTTCGTCGGATCCTCTTCGAACTCGTCCTGATGGTAGGCCGCGGTCGCCTCGATGAACCAGTTCGGGGTAAGCTGCCCGTTCCAGTGCCCAACGACGTTGTGTCCGCCGTAGGTCAGCTCCGAGTAACGGGTGCTGGGATCCCCGATCGCCACGGCGGATGAACGCTGCGCGCCGTCACCTCCCACGGAAGGATCACCAAAGGCCGATACGCCCAGTGTGTGGCGGGGCGTAACGTTCCACTTCAGATTGGCCGCGTAGTTGTAGATGGTCCGGTCCACCTCGAGGCTGTGTTCGAATCCTTGCTGTTCTTCGACCGCGATCGAAGGCTCGCGCGTGAAGGTGGTGAAGGTGGGATTGAACGCGGCGAACCAGAATGCCTTGTCCTTGACGACGGGGCCCCCCGCTTCAAAGCCGTAATCGCGGCTCTCGTAGGCGGAGACGTGCGACGAAAGGAGCCAGTGGTCGCTCTTGACGATACTTCCGGCCAGGTCGTGGAGCCGGAGGTAGGAGAAAACGCTGCCGGAGAAGGTATTCGTGCCCGACTTCGTCACCATGTTGACGAACCCACCGAGGGCTTCTCCGTACTCGGGCTCGTAGCCTCCGGTCTTGACCTGCACTTCCTTGATGTAGTCGTAGTTGACCCCGGAGCCCATGGACCCGTAGATGATCGAGTAGGAGCCGGCGCTGCCGTATCCGGTATTGCCGATGCTCATGCCATCGACCATGTAGGTGTTCTCGAGGCCGCTACCGCCTGAGATCGACGGATTCGAGGCATCGATGCCGCTCTCGACGACATTGGGCGCCATCGTCAACGTGGACGAGAACCTCCGCCCCAGCGGGATGCTCGACATGAGGGACGAACCGATCGTGGCCCCGGTCGTGGTCGAGGACAGGTCGATCGTCGGGGCGCTGCCCACGACCTCGATTGTCTCCGAGGCGCCCGGTGTGAGCACCGCTTCGATACGCACGCGGGCCAGGAGACGAACCTCGATGCCCTGGCACCCGGCGGTGATGTAACCAGGGTGCGAGGCTGTCAGCCCGTACACCCCCGGTGTGAGATAGGGAACCCGAAATCGACCGTCCGCATCGGTTCGGACGGTCTTGGAACCTTGGTCCGAGGTTACCGTCACCATGACATCGGCCAACGGTGTCCCACTCGGATCACTGACTAGCCCTACGATGGAGCCGGTCGTGGCTTCCTGGGCACCGGCCAGGCCGGCCACGCTCGCCAGTATCAGGTTCAGAAGTCCAAACAGGATGACCCTGCGCTTCATAACCCATGTCCTCCCAATCAATCGTGCATGCCCCCCGCCGTGGACGAGTCAGGCCCAGGGTGTCGTCCGTCTCTTCGTCGACCTGTTCGTCCGTACGCGGGAGCCGGTGCACTCTTCATCGGCAGCGCACCTCCGTGGCCTCGTGGCTTCCCGCGATCGCCTGCCTTCGATTCCCGCCCCATTCCTGATCCTGGTTGCCTTGCGCTCGGCAGCTCGAGACTCGTGTTCTTCGTGACGGGGCTGAGCAACGGCATGCGGCTGGCACCGGTCGCGATTCGGAGAATCGGGGAAGTGGTATCCCCGACCGCACACCGCGATGGTGCTTTCCGGCCAGACATGCAGCCAGACTGATTAACAAATCGACCACTGAACGAGCTAACTGGATGCTTTCTTGGATAGGAGAAACCGATCGAGCCCGCGCGTCAGCTACCGGTCGAGTCGGGTCGGGGAGGCCGGGGGAAAGGAGCCGGGGCGACGAGGTCTCGAACCCCGTCGCCCCGGTAACTTATTTTCCTGCAATGCGTTGCCGAAGAGCGCCGCGTAAACCGCCAACGCGGGCCCAGGAACGTCTCAGGACGATTCCGAGCGGCCGCCCGGCGGCCGGTGGCTAGAGCTTCTCCCGCAGCAGGCGCCGCCGCAGCTCCACGATGGCGTTGGTCGGATTCAGCGATTTGGGACACGCTTCGACGCAGTTGAAGATCGTGTGACACCGCCACACCCCGAGCTTGCTGTCGAGCATCTCCAGGCGGTCGGCCAGACCCTGATCCCGCGTGTCGCCTACATAGCGCCAGGCCTTGAGCAACGCCGCGGGCCCAAGGAAGCCCTCGTTGTCCCAGTACGCCGGGCAGCTCGATGTGCAGGCACCGCACAGGATGCACTCCCAGGTACCGTCCAGGATCTTGCGATCTTCGGGACTCTGGTAGCGCTCCTTGTCGGTCGGGGGCGGACCATCGGTGATCAGCCAGGATTTGACCATGCGGTTCTTCTCGAAGAAGTCGTCCTGCTCGACGATCAGATCGCGTTCGACGGGGAACTCTTTCAATGGATCCACCTGGATGACGCCTTTGAACATCGCCAGCTGACTCTCACAAGCCAGGTGGTTCTTACCGTTGATCATCACCGCGCAGGAACCGCAAATCCCGTGACGGCAGGAGCGGCGGTACCCCAACGTGCCATCGTGCTTCCACTTGATCTCGTTGAGTGCATCGAGAACCGTCCACGAATCCTGCACTTCGATCGTGAAGGTATCGTAGTACGGCTTCGCGTCCACCGTGGGGTTGTACCGGAAGACCCGTAGTGTCCTCTCCATGTTCCTCTCCTCGTCTAGTATTTGCGCTCCTCGGGCTGGAACCGGGTGATCACGACCGGCTTGTAGGCCA
Organism: uncultured bacterium; assembly: GCA_964573295.1. GTDB lineage: Bacteria > Eisenbacteria > RBG-16-71-46 > CAIMUX01 > WJJG01 > CAYQJL01. The sequence continues at coordinate 51,632 of CAZNJE010000012.1, read as the reverse complement.
GGCGGATATTCTCCCCTTCCAGCCAGGCGAAGGTGTGCTTGTGCCAGTTCTGGTCGTCACGGCCGGGATGGTCGGTGCGCCAGTGGGCGCCGCGGCACTCGGTCCGCTCCAACGCGCAGTGAGCGATCATGTACGAGTAGTCGAGCATGTGCCCAAGCTCGATCGACTCGATCAGATCCGTATTGCAATACACGCCGCCGTCGTCGATCGAGACCTTCTTGTATTCGTTGCGCAGTTCATGGCAGATCTCCACCTGCTTCTTGAGCTTCTCCTCGGTGCGGAAGACGCCGACGTTCTCCTGCATCGTGTCCTGCAGGCGATGCCGCAACAGGTGAGGTCGCACCCCCCCCTTGCTGCCGGCCGTCGAGAGCAGGTGCTCGACCTCCTCGCGGGCCGCGTCGGCGGCATCTTCGGGCATGTCCACGAAGCCTGATTCGCCCCGCAGGTACTCGAGGATCTTCAGGCCGCTGCGCCGTCCGTAGACCGCGCACTCGAGCGTGGAGTTCGTGCCCAGGCGGTTGGCGCCGTGCACGGACACGCAGGCGCACTCGCCCGATGCATAGAGGCCCTCGACAACCGTTCTCCCCTCATCAGCCCACACCTGGGTGTCCAGATTGCAGGGGATCCCGCCCATTGAGTAGTGGGCGGTCGGTTGGATGGAGATCGGTTCGTCGATCATGTCCCGGCCCTGGAACTTCAAGGCCAGCTCACGCACCTGGGGCAGGCGCGTCAGGATCTTCTCCTTGCCGAGGTGGCGAAGGTCGATGTAGACGCAGTCCTCGCCATCTATGCCGCGGCCCTCGTCGATCTCGGTCTGTTCGGCCCGGGACACCACATCGCGAGGCGCCAACTCCATCTTCGCCTTCGCGTAGTTCTCCATGAACCGCTCGCCCTTGTCGTTGACCAGATAGCCGCCCTCTCCGCGGGCGGCCTCCGAAACCAGCATTCCGTGCTTCCAAACGCCCGTGGGATGGAACTGGACGAACTCCATGTCTTCGAGCGGTAGGTTCTGACGCATCACCAGCGAGAGTCCGTCCCCGGTGTTGGCCATGGCGTTCGAGCTGATCTTCCAGCAACGCGCGTAGCCGCCCGTCGCCAGATGCACCGCCCGGCCGTGGAAGACGTGCAGGCCGCCGTTCTTCATGTCCCAGGCCACGAGGCCCAAGCAGCGCCCTTCCTTCATGATCAGCGACAGCGCATAGAACTCGTTGTAGAAGCGCACGTGGTTCGCGACACACTGCTCGTACAGCGTGTGCAGCTGAACATGGCCGGTGCGGTCGGCGGCGAAGCAGGAGCGCTGCATCGGCGACTTGCCGAAGTTGCCGAAGTGGCCGCCAAACGCGCGCTGGTTGATCTTGCCCTCGGGCGTGCGGTCGAACGGCACGCCCAGGTGCTCCATCTCATACATCACGCCGGGGGCCTCACGAACGAGAAGCTCCTGCGCGTCCTGGTCGCCCAGGAAGTCGCTGCCGCGCACCGTGTCGTACAGATGCCACTCCCAATGGTCTTCCATGACATTGCCGAGGGAGGCGGCGCACCCACCCTGGGCCGCGCCTGAATGGGACCGGGTGGGGTAGACCTTCGATATGATGGCCGTATCGTACTCGCGGCTCGTCTTGAGCCCACAGTAGAGCCCGGCGATGCCGGCTCCGACCACCAGAACATCATGCTGATGATGGGTCACGTCGAGTTTCATGGTATGTGCACCTCTATCTTCCCTACGCCTTAGGCCGAATCAGTGAACGGGCTGCCCGGCAGCGCCGATCAGCTGGGGAGCTTGGATCGAAAGAACGGTGACCAGCCCGAAGGCGAACAGGGCAAGTCCCGCCAGCAGGACCAGACTGAACAAGGTTGCCCGCAGCCCCGAGGACTTCACATAGTCTTGAAAGAGCGTGTAGAGTCCATTGAGCGCGTGGTAGAGCGCCAGGGCCAAGAAGGTGATTTCGAGCACCTTCCAGTACGGATTCGCCAGCAAAGCGGTCACGTCCTGCCATGCCAAGCCGTGCTCGTGATAGCGGTGCATCGTGAACAAGTGGATGAGCAAGATCGGCGTCAGCACCAATCCGGTGAATCGCTGGAGGAACCAGCTCATGACCCCGCCGGATCCAATTCCTCTATCCTTCATGCCTCCTCCCCTAGGCTGCGCGCCTGCGGTCGGTTGGTGGTCAACGGGTAAGAATCAGTGGGCCGCCGAATGGGATAGCCCCAGGAAGAAGGCTCCCAGCTCCCAGATGCAGAGGATGTAGATGACGACGCCGGCCGCCATCAAAACCCAGAAGATCTTCTTCTGGTGGAACACGCCGAATTTGGTGAAGTCGACCAAGACGACGCGGATCCCGTTCATCAGGTGGTAGATCACCACGCCGATGATGCCGATCTCCATCAGGGCGAAGAACTTGCTGCCAAGGAATTCCATCACCTTCGTGTAGGACTCGGGACCATGCGCCAGGTGATGGATCACCCAGATGTGCATGACGAGGTAGAAGGTGATGAGGATTCCCGTGAGCCGGTTCAGCAGCCAGGCGACATACCCGGCATGCCAGCGGTACATCATGGTGAGCCCCCCCAACCAAGTGGGCCGCCCGAACTGACCACCTGTGCTCGCCGGCGACTGTACCTCTGGCGAGGTCCACCGTGATTCTTCACGGGCTCTCGCGCGAAGCAAAGCTGCGCCCGTACGAACGCATGACCAACGGAGCGGCCGGACCCTAGGCGTACAGACCAAGACAACTGTATCGACAGATAGGAGAAACGATAGCACGCCCTGTGCAGCCGGGCTACCCGCGCGTTCTAATGCTGATCAGCAGATTTGATGGTTGGGGGTTGATGGGCTACCGCAACAGGAGGAATCGCTCCGCCGGCGCACGCGGCACCTTCAGCCAGTAGACGCCGCCCTCCAGGGGCCGGCCCGTGAGGGCGCGTCCATCCCAGGTGGCGGTCAGGACCTGGCCATCGCCGCCCGGGGAGAGAGGGCTCGTGCGGGCCACACAGCGGCCGCCGGCATCGTAGAGCTCCAGCGGGCCCGAGAACCAGGGTCCGCACGAACAGAAAACGGTGCCCGCGCCCGCGGGGTTCGGGACCGAAGCGCCCGGTGGGCCGGTGTCGGCCACGGAACCACCCGCCTCCGCGGCAAGCCGAACCTCCACACGCAGCCCCCCGCCGTGCTGGGCCGGGACGAACGGGTTGGGCCAAGCCGACAGCCGCAGGCCCGCCATCGGCGCCTCGGGGCCAGGCACTCCGGCATGGCCTTCGCCGAGCAAGGCGGCCTGGTGGATCTCCTTCTCCTCGTTGACCTCCCCCATACGCTGGAGGCACACGGCGCAACTCAGGTGATTGGGATTCCAGGCGGCGTCGATGGCGAAGGCCGCTTGCGCGAAGGCCGACTGGCCGGCCACCTCCAGAACCACATCGGTCGAGCGGGCCGCGCGGGTCACGTGGTGGAAGTACTGTCCGGAGCAGTAGATGTCATCCTCGAGGATCATGACGTGGGCCTGGAGATCCACCAGCGGTCCGGCTTCCAGGAGCTGATACGAGGCGGTCACCCGAAGCGAATCCCCGTCGAACCAGTAGCCGCCGGTGACCGACACCGGGCTCTGCCCGCCGGTCTCGGCAAGACGCTGCTCGATCAGACTCCGGTACTCGGCGGCCGCGGAATAGCAAGAAGAAGCGCCCACTTTCAGGTAGATTCCGTCGATGCGGACGTGGGGGATGCTGCCGGCCCAGTAGAAATCAGACCTCTCCTCGGTCCAGGGGATCGTGAGTTGATCGTATTCATGGTGTTCGGCGACGATCAACTGTCCAGGAAACTCATCGAGAACGACTTCCAGCCCGCACCGGGCATGGGAGCAGGGGCCTCACCACACCGCCGTGAAGTCCTCGGCGAGAATCACCCGGGACGCCGAGCCCATGGACGTGCTCGAGGACAAGAGAAGCGCCGCAACCGCGACGATCACTGCCAAGATGGTGTACCGTGGGGGCATCGGACACCTCCGTTCGCTGGAGCTATGGGGTACTCGAGATCCCAGCACGGGCTGCCGCCGGATGAAAGTATCAAGACGCGGGAGAACCAGGTTCTCCCGGGCCGAGTGCGAAGCCGGAGGCCGCCGAAGACGGTCTACTATCATCCACCCACGTCAGCATACCACATCCTGACGCGGGCGCCAAATTGTGGCATTTGAAGTGCTCTCTGGAGGGATACAATGGACCCGCGCCGGATCACCAATTGGCCTCTTCTCCTTTCCGCTCTGATGGGACTCTCCAGCGTGCCGCAGGCTTGCGCAGATAGATGTCCCGCGCAGCACCCTGAGAGCCCGATTCGCTTCCCGGACACGGCGCTGGGCGCGGCGGCGAGCGATGCAAAGCGATCCGTGCCGGGCCTACCGGGCGCCGCGGATCGGAGAGTGAAACGGCGAGAATTCGCTTCGAGGCTCCTCTTCAAAGCCCCTCTTCAAGGCATGATCCGAAATGGAGAGGCATACCACCGCCCATCCGCCAGATTGAAGTAGGGCTCGGTGATGGCCAGCTCGATGGCGGCGGCCGGATCGTCCGTGAGGGCGGCGCGGTCACAGGTCACGCGGATTCTGGCGGTGGCCGGGTCGGGCCACGCCTCGAGCCGAAGGTAGCCGGGCAGTTCGTACTCGTCGTCGCGGTCGAGGAAGAAGACCAGCAAGGTGGCTCGTCCCCGGCAGGTGAGTTCCTCGAGAGCGAACTCCACCGTCACCGGGTCGGACGCGGACGCATCGGCGCGTTCGTAGGTGAACGAGGGCGCCGGCGCCAGCTTCGCGCCGGCCACGGCCAGGCCGATCCACACCAGTGCCACGGCGGCCGCCGCGGCGCGCGGCCAGCGGCGTTTCGATCCCGCCGCGGTCAGCTTGAGCGTATCGCCACCGCTCACCGGGCAGCTCCCCACACACTCGCCGCAGGAGGTGCAGCGAGCGTCGGTGACGGCGGCGCGCTCATGAACCCGGATACCCATCATGCAGGCCCTGGTGCACTTCCCGCAGTCGATGCAGGTGCCTTCATCGCGGCGCACGCGTGTCCACCCGAACCGGGAGAACGGCTGCAACAGCGCCGCGAGGGGACACAGCCAGCGGCAGAAGGGCACGCGCATGAAAAGTGCGCCCACCAGCGTCGCACCGGCCACGACATAGGCCCAGAAGGTGATGTCCTCGCCGTGGCGGCTGAGCAGCGCATAGCAGGGATCGAACCCGCGGAAGATGAGCTCGGCCGCCCGGTAGGTCAGAAAAAGGATCACGATGAGCAAGACGTACTTGGCCAGAGAGAGAATCCGGTCCACCCGCTCGGGGATCGGGACCGAGGGGAGCTTCAGACGGCGGCCCGCACGGTAGGTCCATTCGTACACCGTGCCCAGGGGGCAGGCGTGGCTACAGAAGACGCGGCGGGCCATGAGCGTCATGCCCAGCACCGCCGCGAAGATGTAGAGGTTGCTCACCCCCAACGAACAGGGCAGGTTGCCCTCGGTGGCGTAGGTGTAGAGCGCCTCGGCGCCGCCAAAGGGACACCATAGTTCGGCGTTGGCGCCCACCCAGAACACCGCGGCCAGTGTCAGCCCCAGAAACCCTGCCTGCGAAAGATACCGCACCACCGCCTGAGCACTCCCTGTTGCCGGCTGCCCGCTTCCGCTACTTCCTGCTGCCCGCTACTTCGCTTCCGTTACTTCCTGCTGCCCGCCCCTCGCTTTCCGCTACTTCCCGCTGCTGCAAGAGGTGCGGCTGGGGCAGGATCCACAGCTCGAGCCGGAGCTGCAGGAGGACTCGGGAATCTTCGACTCGGTCGTCAAGACACGTTCGAAGTCGCCCTGGGAGGCCAGATCGGCGAAGTCGCCGCAGCGGGTCACGTGACGGCGGAGACTCTCGTGCATGCTGCCGGGCGTCGATTCGAACGCACCACGCAGCGCGGCCAGCGCTTGACCGTCCCGGCCCATCCGCGCCTGGAGCCGCGCCAGAAGAAACTTCTGAGCCGCCGGCGCATCGGCCGACACCTGCGTAACCGCTGCTTGCAGGTCCTTGCCCGGATCCTGGCCCTGGCGGAGCTGCCCCAACGCCATCATCAGATTCCCGGCGGCCGCGCGTTCCTTGGCGGGAAGGGCCTCGAGCAACGTGACGGCCTCGGCGTTGCGTCCATTCTCCAGCATGCTCTCGGCCAGCAAGAGCGTACTGGCGGGGTTGCCGCTCTTCTCGTGGACCTGGCGGTCCAGGGCCAGCGCCTCGGCCGGCAGACCCTTGTCGTAGTAGTAGGCGCGCAGCGCGCGGGCCCGGGCCATCCAGCGCCCTTCGTCGGTTTCCTTTACCAGATCCTCGCGCAGCTTCATCACGCGCCGCAGCAGCGCTGCTTCGGTGACATAGGCTTGGTTGGAGGGATCGAGCTTGGCGGCTTGTCCGAGCGCGCCGAGCGCTTGGTCGAACCGGCCCTGCTGCAGATGTTCCCACCCCTCGTCGAAGTAGAACGAGGCCCGGGCTTCTTCCTCAGCCTGGCACGGGGTGAGCGTCGCCGCGAACAGAACGACGATCGCCACGATGGCGGTCCATCCCAGAACCTTGGCAGTGTTCATGAAAACAAAAACCTCCTCGTGCATCCTGCGTATCATCGAGCATTGTCGAACCAGATCGAAAGGTACAAGCGACGAATGCAAGCGACGCAAACAAGCAACGGGTACAAGCAACGGGCGGCCCGGCAGAACTTGCCGCCGGTGCCACCCGTTTGCAACTACAAGACCACTAGCGCATCACGACGACGCGCGAACTCCGAGTGCCCTCCACCGTGGCGAGGCGCATGTAGTAGACGCCCGCATCCACCGGTCGGCCGGCCTGATCCAGACCGTCCCAGGAGAGGCTCTGCGTACCGCTCACGAACGAACGGTGGCTCATGTCGCGCACCAGGCGGCCACTCACATCGAGCAGCTGGAGCGTGACCCCACCGGTCGCCGCCGCATCCGACAGGTTAAGCTGGATGCTGGCAGCATTGCGACCCACATGGAACGGGTTCGGCTCGATGCTCGCGAGCGAGGATCCGCCGATCTGGATGATGTCCTCGATCCCCTGGCTTTGGCCTTCCATGAGCCAGTCGATCGAACGGCCGAGCAGCGTCCTGATCGTCGTGGGCTCGGCGCTGTTGACCAGGCCGTTGAGGGCCATCGCGAAGGTCACCGTCCGACCGCCGCGGGCCATGTTCCGAACGGCGATGTTGTTGCCGACCTCGTTGGTGAAGATCGTCGCTGCCGAGGCGACGGGCTCCAGGTGATCAGCCCGGTTCAGCTGTTGCTGCGGGTAGTTGATCGTGAAACCCATGCCGTCGGTAATGGGATCGTCGCCCACACCGTTGGCCTCGACCGCATCCACATCGTTCGTCCAGCTGGCGAGTCCCAGATAGTTCTGAGTGAACGTGTTCGCATCGGCGTAGAAAAGGTAGTCCTGGCTCGAGAGGATCAGGCCCTTGCCGGTATCGAGGAAGGCCATCAGAGCAGACTCTTCGGCCTCCTGGATCCGATCCCCCATGTTCCAGCCCTGATGCCAGATGGCGATATCGTACCCGTTGAGGTCCTCGAACGCAGGTGCCGAGGCACCGTGATCGTTGAAGACATCGTAGTGATCGTAGAGGTAGTCCCCGTTGAGATTGTTCAAGAGGATCATCTCATCGGCGCGGTTCGTGTCGTCGTCGACAATCAAGACCGCGGGACTGCCGTTGAACACGCGGGCGCGCGCAGCGCCGGTGCGATCGGTCACGCTGGAGTGACACTCCAGGAAGCCTTCACCCACGCGCATGCTGCCGTCGGTGGTCACCCGCATGGCGAAGTCGGCGCTCGCACCCGGCCCCAGCTCGATGACCGACGGGGTGGTGTGGAAGCTGCCCTCGCCCTCGAGCTTGAACTCGGCCGACCAGCCGAAGGTGTTGTCCAGGCTCAGGGTCAACGTGTCGTCCAGATCGCTGATGTTCGTCACCGTACCGGACAGCTCGGCCAGGCCGTTGCCCTCGGGCACCGAGGCCACTTCCGGCGCGAAAGCGATGTCGAAGTCCGAGACGAGCGGCAGCTTGGCCGCCTGATACATCTCGTAGGGATAGGTCATCTTCTGCACGAAGACCACGACGCTCAAGTTCTCGACATCCCACCCACCATTGCTGAAGGTGTGATCGAGAAGCTGCGTGTCGCCCTGCCCGTCGAGCGTGCAGGTGGTCTCGAAGGCATCGCGCGTCACCCACTCGTAGTTCATCGTGCCGACCTCGTCTTCCTGAACCACCACGAAAACCTTCGGGTTGGTCAGCATGACCGGATCGACGAGAGTGAGTTCGACCTGGGCGGTAATGGTCACATCATCGTACAGATAGACGCCCTCGATCTGCACCGGCGACTCCGGCGACTGGGCAAGGCGGCTGTTGATGATGTTGCGGTACGTGTTCGCGGCGCCGCTGCAGCTTCCGGCGCCAACAGCACTCTGGAGGCCGTCGAACTGAACGTGCGGAATACCGCTCACGTTGTAGAGCGCGTTTCTTTGATTACCGAACGTGGTCGAGTACGAGTCCGAAACGTGATGTGCGCAAACTACCAGTTGCTGAGGAAACTCCTCGAGCACCATGCGAAGCCCGCAGGCCGCATTCGGGCAGTAGCTTCACCACGTGGCCGTGAATGACTCGGCCAGGATCACCCGGGGTACCGAAGCCTGTGCACCGGCCGTCACCAGCGCGCCAATCGCAAGCAGCGCGGCGAGGCCCTTACAAAGGCGCCTCCAGCGGTTCATGTTGCCTCCTTTTGCTGACAAGGGAGTAGATGGACCCGACAGCATCCCAAACGGCGGTTCGCGCAAGGGTCGTGCGGACCGCCGGGAATTCCCTCATTGACCCTACCGATTATAGCAGAAACTGACACCCGTACGCACAAGTGAGAAGCCAGTTTGTGGGGGCAAAGGACTTGAGTAGAAGCAGTTAAGTGGCGGAGAGGGCCTTGTCCACCAAGGCAGAGCAACTTAGATGCAAATGAGGCTACATGAAAGGCTTCCGCGTGCCGAGGCTCTCGGGAAGCTGTCAGATGGATGGATCAGATCGATCCATCAGATCGTTCCATCAGATGGGCGGATCAGATCGGCGGGCCGGGCTTCTTCTTCTTGAAGTCGGCGAACTCCTTCTCCAGGTTGTCGAGCTTCTCCTTCTTCTTCTTGTCCATCTCGCCTCCCAGGAGCATTCGTTCCAGCTGCTCCTGCTTGGTCAGCGCACGTTGGCGGAAGCTCTCGACCTCCGATTCCAACGCCTCTTTGCTGGCCTCGGCCGGCAGCGCATCGACCTTCTCGTGGGCGGTGATCTCGAACCGGATTTCGAAGGGACTCTCATGGACCGAGAGAATGCCGGCGCTCGAAAGCCCGCGTAGCACGACGCGCGTTTCCTCCTCGGTCCATCCGAGCGTCGCGGCAACCTCCTGCGGCGTCGGGGGACGCCCCTCGCGATGCCGCAAAATGCGGATGGCGGCCACGGCCAGATGGCCGTTCTCACGGGATGGCAACAAGTCAGCCACGGAATCAACCCCCTCCAGGAATCGGGTCCCTGCTTCACCGAAGCGTCAAAGAGATGAACGAATCGGTGGGCCAGCCGGCCGACCGGTGATCGAACCGACGGACCGGTGATCGAACCGACGGACCGGTGATCGAACCACAGTCATGTACCAGCCCACAGGCTATCACCCTTCGGCCGTATCGTAAACCGCATGCGCTTCTCCCTTGCCGCCGGAGCGGTCTCGGGCAAAACTGCACCCATGGAACAGATCGAGGTCGACATCCACACTTCCCACATCCGTCTCGACGGGCTGCTCAAGTTCGCGGCGCTGGTCGCCACCGGGGGGGAAGCGAAGTTTCTGATCCAGAACGCGCAGGTCGAGGTCAACGGCCGGATCGAGACCCGGCGCGGACACCGGGTCGTGCCCGGCGATCGGGTACGGTTGTCCGATTACGACGGTCGACCGCTGGCCGAGGTGCAGGTGCGAGACTCGGGTGAGCCTCCCCCGCCGTCGCCGACTTGACCCGCGGAGACCATCTCTCTATTCTGCAGCGCGTGGCCGGACCCGTCTCACAGGCACCACCGGCGGACGCACAGATCGCGGCCGCCGTCACGACGACACCGCAGTCGGAGGGACGTTCCACGAGCATCGATTTGATCAAGACGCTGTATCGTGATCGGCCGCACGCCGTGCTCTACACGCCCTTTTGCAAGGTTCGCGATGTACTGGCCGGTTGTCGCTACCTGGCCTCGACCGACGGCACCCGTCTGAGTGCCGCGGTGGCCTATACCCAGGATTCGATCGAGTTCGCCTGGGCGCTGCCGGGCCGCGGTGAAACGCTTCGCAACCTCATCGTGCAGGCCCGCCACCGCTTGCGGCAGGTCGCCTTCGTAGCCGTCATGGAGACCGGCTCCCGCAGCTGGAGCCAAGTGCTCGACTTGCCGATCCTGGGACGCTACTACCGGGCCTACCTACCCGCGGCCGACGTTCCCGCGGTGGACCCACCGGGCGGCTACGAGTTCGCACCGTTCGATGTCCAGACCGATGCACCGGACGCTGCTCGTCTCCTGAATGAAGCCTATCCGAGCCTGCGGGACCTCACCTCGCCCGAGCGCCTGCGTCACATGGCCGCGCAACCCTACCACCGCGCGGATTGCTGGTTCTTCCTGCGCCAGACCCGCACACGCAAGATCGTGGGAATCGCTCTGGGGGGCCTGTGCGATGACATAGGCGAGGGATTCATCGACTGGGTGGAGGTGCAGCCGCGCTACCGCGGTCGGGGACTCGGCCGGCTGTTGATCCTGGAGTTGATCCGGCGGCTCAGCCAGACGGCCAGCCTCATCACCGCGTCGGGGTCCCTGGACGCGCCCTTCGTGATCGGGAACCTGTACGAACGATGCGGCTTCACCCAGAGTCGCCAATGGACGGTGCTCGGCGAGGGACGGCGCCTGGATCATCACGACAACGTCCTTTTCATTCCGCCCGCCCGTGCCCGCGGGACGGCCACCTGAGCCGGAACCTCGGGGAGGGATCGCCATGCACTGGGTGACGAGCTACTTCGGCAACCGGATCCTACGTCACGTCCAGCGAGACATGAGGCGACTCGCCGGCGCCGGCTTCGCTGAGATCGTTCACACCTTCTCGGAGAACGATCTGTTCTACTCGTCCGCAACCCTGGGGGAAATCGTCCAGGCCACCCATGACGAAGGCCTGGCGGTGCAGATCGATCCCTGGGGCGTGGCCGGCATCTTCGGGGGCGAGGCCTTCTCGCGCTGGATCGTCGAAGACCCGGATCTGCAGCAATGCGGCCCTTCCGGCCGCTTCCTGGGCGGCGCCTGTCTCAACCACCCGCGCCTGAGGGATCGGCTGACCGAATGGCTGGACGCCGCCGCTGGCACGGGCGCCGAATGCGTCTTCTGGGACGAGCCCCACTGGGTGCCGTCCGGCCCCCGGAACCTCGAAGGAGAAGTGTGCACGTGCGGACACTGTCTGGTGACGTTCGATCGCTGGCGCGAAGCGAACCCGAACCGGGTCGCCGAACTCGCCGACGGTGACGGCCCCCGGGTGCCGGGCCTGTCCGATGTGCCCCTTGCGCTCTTTCAGCGATTCCGCTCCGAATCGGTGAAGCGTCTGCTCGAAGAGCTGTGCGCACTGGCCTTCGAGCGGGCCATGCATTCGAGCATCTGTGTCTTGCCGCAAGGCAAGCTGGATCAGCCCCTGCTGGACTGGACCGAGTTGGCGCGCCTGCCCGGCGCCACGGTGTTCGGTACCGACCCCTATTGGCACGCCTTCGGTTCGATCGATCCCGACGAGCGAGATCGTTTCATCGACCTCAATACCACCGCCGCGCAGACGGCCGCCGGCGCGGCCGGGGTCGATTCGATGATGTGGATTCAGGCGTTCCGCATCCCGGCGAACGCTCAGGACGAGGCGATCGAGGGGGCCCGGCGGCTGCTCGCCCACCGCCCCGATCGGGTCGCGATCTGGGGTTTCGAAGCCTGCGCTCACATGAGCGCGCTCGCCTGCGACAACGCTTTGGTATTCTGGCAGCGGCTCCTGGAACTGATCGCCGAGACGCGCGTCGCCCCCACCGGGCCGGGGGAGTAGGTTCATGCGCATTCCATTCCGGCGTCCCGTCCGGGTGACCCCGACCCCCTCGCAGGCGTCGCCGCCCACCGCGGGCGCGCGTGCTACCGCGCGCCCGCCCGCCCTGGGCAACTGGCGCATCGCACCCACGTATCTGGTGGAGCGACGGCGCAGACGCCGGTACCAGGTCGCTCTGCTGTTCCCCCCCCCGGACTTCGAGGGCCGGGCACGCCTCAGCGTCATCGGCAGTGATGAGCGCATCGAGTTCAGCGGCGCCTGGTCGTCAGCCGGCCATCCGGCGGACTGGGATCCGGCCGAAGCGGAGCGCTTCGCCCCGTGGCTGGACCAAGCACTGGCCGCAACGGGCCTGGGCGCGGCTCGGCAGACCGAGCAGCCGGGGCGGCACCCCTGGCCCCTTCCGTTCCGCCTGCCGCAGGAACGGGGTGCCCGTCGTCTGAAGGCGGACCTTCTCTTGGAGACCGCCTTCGAGGGTGATGCCCCCCGGCGAAGGGCCACGGCCACGATCGAGATCCCCCTCGTGCTGCCGGCCAGCCGCGTGTACCTGGCGATTCTGTTGAGCACGCGACGGGCCGGGCACCCGGACGAGGTTTTGGGGGCAGCCGTGCGAGAGGCCCGCCGCCGGCGTGAGGTACGTTTCGGCTGGTCGGGCGCCTCCCCGTCCGGCAGTGATCCAGACGCCGGTGATCCAGACGCCGGCGACCCACTTGCCGGTGGACTCCGGCGTCTGGTAGGCCAGGGACAGGCCGAGCGACTCATCCCCGGCGCGGATGAGACCGGGCTACCGGTGGCCGAGATCCGCCCCGACAACCCCACCGCTGGCGGCGAGGGGGCGCGCGTGCGGATCGATCTAGCCTCGGCCGAGCCGGAGGCGCTGCCCGCGCGATACGAGGGGGCGATCGCCCGGCCTGCCCCCGGGGAACCCGACTTGATCGCGGCCCAACCTCTGAATGACCGTCTGCGCGTCATCTTCCGCCCCGCGGAGATCCTCCCTTTCAATCCGCTCCTGGAGGGCCGCGAAACCCTCGCCACGGTGTTCTTCCACCGAGTACTGGCCCAGGGCATCTCGCGCGCGCGGATCGAGCGGGGGAGACGCGACCTCCTCACCTATCACGGTTTCGCGGTGGCCTGCTGGAACGAGGCCGCCGAGTGGAAGAATACCGGCAAGACCCTCGCGCGCTGGAACCGCTCGCACGGGTCGCCCGAGATTCTGCTCGCGACGCCGTCGGACATGCTGACGGCGATCGAGGAACTTCACCGTCTCGGTCGCGTACGAACCGGATAGTTCGCCGACGTTCAATGACACGGAGGCCACAGGGCACCTCGATGACAACAGTGACAGCCATCATGACGACATCTCGCCCGAAGATCGTTGGAGGGCTGCAGATCCTGCGACGATCTCATTGCGCGACCGCTCTCCTGTTCCTGTGTGCGGGTCTGGTCTGCGAAACTAATGCGCAACTCCCGCCGCAACCGACCGCGCGGGAGGCTGGCCGCCAAACCACGGTGGAGGCCCAGGCCGGCGCAGCCCAGGAGGGTGGGCGCGATACCACCCTAAGGGCCCAGACCGGGGCCCAGACCGGGGCCCAGACCGGGGCTCAGACCGGCGCCCTCACAGACGGTGGACGCGGGGTCGAGATCATCTACAGCCTCTTCCCCGCGCTGTTCTACTCGCCCGACACCGGATTCGGCGGGGGGGCCGGCGGGTCGATCACCTGGCGGGACACGTTGGCCGCGCCGAAGGGCCGTCCCAACAGCGTCTCGGGCGTGATGTTCTACACCTCGAAGAACCAAACGCTCAGCGCGCTTCAGCCTCGGCTCTACCTCGGCTCCCGGTGGCTGGTGCAATTCGATCTAGCCTACCGCAAGTTTCCCTTCGTCACCTACGGGCTGGGCAACGATACCCCCGAGGACGCCGAGGAGGACTACGTCACCGAGGCCTTCGAGACCGTGCCGGCGATCCTCTACCGCCTTACCCCAGAGTTCTCGCTGGGAGCAACCTACCACCTCCGCAAGCTGGCCGTGCTCGAGTACGAAGACGGCGGCTTCGTGGCCGCGAACATGCGCGACGCCGACGGACCCGACCGCGGGTGGACGTCCGGATTCGGACCGGTCCTCGAGTGGGACCGCCGCGACAACCTCTTCTCGGCCGAACGTGGCCAGTATCTCCGGCTGAGCCACCGCCTCTACCGGGACGCCCTAGGCAGTGATGCCAACTACGAGGAGTACGAGGTCGACGCGCGCCAGTTCTTCCCACTGGGCAACGGACACGTCCTGGCACTCCAGGCGGTGGGCATCCGGCGAACCGGCCGGCTCTTCTTCACCGACTATGCCTCCTTGAGCGATGTGCAGCGGGGAGCGCCGGTGAGTCGCTACCAGGATCGCATGCTGGCGATGGCCCAGGCCGAATGGCGCGTGCCGATCTCCCGCCGTTTCAGCGCGGCTTTCTTCGCGGCCACAGGGCAGGTGGCCGGCGAGTGGGAGGGATTCGGTCTGGCCGAGACGAAGGTGACCGGGGGGACGGGCCTGCGCTACATACTCAATGTCGAAGAGCGCACGCGCCTGCGGGTGGACTTCGGCCTGGGGGAGGCCGGCATGGAGGTCTATTTCCAATTCGGCGAAGCGTTCTAAGGCGTCCCAGCCCGCGGACCCGGCCAGCCCAGCAGCGTCAAGAGCTCGGCCGTCATCATTGCCGTCGCTCCCCACAACCAGGCCTTCTCCAGAGGGAAGTAGGGCACTTCATGCCACAACCCGTCGTGGCTGCGGGCTTCGCGGAGGATGACACCGGGACGGAGGAGCCACGCCAGCGGCACCTGAAACACGCGGGCCACCTCGGCCGGATTGGGAACCAGTGCGGGAAGCTCATCGAGAACCGCCACCGACGGGCTGACGGTGAAGCCGGTGGCTGGAATCCACAACGGGGAGAGCCCACCCAAGACGCGGGGCTGGGCGGGATCGATTCCCAACTCCTCGTGCGTCTCGCGCAGGGCCGTCTCGACGACTGACTCGCCGGGCTCGCACGCCCCTCCCGGGAACGAGACCTGTCCGCGATGTACCTCGAGGTCTTTCGTGCGTTCGGTGTAGAGGAGGGCGGCCTCGCCGTCATCGCCCGCGGGAACCAGCAGGACCAGCACGGCCGCCGCCCGTCCCTGGGGGGCCGTCCGCTCGGGGTCCCACCCCGGCCGGGGTTGCGGAGCCATCAAGCGATGCGCCGCACGCTCCGGCAACGGACCGGCCAGTGCGACCTCCAGACGGGCGCTAACCTCACCGAGCTTCATCGCGCATCCGCCTCGCGGCCGCTCCTGGTGGGGCACTCTCTCCGGAGGTCATCACGCCGGGCGGAATGGCGAACATGCCGACCCCTTGCAGGGCGGTGTCGCGGGTGGTCGTCCGCACGAGACGATTGCGCAAGCCCTTGGCCCCGTAGGTCTCGAAGACCGTGGGCAGCCGAGCTCCCCGGCGCGGCTGGTGACCTCGCAGGCGGAAGTCGCCGACCCGCGGACCGATCGGTGTCTGCGCCACCGTGATCAGACGTAGCACGGCGCCGCTCGCCTGATCGAAGTAGATCGCCGGCAGCGCACGTGCCGGTTCGGGAACACCGGCGCGGCCGGCCACCGAACGACGCCACTCCGGATTGCCGAGCGTGTCGCGTTCTCCGCCGCCGACGACGATGCAGGTACGCCCATCCCAGTTGACGTCCCGCGTGATGCGCGATGTGTCTATGCCTGCCTCGGTCAGGACCGCGCCCAACCGCTCAGCGCCCATGAAGGGCAGCAGGTAGGTGAGAAAGAGGGTCCGATCCACCGGCATCTCCGTCGCCGGTTCGGGATGGACCTGCACGGTGCGCCCATGGTTGTAGACGACCGAGTAACTGCCGGCCGAGGGCGAGGCATCGAGTCGTGCCAGATCGCCACTGCGCACATGCGCCGCCAGCCACAGGCCAGACGGCCCGGCACCCTGGGACTCCCAACGGTCCTCGAAACCCAGCGAATCGCCCTCGACGCCGGTCACGAGCATCCACCAGTCGACCGGTTCGGCTTCCCGCTGGCAGCCGCATCCCAACACGACGGTGGCCACCAGGCCGATGGCGGTCGCCAAAACGCTCGCCCATACGCCCGTCCGCCGAGCCCTCATAGGGTCTCCCTCCCTGTCTCTCGCCCACTGTGGGATGGGGGTTTCTGCTTCAGGCGGCCCGCCCGCCTACCACCACTCGAACCACCAGCGCAGACCCGCGGTGAGCAGGACGTGGCGGCCTTCGAGCCGGTACCCGTAGCTGGGGGCATGGACCCCTTCGCCCTGGTCGGCCGGACGGAAGCTGACCTCGGTATCCATGACCACGACGGCCACACCCAGCTCGGCGGCCAGATCCTCGGTCAATCGCGCCTGCCCCGTCGCCAATCCTTCGAAAACAAAGGGGTTTTCCTCGGAGATCCGGATCTCTCCACCGCCCACGCTCCGCCAGGCGCCTTCGTAGCCGGACCGGTCGAACCAGACCGACGCCATACCGAGGCCGACGCCCAGGTAGGCGCGAAGCCGGTCGGCGGCCGCCCCGGCCCGGTACCCGCCCGTGAGCACGTAGGGCAGGACGGTGAGCGTTCCCATCCTGGGGTCGCTCCCAGCACCCACGCTCAGATGGTGGATACGCCCTCCAAATGTCCAGCGCCCGCTGGGAGAGAACGTGGCGTCGGCCCACCAGGCGCCGGAGGAGAACTTGCCAATGTCCTTGTAGCGCGTAACTTGTCCGGTGTATTCCTCGTGGCGGAGGCCGCCGACGCCTCCGCCGATCCCGACGCTGAAGAGTGGAAACTGCGCCCAGGCGGGTTCGGGCGAAAGCGCAAGCCCTCCGGCCAGAACCAGGCCCAGCACGAAGCCGAGCACCCGAAAGCGGCACGGGCACAGCGGCCGTGGAGGCTCCCGGCGAGGCGTGCACAGCGGCCGTGGAGGCTCCCGGCGAGGCGTGGCGCTATGCCATGGCGGCGCGGAGCCGCCGAAGCGGTCCTTCGGCGCCCCGATTCGGGGAACGAATGGCTGTTTGAGGGGGTAGGCCATGACGGCATGCTAGGGCCAGGCCCCGCCGAGCGTCAATCGGTCAATCGTTGAAGAGGACGCAGGCGATGTCGTAGCATGTGGATCTTGCATCCCGCTCATCTATGACGAACAACCTTCTCTTAGGAGTAGATATGGCGAAACGGCTCTTGGTAACCGACACCATCCTTCGTGATGCCCACCAGTCACTGCTGGCCACCCGCATGGGCACCGAAGACATGCTGCCCGCATGCGAACAACTCGATGCGATCGGCTATCACTCGCTCGAGGTCTGGGGCGGCGCCACCTTCGACTCGGCGATGCGCTTCCTGGGCGAGGATCCCTGGGAACGTCTCCGGACGTTGCGCAAGGCCCTCCCCAACACCCCGCTTCAGATGTTGCTACGCGGCCAGAACCTGGTCGGCTATCGGCACTACCCGGACGATGTCGTCGAGGCGTTCGTCAAGCTCGCCGCCAAGAACGGCATCGACATCTTCCGCATCTTCGACGCGCTGAACGACGTGCGCAACATGCAGAAGGCGCTCGAGGTCGTCAAAGCCTGCGGCAAGCACGCCCAGGCCACGATCTCCTACACGCTTTCTCCCGTGCACAGCAACGAGAGCTTCGTCGCCCTGGCCCGAACCCTGGCCGAGATGGGTGCCGACTCGATCTGCATCAAGGACATGGCCGGGCTGCTGAAGCCCTACGAGACGGCCGAGCTGGTAGCCTCGCTCAAGAAGAACCTGGACATCCCCATTCAGCTCCACACGCACTACACCAGCGGCATGGCCAGCATGGTGCTGCTCAAGGGGGCCGAGGCCGGGGTCGACGTGGTCGACACCGCCATCTCCTCGATGGCGCTCGTCACCTCGCAGGCGCCGACCGAGTCGATCGTCAGCACCTTCCAGGGCCACGATCGCGACACCGGGCTCGACCTTACGAAGCTGGCCGAGATCGCCCGCTACTTCCAGAAGGTCCGCAAGCGCTACAGCCGCTTCGAGAGCGGCATCGTCGGCGTGGACGTCAACGTGCTCGAGTTCCAGGTCCCGGGCGGCATGCTCTCGAACCTGATTTCCCAGCTTCGCGAGCAGGGCGCCGAGGACCGCTACATGGACGTGCTCGAAGAGGTCCCACGGGTGCGCAAGGAAATGGGCTACCCGCCGCTGGTCACCCCTTCGAGCCAGATCGTCGGCACCCAGGCCACACTGAACGTCGTGCTGGGCGAGCGTTACAAGGTCGTGCCCGAGGAGGTACGCAACTACTTCCGCGGCTTCTACGGCCAGCCGCCGGCCAAGATGGATCCCGGGATCCTCGAGAAGGTCATCGGCGACGAGAAGCCCATCACCTCCCGGCCCGGCGATCACATCCCGCCGGGCCTGGAGAAGGGGCGCGAGGAGATCGGCTCGCTGGCCACCTCGGAGGAGGACGTGGTTTCCTACATCCTCTTCCCCCAAGTGGCGCGGCCGTTCCTCGAACGGCGCCGGGCCGGCCTCGAACGTCAGGAGCTGCTCGTGGCGGCCGTGGCAGCGAAGGTGCTGAAGGAGTACGAGCGGAAGGGCAACGGCCGGGCCGCGGGCAACGGGGGCAATGGCGACGGCCCCGACAACCCCTGGAAGTACGCCGGGCGGCGGATTCCCGCCGGCATTCCCTGGGGTATCGACTAACGTTCGGTTGAGATCTCCCGGGACCTCGATTCGGTTTCGGCTGAGCTCTCCTGGGTCATCGACCCGGTTCCGGTTGGAATCGACGAACAAGGAGCAGGAGCGACAATGGCGACGACGTTCACGTTGCGAATGGGCGGCCAGGAGTACGAGGTCCGGCGGCAGGGTGCGGCTCTGATCATCAACGGCAAGCGCTACGAGCCCGAGATCGACGGCGACGCGATCAAGGTGGGACCCACCACCCACAAGGTCGAAATCGACGGGTCGCAAGCCTATGTCGACGGGATCGCTCATCCCTTTACGACCGAAGGCCTCGAGCCTCGAACCTCCATGTTGGCGGCGGTCCAGTCCAGCCAGCAAGGCGGCGACGGCACCGTCAACGCCATCATGCCGGGTCTGATCATCAAGGTCCTCGTCCAGACCGGTGACGAGGTCAAGACCGGCGAGGTGCTCGTGATTCTCGAAGCCATGAAGATGGAGAGCGAGATCTGCTCACCCATTGACGGCGTCGTGAAGGACGTCTTCGTGGAGAAGGGCGTCAACGTCTCGCAGAATCAACCGCTCGTGATGGTGGAGTAGGGCAACCGGCACCCGGTACGGCGGGTGCCGGTCACCTCGCCTACATCCTTCGGTACACGGTGGGCCGCACGTACTTGAACGGATGCTTGGTTCCGGTCAGGCTCTCCGAATGCCCCAGGAAGAGGTAGCCCCCCAGCGTCAGGAGTTCGTAATAGCGGTTGACCAACGCCTCCTGGATCGGCTTCTCGAAGTAGATCATCACATTCCGGCAGAAGATGATATCGAAGGGCCCTTTCATCGGCCACGTCTCCATCAGGTTGAGCCGAGCGAACGTGACGAGCTTGCGAATGCTGGGCTTCACCTGATAGGCGGGCCCATCGATGTCGCGTCGCTGGACCGGATCGAAGTACCTGCGCACGAGCGACCCGTCAACGGTCTTGAGGCGCTCGACCGGGTAGATCCCCTGCGCGGCGCGCTGCAAGACGACCGTCGAAAGGTCGGTGGCCAGAATCTTGATGTCCCAGCTCCCCGCGTTCGGCAGCGCCTCGCAGAGCGTGATGGCGAGGGTGTACGGCTCCTCGCCTGACGAGCAACCGGCGCTCCACAAGCGGAGGCTGCGTCGCCCGGTCTTGTTCAGCACCTCGGGCAATGCTTCTTGTCGCAAGAAGTCGAAGTGGGCCGATTCCCGGAAGAAGCTGGTGAGATTCGTCGAGATCGAATCGAGCATCGTCACCAGCTCGTTTCCGGTTCGGTCGCGCTCGAGCATCTCCAGATACTGCCCGAAGCTATGCAAGTTGAGGGTCCGAAGTCGCTTGTTCAGCCGCGCCTTGACCAGTTGTTTCTTGCCTTGATGAAGGTTGATGCCACACTTGCGCTTCACCAACGCACTGATCTTCTCGAAGTGGGCATCGGTCAGCTCCGCGCCCAGGTGCGGATTGTTCATGCGGCCTCGCTGTCCGCCATTCGCTGGAACGTCTGGACTTCGGACGTGGAGAACACCTTGTCCAGGTTCAACAGGATCGTGACCCGGTCGGCCGACTTGCCCATCCCCAGAATGTAATCGGTCTCCAGCCCCTCACCCAGCGTGGGCGGCGGCTCGATGTCCGCACCGTTGATGTCCTGCACCTCCGAGACCTTGTCGACCACGACGCCCACCTCGATCTCGCCCATCTCGACGACGATGATGCAGGTCTCGTCATCGACCTCTTTGCGTTGGAGGCCGAATTTCGCGCGCAGGTCCATCACGGGAATCACCTTGCCCCGCAGATTGATGACCCCGTCGACATAGTCGGGCGTCGTCGGCAGCGAGGTGATGGACATCATCCCGTTGATCTCCCGGACCTTCAAGATCTCCAGACCGTACTGCTCCTCGCCGAGGAAGAACGTCAGGTACTTACCCGCCAGCTGATCGGCGGAAAAAGCATTCACGGCCGCTTGGTTCTCGTTTCGGACTCGATCACCCATGATGGTTCTCCTCTCTCCGGGTCTCTTCGTGCTGGCCACTCGGACCAGATTCGTTCGTTCGGCACAACAGTCGCGGGACTCCTTACGCCGCCGCCTTCGCGTGCTCCTCCTGCAGCTGCTGCTTGGCCGCCGCCAGGCGTTGCGAGCTGCTATGGGTGCCCGCATTCGCGAGCTTCAGAATGCCGGGGATGTCCAGAATGAGACCCACACGTCCATCGCCGAGGATCGTGCCCCCGGAGACGCCTGGAATCTCGCCTAGCCCTTCACCCAGCGACTTGACGACAACTTGGTGCTGGCCGAGAAGCTCATCGACCATGAACGTGCATCGCTTGCCCTCGGCCTCGACCGCGATCAGCAGGCCTTCGTTCATGTCGCTCAGCGCGCCCTCGACCCCGAACAGGTTGCCAAGACGTACGATCGGGATGATCTCGTTGCGCAGCATCACGACCTCGCCACGGCCCTCGACAGTGAAGAAGGCTTCCTCGTCAGGGCGGAAGCTCTGCTCGATCGAGACGGTCGGGATCAGGTAGCGTTCCTCGCCCACCCGCACGAGCATGGCGTCGGTGATCGCCATCGTCAGCGGCAGATGGAGCGTGAAGACCGAGCCCTCGCCCACCTTCGAAGTCACCTGCACCCGCCCACGCAGCGAATCCAGGCTACGCTTGACCACGTCCATCCCCACGCCGCGTCCGGAAACATCGGTGATCTTCTCGGCAGTGGAGAAGCCCGGCTGGAAGATGAGGGCGAAGGCATCCGAATCGGTCAGGCCTTCGCCGCTCGCGATGAGACCGCGCTCGATGGCCTTCGGGACGATCTTGTCGCGATCGAGCCCCTTGCCGTCATCACTGAGCTGGATGACCACATTGCCGGCGGTCTGGTAGGCGCGCAGGCGGACGACGCCGGTGTCGGGCTTGCCGGCGGCGCGGCGGACGTCGGAGGTCTCGATGCCGTGGTCGCAGGCATTGCGGATCATGTGCACCAGCGGGTCACTCAGGATCTCGACCATGTTGCGGTCGATCTCGGTGTCCTCGCCCTCGGTCTGGAACTGCACCGACTTGCCCGACTTGCGGGCCAGGTCGCGCACCAGGCGCGCCATCTTCTGGAAGGTGCCCTTGAGGGGCACCATGCGCAGCGCCATGCTCAGATCTTGCAGTTCGCGCACGATCTTGCTCGAGTGCGACACGCTCTTGGCCAGCCGGGGATTGGCGCCCGAGACGACCTCGGGATCCTGCGACACCATGGAGTGGGCGATCACCAGCTCGCCGACCATGTTGATGAGATTGTCCAGCCGGCCCGTGCTGACCCGGATGGTCGACTCGCTGCTCTGACGCGCGCCGCTACGGGCCGCGGTCTTGGCGGGGCCTTCAGGCCCCGATTCGGCCATCTCGCCCGCCGCGGTGGGTGCCGCCGGTTCGGCTACCGACTCGGCCGCCGGCCCGGCTGGTGGCCCGGCTGGTGGCCCGGCTGGTGGTCCCGCTTCCGGGGTATCGCCCCCGGTCGCGGCTGCGCCCATCGAGTCCCCCGGAACCCCCAGCGAGGTATCACTGGTCACACCGGCGGCTTCCGGATCGATCAGGTGCGCCAACAGGGCGGCATAGCTCTCCGGAACGACGAGCGGGTCCCCCGGGGTAAGGCCATCGTAGCTCTGCACCATTTCCTTCAAGACATCGCAGGAAGCCAGTGCCAGGTCGGCGTAGCCGCCGGTCAGACGGATCTCGCCCTCGCGGGCCCGAGAGAGGATGGTCTCGGCCTTGTGGGCCATTTCCTTGGCCATCTCCAGGCCCAGGAAGCCCGAGGTGCCTTTGATCGTGTGAAAGGCGCGGAAGACCGTGTTGAGCGCTTCGGTGTCTTGTGGATTCGCTTCGAGCTCCAGGAGCGCGCTCTCGGATGAGATGATATGATCCAGGGACTCGGCGATGTACTCGGCCAGCAGCTCGGCATCGGCGTCCTCGGGCAACACGCTCGCGAACTGCTCCATGATTTCCTCGGACGGGGGCGGATCACCCGCAGTAGCAGCCGAGGCAGCGGCAGGCGGGGCAGCAGCCGAGACGGCAGCAGGCGGGACAGCCGGGGCGCCCTCGCCTTCGCCGCCCGCCGCTTGGGTCGCCGTCACCGGCTCGGCGGAAACGGCTTCACCGGCGGTCTCCCCAGCAGTCTCCAGTCCGGTCTGCGCGGGCATCTTCCCGGCGGGATCCTCGGCCCCCTCCTCGAGACTCTCTCCATTCTCGATGCGCTGGATGACATCCACGGCGCGTTCGAGCCCTTCGACGGCCCCTGTCAGGACCGACTGCGCCTCGGTGGCCTCGCCGTCGACCACCCGCGACAGCGCATCGCGGACCGGACTCAAACGCTCGATCCCTTCCGGAGGAGCGAGTTCGAGATCGATCATGCCGGTGAGCCAGTCACGCAGGCGGGCGAGAAGATCGGTGTCCCCGGTGGTGGCGAGCTTCGCTGCCGCGAGGACATCTTCCAGAGAATTGAGGGGCATCTGCTTGTCAGTCATCGTTACTCCGCATCGTTGTCCTGCCCGGGGCGGCCGGCGCGGCCGTCTCCAGCAGGAACACCTCCCAAGCACGATCTACCGTTCGCTGCTTCCCAGCCACTTCACGCCACTTGCGCACGTTCTGCACTTCCACGAGCTGATCCGCCTCGCCGATCGCGAGCGTGGGCCGGAGATCTCTCGTCGGGGACCTCGTGTTATCCTTCGACCGCGAGCAGCCAAACCTTTAGAGCCCAACTAGAGTCCAACCAGCGAAGGTGCACCCAGCGGCTACACTTCGGCGCTTCTAACCGCCGGCGCCCACCCGACACCCTTGCCGGTCACCGGCTCAAGCCGCCGGATCGCCCGGGGCCGACAGAGGGGGCCGGCCGTCACCGGACTGAATGCGCATCTGGAGCTTCGGCGAGAGGAAGTCGCGGGCCGGCGTGCCACCGGCCTTCGCGTGACATCTCTTTAAATAAATACGCGCCAATGGGTTGGGCCTTGTATCCGAAGCCAGGAGGGTCAGTACCGCGGCGGCCTTGTTCCATTCGCCCTGCCGGTAGAGTTCCAGGGCGCCCTGCATGGCCATCGCCGCCCCCATGCGATCGGGCGAGACTCGGCCCCGGGGACCCATCAGCTCGTGAACCGCCTCGCATGCGCCCTGATAGGCATGCACTTCCTCCAAGGACAGCATGGTGACCTTGCGGGCCTCGGGTGAGAGCAGCAGGGCGTCCCCGTCGCCGGTGAGCCGGTCGATCTCGCGGATCTGCATGTGGGACGAGCCCACGCGGGCGCTCGCATCGTCAAGCAATACAGGGGATTGGTAGAATAAACCGGCCCGTTGCAGAAGGTGGGCGCGGTCGATCACCGACTCGGGCCCTTCTTCCACGCGGGAGCGTCCCCGCTCGCGGGAGCCCCCGTTCGTCATCGCGATCCCGAACCGAGGGGACATGGGCAGTCCCTCCTCGCGCAGGAAGCTCTCCCGCAGGGCTTCCAACCGGCCCAGGAGATCCCAGACGGATTCCACCTTGCCGATCGCGTCTTGGGGCAGCGCATCTTGGGGCAGACCGTCGCTCTCGCCCCAGATGATCGAGAGCCCGCGGGCATCGAGCGGCAAGATCTGCCCCTCGGTAGCCACGGCGATCTCGGCCACCTCCCGGTAGGCTCGGGACAGAAGCGCGGCGAGGCGCTCGGAACCAACGGCCATCAATGCCGCACGAATGCTGATCAGGTGGGCCGACAGGGCGATCATGTGGTTCTCTCCTCATGCGGGGTGGATGCCGCCCGACGCCGGGGAATACCGCCGCGGCCTGTCCGGGATGAGAATTCCCCTTTGGTCGTAGAGAGCGCTTTGCTACGCTTCTTCGTTCGCTGTCCGGAAGGCGACCCCGGATCTGCCACACCTATCGGCGGCGCGCGGACCTTGCTGTGCGAATCTCTGCTCCGCGCGGGGGGAACCGCTACGACCCGGGCTGGGTTTCTGCAGAAGAGAGAAGTTTCGGAGCCATCATCCGCGGAGGATTCGTCGTGAGGAATCGCTTTTCATGCACCTGGATGTGGCCCTCCCTGGTCATCGCACTTTCCACGGCCGCGCTCACCTTCCCGCTATGGTGTTGCGCGGACGAGGACTCGGGCAGCGCGCGGCACACCGGAACCGAAGCGGCGGCGGCCTGGCTGGAGAACACCGAGCTCAGGGCGGTCCGCAGCACGCCGGGAGGAAACGGTGCTCCCGCCGAGGAGGATCCGGCGCCGATCGCCGAGGTCTTCGACAGCACCGACTACCAGACGATGCTGGTCCTCCAGCGCGCCTGGCCGCGGGCCTATACACTCGACCTGGTCACCGGAGAAGTACTGGCCCACCCGACCGAGGAGATCGTGAGCGAGACCGGGCAACTGCGACCGGCTGATAGCGGCACCTCCACCGGTAGTTTCGTGTCCGACCCCGAGGGGCGGATCCACTTCAGCACGCTGGAGCATGAGTTCGTGGTCGAGCCGCTCCCGCCCATGGTCGGGGAGATCGGCCGGGAGGAACTCGATCGCCGCCAGCCGGTCTACGCGCGCCGAGCCGCCGCCTACGATCCGGATCCGGCCATGATCCGCGCACTGGCCGAGGTCGACACCGACGTTGAGATCGTGGCCTTCTTCGGCACCTGGTGCCTGGTGTGCAAGCACACGCTCCCGGCCCTGCTGGGCACGCTGGACGCGGCGGACAACCCCCATCTGAACCTGCGTCTGGTCGCCACCGATGAAAACATGATCGAGCCCGCCGACTGGATCGAGATCTGCGCGCTGGATTACACGCCCACGTTCATGGTCTTCCAGGACGATCTGGAGTTAGGCCGCATCGAGGAAGAGCCGATTGTTTCGATGGAAGCGGATTTGATCGAAATCATCGAACGGGCCGAGCAGCGCTAGCCCGGACGGGGGGATGAGCTTTCGATGACCAGCACGTGGCGCATCGTGGTCGCCTACATCCTGGGACTCGTCCCGGCCGCCGTCTTGGCCGTGGCGGCTTTCTTCAAAGCGGGTGACCCGGTGCTTTTCATGGAGCAGATCACCGCCCACCAGGTCACGCCCGCTTCATGGTCACCGTTTCTGGCCTATTTCTTCGTGGGGCTCGAGCTGGTCACCGCCGCGGCTTTCCTCGCCTTCGTGTGGCCGCGTCTGGTCTTCTCGGGCACGATCCTCCTGATGCTGGGCTTCATCGGGGTCACCGCGTGGGCCTGGGCGCACGGCAACGCGGAAGAGTGCGGGTGTTTCGGGCGGATGATCGATCGCGGTCCGCAGGAGGTCATCGTCGAGGACACCCTCGTCGTCGTGGCTTCACTGATCGGCCTCTACCTGGTGCGCGGCTTTCGAACCCGCCGGTGGCAGTGGGCCGTGGCCGTCCCTCTGCTGGCGGTGGCCTTGGGTCTCACCGTCTTCGGCACCGCTCTTCCGCTCGATGCGCTCGTCGTCGGCATCGGCCCGGGCAGCGACCTATCGGACATGGCGGTCGAAGGCGCCGCTGGGGTGCCCGTCGATAGGGGCCGGGTACTCCTCGCATTGGTCGGCCCAGCGTGTCCGGCCTGCGACGAAGGAATCCCAGAACTCAAGCAAGTGGCATCGGCCCCTGATGGACCACAGGTTCTGGCCGTCTATCCGGGAACGCGCGGGGAGGCGCAAGCCTGGCGCATGAAGCACCTGCCCAACTTCCCCGTGGGCACCTCCCCCGAGCGCGTCCTGCGGCAGTACTATCGCGCGCTGCCGGCTGTCTTCCTTCTCGAAGACGGGATCGTGCAGGCAACCTGGTGGCATCGCATGCCCGAGGCATCACAGGTTCTGGCGGCCTCCCCGTAGGGTTTCGGTCGTCTCCGAGGTCACGCCCCCCTTGAACCCAACTTCGCGGCAGGTAGCTTCTGCGCTCGGATTGTGGGTGCGGGAGCGCCGCCGGTTCGGTATGCTGTCGCTTCGTCCTCTGACCCACGAATCATGGAGCGGGATTTTAGAATGTCAGCTTCAGGGCCCGAGAAGGGCACGCGCCCGGCGTCCGGGAACCCGGTCGTCGAGCTTGTACGCGCTACATACCATCTGTTGAGCGACACGAGTTTCGCCATCATCATCGTCCTCGTATTGGCGTTGACCAGCATTCTCGCCATGGTGGTCGTCGATCAGCTTCCCATCCGTGGCGAACTGGCGCGCGTGCGCCTCGGCGACCGGATGGACGAGCCGTGGATCTGGTTCTTGGTCAACGTGGTCCCGGACCATCCCTATCGCTCGCCCCTGTTCCGAACGTTGCTGGCCCTGCTCTCGCTGAGCCTGCTGGCCTGCATCGTCAAGCGGTGGTCCCATCAGTGGCGCCAAGCGTTCAGCAACCGATTGCCCGCGGAGGATCGGTTCGATTCCTCTCGGGTCGTCAGCTGGTCGAGCCAACAGGCCCTCCCGATGGAGAAGGCTGTCTCGTTTTTCCGCGGCAAATGGTTCCACGTCAAGGCCCAGGAATCCGGCGACTCATTCCGCCTGGCGGCCTCGCGATTCGGGTTCGCCCGGATGGGGCCGATTCTGACGCACCTGGGCTTCCTGTTCCTGGTGGTGGGCGGCTTGATCATGGCGTCCTCGGGCACCTCGAGCATGGTCTGGCTGCGCCCTGGCGACTGGGTGCGCATCCCCGGCACCGATGCCCACATCGAGTTGCTGGACTTCACGATCGAAATGACCTCCCGCGGCCAGATCGCCGACTACGTCAGCCACGTGCGCCTGGTGCGTGACACCACGGTGGTTCGCGAGATGCACCTCGAAGTGAACAAGCCGCTGCGCCACGCGGGCTACAGTTTCTACCAGTCCTCCTACCGGCCCGACCCGTTCGCCATTCCCAGTCTGCAGTTGGTCTACGACGTGCCCGTCGAGCCCAGTATCGGAGACCGAAGCACGACGGGAGAGACCTCGGAAGAGGCAGCCGGAGAGGCGCCCGGAGCGGGGCAGGGAGGCGAGCCCGAGGCACCGGGTCGCGCCGAATCCGGCCAAGGCCGGGCAGGCGATCAGCCGGGCGAGGGTTCGGGCATGGGCCCGGGCAAGGGCCCGGACATGGGCTCCGGCGAGCGCCCCGGCGAGCACCCCAGCGATGCGCCTACCGAGGCGGAGCTGGAAGAGCGCTTGCGAGAGCTTCTGCCCGAGGGCATGGATCCGTCGTCGGTACCGCCTCCCATGCGCAGGGCGCTGCTGGCGGAAGCCGGCCTGAGCGACCGCGTCCTGGGCGCCGGGGACACGGAAGGCGCGATGGGCGGCACGATGGGCGACGCCATGGGTAGCGCCATGGGCGGCGCCATGGGCGGCGCGGAGAGTGCTGGAGGGCCTCACGGACAACATTCGCACCGCTTCGTGAATCCGGTCACCTTCACGCTGCGAAAGGGTGAGCGAATCGAGTTTCCGCGCACACCCTACGCTGCAGAGATCGACACCTTCTTCACCGACTTCCGGGTGGGCGAGCACGGTCCCGCCCAGGGATCGAACGAGCCGCGCAACCCGGCCGTGCTCTTGCGGCTCTACGAAGACCAGGACGTCATCGGACACTCCTGGTATTTCCTGTTCCACCCCGACATGGTGATCGGAACGGGACCGGAGTTGCCCCTGCGTTTCGTCTCCTACGATCCGGTCATGCAGAGCGGGCTCGAGATGGCCACCCATCCTGGCTCCGAGTGGGTCTGGGTGGGACTCGCCGTCATGACGCTGGGAACGCTGGTGGCCTTCCTCATCCGCCACGAGCGCGTCCTGCTGCGCGCCCGGCGCGCCGACGGCGCCTGGAAGGTCGACTGGATTCATATTGGGGCGGGCAACCAGGAGCCGGCCCTGGTCGACCACGCCTGGCAGGCTTCGATCACATCGCTGACCGCCAAGTTCTTGGAGCAATGGCCGCCCGCCGCGGGTAAACCCGACAGGTATCCCAAGCCCAAAACCACGAACGCGTGAGGTTCTCCGTGGAGCAGAGCTCGACGCCCGATATCACCTTCTTCACCATCGCCTTCGCGATCTACATCGCCGCGTTCGTTGCCTTCCTCGTGCGCAGCGCCACACGCCAAACTCTGTGGGGCTGGATCGGTGTGGCCGGACTGTACGCCGGATCGGTTTCGCAGCTGATCGCCCTGGGCATTCGCTGGAAGATCGCCGGGACCGTCCCCCTGGCCTCGATGCACGAGTTCGCCAGCATCATGTCCTGGATGGCGGCCATCTCTTTGGGCGTACTCATCACGCAAACCAGGCGCTTCGAGCTCGGATCGTTCATCTCGCCGATCGTCCTGGGGATCATGGCCATCGCATCACTCCTGCCCACCCGGATCACCGAGCAGCTCGTGCCAGCCCTGCAGAGCTACTGGCTGCACATCCACGTCTCGATGGCGGCGGTTTCTGAAGGAGCATTCGCGGTCTCATGCGGGCTGGCCATCTACTACCTGATCAAAGAACGCCGGCCCGGCACAACGCCGGCGGAGCTAGCGCGGCTCGATGTCCTCAACCACCGCGCCATCTCGATCGGCTACCCGCTCTTTACACTGGGCGCATTGTTCGCCGGCGCCATCTGGGCCTACAACGCCTGGGGGTCTTTCTGGAGCTGGGATCCGAAGGAGGTGGGCTCCTGGATCATCTGGCTCTTCTACACCGGCTACCTGCACGCCCGCTACAAGCGCAACTGGCAGGGCCGGCGCGCCGCGATCTTGGCGATCATCGGTTTCGCGGTGGTGATTCTCTCGTTCCTGGGGAATCTCTTCCTGGGCGGCCAGCACTCCTACGAGAGCTTCGAGTAGGCGGACGAGGGCCGGCTCAGGACACCGACTTCTCGAGCAGCCAGGCAACGAGCGCCGGCTCAGGACGCCAGCTTCTCGAGCAGCCAGGCAACGAGCGCCGGCTCAGGACGCCAGCTTCTCGAGCAG
>CAZNJE010000012.1:9129-21877 GCA_964573295.1 uncultured bacterium | reverse complement strand
CCAGGCCATGTTCTGGCCCAAGATGCGCATCGTGCGGCAACCCTCGTTGTCCTCTTTGACCTGCCCCTGCTCGCGCCCGATGCCTAGGTTCCAGTAGATCGAACCGGGGATGATCATCTGGTTGATCGTGAAGAAATGATTGATCGAGTCGAAAGTGTGCACCGACCCTGCCCGGCGCACCGCCACGACGGCCGCCCCCACCTTGCGCTGAAACAGATCGCCGTTGACCTTCGCGACCAGTCCGGCGCGATCAACGAGGGCTTTCATTTCCGTGCTCATGTTGGCGAAGTAGGTCGGAGAGCCCAACAGGACCCCGTCGGCGGCATCGATCTTGGCGATGCAGTCGTTGATGATGTCGTCGCCAAGCACGCATCGCTTGTCCCGGCGCTGGGAACACTGATAGCAGGCGGTACAGCCGCGCACCGCTTGTCCGCCTAGCTGAACGAGCTCGGTCTCGATTCCCTCCCGCTCGAGCTCCGCGAAAACCATGCGGATCAGGCTGGCCGTGTTCCCCTCCGGCCGGGGACTGCCATTGAATGCGACAACCTTCACGAGACCTCCCTGGAATGAGGATGCCCCAAAAAGGGCGGGTGGAGTCTCCCACCCGCCCTAGTCTCTGTACGTTCCATGAACCCGCGCCACGCCCTCGCCTGCATAGGCAGGCATTCTCATGCATTCGCAGGCACTCGAGCAACGCGGTGCGATTCGCCCCGTGCCGAACACGGGCTCTACGCCGCGCACGCAGGTCGTATCTATGCCTACTCTTCCGGCATCGGGTGCGCGATGACGGGCAGCATCTCTTCGTACTTGAACGGCTTGTACGTCGGGCTCTCTTCATTGTGGCAGGTCTTGCACATCTCGGGGTCGGCCGGATCCCTCAGCCCCAGCGTCATGGCCTTCTCCACGTCCTTGAGGTGAACCATCTTGTATTCCGAGCCCGGGCCGTGACACGACTCGCACGAGACGCCCTCGGTCTTGTCGTACTTCTTGCCGAGGAGCTCGGCCTTCACGCCGTGGCCGGTGACATGGCACTTCAGGCAGAAGTCGGTCTCTTCGGGCGACGTCTCGTACCCCAGCTCCTTGGCGACCTTCTTCGACTCCTCGGTGAGCAGGGTCTCGTACGCCTTGGCGTGCGCGCTCTCCTCCCACTTCTGGAACTGGGCACCCTTCTTCTCGCTCTTGTGGCACATCTTGCAGGAGCTGGCGCCGATGTAGCCGAACTCAGCCTCCTCTTCCTCGGCGACGGCGCTCATGTGATCGCCCGCTAGCCAAAGCAGTGCCCCGACGGCCATGACAGCAAACCCGAGCCATCCGATGCGTCTCATTCCAGTACTCCCCCGTCTGCGGTCCCCGAGGGGACCTGTTTCAAATCCAGGCCGCTCGCTGCCGCGACCATGACTCACGAAGTAGAGCGGTAGTCTACAACGCCGCCATCTAGAAGAAAACCCCAACCGGCACTGCTGTTCCGCGATCAAGGAAACTGAATGCTCAGAAAATCTTATCCGGAAGGCCAGCAACCGCCGGGCGACGTGCCGCCGGCCGCCGGCCGCCGCACCGGCTGAAGGTGAGACTACGTCTCACCCCGCCCGTTCGAAAGGAAAGCGGCCAGGCGGCGGCTTCCAAGCCCCCGATCGGCAACGGGTTGGCCGAGGTCCCGTATGCCATCTGACCATCCCATCTCAGGTTGGAAGCCTCACGGACAAGCCGATGGGCCTGACTCCCCCCGAGACTTGGACCTACTTCACGATGACCAGCCGTTGACCCTCGATCGGGACGCCATTGAGAGATAGGCGCGCCCAATAGACGCCCGTCTTGAGATCGTGGTGACCGCTAGAGCCAGGCCAGGCCAGAACATGGAACCCGCGCGAGAGCTTCTGGCGCACAACGGTGTCTATCCGTCGACCAGTCAGATCGTGCACGGTAATCTCTACGTGGGCTGGCGCTGAGAGCCGGAGCTGCA
The DNA here is from genome assembly GCA_964573295.1 of uncultured bacterium. Taxonomy (GTDB): domain Bacteria; phylum Eisenbacteria; class RBG-16-71-46; order CAIMUX01; family WJJG01; genus CAYQJL01. The sequence goes on along the minus strand of CAZNJE010000012.1, from coordinate 19,917 downwards.
TCTCAGCGGATTGAGAAGCGCCCAGCAAGGTCGGGCTCCCGAGACTCAGCACGGAATGGTCCCCAGGGTTCGCCGGAAGCCCCTGACTATAGGGCGATAGGGCCTCCAGAAGCAGCCACTGGTTTTCGTGCGTATAAGAGTAGATGAGACTCTCTGCGGATTCCCGGAGCCGTCCAGCACGCACCATGCCCAGTTGGGACGACCATTCTTCTGATTCTTCGTATTCTCTTAACAAATCGAGGTGGTAGTGATCTCCTTCACAGTGAAGGCGAAACACCCGTCCCTGGTGGGAGAATGACCGCGAACCGGCGCGGTCAGTCTGAAACTGGGAGAAGCCTCTGACGATGAGACTGGTCCCCGGTGCGAACTCCACGTCATAGAAGCCCTGGTATGTCCCTCCATGTGCTCGGTCAATTGCCGACACCGTGGCGTCAGTCTCGCCCGGAGGTGCATCACCGCTCAAGTAACGTACCCAGTGGGCAACCTCCCAGTAGCGTTGCGCATGGCATTCAAAAAACGAGTCCGCATCGTGCTGCACCAGAACCAGGTCGCTGACGTACCGGGGTGGATATCCGTCGATGTAGTTCGTCGTTTCCTGCAGCAAATACAAGTCGTCCCAACCATCGTCCTCAAGGTCGGCCATGAGCAATCCTCTGTAGGTCACATACGGATCTCGATCCCCATCAGGCTGTGGCAGCGGCATGCCCATGCACACATCCTGAGACTGCCAGCTCGGATCCACGAAATCCAAACGGATCAGATACGCCCAGCCATTCTGATGCGTCGCGTAGAGCTCATTCAGACCATCGCGATCGAGATCGCCGATTGCGATGTAGGGGTCGAGTTCGGTGGTATCGTAGACATGAGTGGCAGCCCAAGCCGAGCCTTCCAGATGACGGTAGGCATAGATGCCCTGATCCTCAATGAATATGTAGATCTCCTCGGAACCGGGTTGGTTCATCCCCGCCCCCACGACCATCTCTTTCGAATCGCCCGGCAAGGCATCGATGAACATCGCGCTGAAGCCCTGCCCGTCATAGTCGATGCGATAGAGCGCGTGCTCGGTGACCGTTGTCGTGAGGTAGAGTTCTTGCACGCCGTCCTGGTCCGTGTCTCCGAGCTGCATGAGCCGAATCTGGGCTGGTGCGAATGTCAGCAAGGTGTCGCAGACATAGGTCCCACGATCCCAGGTGAAGCGGATCAGGCTCGTGTGGTCGGATGTACGGCAGAAGACTTGATCGCATCCGGCATTCGACAAGTCTGCGACTTCCATGGGGCCCATGACACCGTCATCACATATGACTTCGTGAGGCCATTCCCCATCTGCAGAGCCGAGGAAAGACAACAGCAGGACGCACACTGCTAGGGCGGCAGAGGTTCCTCTCAGCACTTCGCAGCCTCCTTGGTAGACAGTTCCATCGCGATCTTGGGGTCGCTTGCTAGGCTAGTCAGCCAACCACGCGCATTGAATCGCGAATCACCTCTCGAACAATTCTATCACGAACGAGCACACGTCTCAACGGACGTGCTCGCAACCGCCGCCCGCTTCCGCGCGGCACGGAGCGTTGATTCAGCGTTGATTCAGCTTGCGGACCGTCGCTTGTCCCAGATCGTCACAACACCTCCAAGGTCATGTGCCGATCCGTTTCATAGAAAAGCGATACCGTATACGAACCACTCTCAGTCTTCGCGGCCCGAAAGCTGGTGTGGATCAGCGAGTTGCACAGCTGCATCCGGCAATAGAACACGGAGGCAATCGGGCGGGACGCCCCGCCTACTCCCACTCGATCGTGCCGGGCGGCTTGGTCGACACATCGATGCCCACGCCGCTCACCCCTGGCCGCGCCCGGATCGCGGCGGCCACATCGGCGAGGAGTTCCGCCGGCCGAGGCCGGCAGCATCACCGTCGGGCACTGCCAGACGACGTGCATGAGGTCGTAGTCCGCCAGGGCGTCCATCATGATCGCATCGGCCTCGCGCAAGAGGTCCAGCCGCTCGCGCGTGGTCTCGGCCACCAGGCGCGTCATCGGTACGGGCCCGGGCGCGATGGCGCCGGCCTTCCGGTCGATGCGCTCGAGTTCAGCGCGCGACCCCGAGTCGGGCTCCGGGTCGCGAGGCCTTCTGCTACCCACTCCCCGCCCGCCAAGGAAACGCTCTCACCTCACAACCACGACCCGGCGAGTGACCTCATTCCCTACGGTCTGCATGCGGATGTAGTAGGTGCCCGACTCGACCGGCTGGCCCAGGTCGCTCCGGCCGTCCCAGGACAGGTTGTGGCCGCCGGCGGGCAGAGGCGCGCTGGCAAGCCTTCTGACCCGGCGACCCAAGACGTCATAGACATTCACATCGACCACCGCGGGTTGCGCGAGCGTGAATCGCACCCGGGTGTGGTCTTGAAGGGGATTCGGCCAGGAAGGACTCAGCCGCAGCCCGGCCGCGACCGGATTCTCCCCGGCAGGCGGAATCCCAGACGTGGCGAAGTCCAGGCTCCGGGCGATGTACCGGGAGGGCTGCTGATCACCCACCGTCGTGAACTCGCCACCGAAATAGACGCCATCCTGGAAAGCTGCAATCGCTGTGACCTTGCCGTTGGGACCATTCTCGATGGGGAACCACTCCTGGCCGTTCCAGTAGGTGATGTTCTCCGTGGGTTGACCGATGTCCCCGGCCACCACGAGGAACTGCCCGACGACGGCCAGATCCTCGATGTGCCCATTGGGCCCAAACTCGAGCCCCTCGCCCAGAGGCGTCCAGTCCTCGTAATGCGGCTCCCACGATGCGATATGGTTGGCGGCCATCCCCCCGGCTTCCGTGAAGTCCCCGGCCACAATCAGCTCCTCGTTGTAGACGACCATGTCTCTGACCATCCCATTGACGCCACCGCCGACCGGACCCCATTCCTGGCCGGTCCACCGGGCCAAGTATGGAATTGAGGATCCGCCCGCCTGGGTGAACTCGCCCCCCACATACAGCTCTGCACGAATATAGGCGAGGGCCGTTGCCGGCGCGTTGACGCCCCCGCCGACATCCTGCCAGTAGGTGCCGTTCCAGACCGCCACGTTGTGCAGTTCCACCCCGGACCCGGTTTGGGTGAGATACCCTCCGGCATACAACAGGTCATTGCGGGCCAAGAGGGCCAGAACCCCGCTACCATTCAGGCCACGATCCAGGGGATGCCACGTCACTCCATTCCATGCCGCCACACAGAGATTGTCCGGATTCCCCCAGCCGTTTGCGAATGCCCCGCCCACGACGAACTCATCACCAAAAGACGCGACTGCCAGCAGGCATGGGGAGTGGTTTGGATCGCCGTGCATGTCGACCCACTCGTCTCCATCCCACGCGATCACCCGATTCGATGTGGTCAGCCCTCCCTGATCGAGTTCGCCGACCATCACGAGCAGGTCCTCATGCACAGCCATCTCGCTGATCGAGCCGTTCAGTCCAGCCCCAAAGGTCACCCACTGCTCCCCGGTCCATCGGGCCAGCCCCCGGGCGTACGCATCATAGATTTGTCCGAGGAGTCCACCGACAATCACCTCATCTGCGTAGACTACGACCGTCCGCATAGAGGAGCCGCTGCCTCCATCAAAGGACTCCCATGCTTGGCCGTCCCATTGCGCTATGTTGCCAACTTCAAGCTCCCCAGCCCCCCAGAAGTTGCCCACGAGAACAAGGTCCCCGTTCCAGATTGTCAGATCCAATACCTCCCCGTTTTCAGACGCTCGCGTGACACCGCCCCCGACATCTCCCCATTCACTACCGTTCCAGGTGGCAACGCCCAGCGCTTCTTGACCACCGGCTTCACTGAAGTTGCCGCCCGCAATGAGATTGCCTTCATATACCGAAAGGACATAGACAAGTCCATTCACCCCCCCGCCAACATCTCCCCAATCGCCGCCCTCGAGCACAGCAATATAGTCGGCGCCCTCAGGCCCCGCATCGACGAAGTCGCCTCCCGCAAACAAACACCCATCCCACACCTCGAGCGACCACACCCATCCATCGAAGCCCGTTCCAACCTCCTGCCAGCTTGAACCGTCCCAGGCAGCGATGTGATTCGCGGGTTGACCTCCGGCGGTTGTGAATGCACCCCCCACGTACAACCACCCACCATACGAGGCAACCACGGCTCCAAAGTCGTTGAGTCCCTCGCCGAGCGGCTGCCATGAACCGTCCCTGTAGGCAGCGATCCCGTTGACTGCGGTATCTCCGGCGTGAGTGAACAACCCGGTGGCTACGAGGGCGCCTTCGTGAATGCAGAGTCCATAGACAAAACCGTTCAGCTCCTCACCGAGTGCCTGCCACTGAAGGCCGTCCCACATTGCAAGATAGGGATACGGAAGACCTCCCAGATCGGTGAAAGATCCCCCCACAACGAGATTGCCTTCATAGATGATGCTGCAAACGACACCGGCGGATTCAAGCGGCCCATAGAACCCATGCCACCAAGTCGTCTCTTCGCTGCCCGCCACAGAGTTCAGACAGGCCAGGACACCAAACAGTGGAAGTATGATCCCACGCATGATCCTTCGCCTGTCGCAGATGGGACTTGCCATAGCCTTCCTCCTCCCCGTTCGGTCACGGAAGCAGATAGCACATCTATTGTATCACTGTGAGCCTTCTGACATCGACCTCTCCCGCGCGCTCAAGCCGTATGAAATAGACCCCGGTGGCCAACCGGCGGGAGCCATCATCCCGTCCATCCCAGACGGCCGAGTGAGCGCCGGCTGCCAACTCCTGGCCCAGTATGCGCTTGACACATCGCCCCTCGATATCGAGAACGCTGAGGTCCACCATGCCCCGCTGAGTGAGTGCGAATCTTACTTCCAACTCCCGCTGCAGAATGCTCGGCCACACGTCAAACCGGGCAGGATACTGAGCCGCGACATCTGACGCCCCTGGTCCACTTCTACCCCGTGAGCCGATTGCAGTGTGGTAATTGGAAGTGTTTCGGCGGTCGTGTCCAAACTCCGGCCAGGGCAGATCAGCACCGTCTGTCGCCCCGGGGAGTCGCAATGCATGCACCGCACCGGATCGGTCCACAACAATGAGGTCCAGGTAGCCATTGGCATCGATATCGGCAATCGTAGGCGTTAGCGGGATGTCGTGGAAACGCTGTGGCCAGCCCACCTCGGGCTCCATGTCTCCGCCGACATCAAAGCAGGCCAGATATCCGGAATTGTTGCAGATGATTACTTCGAGGTTCTCGTCGCCGTCAATGTCGCCAATTGCAGGCTGATGTTCACCAATGCTGTGCTCGTGAGTTCGTCCAGGCACGGGGATGTAGTCAACTACCGTTGTCGTGTCAACCTTGCTCTGGGTATCGGATAGATCTCCCTCCCAGACAAGCATCTCGATCGGCCTGGACCACTTGTAGGTTTCTGGTTCCTCTTGCCGCCCATTTGCAATGTAGATCTCTAGATTGTCTTCCCCGACTCCTCGTTCCGCTAGCGCCGGGGTGGGAGCAGGCTCGACTCTGAAGAACAAGTCTTCTTCCTCTATGGAGTTGACGACATCCCCGTCGGCATCGAGCAACCATATCCCGCCGACGTGACTCGCCCAGTCCTCTGCCGACTCACGCGAAACGGCTATCTCCAGTTCGTCATTGTCACCGTCGATGTCCCCGATCACAGGTGATGAAAGAACCAGGCCGGAGACGCTTCCTATATTGGTTGTCCAAAGCTGTGATCCAACGCTATCAGCGGTCGCCCAACACGTGACCCTCGGCACACAATTGCCGCTGTCATTTTCATATCCCAAAGTCTGGATGATCTCCAGCCCATCGCTGTTGGCGTCAAACTCCCCGACAGCGACGTGACCATAGTTGTACTTCGCTCCTCCGTTGGCTGTTCCGTAGATGCCCGTCATGTTGTGGGTTTGCTGGAACGTCCTTCCGTCGGCCGCCCACACATAGAGATTGGAGCTGAATCCCCCGCTCAGGATGATCTCGTAGGCATCATCGTTGTCCAGGTCGGCAATGGTAGGGGTGCACAGCGGGGCCTCGACCTCGCAGAACCATTCCTTGGTCACACTTGCGGGCGGACCGTCATCGTATTCCAGGACGTAGACGCCATAGGGCGTCAAGTTCCCCACAATCTCGAAGTTGTCGTCTCCGTCGATATCCTCGATTGCCAGGGCCCCATAGAAGAAGCACTCGACCTCCGCAAAATCCTCGATTGCATGCTGGTCGGTCGTGGGATCGTAGAAGAGTCCATCGTCGTTTGCTGCGATCAAAGGATCACCATTCGCCTTCCATGCATAGATCGCCTTCCCGGCAGCAAAGACCTCCAAACCGTCAGCGTCGGCGCTGTCGACGTCACAAGCCACCGGAGCGCACCAGGACCGAGTATCTACGCGCTTCGGCCACCCCTCGAGTTCGGGCAACCACACGCTGGATGTATCTGAGTAAACCTTCTCACTTTCGTTCCCTGATGCATCCACGGCTGAGACAGCGTATCGGTAGCTCAGGTAGTTGCCTCCCGCGTCGAATGGTACTTGGCCGCTTTCGGCAAACCTGGCACTCCCTTCGAGTGGGGCCCGGGTGACTCGCGACGTATCCGTGGGCACATATCGATACACATGATATCCGCGCACATCCTCACTGGTTGAGGGGCTCCACGTCAGCACGGCCCCCTCCGAGCCGTCATCGACGGCAAGATTGGTCGGCGCCGTTGGGGTGTCGGTATCCTGTCCTACAAGCGTGTCGCCGATTGCGATTCCATTTGGGTACCACACCTGCACTTCGAGATCGTACGTGAATCCATCAAAGACCTCGGGATCCAGCTCCGTGCAGACGACGTGGAAGGAGTCGGGCCAGGCGACGGAGGTATCGGAAGCAGCGATCCCTCCGATCGTGACAGAGCTGTCCCAGCAAGTGCAGTTCGCGCCACCAAAATCTGTAATGTGAAGAACTGTCGCAACGCTATCTGCGTCCCCGGTGCCGAGATTGGCGATAGTGGGCGCGAAATAGCCCGAGTAGCCCGTGCCCCCAATGCGGACAATGTCGCGCTCCATCTTCATCACTTCGAGTTCAGAAGCATGTATCTCCTCGGTGAAATCCGAATGCCACCAAGAGCCGGAGGCGTCATGCACCGCGACGGTGAAGGCCATCAGTTCCTCATCCGCGACCTGCTCTGTCGTCACGACGCTAAAATCCGCCTCGGCAGTCGCCCCGCTGGACAGGGTTCCGATGTAGGAGCTATCGGGGGAGATTGCCAGCCAGTCAGTCGACTCAGCACGGAACTTGAGCAAATCGGCAGTCCCGTCGCCGCAGAACTTGAACCTCAGCGTGTCTGGGTTTGCAGCCTCGTCAAAGAACAAACTGTCGGCTGTTTCCCCGCTGAGCTTCAGGACGTCACTGAAGCCACCCTCCGTGGACAGGGTTCCTACGAAGAGAGAGTCATCGCCCGCACAGTATTCAGTTTGAAGACGGTAGCTTCCGTCCTGTGCCCGCCAAAGGAGGATCCTGCTCTCGCTGGGAATCCCTGCGGATTCCCAGCGCTCTTCGGTGCGGATCGCTTCCCAGTTGCTGGGAATCTTGAACTCATTCCCCCAAGCCGGAGTTGTCAGCCCCCCCGCATCTGCCGATTCGTGGGGGTGCGCACCATTTTTGCCAATGTAGATGTCTTCGGGCTCGTAGTCTTCATCACCGCCGCCCTGCAAAGCCAGATCGAAGGTAACAGGAGCCGTGGGCCACAGCTTGGCCCACACCCCTGTCAGATTGGTTGCACCCCCGGGACTCACGTTCTTCACTGAGATACCAAACTCGGCCGTCTCACCGGCTTCGAATAGGTCGTCGCCATCGCCCCCCGTGACATTGTCATCTCGCGTGTGACCGTCATAGCGGACATGGTGCCAGCTGCCAAACCCAGTTCCCGACGTCGTCAGGGAGTCAAGCTGAGGGTAGTATCCGACCGCCGTCGCCATAATGTAGGTCGGCGTTGAATCGAGGGGTGTGAAGGCTTCAAACTCTGCCTGCCCGGCAGCGTCCGTCCACGCTATCGCGTAGGCATTGTCGGCCTGCTTCATGCAAACACGGGCTCCCTCAACAGGAGAGCTGTCACAGGTCACTGTGATCGTCACACTCCGCGGGCCGAGATAAGTGAAACCGGCGGGTGACTTAGCAAGCTCAAGGGAATCAGGCTCAACCCAGCAAAGAGGAAGCTCCGGGTCACCAAGAAGAGGGAACAGCACTCCGACCACCGGCGGGTAGTCATTGCTGTTGATAGCGTTGCGCACTGCATTGCCCAGATGAGCATCTCCCTCGGGGAACATCCTCCCAAACAGGTTTCTCGAATGGTCTGCCGCCGCAGCTGCGCCTACTGAATACTCCCCGCCAATATAGGCAATCGCTCCGCCTGCGGGCGCGCGAATGAAGCGCTCACTGATTGCATCCAAGTCGTACCAATTCGTGTCGCACCCAGACGAGAAGATAATCGGGAGGTTGTGCCCCGTGTCCAAGTAGTCTGCTCGGTCACTCGTGAAGTGGTCGTCGATCTCATTTGCGGCCACGAATGCTGTCAAGCAGGCTGCTTGCCAGGATTCCGTGGCGCAGCTGGCGGTGTCTGTGATCTTCGAAACACCCCCGAGGATATTGCGGTTCGAGTGTTCACGGTGCCAAAGTAGATGTTGCCCACTGGCTAGGGCATCTGCAAGGTTGTCAGATGTGTACGCTTGATAGGAGAGGCCGGATAACAGGGAGTGCATGCCAGCGTAACACTGCACGTTCTGCAGATTCTCTGGACAGTACACGTACTGCGTGGGCATCACTGCATACAGTCGTTCGATGTCCAGTTGGAACTGCGACGCCTCAACCGAGTCAATCAGTGCCTCTGCCAGTACGATGCCGTTGTGGGTTTCGCTTGTAGCGTCGGCAGTGTGCACAAGGCCAGTTGCAACCGCAAAGGAGGTCCAGTACGATGTGTCTGGGCGTCCCTCTACTCCGGGCACACACTCGTTTGCGAGGATCTTATTGACCACGATCGAGGCTTCGAGGCTGTCGCGAACGGTCAGTCGGCCGAGGCAGAGGTCCTGATAGGCACGTTGCTCGACTTCGTAGACTGTCCCTTCCTTCTCCCCGAAATAGGCATCGCCGTCGTCGTTCCAGTTGTCGTCTAGCTCGGAGTAGTACATGTCGGCTGGCGGATCTGCACGTTTGAGTGGCGTATTCCCTACCCAACGTGAATCGGGGGCCCCCAGGAGTCGGAAGGGAACGATATCCTCTCCACCCCCGAGTAGGACGTAGTCCGTCCCCCATTTGGCCGCAGCGTCCTTGATGAACGCGCGGATCTTCTCTGGGACGTCGATGCCGTTGTACCTCTGCTCGATCCACGTCACGCTCTTGACGATCGCCGGGACGCCTTTGGATGTCTTCCAGTCGGCCAGGCGTTGAAACTCATCCATCAGGCCGTCACCGAGCTCCCTACCCTTCATGTCCAGCGAATCTGTGATGATGACGTAGCGTACTGGAGGGCCCTCCAGGGAAGGGTGCTCCGTCGGCACGAAACCGCCAAAGGGATTGTCTTCCCCCATGGACAGGGTTCTTGGTCCCGTAGGGTCCTCTCCTTCGGGCTCGTATGCCCAGAGGTCCTCCGGATTGAGTACGGTCTCGCGGATCCACTTCAGATCATTCCGTTCCGAGAGGGGCCTCGTATCAAGGCGAAGCCGTTGGTGGCGGCTCTCCACCTCCTCTGCGGTCATGGGCCGCAAGCTGGCGCCAATTTGCATGTTCGTGACCGCGCGAAGCGTGCCGGAGGCTCCCACGAACTGCACCGGGTAGACTTTCAGCGTCACCAGGTGATAGCCGCGGAACTCGCCCTCGGTTGTAATTGTGATCGGCTGCTCTGGATATGGATTCTCCGACTCGTAGATCTCGGGGAGCGGCCCATGCGGTTCAGGCTCCTCGCCAGGAGGGCTCTCCGGCTCGATAGGACGCGGCAGGAACTCGCCTTCTAGCGTCTCGGTCTCGATATTGGTGAAGAGCAGCTCCTCGATTCGTGTTTCAGGTGGCAGGAGAAAGCGATGGATGAATACGGGAAGCTCAGGATATCCATACAGCCTCGGGTCATAGTCCGCGCGTGCCCCGTCGTATTCGACCCGATCATACGCGCCGGCGTCGATAATCTCGACATGCTCGGTATGGTAGCGGAAGGCGTGGTTGAGCTCCTGCGCCACTGCGGGAATGCCGGCCACAAGGGCGAGCACCACCGTTGTAAGCAGTATGCTGGCCGTGTGATGGAAATCCGCCGTACGTCCTGTTTGCCGAAAATGCATGAATGCCTCCTTCTTCACCAGGTGTTGGCTCACAGTCAACCTCGACTCGCTAACCGTCTCGCGTGCTGAGCACCGCGCGTGTGCTCCAATCCCATGAGTAAGTCCGGTCGATCAGAACGTCCTGACTTCTCGCCCGACTTCGTTTCATTCGACTTGCCTCAGGATCCGCTCACCGTACCCAGGACTACATACTTGACCTTCGCACTCGTCGCCGATGCAGCTTCGCCTTGTCCTTGTGGAAAGTCGCCACCAGGCCCGCGGTCGCCTTGGCGGACCACTCGGCCCGTGTTTGTCGCAGGCAGAAACCGGACTGTCCAGGAATAGACTGGCTTGAATATCAAGATGAAGGAAATTCAAAGCCTCAAGGAGCATATCCGAATGGCAGAGTATGGAGCATCTGGGGCACGATTCATGAATCGCACCTACCTCGTGGGCCGAAACCTGCGGCCGCCGGCAGGCCCAGCAGAAATCGGGAAACTCTAGAAGGAGCCTCCGTGCTGTGTGTGTGTGTGT
>CAZNJE010000012.1:0-9119 GCA_964573295.1 uncultured bacterium | reverse complement strand
GGGGGGGGGGGGGGACGCGTGCATCCGAATCACCCGGAATAGAGCAGGAACTCGGGGGATGAAAGAGAGAACCGAAGATAGCCGCCCGCAGCGTACCACGAAACCTCCAAACGCTAGGCTGCTTAGATCCTGCTTCCCATGTTCGCTATGCGATGGCTGGCAATTCGCGCATCACTCACTAGCACAATCAGGGTAGATGATACCTGCAGCACTGTCAACCAAGAAACTAGTGGCTGTTGTGAAGCAGGTCGTCACGATTCTGAAGCAGCCAAGCTATGTGAAGGTGCTTTGACTATAATCGAATGACATCGACCGATGATGGCCGACTCGCTCGAATCTCTAAGTTCATATCATACCTGCTCTGAGCACGCTGCTGGATCAGCGTAGTCGAGGCGCACTGCTGGACATTTCCCGTTTGGCGCGATTTGGCAGACACTTGTAGATGCTGCAATTGCTCGGCGGAGGATCATTAGGATTGGATTTGCGGCAATCGCGTTCGCTGAACCCCGTGTGCCATCCCGCCGCGGAAGAAGCGGTAGCTCTTCGATGAGCGTCTCGGCCGTTTGCCAAATGCGGTGCCGCCTCGCGATCGTCTCGTTCACGTGCACTGAATCGCAAATCACCTCTTGGACAATCATACGACGAACTAGTTTGCTGCTCACTTGGAACCTGCTCGCGTCCCCCGGTCGCCGCCCATCGGCGCGGCAGGTTGAGCATCTGGGTCCCATGACCGGGCCAATTGAAGCAAGAAGCGCGTTGCACAGCTGCATCCGGCAATAGAACACGGAGGCAATCGGGCGGGACGCCCCGCCTACTCCCACTCGATCGTGCCGGGCGGCTTGGTCGAAACATCGATGCCCACGCCGCTCACCCCTGGCCGCGCCCGGATCGCGGCGGCCACGCCCGTGAGGAGTTTGACCGGCAGCGGCGCCGGCCGCGCCGTCATGGCCCGTTCGGAGAGCACCGGACGCAGCACCACGTACTCCCCACCCTCACCGCCGGCCGAGGCCGGCAGCATCACCGTCGGGCACTGCCAGACGACGTGCATGAGGTCGTAGTCCGCCAGGGCGTCCATCATGATCGCGTCGGCTTCGCGCAAGAGGTCCAGCCGCTCGCGCGTGGTCTCGGCCACCAGGCGCCGCATCGGCACGGGCCCGGGCCGCCCACTGAGGTCGAACACGCAGCGGTTGACGCCGGCGATGTCCTTGTAGATCTGGTTGGCCACCTCCAGCGTGACACCCCACAGCGCTTCTGGGGAGAGCGACTTGCCGGCCGTCCGGTCGCCTGCGCCGGCGGAGCCGCGCGGGTCCGGCGAGCCCGGCACCGCACCCGGCGGTCCAAACAGGAGCACCGGCCACTCATAGCTGCGCAGGTCGCCCTTCACCCCCACCGAGCGAACCGGCAGGGCCACGGCATCCAGGCCCCGCCCGCGCGCGATCGCGCCCGCCTCCCGCTCGATGCGCTCGAGTTCCTCGCGCGACCGCGCGTCGAGCTCGGGGTCGAGGTTGCACAACAGTCGCACGCCGAGTCCGGGACCCGGGAAGGGGTGGCGCTCCAAAAAGTCCGCATCGATCCCCAGGTCGGCGCCCAACTCACGCACCTCTACCTTGTACAGCTCCTTGATCGGCTCGAGCACCCGGCCGGCCTTGATCATCTCCTCCACCAGCGGAATGCGGTTGTGGTGGGTCTTGATGACATCGGAGCGGCTCGTGCCGCCGGTCTCAATCGTGTCGGGGTAGATCGTGCCCTGGGCCAGGAGGGCATCGCGCACGCCCAGCTTCTCCATCTCGCCCTGGGCGGCCTCGATGAAGGCCTTCCCGATGGCCTTGCGCTTCTTCTCGGGCTCGGCCACGCCGGCCAGGGCGCGCAAGAACACTTCGCTGGCGTCGAGGAAGTGTAGATTCTCGGTCACGTGCCAGCGCCGGAACCGCTCGACGACCTGCTCGCTCTCGCGCTTGCGCATGAGCCCGTTGTCGATGTGGAGCATCTGAACGCGGTCGGGGCCAAGCGCCTCCACCAGGAGCCGGGCGCAGACGGTCGAGTCGACCCCGCCGCTCACCAGCAGGAAGACGGTCTGGTCTCCCACGCACTCACGCAGGAAACGGCTCTCCTCTTCGATGTAGTTCTCGATCGTCCAGGTGGGCTCACAGCCGCAGATCCCGACCGCGAAGTTGCGCAGCATCTCGTCGCCGTGCTCGGTGTCGTCGACCTCGGGATGGAATTGGAATCCGTAGCGCTTCAGCTCCTCGCTCGCCAAGGCGGCATAGCGATGCTCGGCCGGGGGCGCCCCGTCGACCGGACCGATGGGTGGCATGGTGCCCGCCTCGCGCTTGCTGTCGACATGCACCGAATAGCCCAGTTCAACGAAACCCTCAGGCAGCTTCGTCACCGAATCCCCATGGCTCATCCACACGGCCTCGTTGGGGCCGAGCCCCTCGAAGATAGGGCTGGCGGTGGTCAGATGAAGGGTCGAGAACCCGTATTCCCGGCGACTGCTCGTCACCTCGCCGCCGTAGTGCTTGGCGATCTCCTGATGCCCGAAACAGAAGCCCAGGATGGGGATCGGAAGGCCGAAGATCTCGCGGGTGTAGTCGTCTCCCTCCTGCTGCGAACTCATAGCCGGACTGCCCGATAAGATGATGCCCTTGTAGGGCCGGAAGTCCTCGAGGGGCGCCACCGGATCCAGGATGTCGGCCCGCACGTTCAGGCGGCGGATCTTGGTGGCGATCAGGTGCGCGTACTGTCCCCCGAAATCGACGACGGCGATGCGATCGTGCTTCATGCGCGGCGACTCTCCCGTGATCTGCCGGCTTCTTCCGGCAGGAGGAAGGCCCGGCTGCGGCGACCCGCCGACAGCACGAGGCCCAAGACCAGCCCAGACAAGAATCCGCCGACGTGCGCCCGCCAGTCGGCGTTGAAGATCGAGGGTAGCGTACCCAGGGCCAGCAGGGGTACCCAGATTCGCCGCGCCCGCCAGCGATGCCAGCGCGGCAGCCTTTGGTAATGCCTGACGACGTAGCCGACCAGCACACCGATCAAACCGTAGATGGCCCCCGACGCCCCGACGCTCATCGGGCCCCGCCCCTTGAACGCGTAGGAGAGGATCGCGCCCGCAACGCCGGTGGCGAGGTAGAAGAGGGCGGCGCGCCGCCGTCCGTAGAGGTACTCCACGAACGCCGCCGCCGGTGCCAGCGTCGCCATGTTGGCCATCAGATGCCGGATGTCGGCGTGGATGAAGATCGTCGCGACGAACCCGACCGGGATCCGCTGGTCCTGCCACAGGCGGTAGAAGTCCCACGCCAATCCCCGTCCCAGGGTCGTCGCGGCGGTCAGATCGCCGAAGAGCCGATGTGTGTACGCCTCGGCGCCCCAAAGAAACACCAGCAACAGCGCCACCAGCAGGTTCGCGGTCAAGAGCGTCTCGGTCATCGAAAAGCCGCGCGAGGGGAAGGCCACCGACATGAGATCGGAGAACGGGACATGTCCGGCCTGGGGCAGGTCCTCCTCCCGCCGCTCCTCCTCCCCCACGTTACGGAAGAAGGCGTAGAGCTCCAGCGAGTCGGCCCGCTTCCACAGCCCGCCGGTCAAGGTCAGCGAGAAGACGAGCGCCTGCGGCGGGATCGCACCCTCCGAGACCAGCGCCTCCCAGCGCGACTCCGGAGCGCGAAACTCCCGGTTCCCGATCCGCACATGGAGCACGAGTACCTCCTTGCGGCGCATCATAGGAAAGCCGCGTCCAAAGGTCACGCGGGATCTGGCCGGCGGACAAGGCGAGCAAGGGCTAGCCACTTCTGCTCCGGACCGGTAGTATCCCCGGGACATCGGCATGGGCGCGTTCCGGTCGGCAAGATCAGGGAGGTAGACGTGGCGGAGGTCTTTGTTCACCCGCAAGGCATCAACGAGTCCACCTCGGTAGGCGAGGGGACCCGCGTCTGGGCGTTTGCCCACGTGATGAAGAACGCGGTCGTCGGACGAAACTGCAACATCGGCGAAGGCGCCTTTGTCGAGGGCGGCGCCCGGCTGGGCGACCACGTCACCGTCAAGAACGGGGTGTGCATCTGGGATCTGGTCACGTGTGAGAACTACGTCTTTCTGGGCCCCAACGCCGTGTTGACCAACGATCCGGTGCCTCGCAGCCATCCCGAATTCCAGGGGCATCCGGAGAAGTGGAAACCGACGCTTCTGAAGGAAGGCGCCACGGTGGGCGCCAACGCGACGATCGTGTGCGGCACAACGCTGGGGTCGTGGTGCTTCGTCGGGGCTGGATCGGTCGTCATCCGCGACGTTCCCGACCACGCCCTCGTCGTGGGCAATCCCGCCCGCCGGATCGGCTGGGTGTGCCGCTGCGGGCATCGCCTGCCGGATTCCCTCGTCTGTGAATCGTGCGGCCGCACCTATGCGGCGGCAGACGGCGAGGGCACGGGACTGCGGGAGATGGCCGGCAGCGCCGGGTGATGATGGACACGTTGCATCACAGCCTGACACAGGCGCTGGCGCCCCTCGCCGGGCGGGCCCATCTGGTCGATGCGACAACCCGCGGCACCGAAGAAATCCTGCTCCTGCTCGACGTGGCTGCGCCGGCGATCGGCGAGGGACCGCACGAGATCCATCTCGTGCTCGCCTACCCCGAGCCCCTCTTCTGGTGCGAGTCCACCGAACGTAAGAAACCCTACCCTTCGACCGGATTCGGCGGCTGGCTCCGAACCCAGCTCGCCGGCGCGACCCTCACTGCCATCGACTCGGGTGAGAGCGGGCGGATCCTGCGCCTCGGGTTCGGGGGCTCGGGCAAGTCGGTTCGTTTGATCCTGGATCCGCTGCCCAATGCCTGCCGGCTGCTGGTCACCGATCAAGATGATACGATCACCCAGCGCTATCCGCCGCCGGTTCACGCATCCGCGGGCGGACGCGGCCAACCGGGCTCCCACTACGAGGAACCCCGCGGCGAGTACCGCGAACCGTGGCAGCGGCTGCTCGCCGGCGGCGAGACGGCTGCACGGGGGGGAGTCGTTCCAGCTGGGGTGCCCGGAGAGGCGGGGGTGACCAGAGAGGCCGGGGAGCCCGGGGAGGCGAGGGAGCCCGACAGATGGTGGGTTTGTCTTCCGGCGAGCATGCCCCCGTCGGGGCGGGAAAGCTCCGCGATCCTATCACCGGTGCCGCCCGAGGAGCTGCCGGGCGCGTGGCGTTCCTGGGCGCCGCGCGGAACCGCGGCGGGGGATGACCACAGCCGTCCGGCCCCTCAGGCCGCCCGGGCCCTGGCGCGGCTGCACATCCGGCTCGCCCGCGAAGAAGCCACTCGCCGGGAGCTGCTCCGCGTACTGCGCGCCGAGCAGAAGCAGCTTCGGCGTCTCCACGGCCGCGTTGCCCGAGAGCTGGACGACACCCGCCAGGGTCCCCTCTTGCGCCGTCAGGCCGAGGCCCTGCTCGCGAGCGCCGGACGCATCCCGCGAGGGGCATCCGAGGTGACGATTGAGGATCCATCGGCCCCCGGCCAGCACCTCACGATCCAGCTCGATCCGGCCCGGAGCTTCTCCGAGAGCGTCAACCGGCTCTTCCGGCAGGCCGGCCGGCTCGAGAGGGCCCGGCAACAGCGGGAAGAGAAGGGTGCCAGCATCGCCCTCTGGCTGGATCGCGTGGCCGATTGGCGAGCCGCTGCGGAGGAAGCCCAGCCCGTCCCGGAGGAGGAAACAGCCCGGATCGAGGCGGTCCTGGACCGCATCGAACGCGAGAGCGCGGCAATGATTCCCCGTCTCGACCGCGGGCTGCGACAGCGGATGACCCGCTTCCGGCAGGAAGCGGCCGCCATCGGGCAGGGACTCCACCGTCCGCATGAGCAGCGTGGTTACGAGTCCCGGACCACCCAGGCCCGCGAGCGCACGGCTGCCGGCGCGGGAGCGAGCCGTGGGGCGGGAGCGGGCGGTGGGGCAGGAGCGAGCGGGCGGCGATCCGGCGAGGGTGGCCGTCAGGGCCCTGGCAAGGCCGACAAAGCGGGCGCGGCAGGCATCCATCCCCGCCGTTTCGAGATTCACGACGGGTGGGTCGTGCTGGTCGGGCGATCGAATCAAGAAAACGATGCACTCACCCACAAGCTGGCACGGCCGCGGGATCTGTGGTTTCACGCCCGGGGGGTCGCCGGCAGTCACGTCGTGCTCCAGCGGGCCGGACGCAAGGACAATCCCAGCCGCGAGGCCCTCGAGGCCGCCGCCGCCATCGCGGCCTACTACAGCAAGTCGCGCACCTCGAGTCTGGCGCCGGTCATCTACACCGAGAAGCGCTACGTCCGCAAGCCGCGCAAGGCCCCGCCCGGCCTGGCGGTGTGCCTGAGGGAGAAGGTGTTGATGGTGCCGCCCGGGCTGCCCCCCGACACGCGGCCCGAGGAACAGCCCGACGTGTAGCCCGAAGAGGACGAGCCGTAGAGCGTCTGGCGAACGCGTGCTGCTGCGCAGAAACCAGCCGCTTGCGATGTCCCCTCGCCCTAAAAGGGTGACGGAGGCTGGTGGAAGAACAGCCTCCGTCGGGTGGCCCTGTCAGAGCTCAGGGCCGAGCGCGATCGCATCCAGCTCGCGCCGCAACTTGCTGCCCGGCCCCCGCACCGTTGCGCTATCCAGCACGAGGACCGGGACTTGCTGGGGCAAAGTCAAACCACAACCTAGGACCCAACGCCCACATGGAGCGCCGGTACGCCTCATTCCCATCCCGGCAACGAGCCCTCTGCGAAACCGGCACCCATGCGCTCATGCCAGCTGCTCGAGGTCGTCCCTGCCCCAGGCAGAGGTCGAATGGGTACTCGCAGTATTGTCGGGTTCGGAAAAAGCGTCCATCCCCCGGGGGCAAGAAAACTGCGCAGGAACTCCACGCTTTCGCCGGGCGGCAATCGGCCGCATGATCGAAGTGGAGGTAGTTCTGCACGATGAGATTCTCTTCCGCCATCCGCCTCATAGCCTGGGCCGGCGTGATCGCGGCGGCCATCGCCATCCAGACGCTCTGGGGAGCGCCCAACGGCCACATGCTCTGGTCGGCGGTCTTCGACGCCGGCCATATGCCCCTCTTCGGGATCGTGTCGCTGGCCGTGCTGAAGGGGCTCCTGGTGCTCACCCGCCCGCGTGACGGCGCCTCATCCGCCGCGCGCTCCAACCCGACGCCGGTCCCCACGCGGTGGCCACGTCCGATGATCTACCTGGCGGCCCTGATCGCAACGACCGGCATTGGCGGCATCACCGAGACGAGCCAGTACTTCGGAGCACGGGATGCCGATCCGGTCGACTTCGCCCACAATGTCTACGGTGCACTGGCCTTTCTGGCAGCGGCCTATGCGCTCGATCCGCATGCGAAGCGCAGCCTGTGGGGCGGACGCATTCCGGGACGCCTCACCCGAACGGTGCTGCTCCTGGGAACGGGCGGCCTGCTCCTCACCGCGATCGTGCCGGTCGCGCGAGTCGCCAACGACTACCTGCAGCGCAACCGGGCCTTCCCTTCGATCTGCGAGTTCGAGGCCGGCTGGGAGCGGCGCTTCGTGGGGCCGCGGGATGCGGAGTTGCGTAGGGTCCCGCCGCCGGAGGGCTGGCGCGGCCAGCAGGCGAGCGAGCGAGTCGGCCAGCTCACGTTTCATGTTGCAGTCTACCCGGCCCTGCACATCATGGAGCCTCATCCGGACTGGTCGGGGTATGATCGCCTCGTCTTCGAGATCTACTCCGAGCTCGATCATCCCCGCGAGCTGTCGTTTCGAATCAACGACAACCGGCACGACAACACTTACGCCGACCGCTTCAACCGGGTTCTCACCATCACCCCGGGACTCAACCACTACGAGATCGAGCTCGAGGAGGTCGCGCGCGGGCCCCGGCACCGGCAACTGGATCTGACGCATGTGCGCAACGCCAGCCTCTTCGCCGTGCGGCCCGAGACGCCCTTCCGGATCTGGGTGGATGGCTTCCGTCTCGAGCGGGACTAGCCAAAACCACCGCACCACCGTCAGCGCGGTGATCGCCGTGCCGCCGGCCGCCGTCACGTCGCAGACCGGCCGATTGGCAGTAGCCAGTCGGAGATCTGCGGATCGATGATGCAGTCGTTCCAGGAGCCCCCTCGTCGTAGTATCGATGGAACGTGACGTCGAGGTGGAAATCGCCATCCAGATGAGCCTCCTGCAGGCGCCAGCCGGCAGGGAGTATCGCGGCCACGGTCCGAGGTCCGAGAGGCGGCGATGCGGCCTTCCGGCTGATGTGCCTGAGGGCGTGCGGGAAGGCGGCCCCGTGCTCGTGTATCACTCCGTGATCCTGGCCGCCGCACGGTCGATGGTCTACACGACGTCTATCTCATCCCGTCGTAGCTCGCGTCTGACCACACCGGGGCGAACGGCATACACGTGGTAGGGCTGGGATCCGCGCAGGATATTCCGCTCCATCGTCATGCCGATCTTCTCGGCGACACGGCGGGAGGCCACATTCGCAGGGCGGATCAAGCTGATGAGCCGTGGAATCTCGAGTTGCTTGAACGCGAAATCGCGCACCGCGGCCGCGGCTTCGGTCGCCAGTCCCCTGCCCCAGTAGGGGCTGCGCAGATCGTACCCGAGTTCGACGTCCGGAGTACCCTCGATGACCATGTGCTCGAGGCCGCAGTCTCCGATCAGTTCGCCGTCCTTGCGGAGGATGACGGCAAAGAGACCGTAGCCATGCTGCTCTTGATGCTCCAGGTTCCGCCGGACCCAGCGCTCCGTCATCGGGCGATCGAAGAGCTGGCCATCGAACGAGGCCATGACACGTGGATCGGTGAAGAGAAGGTGCATGGTGTCCACGTCATCCATCGACATGGCGCGTAACGTCAGCCGCTGCGTCTTGATGCTTGGATCGGTCATCTGCCGGCATTCTATGACCTTTTTGCGGATTCTGGAAGACAGGACATCCCTTCTTCTGCGGGCCCGCACTCCGGCATCGCCGTTGTCGCTGGATCCGAAATCGGCTGGAGGGGAATTTCTTGCCCGTCTACTGCTTCTGGTCTTACAGCTACTCGAGCGGCCATCGGTACCGATCGCTGTGCCGGACGCGGTGCCGAATGTCACGGCTGCCGGATCATTCGCCGGCGAGCATGGATTCCATGGAGATGGTGTAGTCGATGTAGTCGTCCTC
>CAZNJE010000011.1:58374-113951 GCA_964573295.1 uncultured bacterium | reverse complement strand
ATCCTCAAGCAGATCAAACGATTAGAAGAATCCAACCAAATCCTGACGCGAGACCGGCTCGAGTCGATAATTATCTATATTCCAATGACTTGAACATGGATCCCGGGATCCAACTTCGGCTTCCCTGAACACCGCGGCACTCACGGTTGCCCTCACACGGTTATCCTCCCAGGGTTACCCTCACACGATGACCCTCACACGGTTGCCCTTTCAGGGTAACCATTGATCCGGTCGCCTCGTGGCGGGGAGGAGGAGAAAGGCCGCAAGACCGGACGGTCGGAAGGCTGGAAGGACATACGGGAGGACGAAGAGATGAGGAATAGACGCGAAGAACGGAAACATCGGCGTCAGTCGCTCGCCGAGTTGGGCCGGGCACGAATCTGGGCCTGGGCGCTGTTCGGGACAACGCTCGTCACTGGGCTCCTGACCGGTCCGGGCGTGGGGTGGGGTGGGCTCAAGGTCCCGCGGCAGGCCCAGCCGAGTTCGCAGCGAGAAACCAGCAGATGAGCAATCCGCTCGGGACTACCTACTATTTCGGCGATGAGGCGGTCGAGCTGACGATCGTGCCCAACCGGATCGCGGTCTTCTATCGGCCTGGAACGAGCGTCGCCGCGCGTCGGGTTGTACCGGTGACCGCCGGCCCCCACTCGCTACCCGCGCGCGAGTTCGGCTGCACCCACCTGGTCGCCCATCGGCCCGCCCAGCGGCACGCCCATCGGCCCGCGTACCGGTAGAATGTGGGCGCCCGTACGGATGATTCGCCCAGCGCGCATGTGGAAGTCTACCCGGCCCAGGTTGATGCCGGCGAATCCCACCTGGAAGACCAGTGTTTCGCGTTCGCCGTGGCGATAGCGCGTCGGGGCGTCCATGAAGGTGTGGCTGTGGCCGCCGACGATGAGATCGATCTCGGGCACCTCGCGCGCCAAGGTCTGATCGCCCACCTCGCCCGCATAGCCCGTATTGCCCAGGTGCGAGAGCGCGATCACAAGGTCGCACCGCTCCTGGCCGCGCAGGTAGCGGGCCTGGCGACGGGCGGTTTCGACCGGGTCGTTGTAGGTCACGCCCTGGCACAGATCGGGTGGCACCAGACCCTGCAGGATCACGCCCAGGCCGAAGAGCCCCACGCGGGCCGGCCCCACCTGCTTGATCACGTGCGGTTTGACCCTGTCCCCCATGACGGTGCCGGAGAAATCGTAGTTGGCGCTGATCATGTCGAAATCGGCGAATCGCGCGGCGCGGGCGAGCCCGTTCATCCCGGCATCGAAGTCGTGATTGCCGATTGTCATGACGTCGTAGCCCAACGCGGACATGACCTTGAAGTCCAGCTCGCCCTTGAAGAGGTTGAAGTAGGGCGTACCCTGGAAGACATCGCCGGCGTCGACGAGAAGAGTGTTCGGATTCTCCCGTCGGACGGCGTCGATCAGGGTCGCCCGTCGCGCCGCCCCCGCCCGGCCGGCGTTTCGGCCGCTACCCTCGGGAAACGGATCGATACGCGAGTGGACGTCGTTGGTCTGCAGAATCGTGATCGTGGCGTGCTCAGGATCTGCGGCCGCCGACGACCAGCCACCCAGCGGATCCAGGAGTCCGGCCGTACCGATCAGGCCCAAACCGCCGGCCGTGGCCTTCAGGAAGCTACGTCTGTGCATCGTTTCCATGGCATCGCTCTCTTTCGGTGTCATCCTCCGGATCACTCTCCGGATCGTCCCAAGGGTCATCCGCCGGGTCATCCGCCGGACCGACCTCCAATGTTCCCCCACTCCCCGGCAAGCCATCCGGCGGTCGCGCTGTGCGCTGTCCATCCTAAACGCTGGATACTCTGCCGGTTCCCTGCTGGATCGCGCGCGATCGACGCTCGCGTGCTCGGCTAGCGGACCTCCCGAATCCGTCCCATCTCAGGCCTGGGTAGCGTGCCGGGACGGCCACTGCCGGAATCCTCGCCCCACTCGCCATACGCACGCACTGCATCGGCAATGAGGTCACGGATCAGGATGCCCAGGGAGACGCGCTCCTGTCCTTCCCACAACGTGGGCATCCCGCCCCCGCCATCGGCCAGGTAATCGCTGGTCGCGATCCAGTAGTCGCGATCCGCGACTGGCGCACCGGCCACCTCGAGGCCTATCGCCCGCTCGCCCTGAATCTCAAACTCCATGCCCGCCACCGGCTCTCCGCCGCGAGCCGCGATCTCGTCCGCCAGCTGGCGAACCTGGTCCGACGTGAGGCGGAGCACCACGAGATCGTTGTCGAAGGGCATCACCTCGAATACCAGTCCCAAGGTGATCGGACCCTGGGACCACGGCACCCGCAAGCCGCCGTTGTTGAGGACGCACGCATCCGCCGGAACCCGGCTGCTCAGCCGCGCGCGCGCCAGCACGAAATCGGCGATCAGGTTGCCCAGTGCCCCCTCCGGACGGCCGGTGCGCATGGGGGTCGGGCAATCGGCCAGCACCTCGTTCATCTGCGCCTCCATCTGGTCGCGATAGGGCGCGATGAGCTGGTCGAGCTCGCTGTCGGGCACGAGGCGGTCATCGATCTGGGTCTGAGAGGCGCCAGTTCGCACAGGTTCGAGGGAGGTCTTTGCGGCCTTCGAACGCGCGTCCGCTCCAGTTGCCTCGCTCTGGCTGTTAGAAGACCGGCGGCACCCCAGATCTCCAAGGCCCAGCCATCCCAGGGTCAGGCTCAGGCCAAGGATCAGCATCCAGTGACGCCGGGCCGGCCGGGCCGGCGGCGCCAATTGCGCAACGGTCGTGAGCCCGGTGCCGGGCGTCGGGGCTGTCATGAACTCCTCCTGTTCAGCGGCGATCGGCCTCCTCTGGACCTTTGCGCCGGTCTCGGGCGACTGCAGTTCTAGCTGCCGCCGCCTGCGAAGTCGCCTCTTCTTGATCGAACTCTTGACAGCACGGATCGCTGCCGCTATAGGTGGGTAATATTCTGTATTACCAAGGCCGCCGGAGCAATGGCATGCACAGTCCGCAGACACAGTGGCTCTCCTTCGCACTGGGCCTGCTACTGATCGGTGGCTCAACCGCCATCGCGTTGCACCACCATGCCGATCATCACGCCCATGGCGAGTGCCAGGTGTGTCACCTGGCCACCCGTCCACGGCCGCGCGCGCCCCCCTTTGCCCTCCTCGCAGCCTAATGCAGCCCGCCTGAATCGTACACCACTGTTCAAGGACCCGCCGCGGCTCCCACCGGACTGCGCCGGGATGAGGAGGACGATCATGCATCGATACCGACTACTGCTCACACTGCTTCTCGCCGGGGTATTCCTGGGCGGATGCTCCGACGACGAGGACAAGGTCCTGGGCGGTCATGACCAGGCCGAGGAGGATCTCAACACCTGGATCTGGGTAACCGACGATGACACCGGTACCATCTGGATCCACGACGCCGACACGGGCAGTCTCGAGGCCACCCTGTCAGGGGACGCCCACCCGTTCATGCGTCAGGTCTTCGCGGGTCCGGACACCGAACCGACGGTGTGGATGGGCCGGGGTGGCGCGGCCTACGGTTTCACCCGCGGGTTCGCCACTCACGGTGATCACGTTCACATGGAGGCACCCGAGGCACTGGGGGTCTTGTCGACCGGCCCCAACAACATTCACCAGGGCGTTGATGACCACGGCGACTATGTGGTCTACGCTAATGACGGCGATTCCACATTCACCGTCATCGACGTCGCGACCCGTACGACCAGGACGGTCGGCCACGGTTCGGGGCATTCGGCCGCGGTCTATGCCCATGGCACCCTGATCGCCACCGACCAGCACGCGCCATGGGCGCGGGGCATCGATGCCGACAGCGGAGAGATCGTCTTCGAGGTTGCGATCGATACCCTGGCCCACGGCGACGCCTTCGATCACGACACCGAGACCCTCTTCATCGCCACGCTCGGCGGCATCGAAGTTCTCGATCTGGACGGACCGACCTTGGGAACGCGGATCCCCTATCCGGGGGGTGGCCGGGTCAACTTCCTCTACCACGCCGGGGAGGTACCGGTGGCCTTCGGGCCTCACAAGCTGGACGAACCGGCGGAATCGATCATTCTCCTCAACATGGCGACCCAGACCGCGGAGGCCTTTGAGATCTCCGGCGCCAGCCTGGCCTGGA
This sequence comes from uncultured bacterium, assembly GCA_964573295.1. Taxonomy (GTDB): domain Bacteria; phylum Eisenbacteria; class RBG-16-71-46; order CAIMUX01; family WJJG01; genus CAYQJL01. The sequence goes on along the minus strand of CAZNJE010000011.1, from coordinate 109,842 downwards.
ACATCGGCGGCGGCAACTTCGCCCTCTCCGAGAACGGGAGGATGCTGGTGGCCACCGATCTCGACCGCGCGATGGCCTACTGGATCTGCATCGACGCGGACGACCCCGAGGACTACCGGCAGATGCAATCCCTCACGGTTCCCGCCGCCGACATGGCCTGCGCGATCAACTACGGCGGAGATCACATCTGGCTGCTCGAGAAGGGCACCGGCGCCGTGTACTGCTATCACCCCGAAGATGGAGAAGTTCACAACACCTGGTCCGCCAACAGCGCGGCCGATTACATCTTCACCACCTCGTACCCCGCCGGCATCGAGGTCTTGAAAGACTTCTAGCCTCGCCTGAGGAGGAATGATGATGATCCCATTTGATTGCCATACGGTAGGTGCCCGGTGCGGAGCCATCTCGATCGTCGCGGCGGCCGCGGCGGCCGCGGCGCGGCGCGGGGCCGCTCCGCTAACCACAGCGGCACGCTTCTTCGCACTGGCCGGTGCGTTCGCTCTGGCAGCTGTCTGGCCCGTCCAGGCGCAGCAGGGGGCCGCCACAACCGCCGGCACGCTGGGCGCCTGGATGAACCCCGACATCGGATTCGTCTACGATCTGAAGACCGATCTCCACGACGCCGAGCGCGATGACGCCGGCGACGCCCTCTGGACCACGCGCGGGTTCGAGCTGTCCACGGCCGAGCTGTCCCTTGGTGCCGAGGTCGATCCCTACGCACGGATCGACTTCAACGCCATGTTCAGCAAGACCGGGGCCGAAGTGCACGAACTCTTCTTCGATTTCCCCGCGCTGCCGGGTAACCTTGCGCTCAAAGGCGGCCACTTCCTCGCCAACTTTGGACGCTGGAGCCAGTTCCACGCGCATGCGATGCCCTTCTCCTCTGAGCCCCGCATCCTGCATGAGTATCTGGGAGGCCATCTGGCCCCCACCGGACTCGAGCTTTCGTTTCTCGTTCCGTTGCCCCACTTCGTCGAGGTGACCGGCGGCTTGTACAACGCCATTGATGGACACTCCCACGACACTGACCCCACGGCGGCCGGCACGGCGTGGGGGCCCGACAATCCGCCTCCCGGTTGCCATTTCCACGGCGACGAGATCCATTGTCCCGGGCATCCTGAGCTCGAGGAAGCCTACCTGGCATCCTTGACCGATCCCGAGGCCCCGACGCTCAACAAGACCAATCGCGAGTGGAGGGATCTGGCCTATCTGGGCCGGGTCGCATCCTCGCTCGAGCTGGATCTGAGCTGGAGCATCGACTTCGGCGCCAGTGTCATCCACCAGGACCGCTACAGCCACTCGCAGCGGTTTCCGGACACGGCCTACGCCAAAACCACCTACGGCGCGGACGTCACCGTCTTCTGGACCCCGCCCGAGCAGAACCTTTACCGGGGTCTCGACTTCGGTATCGAGTTCGTGGCCAACGACCAGCAGTTCGAGATCGAAGACGACGAGCAGTACCTCCGGCGCACATTCTCACGGTCGGGGGCATTCGCCTATGCGCGTTATCGAGCGAGCCGAAGCTGGTCGGGAGGCGTCTTTGGCGAGTCGTTCCAGCCGAACCAAGGAGACGCCCAGCGACGCAAGCGCTTCGGCGCATTCGCCACCTACAACATCAGCCACTTTCAATATGTGCGGCTCGAATTCTCGCGCGACGAACGGGTTCCCGGCCACGATGCCGTTCACCGCTTCGTGCTGCAATACGACGGGGTGATTGGGTACCACACCCATGGGAGGCAACGATGAATTCACGAATTGTCGATCATCGATTGACGCGTCCAAGGTGCCGGCCTCTGTTCGGTTTTCTTTCGGACGCTGGCGGCGGCCTGTCTCGAAATCTGATCTGGCTCACCTTGGCGCTGCTCGCCGCGAGCCTGACCGCCCCGGCCGGCGCCGGCGGCCTGAAGGTGGTCGCCAGCATTCCCGACATCGGCGTCATGGCCGATCGGATCGGCGGTGATCGCGTCGATGTAACGACACTGGCTTCAGGCCGGGAGGATTTGCACGGCGTGCCGGTGCGGCCCAGCTTCATCCCCAAACTCAACCGCGCCGACCTCGTGCTCACACTCGGCCTGGATGCGGAACACGCCTGGCTGCCCGCGCTGGCCGCCGAGGCGCGCAACCGCGCGATCATGGAAGACCACGAGGGCTGGATCGAGCTCCATCACGGAATCCAGATCTTCGACGTGCCTGAGAAGCTGAGCCGCACCGAGGGCGAGCAGCACCCGGAGGGCAATCCGCACTACAACGTGAGCCCCGCCAGCGGACCCGTCATGGCGCGCAATATCGCGGCAGCATTCGCCCATGCGGATCCCGAACACGCCGACCTCTACCACGCTCGCGCCAAGGCCTATGCAACCGAACTCGAGGCGCTCGCCGCCCGGCTGGCAAGGGAAGCCGGTGCGCTGCGCGGGATCCCGGTGGTGAGCTACCATCCCGATGTCGCCTATCTCGCCGACTTCTACGGCCTCGAGGTCGTCGGGTCGCTGGAACCGAAGGCCGGGATCGAACCGACGGCCGGACACCTCGCCGAGCTGGCGCGCCGGGCGCAAGGCGCTGGGGTCAAGCTGGTGATCTACCACCAAGCGCAGTCGAGCAAGCTGCCTGAGCGGTTCGCGCGCCAGATCGGGGCCGTCGCGGTGCAGTTCGCCAACATGGTGGGCGCCACGCGCGAGATCCGCACCTTCACCGACCTTCAAGAACACAATCTGAAAGTACTTCAACATGCGCTCGCTGATACCCACTAACTCGCCGACTCCGATGAGTTCGCCATGGTCCAACAGCGCGCAACGACCCGCGGGCGCGGAGCACCCCACGGACACGCAACGATCCGCGGGCGCGCCGGCCCCCGCGGGCTCGCTCCTTCTCGAAGTCGAGCGGGCGCGGTGGGGATACCCGGCCGGACGCGAGGTCTTCTATCCGGCGCCCCCGGTCAGTTTCGCGGTTTGCGGGGGCGATCTGGTCATGCTCACCGGGGAGAACGGTTCGGGCAAGACGACCTTACTGCGAGGCCTGCTGGGCCTGCTGGACGATCATGAGGGCGACGTCCACTGGCACCTGTCTCGTGAGGAGGTTGGCTACATCCCCCAGGAATCGGCCATCGATCACTCCCTTCCCGCCACGGTGCTGGACATTGTGCGAACCGGTCGTCCGCGAGACTGGGCCCACGGCCGGCAGGCTGCGCTGTACGCGCTCGAGGAGGTCGGCCTGGCCGACCGTCACGGCGCGCCCTTCTCCCGCCTCTCCGGCGGGCAACGCCAACGAGTGCTCGTCGCCCGGGCCCTTACCGGCCGGCCGCGGATGTTGCTGCTCGATGAGCCGACGGTCAACGTCGACGCCCCGACCGCGCGCCGTCTGGGCGAGCTCCTTGGACGCCTGGCCGCGGAAGGACTGGGAATCGTGGTCACCTCGCACGTGACCACCTGGATACCGGCCGCCCGGGAGGTCGCTCTATGACCGACTTCGTCGCGATTCTAGCGTTCACCTGGATCCCGCTCGTGGGGGCGGTGACCTTCTCGGCGGCCGCCGCCCCACTGGGTGCGATGCTCTCGCTGCGCGACGAGATCCTGCTCGGCCTGGCGCTGCCACCGGTGGGCACCGCCGCCATCGTCACCGCGGTGTGGGCCGGGGTGCCGGATAAAGCCACCTGGACACTCTACCTCGTGGCGGTAGCCGGCATCCTGCTGGTGAGCCTGCTCCTGCCTCGCAAGAACGGGCGCGTGGGGCAATCTCCCCGCTGGCGCTCGGCCTATCTGGCCTCGGTCTTCTGCGCGGGGGAGGCCGTGACAATTCTGGTCAGCGCGACCTCGACGCGCGTCGAGGCCCACATGCAACATCTGCTCCGCGGGGAGTTGCTGGCCATCGGCCTGCCGGGCTTGATCGGCTTCAGCGCGCTCACGGCCGCCGTCCTGGCGCTTGGCTATCGCTATCGTGGTTTTCTGCTGGCCCTGGCGGTCGACGAGGAAAGCCTGCTGATCCGCAATCGAACACAGGCCCGATATGCGCTGGCCGGATTCCGGGGGATGTCGGCCGTCATCATCGCGGCGGGCGTGATCTGGGTGGGCCCCCTGCTGACGATCGGACTGCTGGCCGTTCCCACCATGCTCCATGAACGCCACGCCCACGGCCTCATGGCGCTCATGGGGGGCGTGGCCGTGATCGGGCTGGCCAGCGTCTCCCTTGGTTTCTTGGGCTCGATCGCACTCGACCTGCCCCCGGTGCCGGTCGTGATCTGTGCCCTCTTCGTGGTGGGCGGTCTCGGAGGACGGCTCGCGGCGCCCCGGCGGCGGTCTCATGAAGTCGATTGGGATTCTGATCGAGGCAGCGTATAATGGGTGCCTTGTGTTGGAAGATCATCGTCCGCGGGGCACCATGCAAACGAGAAACCGGACTCTCAAGGACTTCGTGCGCCTAGCCGCAAGCGGGCTCTTCGTCGGCTCGGCCGACGTCGTTCCCGGTGTTTCGGGCGGCACGATGGCGTTCATCTTGGGCATCTATGGTGAGCTCATCGACTCGATTCGCGCCGTCGTGCCCTTCATGAAACGCTTGTTGACCCTGCGCTGGCGCGACTCTTTCGAGATCCTGCCCTGGCGCTTCCTGTTGCCGGTGGTACTGGGGATCGCGACCGCCATCGTGAGTCTGGCACGCTTCCTTGATTGGGCGCTAGAGGTTCACCGCGAGTACGTGCTCTCCGTCTTCTTTGGCCTCATCCTCGCTTCACTCTACGTCGTTCGCCAGCGCGTCGAGGTCTGGGGACTGCGCAATCTGGTCGCTTTCGCCCTGGCGACCCTGGGCGCGTACGCCCTGATCGGCCTGACCCCCGCCGACACACCGGACGATCTGTGGTTCGTCTTCGTGAGCGGCGCCATTGCGATCTGCGCCATGATTCTGCCCGGCATCTCAGGGGCGTTCATTCTACTCCTGCTCGGCAAGTACGAGTTCATGCTGGCCTCGCTGAATACATTCAACCTCCCCGTCATCGCACTCTTTCTCCTCGGCGCGGGGATTGGGATCATTGCGTTCTCCCATGTCCTGCGCTGGTTGCTCGATCACCACCACGATCTGACCGTCGCCATCCTGCTCGGGTTCATGCTGGGCGCGTTGCGCAAGATCTGGCCCTTCAAGCGATACGAGGTCGTCAGCGACACATTCGTCCACGAGATCAACACCCTGCCGTCGGGTCTGACCACGGAGTTGGGGATTGCGCTTGCGCTCATGGTCCTCGGCGCGGCATTGGTGCTGGGCGTGGAGCTTTTCGCAAGGCGAAAGCACTCGTAGGCGCAAGAAACCGGCCGATGTTGGAAGAGTCCTGCCGGACTATCCCCATCCGAGAGTCTCTTCGAGCCGTTTGCGCAACGGCCACAAGGCTCGGCCCGTGTTCCCGAGCAGCGTCATGACGAGCCCATGCTCGTTTTGACGCATCGAGCTGAACGCAACCCCGGGATCCGATCCTACGACGAACTGCTGTCGAGGGACCGGTGGGTCGTCGCTTTCGCATCGTATCCACATCCCCAGACCGTAATGCGTGTAGGGCGGCTTCCATCCCGTGGCCGCCTGGGGCTCAAACATCGCGGCGCGAACATCAGGCTCGACAAGCACCCCCGTAACCAGCGCCTGCCAGAACCGCTGCATATCTCCGGCGGTCGTATGGGCGCCTCCGTCAGCGCCCCCCACGGCGGGCACCGCGAATACATTCGTTCGCCAACCCCCATCCTGCTCCTGGATGTACGCGCGTGCGGTTCGTCCCGGCAAGCGGTCACTCGCGAAATACCCAGAGTCGTTCATGCGTGCGGGTGCGAGAACTTGCTGCTCCACGTAGGTTCGGAACGGCAGTCCCGCCAACCGTTCAACCACCAACCCGAGCAGGATGAAGCCTCCGTCATTGTAGTCGAAGCGTTCTCCCGGGGCGAATTTCATGGGCTTCTCGCGAAAAAGCGGCAGAAAATCCGCCGGCTCTCGCATCCGATACACGGGTGTCTCCCGCCAAAGTGCTTCGTAGTCGGGATCAACATCCTCCTCGAAGTAGGAAGTGATCCCCGATCTGTGCGTCAACAGGTGACGGATCGTGATACCGGGGTCGTAGTTCGGAAAGTCTTCCGCGACGCACTCGGCCAACAAGGTATCCAGGCTGAGCTTGCCGGCCTGGACGAGTTGCAGCACCGCCACGGCCGTGAAGATCTTGCAGCCCGAGGCCATCTGGAAGCGGGTCTGCGTCGTGATCGGAATCGACTCCGCATGAAGAGCCATCCCGCGGGCCTCCTCGAAGAGTACCTCATCCCCATAGCTCAATCGAACGACACCGGAGAACGGTTCGGGGTCTTGTTGCGCCCCGATCAGAGACCTTAGTTCGCTGTCGCTGATCTTCATCCGTACTGCCCTCAGTTGGTTGGTCGCCATTGATCTCTCCTCGGCCCGGGGCAAACACCGCGAACCGGCGAGCCCGGACAACTGGGACGTCCGCTACGGCCGGACCTCGGACGATTCCACTGTCTTGCCGGCGACCTCAACCGGCGCCGCCCGCCGCAACACGCGATCATCCCTCCACCGTTCTATCTCGACAAAGGCCCCCGAGGCCACCAAAGACTCGATCCGGCGCTCGAGCGCCTCCCAATCGACGCCATCGTGCGTCGCAAGACGCGGCCGCCAGACGATGGTCTCGAACAGCCGCAGGGGTCGCTGGGGAGGCCATCCGCGCCAATCACACTCCCACTGGCCCGGCTCCAGCAGAGGAAACGGCTCGTAGTGAGGAATGAGCGTTGTGTGTGGCTCCAGACGCAGGATCTCGTTCAGGAAGCCGGGCGGAGGCGGGCGCCGCCGACGCAGCGCGATCTCATAGAGAGGGCTGATGTCGATGTCGGCGGCTGGCAAGGTCGCAGGCGGTGTCAGCCGGCGTACGTTGTGGGACTCGGGATGATAACTGACGAGAAGCCGGTCGAAAGGGTAGCGCTCGGGGGTGTCGCCCGCCGCCAGAATCCGTCCGCGGCTCCAGAACTTGATCGGCGACGCCAACGTCCAGTCCGTCTGGACGTAGCGGATGTCCTGCTCGATCAGGTGCGCGACCAGATCCGAGTCACGCTCGCGATGCGGGATAAGCCAAGCCGGCTGGCAATGCACATACGTCATCCAGGTGAGCGCGAGCAGGGCGCCGTGGAGGAGGATGCGCGGCCAGCGGCCGAGCAGAGCCAGCATGCCGGCTCTCGCCACCACGAGGGCGGGCGCGATGAAGAGCGTATAGCGAAACCACTGGACGTCCTCGAAGTAGCCCGGCTGAAGCAGAAGGGCGGCCGCATTGGCCAGCGCCAGAGAGAGAACGGTGGCAGCCAGAGGGTCCGGTGAGCGCAGCCGGAACAGATCCCGCCCTACGTCGGCGAGCAGCCACAGGCACGCAATCGCAGTCACGACGATCAGAAGCACCGCGCCCGCCCCGGCTGCGCCGGGAGGATCCCCTCCGGCGAGAAGGACTTCTCGGAGCAGCTTGGACACGTCGCCGTGATCACCCAGCACACCCGGCCCACCGAATGCCGCCCCCGCGCCCTCGAGCCCGGGTGGTCCCATGGCGGCGGAGGCCACCCGTGGCCACCAAAAGGGTAGGTATCCGGCTGCGGCTCCCAGCCCAAAGACCGGCACGGACAGCCAGCGTCCTCTGACCGTACCTAGCGCAAGGAGCAGCGCGATCAGGGGCAGGCCCAGCAAGGCTTGGTCGTGGGTCCAGACCGCCACGCCCATGATCACACCGGCAAGAAGCAGCCGGGGATAAGACCGAACACAAGCCGGGGCACTGGCCTGCCAGACGATCGCCGTGCATCCGAGCACCAGCACCAAGGATTCGAGGTTGCCGCCCCGCAGCTTGACGCTCGAGAGAAACAAGATCGCAGGGGGCAGCATCCACTGAGAGAAAAGCAAGACGGCGGGGATGCGGCGGCGGTGACCTTTCGGGCCCGAGGACCGTAGCCATAGAAGGGCGCCGAAGCCGGGCAGCACCCAGAGCAAGGGCGCCATCCTCACGGCCGTCGGACTGTGTCCGAAGAGCAGCATACCACCAGCGGCCACAGTGCTCTGAAGCGAACCCATGTAGCTCTGGCCGGGCAGGAATAGGGGACGCTGACCCATCAGGATATCGGCGGCCTGCTGAGCCACGAGCGCTTCATCGGCATCAAAGTTGCTGTGGCCGTCGGCAAGCAACGCCCAGCGGGACGCAACCGCCAGGAACAGAACGAGCAGAACGGTGCCCCATCGCAACCACCCGGGTGGATCATATCGAAAGGCGCGCATGTCCGATCGGATCCAAGGCCTGGAAGCACCACGGCCAGCTGGCATCAAACTCTCTCCTGGCGAACGTCGCAACGCCTCCACAATCGACCACCGTGGCCAGCAAGTCAAGGTGTCGGATGTATACAATGGCCCAGGAGGATCTGACCATGTGTCGGATTCGGTGCGCCACGCTCGCGGCGCCGATACTCTTTGGGCCGGCCCTTCTCAACACGAATTGCCAGGATCGCGACGCCCCCCTGGGAAGACACCCGGCGGCTCGCCAGGAGCTACGCGGGACAGCGCTTTGGCCGAGGTCGACATCGAGCGCATCCGCCCGCTAGGATGGTCGGCCGGCCTCTGACCCCGGCATTCACCCGGCCTGGCATCACGACGGATCGAGCACGAGCTCCACGGCGTCTTCGTCGCGGCTCTGTTCCTGAAAGCCCATCTTGCGGCACAGGTCGAGCATGCGGCGGTTGTTCTTGAGGACGGCGGCACGCACCCTGCGGACCTTCTTGTCGTTCGCCACGCCGATGATCTTGTCGGTGAGCTTCTCGCCCAGCCCAAGGCCTTGCCAGGGATCTCCCACCACCACGGCGTACTCGCCGGTTTCGGTAGCCGGGTCGATGACCAGTCGGCTCACCCCGATCATTCGTGGTCCGGACTCCTCTTCCAGGATCGCCACGATCGCCATCGTGCGCCGGTAGTCGATGTTCGTGTAGCGGGTCATCTCGCGGTGAGAGACATTGCGGTGTGGTCCGAAGAAGCGCTGGCGCCAGGTTTCCTCGGAGAAGGTGTCGAAGAGATCGAATTCCAACGGCTCGTCTTCGGGGCGAATGGGACGCAGGGTCACCGAACGCCCGTCCTCGAGTCGCCATGGTTCCACGTATTCGCGAGGGTAGGGCTCGATGACCAGGTGCGAACGCTCTTCCCGAGCGGTTTCCCGAGCGGTTTCCCGAGCGGCGTGCGACCGCCGCTCCGTCTGGCGTTGGACCGCATCCGGATCGATCACGACCCTCGCATCCAAGGCCACGTACTCGCCCTCGCGAACCGCGAGGGGGTTGATGTCGATCTCGGTGATCTCGGGAAGGTCCATGACCAGCTGCGAGAAGCGCATCAGGTGCATCTCCAGCAGCCGCAGGTCGGCCGCCGGGGCATTGCGGTACCCTTGGAGCAACCGGTGCACCTTGGTCTCTTCGATCATGCGACGCGCCAAGACCTGGTTGAGCGGCGGGAAGCCCACGGCCGTGTCGCCGTAGAGCTCGACCCCCGTCCCGCCGCGGCCGAAGAGGAGGGTGGCCCCAAAGACGGGATCCCGCTTGGCGCCCAGGATGAGCTCGAGCGACACATCCTCCAGCATGGATTGAACGGAAACGCCGGTCAGCGGCGGAGATTCGGGAAGCTGGGCTACCCGCTGGCGAATCGTCTCGAATCCCTGCCGGACCTCCTCGGCCGTCTTGCGCCGCAAGAGCACGCCGCCGACATCGCTCTTGTGGGTCACGCCGGGGGAGACGACCTTGAGGACGACCGGGTAGCCGATGTCCTCGGCGGCCGCCACTGCCTCATCCGCGCTGGTCGCCAAGTGAGCTTGCGTGACGGGAATGCCATAGACGTTCAAGAGCTGCTTGGCTTCGTCTTCGTGCAGGTGCTCACGGCCGTCATCGGCCGCCTGCCGTAAGAGCACCTTGAGATGATTGTGGGGCGGGATGCTGCCGACCGGCAGCTCCTCGGGAGTCTCGTAGAGCAGCTCCAGGTTCCGCGCGTGACGATGCAGCGCCAGATAGCCGCGCACGCCCTCTTCCGGCGTGGCGACGGCGGGCACGTCATGTTCCTGCAGCAACCGCCGGACATCGGCAACCGGATCGCCTCCCATCCAGCAGGCCAATACAGGCTTGTTGGCATCCTTCGCCACATCGATCACCGCCCGGGCAGCGTCGTCGGCACCCGCCTCTCCCTGCGGCGAGTAGACGAAGAGCAGGCCATCGACGCCATCATCCCGGGCGCACACGCCTCCGGTTCGCCGGTAGCGTTCGGCGCCGGCATCACCGAGGACATCGACCGGATTGCCTTTGGCCGCATGCGGGGGAAGCATCTCCTCGAGCGTCGACTGCGATTCCTTCGACAGCTCTGCCAGAATACCGCCATGATCGAGCACGGCGTCGGCAGCCAGGATGCCGGGTCCGCCGGCGTTGGTGATCACACAGAGCCGCGGCCCGGAAGGCAGCGGCTGGTTGGCCAGTAGCTCGGCGGCGATGAAGAGATCCCCGATGTTTTCCACGCGCGTCACACCCGCCCGGCGGAACGCGGCATCGTAGACTGCATCCTGGCCCGCGAGAGCGCCCGTGTGGGAGGACACCGCTTCGGCACTACGCCCGTGCTTGCCGGCCTTGATGACCAGGATCGGCTGTCGCCGCGCGAAGGCGCGCGCCGCACTCATGAAGGCCCCGGCATCGGTCACCGATTCCATGTACATGACGATGCTGCCGGTATCACGGTCATTGCCGAAGTAGTCGATGAGCGCGGCGAAGTCGACATCCACCATGTTGCCCACCGAGACGAACGCGCTGAATCCCACACCGGCGTTGGCTGCCCAGTCGAGAATGGCCGATCCCATGGCGCCGCTCTGGGAAAGGAACGCAATCGGGCCCGGCCGGGGCACCTGGCGCAGGAAGCTGAGATTGATCCGGCTCTCGGGGCGGATGACGCCCAGGCAATTGGGCCCGATGATCCGCATCCCATGGCGCCGCCCCAGACGGCCGATGCGCTCCTCGGCCTCACGGCCCTCCTCGCCGGTCTCACCGAAGCCCGCCGAAATGATGATCGCCGCCCGAACGCCGGCGCGGCCGCAGGCCTCGACGAGGTCCGGAACCGTCTTCGCCGGGGTGGCGATGACGGCCAGGTCGGGCGTCTCGGGCAGCTCGTCGATTGTGGAGAAGCACTCGAGGCCTTGAACGCTCTCGTACTCCGGGTTCACAGGGTAGATCGAAACCTCGTATCCATCCGCGGCATTGGCGGTCAGGACCGCCCCCACCGACCCTTCTTTCTCCGAAGCGCCGATGAGCGCAATCGATGCGGGGTCGAAGAATGCGTCCAGATTCGGGCCTGGCATAGGAGACCTCCCTGGCACGTGAGACGCCGCGCAACCGCTCACGCCGCATGACGGCGCATACCACGCGGCGGCGCATGCCGCATATGGGCAGACGTGCCGTGACGGCAGATGCCACGCATGAATGCCCCCCTCCAGGCGGCATCATGGCGGTCGGGCGAGATGCGGGGAACCCGGCGCACTCCTGTCCTGGGCGTCAGGAGATCTCCCACGGCCTGCCACCGCACGATCAGGCGGACCCCTCCTTGACGGCCCGCAGCAGACGCACGAAGCCCCGGTAGTAGGCATGGTCGTCGAAGCCACCGAAACCCGCTTCGCGCAGGATCCTCAGTGGAGGAGCAGCAGCCGGCCGGCTGTCGTGACCCCCACGGTGCGCAAGCGAACGAAGTAGATCCCCGAACTCGCCGCGGTGCCATCATCGAGGCGGGCGTCCCAGACCAGCTCGGAAACGCCGGCGGGGAAGATCCCATCGGCAAGCTCGGCCACGCGGCGGCCCGTGATGTCGCACACCTCCACCGACACGGTCTGCCCGGCGGGCAGATGGAATCGAATCACCGCATCCGTGCCGACACGAACCGGATTCGGCGCCGCCGGAAGTAGCCGGGGCAGGCCGCTCGATGCGATCCGGCCATCCCCCTCCTCGCCCACGCCGGCGGAAGAGCCGAAGGCGAGTTCCACGAATTCCGGATGGTCGATGAACGGATTGCGATTGGTCTGGAAGCCGAAGACCGTGGCATTGCGCTCCCGCTCCTTGCGGCTCACCGGATCGGCGGCGTGCCACTCGAGCAGCATGTCGAGCGCCCAGGGCCGAAGCTCGGCGCCAACGGTCATTGGGCTCGACGGCCAGCCGCCATCCTCGCCGTAGTAGCGCGTGGTCATGTACAAGTAGGTGCGGGCGAGATCACCCTTGTAGGCATCGATGGGCTCGAAGACCGTGCCGGTGTAGCCCGGATACGTGCAGGGGCCGATCTCGGAACCGTTCATCGAAACCCAGGTCGCGGAGGCCACCTCTCCGTAGGGATAGGTGCCGCGCATGCCGTTGACATGCGCATCACACGGGTAGACCACGAACAGATCGGTGAACATCGGCAGCACCTCGCCGCCGTACCAGCTCTTGGGCCAGGAGTGCTCGCGCGTGTACCCGGTGCCCTCCTGTCCGCCGACGCCGCCCTGGTCCTCACCAAAGGTATACTCGTAGGGTGGCTCGCCTCCGGGCAGATCCGAGTAGATATCCCACACCTTGCCGTTCGGCTTGTCGTCCGTGGTGTAGAAGGCGTCCCACAGGAAGGAATAACTGTAGGCGGTATGGCCGTCGATGATCTCGTGCAGCGCCGCATGGAGCGCCTCGCCCTCCAGACCGGCCGCGGCGTCGTAGTAGCCCTCGGGCGCGCTGTAGTCGACATACTCGAAATCCCCCTCGGCTTCGTCGGTGACGTTGCCGTAGAGGTCGGTCACGCCGGTGACCAAGAGGGTGTAAGGTCCCTCGGCCATTGGCGAGACAGTGAGCAGCACTTGTTCGGGATGCCCCCCGTCGTGCTCGGCGCCGGTGACGGTCAACCCCCCGATCGAGTAATGCTCCTCCGTCTCGGCGCTCGCCTCCGTGACGGCTTCGGAGAAGTGGACGCGTAGCGCCGTTTCCCCCTCGATCACGATGCTGGTGATGATGGGCGCATAGTCGTCACCCACCCACTCGACGTCGCCGGCGTCGCGGGGCTCGATTCGGAAGCTGCCATCGGTGAACCTCACCGGACCGGTCACGGCATAGCGTGATCCAAGGGTGGGCTCGAAACCGTCGCCCAGGACGCCCACCCACAAAGGCCCCGTACCGTCCGCGATCACCCACACCCCGTCGGCCGGATCGATGCTCACACACTGCGCGTCGTGGATCGCCACCAAAACGCCCTCATAGGGTTCGCTGGCAGCGTCGCCCGTGGCGAGGGGCTCGGGCGACGGCACCGAACCGCCCGGCTCGGCCGACTCGACTTCGACGGTGGTCAAGGTGGTATTGCCGTCCCCATCGTCGACCATGGCCCACACCTGCATCTGATCACCCGGGGCGGGGGCCGCATCGCTCGCCACCCATACCCCTTCCCAGGGTCCGGGACCGTCCTGCAGAACGAAGTAGGCGCCGTAGACGGCGGTGACGACACCGCCGGTGATGACCCATTCGTTGTCGTAGGGAGACTCCTCCCCCTCACCCTGCACTTGGTGGATCGTCACCTCGTAGGGCAACGCGTAGGTCAGCACGGCCGAGGACCGCGTGACCAAGACCTCGTTGGTGGCCGTGACCTGGAAGTAGACCGTGGTGCCCGCTGAGTGAGCGGCGATCGGCACGCTGGTCCGGTAGGTGTCGCCCTGATCGATCGCCATCGGGATCGTGTTGGGAAGCTCACCGGGCATCGTGCCCCAGGAGACGGTCACCGACTCGAGTGCGGCGGTGGTGTCGCGCACGTCGGCGAAGACGTGTACCGGGTCGCCGGCCCGGGGGCGCTCCGGCTCGGTCAACACGTTCTCGATGGTCGGCCCCGCCGGCGGAGGATCGGCCGTGTGGACGCCCGGCGATCCGTCGGTCGGGTAGTCCGCGGAGTAGGCGATCCATTCCGAAGCGGAATAGGTGCCCGACGGCTCGGTGACCCAGGAGCGCCGGATGTAATCCTTGTTCTCAAAGACCGTGCCTTCCACGACGGCGTAGTCGACCGTGGCCTGGCTGGGATCGACCAGCCGGGCGCCGTCTCCGACCTTGCCGTTCCAGAAGCCGTTGCTGCTCGACCAGGCCTCCTCCGGAAAGTCGACCTGGAAGGGGACCGCCGTGGTCTGATCCCCCGCGACCAGGGCTTCGCCCGGCTCGATGGTGCCTACCAGACCCCAGGAGAAGATATCCCCGCCGTTGCCGACGGCATACAGCGTCCAGCCAGCCAGGTCGACGGGATTGGCGCCGGCGTTGTAGATCTCGATGAAGCGATCGCTCGCGTAGTCGTAGCGGGGATCGCACATCTCGGAGATGAGCAGGTCCGCGCCGGCGACAGCAGGCAGCAACAAGACGAACCCTAGCGCCGCGGCGAGGGCCGGTATGGGTTTGGGCAGCACGAAGGCCTCCTGGATTGGTGGTCTGAGCGCGTCTCGCCCGTGCTCGGCGAGCGCTGCCAAGCAAAGGCGGTAGCGAACAGTCCCGGCCGCATTGCCGTGGGGACCGATCGCAACTCATGATTGTACCATGATCCGGGTTCTCGCGGCAGATTCCGTAGTGACCGGGTTCGCGCATCGCTCGGGTCGCGCGGCACCCGGGCCGCACGTCACCCGAGCCGCACGCCACCGAGCCGGGCACCTCGGGCCGCGCACCGCACGGTCCGGGATGTCGCCGGCTGGCGAGCGGCCGTCAGCTCGAGGCCCCTCATCAGGCGTAGCAGGAAGCTTTCTGGTACAGGAAGAGCCTCTCGGGAGACAACCAGCGCTCGAAGACCCACTGCCCCTCCCGCAGTCGCAGCGCCTCCCGACCGAAGCGATACTCCCCGACCGGACCTACCCGCCGCACGTGGAGGCGTCGAGCCAGTCGCCAGGCCTGCACGGGATTCCCGGTGAGCGAGAGGGATTCCATGTAGGCATGGGATCCACGGAACGGCTCGAAGGGAACGATCAGAAGCAGGTGACCTCCGGGCACGAGCACTCGAGCCACCTCGGAAAGCACGGACTCGAAATCGGCGAGATGCTCGGCCGTATGCAGCGAGTAGACGAGATCGAAGCTGCCCTTGGCATAGGCGAGCTGCCGCGCATCCATGGGCTGGGCCGGAATGCGGACATCCTTGACGCTGTGAGCATCGGGCAAATCGATACCCTGGATCGATATCTCCCGACCACGCCGGCCCGAGAGCGCGCGCAGCACGCGTCCGTTGCCGGTTCCGATTTCGAGCACCCTTCGTGAGCCAAGACGCGCCATCCACAGCCGCAGCAAGTCGATGTGGTTTTCGACGATCTTATCCCGGTACCGCTGGCGAATCCTCCGGTAGACCCGCCGCCACCGGCCCTCCCGCCGAGACGGCACCGGATGCGAAATCAACGAGTGATACCGGGGTCCATGTGGATTCATGCTGGTCATTCCGTGCGGACACGAGCTGTGTACATGCACGAGCCGTGCCGAAGACAGTTGAAAGCCAATTGGAACACACCACTATCACTCAATGGCGATCCGATCTCCACCCGGTGGGGTTGGACTTGGTCCTGGGGAATGCCCCCAACTTCGGGGACCCGTACGTTCGCGCGTTCCGCGTCACCCAATCATTGGGCCATTGGGCGCGCACGTGTTCGCACAGGCCCGCGCTGTGGCCACCTGCTCGCCCCGGATGTTCCTCCCGCGTCGGGAGAATCCTCACTACGCAATCCGGAAGCCCTCCGTTGTCGTTGATCCGGCCCTTCCTCGAACATCTGAGCAAAGAATAAGCGGAACGAGAGAGTCGAATCCCGCCCGACAAACCCTCTGTCGAGAGCCACCGAGGACTGACCAAGCCGAGGAGTAACTAAGCCGAGGAGTAACTGAGCCGAGGAATAATTGAGGCTAGGAACAACCGAGAGGAAAGCAACACGGTGAGCACAAACACCCTTTGGTACAAAGATGCCGTCATCTATCAGCTTCACGTCAAGGCCTTCTTCGACTCCGACAACAGCGGTGTGGGGGATCTGGCCGGCCTGACCTCGAAACTCGACTACATCGAAAGCCTGGGCGTGACGGCCATCTGGCTGTTGCCCTTCTACCCCTCGCCTCTGCGCGACGACGGCTACGCCATCTCGGGCTTCACTTCCGTCAACCCGTCCTACGGCAACATGCGTGACTTCCGGCGCCTCGTCCGCGAGGCACACCGGCGCGGATTGCGGGTGATCACCGAGCTCGTCATCAATCACACCTCCGATCAGCATCCCTGGTTTCAACGGGCCCGGCGGGCCCGCCCGGGCTCTCGCTGGCGAAACTACTACGTATGGAGCGATACCGACCAGAAGTACGCGGGGACCCGGATCATCTTCACCGACACCGAGAAATCCAACTGGACCTGGGACCCGGAAGCCGAAGCCTACTACTGGCACCGATTCTTCTCGCACCAGCCCGATCTGAACTTCGACAATCCCGAGGTCGTCGATCAGGTCATCCGGGTCATGAGGCACTGGCTGGACGCCGGGGTGGACGGACTGCGACTGGATGCGATCCCCTACCTCTGCGAACGCGAGGGGACCCACAACGAGAACCTTCCGGAAACCCACCAGGTCCTCAAAGGACTCCGCCGCGCCCTGGACGAGCGCTACGAAGACAAGATGCTGCTGGCCGAAGCCAACCAATGGCCCGAAGACGTGGTGCCCTACTTCGGGGACGGCGACGAATGCCACATGGCGTTCAACTTCCCCCTGATGCCGCGGCTGTACATGGCCGTGGCGCAAGAGGACCGCCACCCGATCACCGACATCATCCGTCAGATGCCCAGCATTCCCGAAACCTGCCAGTGGGCCATCTTCCTGCGCAGTGGAGGCCCAGGACCGCAACGCGTCCTCGCTGCTCAACTGGATGCGCAAGCTCATCAGCATCCACAAGGGTCACGCCTGTTTCGCCCGGGGAACCATCCGCTTCTTGACGCCCGGCAACCGAAAGGTCCTGGCCTACATCCTGGAAGACGAACAGGAGACGATCCTTTGTGTCCTGAACCTCTCGAGGGCCCCGCAACCGGTCGAGCTGCGGCTGCCCGAATTCGACGGATGGGTTCCCATCGAGCTCTTCGGTCAAAGCCGTTTCCCACCCATCGGGCAGCTACCGTACTTCATCACCCTCGCCGGATTCTGGAACAGGAGATTCTCCCGACCTACATCGGCAACCGGCGCTGGTTCGGCGAGAAGGATAACGCATTGACGACCATCGAGCTGGCACTGGCAGCCCATCCGGGGTCAGAACCTGGCCGGTGGATGCGGACGGGCTTCGCCCTCGGCGAGACCGGAGACGTCCTGCGTTTCAGCGGCACCCAGGCGTTGGACGCGTTCCCCGAGACCACCGGCGATGTGCCCATAGAACGACTCGGACGGGAGCAGAGCAACACGTCGCTGCTCATCGGCGACCGGATGATCCTGAAGGCCTACCGGAAGCTCCAGGCGGGGGTCCATCCCGAGATCGAGGTAGGTCGCTTCTTGACCGAGCGGGCCGGATACGAGCACGCGCCGGCCTATTGCGGGAGTCTGGAACAGGTCGACGCAGCCGGCACGCCCGTCGCGCTGGTCGTCGTCCACGAGCTAATCCGCAATCAGGGCGACGGCTGGAGCTTCACCATCGACTATCTGGACCGCTACCTCGAGAGTGCGGAAGGCTGGACCGGCGACTTCGCCGACGAGGAGGCGCCCTACCTCGACTACACTCAGCTGGCCCACACGCTGGGCACCCGCACCGCCGAGCTTCACCGCGCATTCAGCGTCGCTACGGATGATCCCGCGTTCCGCCCCGAGAAGATCGATGCCCGAGACCTGGCGGCCTGGAGCCAAGGGCTTGCAAGGCAGGCGGCGGCAGCGCGCGAGGCGCTGGAGAAGACCGGGGGCAACGCGTCGGCAGACGTCGACGAACGGATCGGTGCCGTCCTGGGCTCCTGGGACGCGGTCGAGTCCCTGGCCCGCTCCTTGATCCCCCGGGACGTGGATACCCTCAAGAGCCGCTATCATGGCGACTACCATCTGGGTCAGGTCATGGTGGCCGCGTCCGACTTCTACATCATCGACTTCGAAGGCGAGCCGGCCCGGCCGCTCGCGGAACGTCGCCTGAAACACTCTCCGCTGCGGGATGTGGCCGGCATGCTGCGATCCTTCAGCTACGCTGCCTCGACGGGGCTCTTCCGTGTGGCCGCACGCGCCCGTCCGGATGTCGTCGAGGCCGTTCGCCCGTGGGTTCGGCGCTGGGAACAGGCGGCCAAGTGCGCCTTCCTCGACGGTTATCGCGCCGCCATCGGAGATTGCCCTTCCTACCCCGCCGAGGCCGACACCGAACAGCGGCTGATCGACCTCTTCGTGCTCGAGAAGGCGCTCTATGAGATCAAGTACGAAGCCGCCAATCGTCCGAGTTGGCTGAAGATTCCTCTGCAGGGAATCCTGGATCTGCTAGCGCGCAGAGAGGAGGGCGCGCAGACCCGCTGAGGTTCCGTGGAAGCCGGCCGTCGCAGGCCCACTGACGGTCCCGGAGAACCGGCCATCGAAGGGCCCGGGAAACCGGCTCTCGCCGAGGTCAGCCACCAGGTGCTAGAATCCCCCGCGGCTTCGGCCGCCGCAGTCCGTGTCCGCGGCTGCGGTCGTCACCCTGGACGGCGATCCGACTGGAAGGCGACGATGCTTCTTCAATCTCTATTGTTGCTCCTCGGACTGGTCCTGCTGCTCGCCGGCGGCGAGTCGCTGGTCCGCGGAGCGTCCGCACTGGCGCGCAGGCTGGGCCTCTCCGAGGTGCTCATCGGCCTCACCGTGGTCGCTTTCGGTACGAGTGCTCCGGAGCTGGTGGTATGCCTCTCGGCGGCCCTCGGGGGAAGCGCCGCCATCGCCTTCGGAAACGCCGTCGGCTCGAACGTCGCCAATCTCGGCTTGCTCCTGGGAGCAACCGCCTTGCTGTCCCCCCTTCGCGTTCAGAGCAGCTTGATTACCCGCGAGATTCCGTTTCTGGTGGCGGCCAGCGTCGCCTTGCTGGCGCTCGGCGCGGATGCGCTCTTCGGCATCGGCGCCGACGCGCTGACACGCGGTGACGGCATCGTACTGCTCGTCTTCTTCGGCATCTTCCTGTTTGCCAATGCCCGCGATGTCGTGGTGAGCCGGGGGGACTCGATGGTCAAAGAAGCCGTGGAGCTGACAGTGGCCACCGTTCGCCCGGCCTTGACCGGCGCCGTCGTGATGGTGCTGCTGGGACTCGTCGGACTCGTGATCGGAGGGCGGCTGGCGGTCTCCGCCGCCTCGGACATCGCGCGCGCGCTCGGCGTCGGTGAGGTCGTCATCGCGGCCACGGTGGTCGCGGTCGGCACCAGTTTGCCGGAACTCGTGACCTGTTTGCTGGCCGCGCGAAGGGGGGCTCACGACCTCGCGGTAGGCAACATCGTCGGATCGAATCTCTTCAATGTGCTCTTCGTGCTCGCCAGCACCGCCGTGGTGTCGCCGGTCCCCCTGCCGCCCGGAGGATGGATCGATCTGCTGATCTCCCTGGTGCTGGCTCTCATCCTGCTCCCGATGGCGGCCACCCAGGAACGGCGCATCACCAGAGGCGAGGGCCTCATCTTCCTGGCGGCCTACGGCGGCTACCTGGTCTTCCAGCTCGTGCGTTGAGCCAGGGCGGCGGCCGGACCGGCATCGATTGGAACCTCAGGCTTGTCTTCGGAAGTAATTTAGGCATACCTAGGGAGGTCGTGGACATCGTCCCGATTGACGGACCAATGACACTGCGTATCGGGCGCGGTCGTGGTAGCGTAGCGCGCAACGCGGCAAGCCCAGTACGGGCAGTTGACCTATGAGGGGAGCTTTCCGCTCCCGGCCCAAGCGGAGGCCTGCATGAAGAAGCCAGTGCATCTCGAAACAGCGGGGGCGAGAAGGCATGCGCCTTGGCTCGCGCCTTGGCTGGCGTCTTGGCTGGCGCCTTGGCTCACGCCTTGGCTCGCGCTGTCGCTTTGGCTGACCCTTTCGCTCGCCGGCTGCGGCGGAGAGCAGAAGGAGTCGGCGGGCGATCTGGCCGAGCGGACGATCAACGCCGTCACCACGGTGGGCATGCTGACCGAGGTGGTCGAGGCCGTCGGGGGCGAGCGCGTGGCGGTGAGGGGCCTCATGGGCCCGGGTGTGGACCCCCACCTTTACAAGGCCAGCGCCGGTGATGTCACCAAGATGCACAACGCCGACATCATCTTCTACAACGGGCTGCATCTGGAAGGCGCGATGGCCGAGCTCTTCGAGCGGATGGCATCGCGGACCAGCACGGTGGCGGTGGCCGAGGCCATCGACTCCACCCGCTTGGCGGCTCCGGCCGGCAACGCCGAGAGACGCGATCCGCACGTGTGGTTCGACGTGTCCCTGTGGATGGAGGTCACGCGGGCCGTGGCGGATGCGCTCGCGGAGCTGGATCCGCCCCACGCTCAGGGTTACCATGATCGCGCCGGCGTCTACCGGGAGCGCCTCGCCGCGCTGGATGCCTACGTCAAAGAACGCGCGGCCGAAGTGCCGCCCGGGCAACGGGTGCTCATCACCGCCCACGATGCCTTCCACTACTTCGGCGCGGCCTACGGCTTCGCGGTCTACGGCCTGCAGGGCATCAGCACGGTGACCGAGGCCGGCACCTCGGATGTGCAGCAGCTCGCCGACTTCATCGTCGAGCGCCGGATCCCGGCCATCTTCGTGGAGTCCTCGGTCCCCCCGCGGATGATCGGAGCGCTGCAGGCCGCTGTGGAAGCCAAAGGCTTCAGCGTCGAGATCGGCGGCGAGCTCTTCAGCGATGCCATGGGCAGTCCCGGGACGCCCGAGGGAACTTACGAAGGCATGGTGCGCCACAACATCGATACAATCGTCGACGCCCTCAGCGACAAGGGGACACAGTGACGAATCGCCCCCCGGAGACGAACCGGCCCCGAAAACGAACCGAACGCGAAGGCTAGCCGGCCTACAAAGGAACCGCACGAGGAGAGGAACCGAATGGCGAGTCAACGATCTGAGGCGAAGCAAGGGCAAGCCCCGGCCTGGGCGGTCGACGTCAACGACCTCACGGTAGCCTATCGCGACAAGCCCGTTCTCTGGGACATCGATCTGCAGGTTCCGCCGGGAGTGCTGATGGCAATCGTCGGGCCCAACGGCGCGGGCAAGACAACCATGATCAAGGCCATTCTCAACCTGGTTCGCCCGACCGCCGGACAGGTGAACATCTTTGGGAAACCCTACGAGGAGCAACGCCGGCTCCTCGGCTACGTACCCCAGCGGGGTAGTGTGGACTGGGACTTTCCGACGAACGTGCTCGATGTCGTGATGATGGGCCGCTACTCGGCGCTGGGATGGATCCGGCGTCCCGGCCGGCGGGAGAGGGAGCTGGCCCTCGCCGCACTCGAGAAGGTCGGGATGGACGCTTTCGTCACCCGCCAAATCAGTCAGCTCTCGGGCGGCCAGCAGCAGCGCGTCTTCCTGGCCCGCGCCCTCGTCCAGGACGCGGAGGTCTACCTCATGGACGAGCCGTTCCAGGGTGTGGATGCCAAGACCGAACGCGCCATCCTCCTGCTGCTCCAGGAGCTGCGTTCGGCGGGCAAGACGGTGCTGGTGGTTCACCACGACTTGCAGACCGTGCCGGAGTACTTCGACTGGGTGATGATGCTCAACGTCCGCCGGATCACCAGCGGCCCGGTGCGCGAAGTGTTCACCGAAGACAACCTGCGCACCGCCTACGGCGGGCGGGTCCCCTTCGCGAGCCATCGCAACGTCGGGGAGGGCGCGGGCAATGCTGGCTGAGGCAGGGCGGATCTTCCATGACCTCCTCTTCGACTACACCCTTCGAACCGTCGCACTCGGCTCGGGGGTGCTGGGGCTCGTGAGCGGCGCCTTGGGCACCTTCGCCGTGCTGCGCCGTCAGAGTCTGCTGGGCGATACGGTCTCCCACACCGCCCTCCCCGGCATCGCGCTGGCCTTCCTGCTCACCGGTTCCAAGTCACCTGTCGTCTTGTTGCTGGGCGCCGCCATGGCCGGCTGGCTGGGCACCCTTCTGGTGATGGGCATCACGCGCACCACGCGCCTGAAGAGTGACAGCGCCTTCGGTATCATCTTGAGCGTGTTCTTCGGGTTCGGCCTGGTGCTGCTCACCTTCATCCAGAAGCAACCCAACGCTCGGCAAGCCGGGCTCGAGAAATTCCTTTTCGGCCAGGCCACCGCCCTACTCGAGCGCGATGTCATCGTGATGGCCATCGTCGGCGGACTGCTTCTCCTCGCCGTCGGACTCTTCTTCAAGGAGTTCAAGCTGGCCTCCTTCGATCACGACTTCGGCGTCAGCTTGGGCTTCCCGATGCGGGGCATCGAGATCGGACTGACCTCGGCCCTGGTCGTCGCGATCGTGCTCGGTCTGCAAACAGTGGGGGTCGTCCTGATGAGTGCGCTCATCGTGGCCCCGCCCGCAGCGGCCCGCCAGTGGACCGACCGGCTGGGGCGCATGATCGCACTCTCCGGAGCCTTCGGCGCCGCGGCGGGCATCACGGGCGCCGTCGTGAGCAGCCTGTCCACCCACTTGCCCACGGGACCGGTGATCGTCCTGTGCGCCAGCGCGCTCGTCCTGATCTCGCTGATCTTCGCCCCCAACCGGGGACTGTTTTGGAAATGGCTCCGACAGCTTCGGAACCGGCGGCGGCTGGCACTCGATGCGGTGCTGCTGGATCTGCTCGAGCTTGCCGAGCAGCACCCCGACATGGACCGTCCCCATCCCCGCAGCGCGCTCGAAGCCATGAGCTTCCGAAGCAGCAGCGTTCCCGGCAGCCTGCGCGAGCTCGCCGAGCGAGGCTGGGTTCACACCCGCGGCGGCGACGAGTGGCTCTTGACGCCCGCGGGGCGCCGGGAAGCCGAGCGCAAGCGAGCCGCCTTGGGAGGACGTGCATGACCTCCATCCAGATCGAGATCCAGCTCATCGCCGTGGTGGTGGCTGCCGCCTGCGCCCTGCCGGGAGTCTTTCTGGTGTTGCGCCGCACGGCGATGATGAGTGATGCGATCAGTCACGCGATCCTGTTGGGAATCGTGCTGGCCTTCTTCGTCACGAACGACCTCGCCTCTCCGCTGCTCATTCTGGGAGCCGCCGCCACCGGCTTGCTGACTGTGCTGCTCGTGGAGCTGCTCAATCGCACCGGCCTCGTGCACGAGGATGCCGCCATTGGTCTGGTGTTCCCGGTTCTCTTCAGCCTCGGCGTCATCCTGATCGCCCGCTACGCGGGCAACGTGCATCTGGACACCGACTCGGTTCTGCTCGGCGAGCTGGCCTTTGCCCCCTTCAACCGGCTCGTCGTCGGCGGTGTGGACGTGGGCCCCAAGTCTCTCTACGTGATGCTGGGAATCCTCCTCTTGTCGATGACCTTCATCCTGCTCTTCTACAAGGAGCTGAAGCTCACCACCTTCGACACCGGTCTGGCCGCCGCATTGGGCTTCTCGCCCGTCCTGATCCACTACGCCCTGATGGGCCTGGTTTCGGTCACCGCGGTGGGCGCCTTCGACGCGGTGGGATCGATCCTGGTCGTGGCGCTCATGATCGCCCCGCCGGCAACCGCCTACCTGCTCACCGACCGGTTGTGGCTGATGCTGCTCGCGAGCACCGGCCTCGGTGTTGCGAGCGCCATCTCAGGCTACTGGGTCGCGCATCTGTTCGATGTCTCGATCGCCGGCTCGATGGCCACGGTGACGGGGATCTGCTTTCTGGCGGGGTACCTGTGGGCCCCCGAGCGCGGCTTCATCGCGATCACCCTTCGCCGTCGCCGCCAGCGCTGGGAATTCGCCGAAACGATGCTTGCCATTCACCTTCATCAGCACGAAGACCTTCCCGAAGCCGCCGACGAGTTGCGGGAGGACCATCTCCTCGAGCATCTCGCCTGGACCCCGCGTTTTGCGCAAGAGGTGGTCGGGCGCGCCGTCCGCAACGGCACGCTCGTGCGCAAGAGAGGCTTCTTGGAACTCACCCCACCGGGACGAAAGCTGGCGCGGCAGGCACTGAGTCGCTAGGAACCTCGCCAGCGCGGACCTCTTGGGCCGACTGGACAGCTGGGGTAGAATCGGCCGCATGATTCGATTTCGAAGCCTGCGCAGCGGGAGCAGCGGCAACCTGCTCCTGCTCGAATACAAAGCCCCCGCGGCGCCCACCAGCCTGGGCAAGCGCAACGGAGCGAGCACGAGGCTGCTGATCGACTGCGGGATTCGCTCGCAGCGAGACACGCTGCGCATTCTGGAAAGCGAGGTCGGCCTCGCCGAGCCGCCGGCGGGGGTGCTCGTGACCCACGCCCATTCCGATCACATCAACTACGCCAGCCTACGGGTCCTCGACCGCCTGCGGATCCCGGTCTATGCGCATGAGCAGACCGTGCGCGAAATTCGGCACCGCTATCTGCACCCGAGCCGCGTGCCGGCCTCGGCGAGCTTCTCCGGCCTGGAGCTGCGCGGGTTCGGTCAGCGCCCGGATGAGCGTTTCGAAATCGGACCGCTGTCGATACTCCCCATCCCGGTGCCCCACGCCCCCGGAGTGACCACCCACGCGTTCGCCATCGAGGTCGCCGCCACGCGGCAACGCGTGTTGATCGCCTCGGACTTCCACGATCCGGAGGCCGTCGTGCCGCACATCTACGACACCGACCTGGTCTACCTGGAATCGAATCACGACCTCGACTTGCTGCGACGCCACTGGAATCCCGCTTCGCTCTATCACCTGCCGAACCCCGCGGCGGGGCTGCTGCTGAGCCACACGCTCGAGAGAAGCCGCCGGCCGCCGGAGGCCATCGTTCTGGCGCACCTGAGCGAGGAGCGCAATCGTCCGGAACTGGCGCTCGAGACCGTCCGGCGGGCGCTTGAAGGAGCAGGCCTGGCCGCCGATGTCCAGCTGACCGTGGCCGGGCGCCATTCAGCGAGTGCGGACATCCTGCTGGCGCCCGGAGACAGGATGCGGCGGTAGACTTCGGGATCCTGAAACCAGCGATCACTGGCTGTATCGGGTCATCAAGCTCTGGGAGAGAAAAACCGCGTTGCTCCGACGCAGGCGGGGCCCGCGCCGCTCCTGTTCGGGTACCTGCTCATAGAGGGCCAGGAGGTAGTACCCTCGCAGCTCCAAGTGGCCCTTGAGCTGCTCGAGCGGCACATGGTCGCGATTGCCGGGATGCATGCCAGCCTCCACCTCAACGACATCGACCGCTTGCTCGGTGAGCATGGCCGCTGCGCCCTCGAGTACCTTGAGGTCACTACCTTCCGCATCGATCTTGAGGTAGTCGATGTGCTCGATGGCATGCTGGCGACAGAAGCCGTCCAGCATCTCGATGCGAACCTCCTCGGTCGCCGCCTCGGAAACGGCGTTGTCGGGCAGAAGCCGGTTGACACGCAGGGTCCCCTCCGAGGACATCGTGCCGCGGCCGGCGTCGGCGCCGAAGGCCAGCTGGAAGCAGTGGACACGCGGGTTCTTTCCATAGGCTTCCGCCAGTACTCGGTAGGAGGCCGTGATGGGCTCGAAGCAATACAGCTCGGCCTCCGGCGCACGCGCAAGGAAGCGGTCGGCCGACTGGCCGATGTTGCTGCCGACATCGAAGACCGTGCGCAGGCGGTATTGCGGAAGAGCGTGTGCAAGATCGTAGAACACATCGATTCCGCGTGGAAGATGGCGCAGGATTCGTGTGCCGGTCGCGCGCTCGGCGATTCTTCGGAGAGAACCCAGCATTCCCATCTGCTCAAATCCCCGGTTCCTGCTACATCTCCTCCGGATAGCAACCGGATGCCAGTCTTGCATGAACCGGTGCTGGCGTCCAGCGGTGGCTCAGGAGACGGACCCCATCTACTGGAGGCGTCGTTCCCGGTGGACGGTCAGGCTGTCATCTGGCCGGGTGGGGCCAGTGGCAGAACGACGTGGAAGGTCGTCCCGTCACCGGGCCGGGTGTCGAAGGTGAGGATGCCGCCATGGCCTTCGGTCACGATCTGATGTGCCAAGGAGAGCCCTTGGCCCGTGCCCTTGCCAACCACTTTGGTCGTGAAGAAGGGATCGAAGATGCGATCATGGATGTCATCGGGGATACCACCGCCCGTGTCGGCGACGCTCACCTGAACCCCCATCTCGACCGCCCGGGTCGAGATGGCGATGCGGCCCTTCGGCGCGCCCGAGCCGCTCGGATCGCCTCGTTCCGGGACCTCGCCGCCAGCACCCCGAACCTCGTCGGCAACGGCATGTGCGGCATTGATGAGGATGTTCAGAATCACCTGCTGAATACCTCCGGCCTGACACTGGATCGGCGGCAGGTCCGGATCCAGATCGAGCTCGATCTGGGCCGTGTGTTTCCATTCGTTGCGGGAGACGATGAGCGAGTTCTGGACGATTTCGTTGAGATCAGCCGCCGTGAATTCGCCGGATTCCTGATGACCGAAGACGCGCATCGCCCGGACGATGTCGCGGACGTGGCCGAGGCCCTCGGTGGATTGCTCGAGTGCCCGCGGGATTTCCTCCCGCAAGAACTCCAGGTCCATCTCCTCGCACAGCCGACGAATCCTGGTGGCCTCTTCTGACTGCCGCCCCTCGGGAGATAGCGAGTCAATCATCTCGAGGCATGCCCGAACCAGTCCATTCAGGTCCTCGAAAGCTTCCATGGCGAACTGGACATTGTCGCCCACATACTGGATCGGCGTATTGATCTCGTGGGCGATTCCCGAAGCGAGCACACCGATCGCCTCGAGCTTCGATGAATGGAAGAGTTGTTCCTGGAGCTTGTTGCGTTCGGTGACGTCTTGAACGAAGAGGAGTTGGGCTTCCTGCCCCTGGTAGCGAATCGGCTCGGCCGTGACCTCGGTATCGAGCCAGCCTTCCCGAGGATGACGCAACCGCACGCTGTAGCCAGGGGACAGCAGCGGCTTTGACATCTTTGCCCGCAACTGACGGGCCACGCGCCGGATCTCGGGCCGATCCACGAGCCGCAGGACCGAGAGCGGCAGGTCTTCGGCCGCGCGGCCGGTCAGTTTCAGAAGATGGGGATTCAGATAGAGGACCTTGCCATGGGATAGGATAGCGATGCCGACACTGGCGGCTTCAACGAGCGATCGAAACTTCGATTCACTGCGACTCAGGGCCCGGAGCGTGAGCTGACGATGAAGAGCCAGGCCGGCCAGGTCCAAGTACGTCTCGACGACATCGCGCAGTCGCAACGAGCGGCCTTCCGGGAGTGTGACCGTCGCGACGGCCAGCAATTGCCCCTCGCGCCGGCAGGCCATGCGGTAACGGCGGCCCTTGTGTTCGCACTTCGCGCGAGCTGCCGCACAACCAGGGAAGAACGACTCGAAGCCGGACCGGCAGCCGACCTCTTCCTGAACGGGCTCCTGCCGCAGTGCTTCGACCACCTCGGTGCTCAGGACTACCTCACCGAAGGACTCGACCTGGCAGTCGGCTCCGATCGGATCGACGGCAATCGACTCCATCCGGATCCTGCCCGTCTCCGGATCGAGAGAGGCCAATGCCGCGCAGGAAGCCTGGCACAGATGTCGCAAGTTGGCACTCAGGACACCGTGGAGGTCTTCGGGTTGGGACGCGGCAATCTGGATCATCGTATCGTAGAGTACGCGAAAGGCACGATTCCGCTCCTCGAGAACACGCAGAGCGCGATCACTGGGTGCTCTCTGGGGATCGAGACTCACAGAACGGCCTCCCGAATTCAGGCCGCGGACCGATCCGCTGGATCGGCCGGATCGGCCCGTGTGAAGGATTTGCGTCGCGCCCGCCGGCGTCCCACACAAGCGAACCCGATGACAGCGGCCGATGCCAGAACGCCCGTCACGTAGGACGCCGGCACACCAAGCATCTGGGGCAAAAGCCGGCCGTGGATCTCGTACCCCGACTCGAGTAGCGGGTTGATTCCATACACGACCAGGGCCATTCCCGGGATGAACGACAGGAGCGTGATCATGTAGATCAGGTGCCCCTCGCCAATCTGCCGCAAAGTTCCCAGGATGCAGCCACCGTTCAAGGCGATCCCGGCGCCGAAGATCATGCCCGACAGCAGATTGTAGAACCCCGAACCGCGGATCTGCCCGATTGGCTTGAGGCCCAGATCGGCGGAGACATGGCCAGATACCAGAAAGCCGAGGCTCGTAATGACGAAGATCACCAAGAACAGCTTGAGGATGCGGCGCCCCATGCCCATGTAGAGTTCGGCGATGCCGTGGGCGAAGCAGAGCCCGCCACGTTGGACGAAGAATCCGAACCCGATACCGAACAGGAAGCCCACGGCCAGTCGCGCTTCGAAGGACATCGCCTACCTCCCGATCGTTCGTGAGTACACGATCAGGGCCCCCAGGACAATCCCGGCGGCCGACAGGAAGGACGCGACCGAGAGCATCGGCATTCCTGTGACGAAAGCGGTCGTGCACGTGCCCGGCGCGAGCGTGATACCCATGCCGATCAGCAATCCTCCGATCACCGACTTGCCGATCTGATCCTGCCGCGGAAGTCGCAGCCGGAACTCACGCTTGGACATGGCTCCCATGGCCGCCCCCACGATCACGCCCATGTTCACGATGAAGGCGAAGAGAAACTTGTTGCCCGGGCCTGATTCACCAATCATGGGCAGAAAGCTGCTGCCACCAATCCAGAAGCGATGGATGGTCAGATACATCAACACATTGAGGATGGCGAAACCCGCGACCATCCGCACGGATAGATCAAGGAGCCCCTGCTGGCGCATCTGTGTTCCTCCGAGTTGAACCGAATCGGTGAGCCCGCGTCTCGAGGGTAGGCTGCGATGGTACGCGTCAGGACGGCTGCCATGCGCTGAAACGCTAGGCGTTTCGGCGAACGGTGATGATCCAGGTCGCCCCCGATTCAAAGATGCTACACGAGAGATCATCGTATTCGGACAGTTCCTCGGGAATCGATTTGATTGCGAGAGGATCGTTCACGGTGAAGTCGACGGTCTCCCCCGGCTGCATTCGCTCGACCCGGCGAATCACCTCCACCACCGCAAAGGGGCAGATCTTCCCTGTCAGATCCTCACTTCTCATGCCTCGCTCCGCTCCCCAGAGCCGCGGTTCATCCCCGGCGCCGCCGGTCGAGTCCGGGGGCGACCAAGCACCTCAACTACTCCTCTATTGCTCCTCTATATCCTTCGGCGCTGTGAACTCCGCATCGGAGCCGTGATTCGGCCCCGATGTTGCATTTGCGCCAGCGGCCCTGCACAAGGACGATCAGGTTGCCCCCTTTTCGTGCTGAGTGCTAGGTTCTGGCGGGGTTTTGCCGCCGGAGTGACGCCGACGATGAGATGGTGACCCGTGGGGGAAATCAGATTGGCAAAAGCGCATGGCCGGTGGGGATGGGCCGTCGGGACGATCTTTGTTCTGGGCGTCTTGATCCAGGCCTTCTTGAGCCTGCGAAGCTGGATTGGCGGCGACCAGTTCGTTCTCCTCGGCCTCGGACTCGACCTCGTCGAAACTGGCCAACTTCAGCCAGTGGCCAAGTCCATGTCGGGAGGCGCATTCATTCCCGGATGCCTATTGCAGGTCCTCATGGGAGTCCCCCTCCTGCTGTGGGCCGACTACCGGGCACCGGTGCTCTTGATCGGCCTGCTTCACATCGCCGCCGGCCTCCTGCTGGCCCGCACGCTCTACCGCGCGGTCGGCGGCCGCTTCGTGGTCATCTACCTCTTGGTCTACTGGCTCTCGCCCTGGCGCCTCTTCCACGCGGGCTTCTCGTGGGAACCGGCGTTCATGTTTCTTCCGGCAGCCACGCACCTGTGGGCATGCTGGAAGCTCAGGAATCACCCGGCCGGGTTTCCCTCCGCCGTCCTGGCCGGGACCATGGTCCTGGGCATGCAGCTGCACGGCTCGTTCTTGCTGCTGGTCGTGTTCACCGCCGTTCTCTATGTGCGCAAGCTCATTCGCTTGCACTGGTGGACCGGCTTGCTGGGTGCCCTGCTGGGGGCGATCCCGCTCTTGCCCAGCCTCCAGGCGGTGCTGAAGGGAACGATGCCGGCGGTGGTTCCCTCCGAGGGATATCCGGGATTCGGCCTGGTGGCCGTCTATCCGGTCCTTCGCGGATTGGGGTACTGGTTCCGACTCGGTTCCCTCGATATCGGAGGACGACTGAAGGATGTGGTCTTTCTCGAAGACGCATGGGTGGCGGGTCATCCCACGGGACAGCTCATCGAAGGCGGCGTTCTTCTGCTGTTCATCCTGACGGTTGCTTCTACCATCCTCTGCGTGGTGGCAGCCTGGTGGCTCCTGCGCCGGGGCCGCAACCCCTCCGGTCGCAGCGAGGGATGGGTCTGGCTGCGGTCGTATGCGCTGTCAGGTTTGGTGGCCGTCTTGATTGCGAGCGCCCTGTCGCCGGTTGTGATTCAGGGTTGGCACGTACTCGTGGCGTTGCCGGCGGCGGCCCTCCCGGTAACGGCCTGGCTGGCCGAACACTGGCCTCCGAAGCGGACGTATCTCCGGTGGGTGATCGTTCTGTTCCTGGCCTTGCGGATTCCAGAGATCCTCGTACTTGGCCTGGGACACCACATCTACCGGCCCGTGACACCGTCGGCCGAAGGCACCGGCACGATTCCGGAACGTCTGCTCGAGATCCTGCCCTCCGACTCCGCGCGGCCCCGGCAACCGTAGTGGCGTCCTTGCCCTTCAACCCGGCCGCGTCCATCCCAGGCGGCAGCCGGCCCTATCGAATCACCGTCATCGGCCGGGTCTGGTCCCCGAGTCGCGTGCGCATCCGCACGAAGTACGCCCCGGATGGCAGCGCGCCGATCGATCGAGTGAGGCTCGTCGGGCCTGCGGACAGGACTCCATCGAAGAGTAGATCACACCGGCGGCCGCTCACATCCAGAAGCTCGAGCCGTGCGTTCATGGGTTCGGGCGTGATCAGCAGGAACCGGGCCAGGTCTCGGGCCGGGCTGCTCGCACGAAAGGTGAGCCTCCCGGCGCCGGTAGGCCGCAAAGGCTCTTCGATTCCCGAGGTGGGCACCGCGAAGAGCAGGATGGAGTTGCCGTCACCCACGGCCGCGCGGGAACCGGCGAGTGAGACATGCCGGGCCTGCCCCGGCGTTGCGTGGCCGCCCAGGGTGACAGGGGCAAGGGGGTTCGACACATCCACGACCTGCAGCCCGCCGAAGTAGCTCCCCGTCACATAGGCAAGCGTCCCGGCCAGCTCAATGTCGTGCTGAGAGCCGGACATCTCATGATCCACACACAGTATGGGGTTGGCGGGATCGGAGACATCGAAGATCTTCAGGCCATAGTTGCCGGCCGGGAGAAATGCGTACTGCCCGGCAACGGCGACATGTGAGAAGAGCGAGTAGAACTCGTCGTACCCTCCGCGAAGAGCAGGCGCGCCGGGATCGGTTACCTCGACGATCTGCAATCCTCCCGTGCCCGCTCCCAGATACGCATGGCCGCCGGCCACGCACAGGCTGTGAACCCGTCCCGGGACCTGGCACTGGCCGATTTCCTGCGGAACGGCCGGATCGAGCGGATCGAAGATGCGCAGCCCGTCTTCCCCGGCGGCCGCGTAGATCAAACCCTCGCTCGCGATCACATCCAGGCAAACGCCGGCGGCGCCCCCCACCAGGTGGGGCTCGCCCAGCTCGGTCACATCGATCACCTGTAGCCCGGCATCGCCGCAGGCAACCATGACGTGCTCGCCAAAGCGGATGAGCCCCATGGGTGTCCCGGGCAACTCGCACTCACCCAACGGCAAGGGAGACTCGGGCTCGCTGAGGTCCACGATGCGCAGACCGAAGCCGTAGTCGGAGACATAGGCGATCAAGCCATCGGGTTCGCAGAGCAGCCGGCAGTCCAGGGGCAGTTTGGCCTCGTGCCACGCGCCACGGGGCAGTGGATGGACGGGATCCAACACGTCCACCACGGCGACGCCGGCGTGGCCCAAGGCGGCATGGGCCACCCCGCCGCGGACATCGATCCCGTACGGCACGCCGAGCCAGGGAGCCTCTCCCAAGCGCACTGGATGGTGAGGATCGGAGACGTCCACGATCACCAAGCCATCGTTCACCTGGCGGCCATCCCCGAGGTAAGCACGGCCGGCTTCGACGGTGAGGCTTACGCCGAAGAGCGGATCATCCCACGTGGTCACGTAGGTGGGCTGGGCCGGATCGCCGACGTCGAAGACCACCAGGTGGCTCTCTTCGTCTTTCCCACCGCCGCTGTGATCCAGCAGGTAGGCGTACCCATCGGCCACGACGATCTTCCAGGCGTAGCTCATCGGCGAGTAGCCGCCGAGCTTGATCGGTGCGGATGGGTTCGACACGTCATAGACGGCGAAGCCGAACTCGCCCCACGCGATGTAGGCCAGGGTTCCCGTTGCGAAGACATCTCCACCCCCGACTCCGCTGGCAGGAAAGGTGTAGATCGGCTGGGGTGATTGCGGCAGGGCAAGGTCAAGGATCGTCACGCTACCGGTCTGCGTGTTCGTGGCGAAGGCCAGGCTGCCTTCGACGTCGACCTGCGTGATGGACCCTTCCTCGTGGTAGTTGCCAACGATGACGGGGTGCAAGGGATCCTGCAGATCGATGACCCGCAAGCCAGCGGTCCCATCGGCGAGGTAGGCATGGCCGTGCGCGACCTCGATCTCACCCGATCCACCACCGCCGCAGTAGACCCGCGAGAGGAACACGGGATCATCCGGATCGGTCACGTCCAGAACGAGCAGACCGTTGGCACAGGAGCAATACGCCAGCTGCTCCTCCACGGCGAGTTGCATGAGCCCGCTCCACAAGCAGGACCCCACGAACTCGGGGTCATCGGTCCACGCGCTGGACACCGGTCCGGAAAGTGCCGCCAGAGCAAGGCCCAGCATCAGCACACGGCTCGACACTGCGCAGAGATCTCTCATCGCCTGCCTCCTTCCACTGAGAAGCATTGTAGCACTTGACCATACGGCGCGTCACGAGGGAGCACTATGCAATCCGGACTTGCACAAATGAACACGGACGACACATAAACCCTGTAAACATGACGAGCTTCCCCATACCGCTTGGTTAGCGGCGACGGGCGCCCGAGAGCCTCCAACGCCCGAAACCCGATACATGCCGTGCATAAAGATGCTATCATTGGTCGTGCAGCGCTCAATCAGCGCCCCACGGGGCGAGGCGATGGTTCTACCAAGTCCCCTTCCCACAATGGCGCATGGCGCCGGATCAGACGCTTCACGACGTGAGGCGGATCCGGCCATCCAATGGAGGTCCGATCATGTACCGCGATCCGGCCCGACCCCTGCAGTCTCTCGCGTGCAATCGCGCACTCGTGGTAACCTTTCTCGCGCTGATCCTCATGCCGGCCCTCGCCGCGGCCGACACCAACATCGGCGGCGGTGCCGTCTCCGGCGTCTGAACGCTCGCCGGCTCGCCCTACCACGTACTCGGCGATGTCAGCGTCTCCGAGGGCGACACGCTCCGGATCGAACCGGGTGTCACCATCGACTTTGCAAACTACCCGCAGCTGAAAGTGTACGGCGTCCTCGAGGCCGCCGGCACCGAGGCCGATTCGATCCGTTTCACCGGGCCCGGTGAGTGGCGCGGCGTGACCTTCTATTGCCCGGACGCCGCCAGTCATCTGACCTACTGCGTCCTCGAGGCACCAGGCTTCCAGCAGATCGGAATCTCCGGGAGCTGCCCCCAGTTCGCCCATTGCGCCCTGCGCAATTCCGGGAAGGGCGTGAACATGTGGGACACCACCGGGACGGTGACCTTCGCGAACTGCAGCATCACGGACTGCACCATTGGCATGGAGGTGAATTACGTCGCGAGCGTGACCATGACGGCCTGCCACATCGGCGCCAACGACGACGGCGGCATCAAGGTGCTCGCGAACTGCACGTTGACCATGATCGACTGCAGTATCGTCGGCAATCGTAACGACCCCCCGGAGGCCGGCGGAATCACCCTCGAGCAGGGAACGCTGGTCATGGAGGGGTGCGAGTTATCCGCCAACTGGGTGGGGCCGGGATGGTTCTCCACGGGCTCGGCCCTCCACGTCTTGAACGGCAGCAGCGCCACACTCGACCGCTGCACGATCGCTGGAAACGAAGGAGGGGACGGGGTCGTCTTGATCAATGGAGTTTCCGCCTCGGCCACGATCACCAACAGCATCGTTACCCACAACGGCCCCGTCGCCATTTCGATATACTACGGGTCCCTGAGCGTGCGCCATTCCGACTTCTTCGACAATTACTTTGGTCATGTGGGGGGCGGTGCCCCGACAGGATTCGGACATCTGGTCGACACCAACGCGAACGGCGATTCCTGCGACGTCTACAGCAACATCTTTCTCGATCCGCTGTACGTGGACCAGCCGGGCGGGGACCTTCACCTCACGGCGGGTTCACCCTGCATCGACGCCGGTGATCCCGAGCACCCCGTCGACCCGGACGGCACCCCGGTCGACATGGGGGCCTATTACTTCCATCAGACTTCGGGAGCGGGCGAGTGGCCGCAACCGGCCCGCGAGTTCGCGCTGGAGGTCTACCCGAATCCGGCGACCCCGCGGGCTTCGATCGGGTTCATCGCGCCGCGCGCTGGACGATTTCGCATCGATGTTTTCGATCTCAGCGGCCGCCGCGTGGCTGCGCTGGCGAACCGCGATCTGACCGCCGGCCCACAGACGGTGGTCTGGCGCGGATGCGATTCCAGGGGGCGCGCGCTGCCGACAGGCACGTATCTACTCCGCCTGGCCACCGACACCGACGTCGTGACCCGGAGGGTGACGCTGTTGAGGTGACGTCCACCTCGCCGGCCAGCCGGCGAGGGATGTGCCTGGCATGGGAAGCGGCGGCGTATCGAACGGCCTATGGACATCGGTGACGGAGCCTACTTGCGCACCAGCTTCTTGTACTTGATCCGGTGCGGCTGCACGGCCTCCTCCCCCAGTCGGCGGCGCCGGTCCGCGACGTAAGCTTCGAAGTTGCCCTCGAACCAGCGTACGCTGCTCTCTCCCTCGAAGGCCAGGATGTGGGTCGCCACCCGGTCCAAAAACCACCGGTCGTGGCTGATGACCACGGCGCACCCGGCGAAATCGAGCAGCGCCTGCTCCAAGGCCCTCAGGGTGTCGACATCCAGGTCGTTCGTGGGTTCATCGAGCAACAGGACATTGCCGCCCGACCTGAGGAGCTTGGCCAGGTGCACGCGGTTGCGCTCTCCGCCCGAGAGACCGCCGACCTTCTTCTGCTGGTCGGCGCCCTTGAATGCAAACGAGCCCACGTAGCGGCGCGAGTTGAGTTCTCGATTGCCCACCATGAGGGTCTCTTGGCCGCCGGTGATCTCCTCCCAGATCGTCTTCTCCGGATCGAGCGCGTCGCGTGACTGATCGACGTAGGCGAGTTCGACCGTCTCGCCGATGACGAGCTCGCCGGCATCGGCTTCTTCCTCGCCCATGATCATTCGGAAGAGCGTGGTCTTGCCGGCGCCGTTCGGTCCGATGATGCCTACGATCCCGCCCGGCGGCAGTGCAAAGTCCATCTCCTCGAAGAGCACCCGGTCGCCGTAGCTCTTCATCAGGTCCTTGGCCTGCACCACCACGCCTCCGAGGCGCGGTGACGGCGGGATCACGATCTCGGCGACCGCCTCGCGCTTCTCCACATCCTGATTGAGCAGCTCCTCGTAGGCGGCCAGACGGGCCTTGCCCTTCGCTTGCCGTGCCTTCGGCGTCATGCGCACCCACTCGAGCTCACGGGCCAGGGTGCGCTGGCGCTTCGACTCGGCCTTCTCCTCCAGGCGGAGGCGCTCCTGCTTCTGCTCGAGCCAGGAGGAGTAGTTGCCTTCCCACGGAATACCGTGGCCCCGGTCGAGCTCCAGGATCCAGCCGGCGACGTTGTCGAGGAAGTAGCGGTCGTGGGTGACCGCCACGATCGTTCCGGGAAACTCCTTCAGATGCCGTTCGAGCCAGGCCACCGACTCGGCGTCCAAGTGGTTGGTCGGCTCGTCGAGCAGTAGCAGATCCGGTTGCTGCAAGAGCGTGCGGCACAGGGCCACCCGGCGCCGCTCGCCGCCCGAGAGCGTGGTGACCTCGGCATCGCCCGGGGGACAACGCAGCGCGTCCATGGCGATTTCGATACGTCGGTCCAGGTTCCAACCGTCGGCGTGATCGATCTTCTCCTGTACCTCGCCCTGCTCGGCCAGGAGCGCCTCCATCTCGTCGGGCTCCATGGGTTCGGCGAACCGGGCGCTGATCTCCTCGAAACGGTTCAAGAGGTCGCGGACCTCGGCCAGGCCTTCCTCGATGTTGCCCTTGACGTCCTTCTCGGGATCGAGCTGCGGCTCCTGCTCCACATAGCCGATCCGAATGCCCTTGGCGGGCTGGGCCTCGCCGAGATGCTCGGTGTCCACGCCGGCCATGATACGCAGCAAGCTGGTCTTGCCGGCGCCGTTGGCGCCCAGGACACCGATCTTCGCGCCCGGGTAGAACGACAGCCAGATGTCGCGCAGCACGACCTTATCCGGCGGATGGACCTTCCCCACTCCTTGCATCGTGAAAATGAACTGATGAGCCATGCTCTCTCCTCTTTCGATCCGTTCGTAGGCGGACCGCTTGTAACCCGGCGGCTACGCCAGTTTCCCGACCGGCGCCACGTAGACCGTGAACTCCTCCTCGCCATCGACGCCCAGCAGCCGATCCATGGCCTCCTGATCGTAGGCGGCGATAGCGCAGGTGCCCGCCCCGATGGCCTGGCAGGCCAGATACAGGTTCTGGCCCACATGGCCCGCATCGATCGCGATCACCTTGTGCGCGGCCAAACCGTACCGCCACTCCATCCGGTAGGGAATGGTCGTCCAGATGAATGTGGCCGCACAGTCCCCGGCGAACCGCTGCCCGCGGCAGGCTTCGCTGACCCGGCGGGCGAGTGCACCCTCCTCGCGCTCGGTGTTCCCCTCGCGCTCGGTGTCGGCCTCACGCTCGAGCACGAGCTCGTGGCCGAGCGGCAGGTAGCGGTAGATGCCCTCCGGGACCGACTCGACCCGCCGGACGTAGACGTAGGGCTCGAGCGCGTGGCGGTTGCCGGCGCTGGGCACCGTACGCAGTACCGTGGTCTCGCCCATCGTGTGACGCACGCCTTGCGTAGCCCACAGCAGCAGGGAGAGCTCGGCCAACGACAGCGGGGTGTCGGTGTATCGCCGAACGCTCGACCGGCGGGCGATGGCCTCCAGGATCGGCATCTGGGCCAGGCCTGCTTTCCTGATCTCTTCGTGGGGAACGAGGCCGACTCGCCGGGCCCCCTCCGGGACCGGCTTCTGGATCGGCGGCGGCGCAATGCCCCGGCTCTGGTCCGACCGGCCGAAGTCGACGAGGTCACGGATCGAGTCCTTGAGGAAGAAACGAAACAGCCGCCGCGGGTCTTGCGCGACCTCCGCCGGCAATTTCAGGATGTCTCCGGGTAGCTTCATGACGACCTCCCTGGCACAATCCGTCTCCAACCGGCCAGTGCGCACATCCTAGCATCTCTGGCCTGGGGATGGGAGAGCCGCTCGCCGGGGTCGAGGGCAAGGCGCCGAGGGCGCAGGCCCAAGGACGAAGGCCCAGGAACGAAGGGCAAGAGGCCAAGGGTGAAGAGCCAAAGGCCAAGGAGGAGAAGACACCTCATGACCGATCACAATGAGAACCGCATCGAGGAGCCCATCCAGGAGCCCGTCGAGGAGCTCGCAGAGGACCGCATCGCATTCTGGAATGAGCCGGAGCGCGTGGAGCGGTTTGCCGGACGAGATCCCGATCACCGTCTGGCCGAGCTGCTGGGCCACTACGAGAATCCATCCGGCACGCGGGTGCTCGATCTGGGGTGTGCCGGGGGCCGCAACACCATGCTCCTGGCCGAGCGCGGTTTCGATGTCTGGGCGCTCGACGCGGCCGCTGCGATGGTGGCACGCACCCAGGAGCGACTGGCCGCCCTGATCGGTCCGGATGAGGCGCGCCGCCGGGTCCGCGAGGGACGCATGGAAGAGCTCGGATCGTTCGAGGACGGATACTTCGACCTGGTCGTGGCGATCGGTATCTATCACTGCGCCGAAGGCGAGGTGTCGTGGCGCAAGGCCCTCGCCGAAAGCGTGCGGGTGCTCGCGCCGCGAGGAAGCCTGCTCGTATCCCAGTTCGCCCCCGGCACGACCGTATCGGGCAACCCCCACGTCAAAGAGGCCGATGAGCTCGATGGGGCCTTGAGAGCGGAGGGGCTTGCCCCGGTCTCCGCCCCGGAGACTACGATTCGCGAGGCCGCAGGCGGACGGCGCGTGACGGTCAATGGACTCTACCGCAAGAGCCGCAGCGAGATGGGGAGCACGGAAGGACGCAACGAGGGAAGCGCGGGACGGAACGCGAAAGCGACCTAAGCGCTCTCACCCTCCGCGGATTGATGGGAAGCTCCTTCGTCGGCTTCATCATCGTCCCCGGCGTCCTCGGCCTCGATCTTGCCACGTTGATCGTCGTAGCGGTAGGCCACCCCCTTCAGACTGTTCGTGACCTTGGTGACATCGAGCGGGAAGTCGATGATGGCATCGCTGTATATGCTGTCGAGGACCGTGATCGAGGCGGTCGGGTTGGGTACGAGGCGCGCATTGAGGTCCTCGAGCTCGCTCCGAGCGTCCCGCATCTGAGCTTCCATGCGGTCGAGTTGCTCGAGCAGCAGCTCGATCTCCTCCTGCTTGTCGGGCGGCAGCTTCTGGTAGGTCCGGGTCATCGGCCCCATGCGGGCGTCTAGCTCGCGTACTCGATTCAGGGAGCCCTCGAGCTGCGCGACGAACTCCTTGAGCTCCGACTGCCGTTCGACCACCAGGGGATCCTTGCCCACGCACAGCTTTGCTTTGGTCCCGAGAGGGATGCCCACGGTTCGCACGCGGATCTCGTTTCGAGCGGCCATGAGACCACTGACCATGTGGCCCCGTCCTTCGGCCAGCTCGATCGCGTCGGCGCAAATGAGCCGGCTCGTGACGAAGCTGTCACGGATGTGCGCCTTCCCGTGCACACGCAGGTCGGCGTTCTCCACGAAGATCGTACGCAGGTCGCCGCGCACCTCGATGTAGGTTTCTTCGGAGCCCACGATGCCGTTGCCGACCACGAGGTCACCGTCGATGTCGATGGTGCTCCCGATGATCGAACCATGGACCTCCATGCCCTTCTCGCACGCCACGCGCACACCCGCCTCGACATTGCCCTTGACGACGATCCGGCCCACGAAGTCGATGTCGCCCTGGACGAGGGTCAGATCCTTGTCGAACTCGATGACCGGGAGGACATAGAGCTGGCGGTCCTCGATCACCAGGCGCCCGTCGACGGTGGCGACGAGATTGCGCTCCTCCCAGCGCAGGTTCTGCCCGGGCTTGGGCGTGGGGTCAGCGGGTTGGGACACTGGAATCGAGCGGCCGTCGACGGTCCATCCCGAGGTCCCCTCTTGCACGGGATGGTAGATGGCCACGGTCTCACCTTCCCGAACATTGAGGATGCTGTACTTGGTGATGCGCACGGGATCGCCCGACTCGGTCATCTCGGCGGGCAACCTCTCCAGCGTGGGATACTCCAGGTAGGCGTCCTTACCGTCGGCAGGATCCTCGCCCCGGGCGATGATCTCCTGCTCGACCGGCGCGCCATCGTTCTGGAAAGAAGCCAGCAGCTCGCCAATGCGTTCCTGGTCGACCCCTCGCACGATCTCCATCTGCCCCAGCGCATCCAGAACCTGCTCCAGGGAGAAGGATACGCTGTGCCCATCGGTGCGCAGGGTGATCGCGGCGAGCATGGCATCTTCGTCCATCGACACGTTGATGACACCGTTGCCGACGGTGACCTTCTTGCTCGCTTTCGGCTGGAATGTCTCGGGCACGCTGTGCCTCCCGATCTCACGGGTACCGGCTACTCTGGTCGTCGCCAGCGGGGACATATGTGATCCCTCCGGTCCGTGGGCCTCGTCCGGGGAGGATCTTCCCCGATTGGTTCACCTATCGGCCGTGGGGGGTAGTTCCTTCAATTTCCATGTGTCATCGCCGCCGAGTTGACAGGCGCACCCGGGCGACACCTTGACGCGGGGCTCCAGGAAACCTATCGTCGGCCCGATTCGATTGCATCGAAGCTGCGCCGGCGCACAACTCCAGCGAAAAGGAGCCTCGGAATGCCAGGACGACCAGCTGCGAAATCCCCTGCAATAAGGGAAGTTAGGAAGAAGAATCCGACCGGGGCCGCCACGCCGCTCGCCCGCCAGTGGGACCTGCACACGCTGTACGAGACGGCGGTGCAGGATACCGACGTAGATGCTGATTTCATCCACCGGACCTACCGGAAGCTACGCGGTCGGCTGCCCCGGATCCTGCGGGAGGACTTCTGCGGGACAGCCGCCCTGTGCGCGACGTGGGTGGCCAAGAGCCCCAAACACATGGCCTACGGGATCGACCTCGACGAGAAAACGCTCAACTGGGGCATCGGCAAGCACATCGTGCCGCTGGGCGAACAGGCCGCACGGGTCACGCTGATCAAACAGGACGTGCGCCAGCCCGTCGACTTCAAGGCCGATGTCACGGTTGCGTTCAACTTCTCCTACATGTACTTCAAGGAGCGCGCCGAGCTGCGCGACTACTTCCGCATCGTCCGCCGCGGCCTGAAGCCGGGCGGGATCTTCTACCTGGACATCTACGGCGGCCCGGAGGCGCACGAACTGCGCGAGGAACGTACCGAGTTCGACGAGTTCGACTACATCTGGGACCAGGCGGCCGTCAACCCGATCACCCACGAGGTGACCAACTACATTCACTTCGAGTTCCCCGACGGTTCGAAGCGCGAACGCGCCTTCACCTACCACTGGCGTCTGTGGAACCTGCCCGAGATTCGCGAGATCGCGATCGAGGCCGGATTCAAGGATTGTATCGTGTACTGGGAAGGCACCGACCGCACCACGGGCGAAGGCAACGGGGTCTATCGGCCCTCGCTCAAGGGGGACAACGCACCGGCCTTCGTCTGTTACGTGCTCTGCGTCCGATAGCCCGAAGCATCGGAGTCTTGCGGACCCGGCCTTGCCGGTCGGAATCGTGACGGTTACGACCGGTGCAACCGCGCGGCGCGAATCCGGTAGTGATCCGGATCGATCCTCATCGACTGGAGCCACCGGTACACCTGTGTCCGGTGGACGCCGAGTTCCCGAGCGATGCGGGAGACGTTGCCGTGGTACCGGTCCATCAATGCCAGCAAGCGCGGCCGCAGCGATTCGGGGTGGGCGCCGCCCACATCAGGGTCCCGCTCCCTCTGGCCTGGTCCGCCCGGCTGGCAACGCAGACCGGACTTCAAGGAACGTTCCAAAATGGCCCGAGTTTGACCGGGCTCGTCGGCCTGCCGCACCAGATGTGCCAGAAGCTGCGCCCAGTGACGGAGCTGCCGCACGTTGCCCGGCCAGGGATAGGCCAGAAGCTGCCTGCGCAGCGTGCGGTCGATCCAGTCCCTGGCGTGCGGCTCGGCGAGGCCGGCGGCGCAAGCAAACCGGTGGGCCAAGGGCAGAATATCCTCAGGTCGTTCGCGGAGCGGAGGGATACGGACTTCCGCCCCCGCCAAGCGGAAGTACAGGTCGGCGCGGAAGAGACCCTGGCGGGCCATCTCGGATAGGTTCCGGTGACTGGCGACAATGATGCGTGCATCGATCGCCTCCCCCTCGTGCGACCCAAGCGGGCGAACCCGCCCGCTGTCGAGGAATCGGAGCAGCGCCGACTGCGCGCGCGGACTCAGTTCGGCAATCTCATCCAGAAACAGCGTTCCCTGGTGGGCACGGCGCAGCAAACCCTCTCGGCTCCGGGTGGCACCGGTGAAGGCTCCGCGCCGGTAGCCGAAGAGCTCGGCCTCGGCCAGTTCCCCGTGGGTGCGCGCAGCGTTGAACGCCACCAGCGGTCCGCCTCGGCCGCTGCGGGCATGAATGGCGCGGGCCACGAGATCCTTGCCCGTCCCGGTCTCCCCCAGGAGGATCACCGGCAGGCCTGATCGCCCCACGTGGGCGGCCCAGCGCAGCTCCCGGAGCAGGAGCGGGCTTCGCGTGAAGAGGCCGCACCGCTCCCACTCCGCCGTCTCCGCCGGATCGGCACCCCTAGACTCGCTTGGATGGAAAGCCGCCCCGGCAGGCACTGGCTCACACGCGGGCGCCGGCTCACACGCAGGCGCCGGCTCACACGCGGGCGCCGGCTCACACGCAGGCGCCGGCTCACACGCGGGCGCCGGCTCACACGCGGGCGCTGACGCAGGACTCTGAGTCGCGGCGCCGCCGGCCGAGCTCACCGTCCAGGGCGCGGGGCTCCGGGCATCCATCCGCCGCTGTAGCTGAGCAAGCTCCCGCGCCACATCACGGCCGGGATGCTCGAGCGCGGCCAGACGCCGGATCGATCGTTCGAGGTGCGCCACACGACCAGTCAGCCGGCCGCTGCGAGCATGGACCAGCATCAAGCCCGTCTTTCCAAGCAAGAGCATCCGATGGGCGGCGAGCGGCCGGGCGCTCCGAAGACCTCGAATCAGATGCCTGCGCGCCGCGCCGGTTCGGCCGCAGCGCTCCAAGAGAAGACCGGCCCGAATGCGAGCCAGGGCACCGAGTTCGCAGTCGCCGGATCGCCGGGCAGCCTGACTCACACCGCGATAGACGGCCAGGGCTTCGGCTGCCCGCTCCTGCGCCTCCAGTGCCCCTCCAATCCACACCTGTGCGCACAATGCGTCGCGCTCGCGCCCCATCGCCCCCAGCAGCCCGGCGGCAGCCTGCAAACAGCAGCGCGCCTCGATCGGCCGACCCCGTTCCAGCAGCCAGCGGCCGGCGACCATCGCGCACTCGGTTCGTAGCCATAGCTGGCGACAACGCGGGGCATGACGCAACAACGCATGGATTTGCTCGCGCTCGGCCCGCGATCGGCCGAGCGCCGCAGCCGCCCGCGCCCCAATGAGATGGAGCCTGCAAGCCAGGACGGGGAATCGCGAGGAACGGTGCTCTTCCACCCAACGTCGCACTCCAGCCAGGACCGCACCGGGACGGTCCCTCAGGAGCTGGCCCTCGAGAACCAAGAGCCCCACCCGGGCAGCGGATTCGGTGGAGAGCTCCGTCAGCCCCGCGGCGACGGCGATCGAGTCGACGAGCGCGAGCGCCTCCTCCAGCTGTCCGGGCCGCGCGATGGCCGGATGCGGCGGCTCCGGCAGGCCCACCGGGGTGACCGGGAGCCGCGCCAGCCGGCGCAGCGAGGCCTCGGCCAGCGCAAGCCCCAGCTCAGTACGTGCTTGCGGATCTTGGCCGGGGTCGTGGCGCCCCCGCCGGTTGAGGTGCCGGGCCAGCTGCCAGGCAACCTCGATCGCTCCGGCCCCCAGATAACAGTCGATCCAATTCGTTCGATGCTCGTGAGTTGGTCCGTTGGCCATGGCCCCTCCCGTGATGGCGATCACGCCCATGGGCCAACTGGGTT
This sequence comes from uncultured bacterium, assembly GCA_964573295.1. Taxonomy (GTDB): domain Bacteria; phylum Eisenbacteria; class RBG-16-71-46; order CAIMUX01; family WJJG01; genus CAYQJL01. The sequence goes on along the minus strand of CAZNJE010000011.1, from coordinate 66,399 downwards.
GCGCCTGCGGTCGCAGGCGTCGATGGGCTGCGCAAAGCCTCGAGGCTGATTGGGAATGGAGGTCCGGCACGCGGAGGGTGACTCCAACCTACCGGCCCGTGACCGAAACGTCAAGCGCTCGCGATAAACTGGATCGGAACCGATTCCTTGGGAAACGCTTAGAGGTAGAACCGGCAGGACCGGGACCTCGCCCGTCCGCCGACTGCGCAAGCGTCCGGTTGCCTCGACATCGAGCCGCATGCTCATGAAGCGCGAACAAAGCACTAACTTGGCCGAGGAGTGTCTAGGGGAGTAGTAGTCATACTGCGGGCTTTACTATCGCGGCCCAAGGAGGACTTCGAGCGACATGAACCACGGTGAGATCAAGACGGAACATCATCTCGGGCCGACGGATCTGGCCCGCCTCCTTCGCGAGTTGGCCGACCAGGCCGCCGCGGATCCTTCGGCCGGCCAGGCCGACGCCGCGTCCCGAAGCGATACGCCCATACTGGGCGACTTCCCGATGGCGTTCGACCGGCTCGTCAAGTTAGAGCTGAAGCTCAAACGCCAAGAGGCCGGCTGGACGGCCAAGCTCAAGATCAAGCAGACCGAAACGCTTGCGGATGCCCACAATGAGGCCGACCAGTCCGGGGAAGAAGAAGCCCCGCGCGAAGAAGCCCCGCGCAAGGAGAAGTACAAGCGTCTCAAGAAACGCATGGATACCGATTTCAAGGTCATCCGCAAGGCGGTCCATGAGAATCGTCTACCTCCGGCAGAGGTCGCCCATCGCTTTCTTGAAGACTCGACCACGATGGTGACCTATCCGGGTTTCGGGGACTGTTTCTATGAGGACTACACCCTTGCCTGCAAGCGTCTTCGCGACAGCTTCACGCGGGGTGACCTCGAGGCCGTGCGAGACGCTCTCGGCCGGCTTCGTGAACAGGAGAAGCGCTGTCATGACGCGTTCAAGTAGTCAGCCGGCCTCGGCACCAAGACCGGAGCGTTGGTCATGAAACTGGTCGGTCACGCGCGGCAACCCGGAATCCATGACCCGGCCGCCTGTCCGGACGCGGTCACCGACGAGGATCGCCACAGCTTCCAGATGATCGTGAGCACCGATCTGAACGAAGAGCAGATCCAGCGGGTCTTGGCACCTACGCAGGTGTTTCCGCAGATCGAGCACGTGCTCGCCATCCACTGGCACCCCGAGCACATTCCGATGGAGCTGATCGAACAGCGTATCGAACGCACCTTTCCACGCAGGGTCAACGATCTGATCATTCCCACCCAGCACAACACGGTGACCCAGTACGGCGAGTTCGTGGGGGTGGAGGTCGACTGCTACTCGGCGGGCTTCAATCAGAAGGTGCAGCTTCTCATTCACTTCCCGGCCGAGAAGCTGGAGCGCGCGAGCATGCTTCAGTCGATGCTGAGCTACACGCACAAGTATCGGTCGACCCAGCTCTTCGATCTCATCGACACGGTCATTGCCCCGCGTCACGATCGGATCGCCTTGGCCGTTTCGCGAACCGGGGCCGACGAGATGCTTCTGGGATTCGTGCAAACCAATGTTCGCAAGATCGATACCATGCTCCGCGAACACATCGGCACGCTGCCCCAAGACGCTTTGAAGAACAAGCTGCTGCGCAACTTCTTCGACACGCTACGCCCCCTCTACGGAGACGGTTACATCGAGAGGGCGCAAGCCTTCATCCGCGTCGTCAAGCAAATCGTCAAGGCCGAGTTCCCCATGAAGTACTTCTACCGCACCGAAGAGATCATCGAGGAAGCCCGCTCGTTTGGTTGCGGGATTGTTGTGCCGCATCCTGAACAGTTCTGGCCGATTCTGCTGGCCGAATACGACGTCGATGGTTACGAGGTCTGGAATCCGCAGTCACGCCGATACAGCGAGTTTCTGATCGATACGGTGACGCGGCAGAACCAGGGTCCGGGCCGGTGCGGACGCCGGATTCTGATCTTCATGGGCGATGACACGCACATGGGTGAGAAGGTCAAGGAACTTGAGCACCAGGAGCCTGCCAAGGTGGCCCGCGAGATCGGTGTGCAGCCGGCCTGGGAAGACCCCAGCATTCGCAAGAAGTTGATCATCGCTCGCATGGAGCGAAAGGATGTCATCGACGAATACCGTCAACGGCTCATCGAGTAGAGGAGGCTGTGGTGGCCGAATCGGAGAAGTTCCAGTACGAGTCCCTTCAGGATCCGGACTCGATCCGCGAGTTCCTGAAATCGATCATGGAGGGCATCGCCGCGGGCAAGATCGTGCTGAGCTCGAATGGAGACGAAATCGTGCTCGAACCCGCATCGCTCTTGCGGTTCGAGGTCAAGGCCAAGAAGCGCGGCGACGAATCCCGCCTGTCGATGAAGATCTCCTGGCAGAACAGCGACGCCCAATCCGCCGCCGCGCACGACCCGCTGCGCATTTCCACGGATACCTGATGCGAACGCGGGGCCGTGAAGAGAACGTCCGTTTCATTGTGCTCGAGACCATTGGGATCGTGGGTGCGACGCGGCAGTTTCTGGATACCAGCGACCCCGTGCTTCACGACGCCATCGTCCGGCGGGACGACTACATCGACAACCTCAAGAGCACCATCGGCGAGCAAGGCTACCTGGAGCTGCACACCCGGCCCGATCTGGCCAAGGAAGAGATCGACGCCATCCGGGCCACCGACACGATCTGCATCAATCTCGAGCGCATCGCCGACCATTGCGTGAACATCACGCGCCAGTGGGGCTATCTGGAGGATCCGGGCTTCCTGACCCGCTTCGAGTACGATAATGCGTTTCGGCAGGTGGAGGCGGCTCTGGGCAAGATCACCAGCACCCTCGAGAGCCGCGACCTCTCGGCCGCGCTGCAAATCTGCAAGACCGAAGATGAGCTCGACCAGCTCTACAAGACGACCTTCGAAGACATCATGACCGAGATGTACGGGGGCCGAAACATTCAGAACCTGCTCACGACCCTCTTCATCTTCCGCTACCTCGAACGTATGGGCGACGCCCTGCTCAACATCGGCGAAGCCCTGATCTTCGCCATCATGGGCGAGAAGATCAAGATTCGCCATTTCGAGGCGCTGCGCCGGACGCTCGACAAATCGGGCTTCGAGGGCTCGATGAAGGAGATCGACTTCGAGTCGATCTGGGGCACCCGCTCCGGTTGCCGAATCGGCCGGGTGGGCAGTCAACGCCCCGGGGGTGGCGATGCGCGAAGCAGCATCTTCAAAGAAGGCGATCGCATGAAGATCGCCGCGGAACGGAAGAACCTCGAGTACTGGCAACAGCGATTTCCAGGACTGACGCCCAGGGTCATCAGCTATCACGAGCAGTCCAGCAACGCCTCTCTGCTCGTCGAGTTCTTGCCGGGCGAGACACTCGAGGAGATCATCCTCGGCGATGACCGCAAGGTGCTCGAAGAAGCTCTCGGTACGCTCCTCGCCACGCTCCGCCGGTTGTGGACCGCATCACGCCGCGCCGAGGTCTTCCCGACCGACTATGTTGGGCAGATGGTGAAGCGCATGGAGGAGGTCCACCGGCTCCATCCGGAGCTGTCGCGCGACGAACGGCTGCTTGGCGGAGCGCGCGTGTCGTCCACCAGCGAGCTGATTCGCACGTGCCGCACAGCCGAAGGCCACTTGCTCGCCCCGGCCACCGTGCGCATCCACGGGGACTTCAACACGAACAATGTGCTCTACGATACCGAGAACGATCACGTCTACTTCATCGACCTGTACCGGTCGCGCGAGTACGATTACGTGCAGGATGTTTCGGTGTTCTTGATCTCGAACTTCCGGGTGCCGGTGCTCGAGCGCAAGGCCCGCCAGCGGCTGAGCCAGACGATCCGCATCTTCTACGAGTTCGCCGCCTCGATGGCGGCCGATTGGGGGGACGAGACCTTCGCCGCCCGTCTGGCGCTGGCGCTGGCGCGCTCGTTCTACACTTCGATCCGCTTCGAGCTGAACATCGAGTTTGCCAAGGAGATGTACCTGCGGGCCCACTACCTGCTCGACAGCCTGGGCCGGCATGTCCAAGCCGGGCGGCCGTGGCCCGAATACCGGCTGAGACAGGAGATTCTGTATTTGTAAGCGTGTGGCGAGCCTTCGCGAGCCGTAGCTCGGGGCGAAGCCGCGTGGCATGAACCCGGTGCGAAACCGCAAGGCGCGGCCCCGCGGCACGACACACAAGGAGGTTTCGGTTGGCTCGAATCGGCGTGGTGGGAACGCGCGGCGGATGGTCATCGGAGGAGCTCGTCCGCGCGGTTGAGGCGGCGACCGGCACGGGCACCTTGATCGACATGCGACAGGTCCGTCTGGATCTGTCGACGGGGGAACTGCACGCCAACGGCGTGGACCTGCGCTCCTTCGATGCGCTCATCATCAAGAAGCTGGGCCGGTTCTACTCCCCCAACCTGCTCGACCGGCTCGAGATCCTGTGCTGGTTGCAGGAACAGGGGGTACGCATCTTCTCCCGACCCGACCGGATCATGCGATTGCTCGACCGGTTGAGCTGCACCCTCCGGCTCCAGATGGCCGGCATCCCCCTTCCACCCACGACGATCACCGAGAACATCGATCGAGCGGTCGAGGCGGTCGAACGCTACGGCGAAGCCGTTTTCAAGCCGCTCTATACATCCAAGGCGCGCGGCATGTGCTTGATCGAGCACGGCCCGCAGGCCCGCGAGCAAATCGAGGAGTATCAGCGCCTCAACCCGGTCATGTACATCCAGAAGCGAATCGATCTTCCGGGCCGTGACCTGGGCGTCGTCTTCTTGGGCGGCCAGTACCTGACCACCTACGCCCGCCGCCAGGATGAGGGCAGCTGGACGACGACCACGCATTTCGGCGGCCGGTACGAGCCTTTCGACCCCTCACCGGAGCTGATCACACTGGCGCAGCGCGCCCAGGCCCCGTTCGATCTGGACTTCACCTGCGTCGATGTGGCCGAGTCGGCGGATGGCCCGGTCGTCTTCGAGGTATCCCCCTTCGGCGGATTCCGGGGCATTTTGGAGGCCCGTAAGATCGACGCCGCCAAGCGCTACGTGGAGTACGTGCAAGCGCGGTTGCGGCCGGTGTGAGAGTTCACCGTACCCGCACGACCCGGATTGCGTGGCGCCACCGAAGGTCCTCGTCCACAACGTGTCCGGCGCGTCGGCACGAGCCGGAGACATGCAGGCCAGGAAGATGGTAGCGAGAAAGACGAAGCCAGCAAGGGAGCAACGGATCGTTTTCATGATGCGGTCCTCCGGCTTGTGCGAAAGTCATGTTCCGCGTGGGGCACGTGAATAGTCTACCACGTGTCGTGCCGACTTGCCGCGTACGGGAAACTCAGAACCAGAAGTAGGACTGCAATGCACACGAACTTGGAGGGTTCGGCGGTCGCTGTCCGCGAACCTGGGCCGCCGGACCCTGCTCTGCGCCGCTGATGATGCCGGCTCGAAATGCCTGGAGAAAGGAGGCGCGACAGGCAAGACTATGCTTCTTGAAATGGAGGATGCCACAATGCCCGCTACGCTCACGACCCGAAAAGACCTCGTCCGCAGACTTCTACAGGAGAAGACGCTGCCGCACGAGTTCGATCTGGAGCTGCCCGGCCTGAGAGTGCGGGTGGCAACCAATGACCGGCCGCTCCACGAAACCCTTTGCGACTACTACCGGCATTTCCGTCCACACTCTTCCCAAGACGCTGCAGCGGGCGGGCGGGCAACGATCCGGGCGCTCGAGGCCCCCGAGACGGATCTCGCGTTGTCGTATCATGCTCGTGTGCGGCCGGGCGGCAAAAGGATCAAGGAAGAGTACACCGACCTGCCCGATGGCCGGGTGGTTCGCAAGCGAACGACCGGGATGGTCTTCGTCTTCGGCGAGGATGAGTACCTGACCGTCGGCCCATGCCGGGCGAACCCGAACCAGGTCATCAACTTCATCAACAACCGGTTCCTGCTGGAGAAACTCCACGACGGGGCCGTGCTGGCCCATGCCGCCGGGGTGAGGGTTGGCGGCCGCGGCATCGCCATGGCCGGTTTCTCCGGCGCGGGGAAATCCACCCTGGCGCTGCACTTCCTTGCCCGCGGGGCCGATTTCGTGAGCAACGACCGGCTCGTTCTGGACCGTGCAGAAGGCCGGCTCCGGATGACGGGGCTTCCCAAGTATCCCCGCATCAACCCGGGTACGATTCTCTCGATTCCCCCGCTGCGACAACTGCTGATCGAGGATGAGCTTCGCCGGTACAGCGCCCTCGATCCACAAGAGCTCTGGCACGTGGAGCAGAAGTATGATGCACTCATTGAACCGATCTTCGGCGCACGGTTCGAGCTCGAATCTCGAGTCGACGGGCTCATCATCCTCAACTGGCGGTTGGGCGACGGACCGGCACGTATCCAGCACGTTGATCTCGAATCACGCGACGATCTGCTGGATGCGCTCATGAAACGGCGGGGGCTCTTCTACCTTCCCCAGCCGGGCTACGTGGAACCGGAGCTTTCTCCGCAAGGCTATCGCGATGTGCTTCGCGGCGTCCCGGTGCTGGAGATCACCGGCGGCGTGGATTTCGCGGCCGCTGCGGAACGCTCCCTCGATCTTCTGGAGACCTGATGCACTCACCCAGCATGGATCCGGTCGGGGCCAGCTCGCTAGGCCAGGTCTTGCCGGCCAGTCCGCCCCAGAAGGTGTTGCGCCTCACGCGCGGCGTCCGCATTCCCGACGAGCTCAAGCTGGCCCGCTTCGAGCGCAACCCGGAGCTGGGACCGCGCATTCTCTTCCTGAGCGGCGGGAGCGCGCTACGGCCTGTCAGTCAGAGACTCATCCACTACACGCACAATTCGATCCACCTGATCACCCCATTCGATTCGGGCGGCAGCTCGGCCGAGCTGCGCAAGGCGTTTGACATGCCCGCGGTCGGCGACGTCCGCAACCGGCTGATGGCACTGGCGGATCGAACCCTTCAGGGCAATCCGCAAGTCTTCCGGCTCTTCGCCCACCGGCTTCCGCGCACCGCTGCCGCGGCGGCCCTGCGTGAGGAGCTCGCGGCGCTGGCGGCCGGCAGCCACCATCTGGTGAACCATGTACCCGAGCCGTTGCGACGGATCATCTGCCACCAGATTCATCGCCTAGCCGAACGCCTGCCGGTCGACTTCGACCTGCGGGGAGCCAGCATCGGCAACCTGGTGCTGGCCGCGGGGTACTTGGATCACGACTACCATCTGGAGCCGGTCATCTACGTCTACTCGCGTCTCGTGCAGGTGCGCGGCATCGTCCGCGCCACGACCGATGCCTGTCTGCATCTGGCGGCGGATCTGGGAGACGGTCGCCGCATCGTCGGCCAGCACCTCTTCGGCGATGTGCTGGGCGCCGATGATGCGCCCCGCGTCACACGCTTCGAGCTGGCCGATACCGAAGGAGAAGCGCGAACGTGCCAGATCACGCCCGAAGTCGCCGGGTTGATCGCCAAGGCCGACTTGATCTGTTACCCCATGGGCAGCTTCTTCACGAGCATCCTGGCCAACCTGTTGCCGGCCGGCATCGCTGAGGCCATCGCCCTCAATCCCTGTCCCAAGGTCTTCATTCCCAGCACCGGCTCAGACCCCGAGAGCAACCGCCTCTCGGCGGACGATCAGGTCGCGTGGCTATTGCGGCTTCTCGAGATCGGCGGAGGGAGAACGCGGGTCACGCCGGAGGACCTGCTCAATCTGGTGGTGGTGGATCGGCGTCCCGACAGCTATCCGGCGGGCCGGGCCATCGAGGCCATGCGCGATCGCGGCCTGCAGGTCATCGAGTATCCCCTGGTCACGAAGACGGGCATCCCCCGAATCTACGAAGGACGCCTGCTACCCCTGCTCCTCTCGCTGTGCTGATCGCATGCGAACCTCCCGGGGCACCCGGAGCACTCGGAGCACGCGAACCTCCCGGAACACCCAGGGCTCCCGAAGCACCCGGAGCCCCTGGGGCTCCCGGAACTCCTGGGGCTATCGATTGCGGAACGCTCATTGGGTACAGTACGATGAGTGTGGTGGGCCGCCCCCCCCCCCCCCCCCCC
>CAZNJE010000011.1:54099-58364 GCA_964573295.1 uncultured bacterium | reverse complement strand
CGCACCTGCGTTCGGATCGTCAGCGGCCGCCATCAGACGCACGTCACCCCATGTGGGAGGAGATGAGTATGAGCAGCAAGAAACGCTCGCTTGAGTCCAAGGAGTCGATGAACATTGGACAGGCGGTTGAATATCTGCAGCAGGTCGCCGACAACCTCAAGTCCGGCGAGGTGCGCTTTGCCCACGGTGGAGAGGAGATCAGCCTCACGCCGACCTCGGTCGTATCGGTCAAGACCTCGGTCAAGGACAAATCGGACAAGACCTCGTTGACCGTGAAGATCTCCTGGGCGCCTGAGCAGCCGCAGCTTCAGGCCAAGAGCGTCGAGAGCGAGTCGGTGGAGACCGAAACGAGCGGGTAGGCGGCAGCGGCCGCCTCGGTCGGCTCGCCTGCGCTCGAGAGGCTGGCACTAGGTGCGTTCGTCGATGTCTTCGATCGAGGCCAGCCCGGTCCGGAGCGCATAGAGCGCCGCCTGGGTACGATTCGACAGGTTGAGTTTGCCCAGGATGTTGCCCACGTGGGTCCGGACCGTGGCCTCGCTGATGAAGAGCGCCTCGGCGATACGTTCGTTGCTCAGACCCTTCGCCACCAGCCTGAGGACGTCCTCTTCGCGGTTGGTCAGTGGCTCGGCGCCTTCCTCTCCCCGGCTCTCATGCGCGAACTCGCGCACCAGCTTGCGGGCTACTCCGGGATCGAGAGCCGACTGTCCCCGAGCGGCCTCGCGCAGGGCCGAGACGAGTTCTTCGGGACGGGTATCCTTGAGCAGGAAGCCCAGTGCGCCCGCCTTGATGGCCGAGAACACCTTGTTGTCGCTCCCGTAGCTGGTCAGCACCAGCACGTGCGCTCGGCGATCGCGCTCGAGGATTCTGCGCGTCGCTTCCACCCCGTCCATGCCGGGCATGACCAGGTCCATCAGGATGACATCGGGCGAGAGTTCCTCGGCGAGCCGAATCGCTTCGTGACCCGACCTGGCTTCGCCCACGACCTCGAACCCGGCCTCGGTGTCGAGAAGAGCGCGCAGCCCTTTGCGAACGATCTGGTGATCGTCGACCAACAGGATGCGGATGGGTGTCGACGGATCGGACATGCCCAGCCCTCTCGGTGCTCGAAGCCATGGCCACGGCGCCGCCGGCTCGATCTAGCCGGCGCTGAGAAGACAGCATATACGTAATGGGGGCAGGACGAAACCCTCAGCCAAGACCAGAAGCACCGAAGGCAAAGATCCCGGCGGCAATGGCCGCCGGGATCCCATGCATGCCACCCGTCCACGCCGGACAGGCGGACTGCGTTTCATGCGCCCTGGATATCACAAACGACTCTCGACTTCGCGGTCACAGCTTCATCGCCACGGTCACCTTCGCGTGGTGAGTGTCTACGCTGACTGCCAGGGCTCGCAGCATCCAGGATAGAGGCCAGTTCCCGTGGAGGGGACGGCTGGCCGCCGCACCGGTGCATTGGTCCCGCGTGCAGGATTCATGCCATGCGCTGTTCGGGGTCCCCGGCGTGATCGCACTCGGCCCCGGCTCCCGTGCCGGCCAGGAAGCATCCGGCGCCGATCACCCGTATCGGCCTAGGAAACAGAATCTTAGATGCACATCTTCCTGGGAGGGCTGCCCGAATCGGCCAGGGTCCTACACGCATGCGGATCAGGTAGTCGACGGATGTTGCGCGTCGGCGAAGAAGAATGTTCGGTGCGGCGCACCAGGATTCGCGGACGAACACTTGCGCAGCCCGATCCACCCCCTACCGCAAACCGGCCGAGCCCCTACCGCAGCCCGGTTTCGTCCAGATGCCGCCGCACGACCGGCGCCTGCCGCCCGGTCAGATCCACCAGCTTCTTGATGTCCTCGGGCGTGATATGCCCGGCCACGGCCCCGAGGTGGTCGATGGCGCGCGTGTAGAACCAGGTCTTGAACTGCAGCATCGCCCGCTTGCGCTCCGCGTGATAGTCGAAGGAAGCGGCACCCGTCCCGTTGTGAACCATCGGCGCGGTCGGAGGCGACAAGGCCGGCGGCGGCGCGGCCGGCTGTGACCCCGACGGCCGCGGCGACCCAGTGGCCGCCTCCTTCACGTCGAAGTGATATGGCCCGAGGCGCTGCTCGTGCCCGTGTAGCACCAGGGCACGCTCGATCGTGCTACGTAGTTCGCGCACGTTGTTGGTGTGCCATGAGTGTCGTAGCAGATGGGCCATGGCCTCCTCCGTGATCTCGACGGCCGGCAGGTTGAGCTGCCTTTGGTAGAAGCCCTTGAAGAAACGGATCAGATCCGGCAGATCCTCAGCCCTCTCGCGCAGCGCGGGTACGCTCAGGCTGACCACGCGTAGCCGTTCGAGCAGATCGGTGCGAAAGTGCCCCGCGGCGACTTCCTGATCGAGATCCTTGTTCGTCGCCACGATCAACCGGGCCCGGAAGACCAGGGACTGAAGCCCGCCCACGGGCTCGAACTGCCGGGACTCGATCACGCGCAGCAGCGCGCCCTGCACGCTCAGGGGCAGGTTGCCGATCTCATCGAGGAAGAGGGTTCCCTCGGCGGCCAGCTCGAAGATGCCCAGGCGATCGACCGCGTCGGTGAATGCGCCCTGCCGGGTGCCGAACAGCTCGCCACGGATCACGCCCCCATCGCAAAGCGGATCGATCGTTCGCTCGACGAACGGCCGCTTCGCGCGCGGGCTCAGCCGGTGGAGCTCGCGGGCGAAAACCGTCTTGCCGGTCCCACTCTCACCGAGCAGCAGCACGATCGACTGGGGCGCCGCCGCCGCACGCCTCAGCCCATCGAGAAATGCATGCATCACCGGCGCCTGGCTCTCGATCCAGCCCCCTTGCGCCAGGCCCGCCAGTTCACGCAGCCGCTCCCGCTCACGGCTCAGAAGCTCACGCTCGCGGGCGGCCTGCCCCATCGCAACGCATTTCTGGATGACGGCCAGCATCTCGCTGCGGTCGGCCTGCTTGGCCAGGTAGTCCAGCGCCCCGTTCTCGAGGGCCATCGCCCGCGTCTGGGCGGTGGGATCCTGGGTGACCACGATGATGGGAATGGTGGGGAAACGCGCGTGCATACGCGGCAGGATCTCGAGACCGGTGCGTGCGCCGTCGATCTCGATGTAGATATCGAGCAGCACCGCATCCGGAGGATGCTGCTGCATCTCGCCGAGTGCTTCTTCGCCGGTCAGGACGTGACGGCACCGGATCTGGGGCGCCAGCAGCGCCGCGCACTCCTGGGCGAATCGGGCCTGGTCGTCGACGATCAGAAGCTCGACCTGGTTCGACTCATTCATGCGTTGACCTCATCGGTTGCGTGGCCGAGAGTGCTCGCAGCGTGACCGATACGGCCCCGCCCGCGTTCTCCGCCACCGGTACCGGATGAATCCGGCCGCGAAACTTGGGAACCCAGTAGACGGCGTAAGGCAATCCGCGGCCGCCCTGCTCCGGATCCGTCACCATGGCTTCCCGCGCCCTGCGGAAGGCATCCGGCGGAATGCCCGGCCCCGTATCGCTCACCTCGATCGAAACCAGATCCCCCAGAACCTTCGCGCGGATGGCAACGCGCGGGCTCCTCTGGCCGGCGCTGCTGCGGGCCGCCTTGATCGCGTTCGAAAGCAGGTTCTCGAAGATATTGACCACGTAGTGCTGGATGCCGAAAACATCCGGCAGCGCTTCGGGCAAGGTCACCTCGATGGCCGCGAAGTCGTGACGGGCCCGCGCCCGCCCGGCCGCATCCTGGATGCAGGTGTGTAGATCCGTTCGAAAGCGCTGACCCAGATACGAGAAGATCTCCCGCAACCGCTCCTGCAAGCCACTCACCAGTGCGGCAATCTCTTCCACCCGCTCCCTGTCGGGCAACGCGAGCTCCCGCGCCGGTCCCACCTCGGAGCCCGCCGACTCCTGGAGTCGACCAGCTCGTTCGCTCCACTCGCGCAGCCACAGGATCAGCTCGTGCAACCGGCTCTGGTCTCGGTGCACCGGTGCGGCGATCGCGGCCGGAATCCGTGCGGCCGCCAGGCAGCGGTCGATCTCCAGAAGCTGCGGCCGTGCCACGCGGTCGTAGCTGTCAAGGCGCTGCATGAGCACCGGCAGAACGCTCTCGAGCGCCGCGCCCTGCTGGAGGCTCCGCACCTGGCTCGATATCCGGGTCAGATCCTCGAACCAGCGCGCGTGTGAGAACCCATCGATCGCGATCAACAACTGGCGCTGGACGACCTCCTTGGGAATCTCCGCCCCCGCCCGCCCGCCCGTGATCCGCCGACGGTGATGCCATGACCCTGCCGAAACTG
>CAZNJE010000011.1:0-54089 GCA_964573295.1 uncultured bacterium | reverse complement strand
CCAGCGCGCCGTACGCCAGAGCGCTGCCACCGGCCAGTCCGATCCAGGCGCCGGCCAGGCCCATGCGTGCTGCGCTGTGAATGGGCCAGTGGCCAGACAGGCGCAGCCCGGCCGCGATGGCCGCGGCGCACAGGATCAGGAGCAGCCACGCAACGGCGCGGCCCCCGCTCTCTCGGGACGCCGACCGTTGCCCAGCGTCAGGCGGCTTTCGGGCATGGGGCGACTTCCGGGCGCGGAGCGACTCCTCAATGCCAGGCACTCTTCGGCGGCCGGCGTAGAAGACGATCGTTCCGAGCAGGAACCCGAGAGCGGCTCCGCCGGCGCCGGCCGGCAATGGTCCCGCGGCCGCTGCATTCCCGGCCAGGCGCCGCGCGCCGAGATCCAACCGTGCCCACAGCCCCCCCATCGGGTCCGCGAACGCGGGTTCGGCGATCGTGACCGTCTGCCCGGGCCTGACCGTCCGGTGATGCGGCCGATCGAATCGCGCGGGAAAGCGAACCTCCAGCTCGAAACGTCCATCGTCGGCCCGGTCGCCGCGCACGGCGGCGCGCACGGCGGCGGGCACGCCGAAAACCGCCTCGCTCCACCCACTCGAGAGTTCGCCGGCGCCGGTCTGCCGGTAGCCCACGATCACACCGTCCCGTCGCAGCGTCAGGTGCGCGCCTCCGGCGTGCGGCCGCCCCCGACTGTCGAGCACGCGCGCCTTGACCCATCGGCCGTCCTGGGCGGCCGGACTCCACAGGACCACCTCGCGACCATCCTCGGCATCCACGCCCACCAGGTCGAGATCGCCGTCGTCATCGAGGTCGATGAACCTCGCGTGCGAGACCGGCCGCGCGCGCGAGGCCCAGAAGTCCCAGGGCGCCGGATCGAAGCGGCCAGCACCGTCATTGAGCAGAACCAGATTGGGCGGCCGGGCGCTCGTCCCAAAGGAGAAGCGCAGCGCGAAGAGATCCAGATCGCCATCCAGATCGAGATCCACCAGCAGCGGATGGCGCAGGTAGCCGCTGTCCCCCTCGTGCAGGCGATCATGCTCCGCCCGGTAGCTCGCCTCGCCCTCCGAGATCTCGTTGATGTAGACCAGGCTGTGCTCGTGGGTCACGTAACCTTCCTGCGGACCGTGTCGCAGATTCACCGTGACGATCAAGTCCAGATCACCGTCGTTGTCGATGTCGCCCAAGACCGCTCCGGACTGGCTCAGTCCCGCTTCGGGCAGCCACTGCGCGGTCCGACATACCAAGGAATCGCCTTCGGCCAGGAAGACGTCGAAATTGGTGGCCACCAGATCTTGACAACCGTCGTGGTTCAGATCGCCGGCCGCGAAGGCCGTTCGGAATCCCGTCCGCGGATGCCCAGGGGTCACGGGCGGGAAGGCCCGTGCCTTGAAGGCCGCTCGAATGCCGGAACCGGGCTCCACCAGGCGCTCGGGCGCCAGGTAGATCGAGTCGCACTGAAACAGACGGTTCACGCGCGCCAGATAGAGCTCGGGAGACGCTGCTCCCAGAAGATCCGCGGCCAGGAGTTGGCCGACCCGGTTGGTCCTCATATCCGGCTGCCGGAGGCCCTGGACTTCGCGGAAGAATCCACCCCCCAGCCCGCGGAAGATCTGCACCCGGTCGTTCGAGACACAGATCAGATCCAGGCGAGCATCGCCATCCAGATCGGCCATCTGCGGGAAGATCATCGAGGTCGCCCGGCCGAGACCATGCTGCGTCGCGCTGACCAGGCGCCAGCCCTGATCCAGATCCCGACGGCCACCCGCTCCCCCCCGGCCGAGATAGACTCTGGGCGGATTCCCCCGGGAACCGAACATGCGATCCACCCGGCCGTCCCCGTCCAGGTCGCCCAGGCAGATGCTGGTGATGGCCGCATCGCGCTGCTGGCCGGTGCTGCTCGGTTGCTGGCTGCTTCCGCTCGGCTGCTGGCCGGTGCCGCTCTGTGCCCGACCGGCCGCCCGGCCGGATGAACCGTCTCCATCCTCGGCGGGCTGGGTTTCACCGCCGGATCCCGGACGGATGCGGACGTTGTCGAGGTAGAGAATCTGATCGGCCGGGAACCAGAAGAAAAGGCGGATCTCATCGACCAGCCAGGGGAAGGGATCTTCGGAGCGACCGGCGGCAACGCGTTCCGCCAGGGCTTCCCCGATCGTTACGGTGTGCTCACAGGGTGTCAGTTCGGGATCACTGAACGGCCAGGCGCCCCGGTCATGGTGGCTGTGGCTGGCCCACGAGAACCAACGATCCCGGTCCTCGCCGGCGGGGCGGTAGCGGATCTCGAGCCCAACCCCATCGTTCTGATCGCGGTCGCGGAACCACCAAAGCCAGGAGATCTGCGACTCGGCCGTCATCAGGACCGGTTCGCAGAGCGGAAGCAACACCACGACCTGCTCGTTGCTCTCCCGGGTCGAATCCAGCCCGTCGGCCCGGCACCAGAGACAGCGCCCCTCGCCGAAGGTGGGCTCATGGCGCAGTTCGCAGGTGACGTGAGCCGAGTCACCGGCTCTGATCATCCAGTTCTCTCCCCGGCTATCCTCGAAATCCAGGAAGAGATCCCTACGGTAGGCCACCGTCCCATCATCACCCGGGATATCCATGGTTTCGGAAGCAAACGCAGGCAAGGCCACCCCCCCAGGGATCGCCAGAATAGGGAGCCCCGCCAGGATCGCCGACAGGGCCATCGCCGATCGCCCCCGCCGCGCCCACGCCGGCCACCCGTTCTTCGGCTTTACTACGCGCACCCGGAACCTGCGTTGATGGTAACGGTGGTAACGACATCATGCGTATACAAAGAGCGAAAGCCGCAACTCGAACCAGCGCTACATGATAGGCCACGGGGGTGTTCGGATCAAGCAGATTGGCTGCCCGGTCTAGGGGGGGGATGAGACCCTCGCACCTGCTTGTGGTCATTGCGACGACCCTAGCTCCGCGGCCGGCACCCGCACGCGAACGCGTGTCCCCCCACCGGAACGGGTATCAACTGTCAGCGTCGCCTCGATCGCTTCGGCGCGCTCGCGCAGGCTGCGCAGACCGTAGCCGCCCGATCGCCAACCTTCCTCGGGATCGAAGCCCACCCCGTCATCAGTGATCTCCAGTGCGAGCCCGTCTTCATCCTGACGCAGGCGCACCCGCACCTGGGTTGCCTGGGCGTGCTTGAGCGTATTGCCGAGTGCCTCGCAGGCCATGCCGTAGAGGGCTTCGGCCACCCGCCGGGGCAGAGCCCCAAGCCCTTCGGCCCGAAGCTCGGTCTGCAGACCGCAGCGCTGCTCGACCGAAGAGAGGCGCGATCGGAGGGCGGGCTCCAGGCCCTCTTCACTGAGCACGGTCGGACGCAAGTCGAAGATCAGCAGCCGCATCTCGCGCAAGGCGTCGAGGGAGGTGTCGCGAAGCACCTCCAGTGACGCCACCGCCTTCTCTACGGCTCCGCCCTTCAAGTGCCGCGCGGCCGCTTCCGCATACATGGTGAGCCCATAGAGCGACTGCGAGATCGAATCGTGCAAATCCCGGGCCAGCCGCTGACGTTCCTCGGTCAGGGCGAGCTGTTCCTGCTGGGCCAGCATGCGCGCGCGCTCCAGGGCAAGCGCCGCCTGGTCGGCGAACAGCCTCACCAGCCGGGCATCGCTCGGCGTGAAGTCCCGCTGCCGATCGACCAGCAGCAGAGCGCCCACGAGCTCTCCTCCCACCCTCAGCCGCAGCAGCATCAGGGCGTGGATCGGTGTCCGCGGCCCGAGAACCGGATGCTGCTCCAGGCCGTTGAGCGTGATCGGTTCGGTGTCGGGGGGCATGGCGTCGGCCATGGCCTCGGCCGGGTCGAGGGCTATGTCACCGGCCATGTCGGAGGCCATCCCAGTGGCCGGATCGCCGATCTTCTTCCCGGGCAACCCGGGCAATCCGGGCAACCCGGGTGAGACGAGCGACGAGAGCACGCCGGGAAACGCATCGGGAATTGCGCCCGCCCGCGCGACCTCGGCCGAGCCGGCCAGTTCCTCGGGCCCGGCTGTTTCGTAGACCGCCGTGCCGGTGCAGTCCATCAGCGCACGGGCCTGCTCACAAATGAGCGCCAGGATGTCGTCCGCGCTCTGACGGCCCAGCACCGCGTCGCTGACGCCTTGCAGGCTACGGCTCACCTGGAGTTGTCGCTCGGTCTCGGCGTGCAGCCGCGCGTTGCTCACGGCCGGCGCAACGGTCTTGGCAATGCCCCAGGCCAGTTCCAGTTGCTCCTCGATCGCATCGGCCGGACTCGAGTTCTCCTCGGTGGTCACACACAGGACGAGCGCCTGAACCCGGTCGGGGGTCGCGATGGGAATGAGGCAGGCGGTCGCCAGGTGCAGAGCCCGGCAGGTCGTTTGGCCAAGGAACGGATCCTTGTACTTGCTCTGCTGCGGCCCGCGGTAGGGAGCCTCGATTACGCGCCGGACCAGCGGATCGATGGCCGGTCGCAGAGGGCGCGTCAGGAGCGGTTGCAGCCGCTCCTCCGGCAGGTGGCCCACGCTGGTCTGATGCCAGAAGGTCTCGGCCCGTTCATCACCTTCGAAGACGGCGCAGAAATCGACCGGCAGCGCCGCGGCGAGCATCGACGCCGTGCGCTCGTACACGGTGGGTAGGTCCAGCGAACTCCCCGCCGTCTCCGCAGCCGCGAGCATCGATGCGGTGCGCGCCCGCGCCCGCTCCAGGTTGCGCAGCATCTCGGCCGCGAAAGCCTGCGCCACGGTGCCGAGCAGCCGGCGCTGACCAGCGTCCCAGACCCGCATCGCTCCGGCCATCTGCTGCGAATCCCGGCCGTAGACCCGCCGCAGAAACGGCTCGACCACCTGGCGCAGCAGCAAGAGCCCCTCGATGACCTGCTCGATGGTGAACCCGTGTGCGCTCAGCACGCGGCTGACTTCCTCGGCCGGACCAGGCAACGTGCCGGGTGTCTGGCCTTGGAGAGCACCGGCGGCGGCACGCAGCCCCGTCGCGGCCCAGGCGCGTACGGTATCGGGCGCATAGTCGCGGTAGTGGGCCTCGCGCAGCTCGAAGAGCGCATCGATCCAGGCCGAGAGGATACCGATGCGATGCTCCTCGATCAGCCCCGCGAGATCACTACCATTCGGAATCTGGGCCATGGCCGGGTCCTCCGGGCGTGTGCCGATCATGCCGGCCGAGACACGACCCGGGCACGCGCTGGAAAGGAAGATATACGCCCTGGGAGGAATGGAAAACCCTCGAGGATGCGGAATGAAGGGCTTATCCCTTGGCCGCGGGCAGGTTGCCGGTGGACCCGGCAATCCGGCAGACTACGCAAAATTGCGTACCCAAAACCCACCTGCGGGCCGATGCGCCCGGCCTTGTCTCTAGACGATACTCCCACTGTCGCGAGGCGCCCAAGGCGGCCCCCGGCTCCGGCAGGAGCGGCCCTTCCAGGCCGGACCCGCCCGAGCCCGGCGAATCCGGACCGCCCGCCGGCAAACCGCGAGGGTGTTCACCGGGCATCGAAGCATCGCCCGGCTGTTTCACATTCCTGGTCCGGGAAGCCCGGCGCCGCAGCGCCCGGGACCCGGGTACCCAGAGGGGGGGTCAAGAATCATGGCGGCCAAGGAATCCTTCAACGCGTTTCACATGGCTCAGGCTCAGTTCGACAAGATCGCGGACCTGATCGGCCTCGACCAAGGCACGCGGGACCTGCTTCGCAGGCCCATGCGCGAGTACCACTTCTCGGTCCCGATCCACATGGACGACGGGACGGTCAAAGTGTTCCAAGGCTTCCGCTGCCAGCACAACGACGCTCGCGGACCCGCCAAGGGCGGCATTCGGTTCCACCCGCAAGAGACGATCGACACCGTGCGCGCGCTCTCGATGTGGATGACCTGGAAGTGCGCCGTGGCCGACCTGCCCTTGGGCGGCGGCAAGGGCGGGGTCGTGTGTGACCCGCACCATCTGAGCCCGCGCGAGCAGGAGCAGATCTGCCGTGGCTGGATCCGCCAGCTGGCCAAGGACGTCGGCCCGCTGACCGACGTGCCGGCCCCGGATGTCATGACCAGCGCCCAGCACATGCTTTGGATGCTCGATGAGTACGAGCACATCCACGGCGGCCACTACCCAGGGCTCATCACCGGCAAGCCGGTGGGCATGGGCGGTTCACTGGGCCGCACCGAAGCCACTGGTTACGGCGTCGTCTACACGCTGCGCGAGGCCCTCAAGCAGCTCGGGATCAAACCCGAGAACACGACGGCTGCCGTGCAGGGCTTCGGCAATGTGGCCCAATACGCCATCGAGCTCTACGAACAGATGGGCGGCAAGACGATCTGTGTCTCCTGCTGGGATCAGGCCGACCAGACCTCCTACACGTTCCGCAAGAAGCTGGGCATCCACCTCGAGGAGCTGTTGGCGATCACCGACCGCTTCGGCGGGATCGACAAGACCAAGGCGGCCGACCTGGGTTACGAAGTGCTGCCCGGCGAGGCCTGGATCGAGCAGGATGTCGACATCCTGATGCCCTGCGCGCTCGAGAACCAGGTCACGGGCGAGAACGTCGGCCGCATCAGTCAGCAGGTGAAGGTGATCGCCGAGGGCGCCAACGGACCCACGACGCCCGAGGCCGACGAGGTGATCCACAAGCGCGGCATCTTCATGCTGCCCGACTTCCTCGCCAATGGCGGCGGGGTGACCTGCAGCTATTTCGAGCAGGTTCAGAGCAACATGAACTACTACTGGCCCAAGGACGACGTGCTGGCGCGCCTGGACCAGAAGATGACCAGCGCCTACATCGCCGTCAGCGATCTGGCGCAGAAGCAGAGCATCTACATGCGCGACGCCGCCTACGTGGTCGCCATCAATCGGGTCGCCCAGGCCTGCCGCGATCGCGGCTGGGTCTAGGCTACTGGTCGCCGGGCGCGGCGACTCGCGACGCTCGCGCCCGGCGCCCCCCTTCTCACGACGCGCCTACCCACCAGGAGGTCTCCATGGAACGGAAAGGCCGCGACCCCCTGCCCGAATACGGCCGGCAATTCTTCGGCGCCGACGAGACCTTCACGCGCATCGGACAGGGGGAGATCGGCGGCAAGGCATCCGGACTGCTTCGCATCCGCGATGAGATCCTGGCGCCGTTCGATCCATCCGCCTTCCCCCAGTTCGAGGTCGCCGTCCCGACCCTGACGGTCATCACCACCGACATCTTCGACAGCGTCCTCGCCCGCAATCACCTCGACCGCGAAGAACTGGCCGGGATGCCCGACGATCGCATTGCGCATCGGATGCAGCAGGTAGACCTGCCGGCCGAACACGTGGGCGATCTGTGGGGCATCGTCGATAAGGTGCACACGCCTCTGGCCGTCCGCTCATCCAGCTTGCTCGAGGACGCTTTGCGCCACCCGATGGCGGGCGTCTACGGCACGAAGATGACGCCGAACAATCAGCCTGATGTGGAGCGTCGCTTCCGGCACCTGGTCGAGGCGGTCAAGTACGTCTATGCCTCCACCTTCTTCCGCCAGGCTCGCAGCTACCTGCACTCGATCCAGCAGCCTCCCGAGACGGAGAAGATGGCGATCATCGTGCAGGAGATCGTGGGCGAGCGGCGGGGCGACCGGTACTACCCCACCCTCTCGGGGGTGGCCCGGTCTTACAACTACTACCCCTCGGGTCGGGCCCGGCCCGAGGACGGTGTCGTGAGCCTGGCGCTGGGCCTGGGCAAGCAGATCGTCGACGGGGGGCTGTCCTGGACCTATTGTCCCCGCTACCCCAAGGCCCCGGCCCCGTTCGCGAACATCGGCGATTTGCTCAAGAACACCCAGACCCAGTTCTGGTCGGTCAACATGGGCGCGCCCCCGCCGCCCGATCCCACGCGCGAGACCGAGTACCTCACCCGCGACGATCTGACCGCCGCCGAAACCGACGGCACGCTGGAGAACCTGGTCTCGAGCTTCGATCCGCGCTCCGACCGGCTACGGCCCGGCATGAGCGCGGCCGGCCCCCGCGTGCTGAACTTCGCCCCGCTGCTGGAGCTGGGCCTCTTCCCGCTCAACGAGCTCATCCGCCATCTTCTGGAACTGGCCGAGACAGCGCTCGGCGCCCCCGTCGAGATCGAGTTCGCGATCACCTTACCTCGCGAATCGAGCGGAAAGGCCCGCTTCGGATTCCTGCAGGTGCGCCCGATGTTGGTCACCAGCGAATCGGTCGAGTTGCCGGCCGAAGAGCTCGAGGGAGAAGACATCCTCCTCGCCTCCACGCGCGTGCTCGGCAACGGTGTGCAGGAAGGGATCCGGGATGTGGTCTACCTGAAGCCGCGGACCTTCGAGGCCCGGCACACGCCGCGCATCGCGCAGGAACTCGAGCGGATCAACACGCAGCTTCTGCAGGAGGGCGCCCCCTACATGCTCATCGGATTCGGGCGCTGGGGCTCCTCCGACCCCTGGCTGGGCGTTCCCGTGGAGTGGGGACAGGTGTGCGGCTCGCGGGTCATCGTCGAGGCCACCCTGCCGCAGATGAACCCCGATCTGAGCCAGGGATCGCACTTCTTCCACAATCTCATCGGCTGCCAGGTCCTTTACCTTTCCGTGCCACATCACGGCCAGCATCGGATAGACTGGGAATGGCTCGACCGGCAAGACGCGGTCAGTGAGACCGAGTTCGTGCGCCACGTCCGGTTGACCGCGCCAGCGTCGGTGACCGTGGACGGCTGCCGGGGCCGGGGCGTGGTCCGGCGGCCCGCCGAACCCGGCGACCGGCCATCGGACGGCGAGCCCAGCCAGCCTTCCGACCAAGCCAGGGGGGCAGACGCCGGATGAGACATGCGAAGGGGGCGAGACCGACGATGCGCAGACCAGCTCGATCCCACCGCCGATTGCTCGCGGAATTGCAGGAGCGCGCCAAGGAGCTGAGTTGCTTCTACCAAGTGGAGGAGCTGCTCAGCCGTTCAGACGCATCGCTCGACGAGGTCTTCCAGGGAGTGATCCGCGCGATCCCGCAGGGATTCCAGTATCCGGAGGTGTGTCAGGCGCTCTTGACCTACGAAGGGCGCGTTTACTTCTCCGAACCGTTCGAGGAGACCCCCTGGCTCCTCGAGGTTCCGCTTCTCGTCCAGGACGAGGAAGTGGGCCACCTCGCCGTCTACTATACCCAGGAGCGCCCCGCCGAGGACGAGGGGCCCTTCCTCAAGGAAGAGCGTCAGCTCGTCGAAACCCTGGCCGACCGGCTCAGCCATTTCGCCTTCTACCAGCACCTGAAGGGCATGCAACGGAATCTGAAGGATGCCGGCGCCTCCCGCAGCGAGAATCGCGAGGACGCCTGGCGGGCACCGGTGCGCCTGCTACGGGACTCGGACAAGAGCCTGTACCTGCGCATCGCCCGGCGGATGCTGAACCACCTGACGCGGATCGGCGTCGAAGAAGCCCGGCGCATGCTCGCCGGCACGGCCGCGGGGGGCGCCGGTGGCGGCATCCCGGGCGGGCTCGCCGACCAGCTCCCAGGCGAGGTCACGGGCGAGACGAATATGCCCAGTGAACGCAGCGAGCCCGATCTGTCGGTGCTGCTGAGCGATGAGCCCTTCGAGCTCGCTGCCCGGCACGTGAGCACCGACGAGATCCTCTCCCGCGTGCAGAAGTGGATGGTCGAGGACAAGGCCAGCGGCTTCATGCAGACGCTGAACAACCTGCGTTCCTCCGTGCCCGAACTGGCCGATGCGCTGCGGCGATTCAACCAGGTCCTGGCCGGGCGCGACCTGCCGGCCTCGACCCTGAAGAGCCTGCGCGTTTCGCTCACCCAGCGTCTCCTGACCGAGCAACTCGATTTCGTGCGGACGGCCAAGGAGTTCATGGACATCGACGACTTCGTCCAGCTCGTCGACCACATCATCATGCCCGCCGGCAGTCACGGGAAGCTGGGCGGCAAGGGCGCCGGTCTCGTGCTGGCCCCCAAGGTACTGGAACTGACGCGCAGCGACGAGATGCCCGTGGGCAAGGTGCGCATCCCGCGCACCTGGTTCGTCGCGTCCGACGGCCTGCTCGACTTCGTCGCCCACAACGACCTTCAGGATGTGATCGAGCAGAAGTACAAGGAAATAGACTCGGTCCGCGACGAGTACCCCAGCATCGTGCGCTTGTTCAAGTCCAGCTCCTTTACCTCTCGGGTCATCAACGGGCTCTCGGTTGCGCTGGACGACTTCGGCGAGGTGCCGCTGATCGTGCGCAGCTCGAGCCTTCTGGAAGACCGTCTGGGCACGGCCTTCTCGGGCAAGTACAAGAGCCTTTTCCTGGCCAACCAAGGTACGAAAGAAGAGCGCCTGGCCGCGCTTATGGATGCGATCGCCGAGGTCTACGCTTCCACCTTCGGTCCCGACCCGATCGAGTACCGCCGCGATCACGGGCTGCTCGAGTTCAACGAAGAGATGGGCATCCTGATCCAGGCGGTCGTCGGCACACGGGTGGGACGGTATTTCCTGCCGGCCTTCGCCGGAGTGGCCTTCAGCCACAACGACTTTCGCTGGTCGCCGCGGATCAAGCGCGAGGACGGCCTGCTGCGCATCGTGGCGGGACTGGGCACCCGCGCCGTCGACCGCGTGCCCGACGACTACCCCATCCTGGCGGTGCCGGGCAAACCTCAGTTGCGCGCCAATGTGGCGATCGATGAGATCGTGCGCTACTCGCCGCAGAAGCTGGATTTGATCAATCTCGAGACGTGCCAGTGGGAGACGCGCTCGATCCGCGAACTGGTGCGCGAGTGCGGCAACAACTACCCTATGATGGAACGCGTCTTCTCGGTGCTCAAGGACGGCATGCTCCAGAAAGCCCAGCCCATGCTGGTCGATCCTGAGCGTGACGATCTGGTCGTCACCTGCCAGAGCCTGTTCGCCGATACGCCCTTCCTGAAGCACATGCGCAATATGATCACCTTGCTCGAGACGCACCTGGCCACGCCGGTAGACCTGGAGTTCGCTCATGACGGGGAGCACTTCTACCTGTTGCAATGCCGCCCGCAAAGCAATGTCGGCGACTCCGCGCCGGCCCCCATCCCGAAGGATCTGGAGACGAAGGACGTCGTCTTCACCGCCCAGCGCTATGTCTCCAATGGGTATGTGCCCGATCTTACGCACCTGGTCTATGTCGACCCGGCCGCCTATGCCGACATCGAGACCCGCGAGGAGCTCGTCGCGGTGGGACGCGCGGTCGGCCGGCTCAACAAGCTCCTGCCCAAGCGTCAGTTCGCCCTGTTGGGCCCCGGGCGCTGGGGCAGCCGCGGCGATCTGAAGCTCGGCGTCAACGTGACCTACGCCGACATCAGCAATACGGCCATGTTGATCGAGATCGCGCGCCGGCGGGGCGGCTACGTTCCCGACCTCTCTTTCGGCACCCACTTCTTCCAGGATCTGGTGGAGGCGCGCATTCGCTACCTGCCGCTCTATCCCGACGAGAACGGCGTCGTTTTCAACGAGCGCTTCTTGACGCGCGCGCCGAACCTGTTGCCGAAGCTGCTGCCTGGTCGCGATGCACTGGCCGAAGTGATCCGCGTCATCGACGTCCCGGCGGCGGCTGACGGACGTGTCCTGCGCATTCTGCAGAACGCCGACCTGGGCGAGGCGGTGGGGTACCTAACCGCCCCCGACGAGAGCCGCTCCGAGCTCCCCTCCTATGACGATGAGGCCGCCTACAAACCCATCCAGTTCTGGCAGTGGCGCCAGAAGATGGCCGACCGGATCGCCCAGGAGATCGACGCCGAGCAGCTCGGGGTGGTGGCACTCTACATCTTTGGCAGCACCAAGAACGCCACCGCCGGCCCGGGCAGTGACATCGACCTCTTGGTGCACTTCCGCGGCTCAGATCAGCAGCGTGCCGAGCTCGCCCGCTGGCTCGATGGCTGGAGCCTGTGCCTGGCCGAGGTCAACTATCTGCGCACCGGCTACCGGACCGATCGCCTACTCGACGTCCACATCGTCACCGACGCTGACATCGAGCGCCAGACCAGCTACGCCGTCAAGATCGGCGCCGTAACCGATGCCGCGCGGTCCCTGGTGTTGGGAAAGCCGACAGTCGTGTGAAATGGTCGTGTGAGACGGCCCTGCGGAGCGATGGGACCATGCGCTGTTTCTTCACATCCGACCTTCACGGCAGTCCCGAACGCTATCGAAGCTTGCTGCGTGCGCTCGAAGAGGAGCTCCCCGATGCCCTGCTGATCGGCGGCGACCTCTTCTCGATCCACGGGTCGCCGGCCGAGCTGGTCTCGGAGATTCTCTATCCGGGACTGCGGCGGGTGGCCTTCCGGGCCGAACGCTGCGGGCGGCCGGCCCCGCGCATCCTGGTGATTCTGGGCAACGATGACCCTCGCGCGCTCGAGCCGCTGGTGCTCGAGGCCGAGGCTGAAGGACTCCTCGAGTGCATCCACATGAAGGCCGTCCGGCTCGGGCCCTATACGGTCTGCGGGTATTCGTACGTGCCGCCCACACCGTTCCTGCTCAAGGACTGGGAGCGCTACGACGTGTCGCGCTATGTGGATCCAGGCTGTGTTTCACCCGAGGAAGGGCGCCGCAGCGTACCGGTCGAGTCGCACATCACCCGTCACGCCACGATGGCCCAAGACCTCGAGGAGCTCACCCGGGACCATGATCCGCGGCGGACCCTGCTGCTCTTCCACTCGCCGCCGTACGCCACGAACCTGGATCGCGCCGCCCTCGACGGACACATGATCGATCATGTCCCTGTAGACGTGCACGTGGGCAGTATCGCCATCAAGCGGCTGATCGAGCGCTGGCAACCACGCCTCACCCTGCACGGCCACATTCACGAGGCACCCCGCCTGACCGGTGTCTGGCGCGAGAGCCTGGGCACGACGGTCGCCATCTGCGGCTGCCACGACGGCCCCGAACTCTCGCTGGTGCGATTCGATCCCGAGCGGCCGGGTGCGGCCACGCGCGAGTTGACCGCGCACTGACCTAGAGGTCCCACCGGATTCCCGCCAGGATGCGATGAAGGTCGAACAGGTCGATCCCCTGATGCTCCGCGTAGGCCGTGTACCCACCCAAGTTGATGACGACGCCGTAGCTCAGGTTGAAGACGCCTTCCGCGTCGGGCCGGCCGCCGACGTCGCTGTCGAAGGTCAGCAGGCCAGCTCCGGCGGTTGCATACGGAGACCAATCCCCGCGGGAGACCACGTCGTAGAGTTGATACATCAGATTGGCGGTGACCATGAACGAGGGTCCGCCGCTCCCGACACCGATCGCCACCTCGGGCAGCAGTAGTAGCGGTGAATCCGCCGTCACGGTACCCAGATTCAAGCGTGCCCCGAAGAGCGCCTGATCGGGATCATTCACCGTGGCGCCGACATAGGAGTTGATCTGCCGGGGACTCATGCGGTGCGGCTCCATGGCGTACTCCGGCGCCTCGGCCTGTTCGTACTCGGCCCGCCGAACCTGCGGAGCTTCACGCCCCGTAGGTTCATGCCGCGTGACCTCGCGCTGCGGGGCCTCACGTTCGGTGGGCGCGGTCACGTCGACCTCGAACTCAGTCCTACGGGCTTCTCCCTCACCGATCGGCATGCGGCGAGCGAACGCCTCCTCGATGCGCTTCTCGATCTTCTCGTCGATCTGCGCCGATAGAAGCTCGGCCAGCTCGTGGATGCTGCCGGGAGAGCCGAACTGCGGCGCGGCTTCCTGGACCGGCATGCGCCGTTCCCGATCCCGAAACTCCTGGCGGAGCTCCTTTTCAACCGCCTGGCGGACGGCTTCTTCGTCCAATCGCGGCGGCTCCGATCGCGCCGTGTCCTTGGCCGTCCCGCCCGTTTTCATTGCCACGTCGTCCGGTTGCAGATCGGTGCGGTTCTCGGTCTTACTCTGGATGCTCACGCCGCCGGGCTGACCGTAGCGAACGTAGATTTCCCCCTGGTTGGGCACAGGGAAGGTGACGATGCGGTCACCTTGGGTTGTGCGAACGGAGCGGGTGGCGTTCGACGGCCGGCCGGTGTCGATATCGATATCGGTCTCCGACACCGGATGGGTCATCATCATCTCTTGACCGGTACCCCCGGACATCGACGCCTGTCGCGCTGGAACGTCGCGCTGCCTCTCGTCCTGGTAGGCGTCTCGCTGCTTCTCTTCTGGGTAGGCATCTCCAGCCTGTGTCTTCTCAGGCCGCGCCTGGCGACCCCCAGCTTGCGCCTCGGCGCGATCGCTCGCGCGGGCCTCGGCGCGCGCCCGCTGGTATGAGATCGACTCGGGGCCGCTGCCACCCAGCCCGATCTGAATGCCCGCGCTGAGCATCCAGTTCGATGCCAGTTCGTCGGAGGCAGCCACGTCCTCGAGGTCCTTCTGACTGAAGAGATGATCCCGCGCCGCCAGTCGCAGCACCAGGTTGTCCCCCAGAGACAGATCCAGTCCGCCTCCCAGGATCAGCATCGTCTTGTCGTCGCGTTTCTCTTGTGTTTCATCACGATACTCTTCGCGAAAGGCAAGCTGTCCGACACCCAGCAACAGATACGGAACCGTGCCCTGGCCGGCATTGAGACGGAAGTTGGCTTCGCCTCCCCAGCTCTCGATCGGCTCGGTATCGTCGAAGTCATCGTTCACCCCTCGCCAGTAGTAGCCGCGCACCCCGAAGTAGTGTCCGAAGTCGACACCCGTGCGGACCCCGACCATCTCTTGGCTGGCCAGCGCGACATCATCGTCAAAATCGAGCCGCCCGGCGTAGAGCTCGACCGGCACCGACAGTCCGGACAGCCCACTGCGGAATCGGTCGGCCACCGCGCGATCGGTCTCTGTCAGGCTCTCACCGGAATACCCGCCCAAGTGGAAGTTGAGTCCGGCGCCCACCGTGAGATTGTGGCGCACCTCGTCATCGTCTTCGGCGGGGATGAGATCCTCGTTCTCTATCACACCGAGATCATACCGGTTGACGCGGAAAGCCTTGTCTTCCAGGAAGACCTCCACGTTGAGGCGGTCGATCCCGAAGCGGACGCCGCCCCCGAGATTGGCGGCGATCTGATCCTGCTCACCCCCGACGGCGGTGTCGAATGTAATGATGCCGCCGCCCGCCTTGAGGAAGGGAACAACCGGTCCGGTGCTCAGGTTGAAGACGACGTCGGCACCGTAGTGGCGGACATCCATTTCCTGGTCCAGGACCAGACTGCCGCCTTGATCCTCGAGGTCGATGCTGGCGAAGTCGGTCTCGACATCCGAGCGGGTCAAGTAGAAGCCCTGCAACGCCACGTACTTCCCCAGATTGAGGGCCAGACGGCCTCCGAGCAGCTCGGTGTCTTCAATGCCTACGTCGCTGTTCCAGCGCAGGATCGAGTAGCTGGGCTGCAAAGTGTAGCTGGCGCCTTCGATCTGCGCCTGGCTCGTTCCGGTGGCGAAGAAAAACCCTGAAAAAAGAAGACCCGCGAAGACCAAACCCGCGAGGCGAGAACGATCCGGCAACAGGGCACGATTGGGTCTGAAGCGGGGGGCGGCGCCATCATGAGACGGTCGTCGATCGCGCCGGTTCTGAAGCCGGCCCTGGTGAAGCGTACCCCGATCTCGCTTGAAATGCAGCCAAGGGCGTAGCGCGTTTAGAAGCAGCATGATCTCCTCCGTTTCTTCTCCCTTTGGATTCACCCGTCCATGTTCCCGGCCGGGCCGTGTTCCAACCGCGTTCGACATGTTGGCCCCGCTCGCGTGATCCGTGCGGCATCCGCAAGTGCGGAATCAGCGATCTGCTCGCGCTTGACGGTAGGTCGCCCCCTCACGGGAGACCATGGGGAGGAACCTGATCGACACCCGAGATCCGCCGCGGTCCCCCGATGCGGGAACCGGAGAGGCTGGTCTAGGGCGAGCCCGGTCCTATGCACCGGGGCAGGCGTCACCCTATCGCCCCGGTGCTCTCACTGGGCGGAAGGGGATTCATGGATCCAGCAAATCCGCCTTCCCCCGAGGAGAGATGCGCTCACCTCCTGATCCTCCGGTGGGGTCGGGGATGCTATCTTCACGGCAAGGCGTCGAGCGGCAAGAAACTGGAAGCGAAGAATCCTGAAGGCCATCCGGAGGAGTGAACCGCCATGTCCGGAATGGGACGGGTCATCGTCATATGGAACGAGGCCGCGGGGCAGAAGGACGGCGGAGATAGGCGAAGAAGAATCGAACGTCGGCTTCACCGGCAGACGTCCGAGTTCGTGATTCGTGACTGGGAAGGAGGCGATGATCTGGCCGGGTACGTCCACGAAGCCATAGCCGGCAACTACGATCTACTGCTCGTGGCCGGCGGGGATGGAACGATCCGCTCGGTAGCCGACATCCTGCTCCGATCCCGATCCACCCTTCCTCTGGCCATACTCCCGAAGGGATCGGCGAACGTGCTGGCTAGGGCTCTCGGATACCCCATGGATCTCGAAGAGGCCCTCGAGGTCATCGAACAGGGTGCGGTCATCAAGATCGATGCGGGGTTCGTGGTCGAAGCCGATCGCCACTTTCTCATCAGCACGAGCATTGGCGCCCATGCCGAACTCGTGCGCGACACCTCGCGCGAGATGAAGCGCGAACTCGGCTACCTGGCCTATGTCACCGCCGTGTTTCGCACGATCCTGAAGATCCGTCCGCGCAGAGTCACTCTGGACGTCGCCGGCCGGCGTCGCCGCTGGCGAACCAGCTCGATCCTGGTCACGAACACCGGTGTGTTCCTGCCGATGCGCGATGCGCTCGAGAAGGAGATCAGTGAACGCGATGGTCGCCTGGATCTCATCGTTACCCGTCGCGGAACCGTTCTCGATCTAGTGGGACTCCTGCTCCACGCGATCGTCGGCAAGCGGTTCGACCCCTGGCGGACCGAACACGTTCAGGTCGAGGAAGTGCGAATCGAGACCCCCGATCCCATGGCGGTTCAAATGGACGGTGAACCATTGGGTCAAACACCGGTCACCATCCAGATCCGGCCGCAGGCGGTGCGCGTGGTGGCGCCTCAGCCGGCAAAGGACACCAGCGCCGCGGCCACCCCCAAACCCAACCCAGCGACCACCTGAGGGACGCTGTGTCCCAGAAGAGTTCTCAGGGTTTCCGGCTTGAACCCCTCGTCGAGAACATGGCTCAAACGCACGACCAGCTCATTGAGAACGTGAGCCTGGAGGCCGGCCGCTCGCCGCACGCTCGTGGCGTCATACATGACGATGAGCGCAAAAACGGCCGCCATCGCGAACAGCGGGCTACCGAAGCCCTCCTCGATCCCGACGCCGGCGGCCAGCGCGCTCACGAAAGCGGAGTGCGAGGAAGGCATGCCGCCTGAACCGAACAGCCGTTCCGCGCTCCACTTCCGGTCCAGGAGCAGCACGAAGACCGCCTTGAGAAGCTGCGCGCTGGCATCCGCCGCGATCGCGGTCCAGAGGATCCGATTTCCTAGAATCTCACCCATCCGGGAAATGGTGCCGTGAACCGGTCACTCGAGCCATCGGTGGATTCCGCCGTCGCCATACCGGGAGCTTGCCGACAACTGCGCCCCCCCCCAGCGGGGCGTAGGAACGGCTGCTCGGTCAGTCCAGGCCCGAACAGTCCAGGCTGAAACAGCCTGGGCTCGATCAACCTGGTTCGATCAGCCTGGTTCGATCAGCCTGGGCTCGATCAACCTGGGCTCGATCAACCTGGTTCGATCAGCCTGGTTCGATCAGCCTGGTTCGATCAGCCTGGGCTCGATCAACCTGGTTCGATCAGCCTGGTTCGATCAGCCTGGTTCGATCAACCTGGGCTCTAACGCAGCAGCGTGAACCGTGTCTTGCCCACGAACTGCCCCCGCTCACCCGCCAAGAGACTGGCTCGGCCGAAATAGACCCCGGCCGCCATTGTCCCGCCAGCACCGCTGTGCGTATCCCATGTGAGCGTGTGCCAGCCCGCGGTCATGGCCAAACGACTCCGTTCATCCATGCGGCGCCCAGATGCATCGTGAATGGTCACGTGCAGGTTGCCTGGGGCGGGCAAGTAGAGACGCAGCGTAGCCGGAGCACCCGCGATCACCACGGAGGGAGATTCGAAGAGCAACGGATCAGCCGCGCCCCCCGGCGGTAGCGAATCGATGACCTCGACCAGGTCATCCAGACCACTCATGGCGCAGTCCTGTTCGTACACGATGCCCGGCGTCTCCGCGAGCAGCGTCTGGAAGGTGTCCCACGCCGAGGCATCCTCGTACAAGAAGGCATCGAGCCAGGGAATCAAAAACAGCAGCGTGAGCGCGTGTTGCTCTTGGCGAGAGATCTCGGGATCCTGGCACCCGAGTTCCCCCAGGCTGCACAAGTAATTGTACTCGGCGAACTGACAGTGGCTGGCGCCCAGCAGCTCGACGTAGGTGCGGCAATCGGAGGCCAGCGCGTCATACATCGGTTGCTGGTGGTTGGGAGGCGGCGTGACGCAGTCCAGCGACCCAGCGAAGAGCAAGGCCGGGGCCGTGATCTGGGCAGCGGCGCCGATGGCCGAGGGGTTGGTCTCGGCGGCGGCGAAGTTGAAGAGGGCGGTGACCGAAGGGTCCGAGGCCGCTCCGAGGAAGCTCGCTCCCCCGCCCATCGAGTGGCCGCTGACGGCGCAGGTTGCGGCGACCTTGCCGAAGAAGGGCGACGCGGGATCCTCGCCCTCGTCCCGAAGCGCACGACAGAGGAAGGCCAGATCCAGTCCAAGGTCCAGATGATCGGGCGAGAATCCGGTCTCGGTGCGGGGCAAGGCTACGATGTAACCGGCCGGCGCCAGGCCCTCCCACAGGAAATCATAGTCATCGATCGACATCACGAATCCATGGCCGAAGGTAACCACGGGGAATCCTCCGGCCGGTGGCTCGGCCAGGGGGACGTCGTCCCCGGCCACGTCGGCCGGATAGTAGATCTCGGTCGAAATCTCGCGATTCGATCGCTCCGGATCGTAGAAGGTGACCGTGCGGTGGCCGAGCTCGTAGGCGTCGGCCGCGCCGGGAACGAGAATCGCGCCGGTCAGCAGCACGAGACCGGCGACGACGATGGACATGCCTCGCATGCGCGAATAGGCTTGAACGGGCTTCATCTCGTTGGCCTCCGTTGGGTCGGTCATGACGGCGACCACCGCCACAGATCCACGGCTCCCATTATACACGAAACCACTCACGAGCGCCGAGCGGTCGTCCATCGAACAGCCCGCGCGCGCATCTTCCTGCCAAGCAGGAAGATCTGCCGTTTGACCCTTGTCTCACGCGCTGGGGGGCGCGGCCTGCGTATCCTTCGTTCTATCCTTCGTTTCCACCGGGAAGAGCGGCGCGCTGCCGTCCTTGTCCTCGCCGGCGTAGACGGTGACATGCGGGAAGGGAATCTCGATGTTGCGCTCGTCGAAGGCCTTCTTCATCCGGCGGTTGAACTCGCGCCCGACAGACCACTGCTTGATCGGCTTGGTCTTGATGCGGGTCTTGATGATCACGGCCGAATCGGCGAACTGATCTACGCCCAGGACCTCGAGATCGTCCAGAATGTCATCCTTGAAGGCGGGCTCGGTGCGCATCTGCGCAGCGATCTCGCGCAGCACCTCCACGACCTCATCGGTGTCCTCCCGGTAGGCCACCCCGACGTCGAAGACATACATCGAGTACTCCTTCGTCATGTTGGTGACCACGTCGATATGACCGTTGCGCACATAATGCACATTGCCCGCCAGATCCCGGATGACGGTGAGCCGCAAACTCACCCGTTCCACCAGACCGCCCTTGCCGGCGATCTGAACCACGTCGCCCACGCGGATCTGATCCTCCATCAGGATGTAGAAACCACTGATCACATCCTGGACGAGATTCTGGGCACCGAATCCAACGGCCAAACCGAGAACCCCCGCGCCGGCCAGCACCGGCCCGATGTCGATGCCGAACTCCTCCAGGATCATCATCGCGGCAATGATCAGCACGACGACACCGATGATGTTGGCCGAGATACCGCTCAAGGTATCTGAGCGCTTGGCGAACTCGGGATCCTTCCGCCCTTTCTCCATTCGTGAGAAGCCGCGCTGCACGATGCCCTTGAGGATGCGCAGCACCACCATGGCAATCACGATGATGAGTAGAATCTGCAAGCCGCTCGTGAGAAGCCAGTTGCCCAGGCCTTGCAGGTAGGAACTGAAATCGATGTTCATGGTCGCTCCTTCGGTATCACCCACCTCCTGCCCACTCGACGGTCAGTCCCCACGCAGTGTCCCTGGATTGACGACGAACGATAATCAGGAGATCGCCCAGAGCAGGCTGGGTAGATGCCGGAAGGAAGTCGTAGATCCTGACAAGGCCCGAGTGCATTGCCGGATGTCTGCGAGCCCACCCGGCCCGAGCCCCGGCTCGCGACCTGAGGCTCCCGCCGGTGAACGATCGCCCCGCGGCCGGAGGATGCTCCCCCGGCGCGGGGCGATATCTGGACGATAATGTCACGGCGCCGATGCGGATCGCATCGGGCCACCTTAGAGCGTGAAGGCAAAGTCCTCCACCAAAGCCCCCGGCAGCCGCGCGCTGCTCACCTGCCGTCCTCCATAGGTCATGTTCTCCAGGATCATCTCGCGTTCCTTGGTCAGCGCGATCAGATTCTCCCCGAACATGCGGTAGAAGGACTCATCGAAGCGCATGACATTCAGCGGCGCGACGATCTTGCCGTCCTCGACCCAGAAGGTCGCGAAGCGGGTCATGCCCGTCAGCCGGCAGGCCATGCGATCCGAATAGTTGAGGTAGTGCAGGTTGTTGATGTAGGCGCCGGTGCCGAGCTTCTCCAGGACTTGCTCCTGCTCCAGATCCCCCGCCGCCATTTCGAATGACTCGGGCCACTCGCCGCCGGGCGCGGCATTGGTCGGCACGCCGTACTCCTTGGCGGTTCGCGGGCTGACGAGCGGATCCTTCAAGGCGCCCTGCTCGAGCAGGACGACCTGATCGGGCTTGATGAAGCCCTTGCTGTCGAAGTTAGGCGCGATGCCATCGCGCGTGTTCTCGACCATCGATACGGCCGGGTGCACACGCGCGTCTCCCTCAGTCATACGAATGAGGCAGGAAATCTTCGACTTGTGGCTCTTGAGACCGAAGCCGCCCCAGCCCAGCATGCCGGCGATCTCATTGACCGCCGCCGGCGCGAAATAGGCACGGTACTTCCCGCGCGCAATGGTCTTGGGCTCCAAGCTCAATATCTCGAGTTGTTTCGCCGCATCGTCCATCTTGCGCGCCAGCGCCGCGTCGTCCCACTCGAACCCGGCGTAGGAAGACTTGACCGCCTTATCGTCACGCAGATAGAAGGAGTAGTCGAAGTTGAAACTGCTCGTCGCGAACCAATTGCGCTGACCCAGGTTGTTGGCGAACCCACGGTAGATCGGACCCTGGGCGTAGATACCCACCAGATCCTTGCCCTCGCCTTTCTCGATGATCGAGGCCACGGCCTCCTCGCGCGCCGGCAGATTGTCCTCTCCCGTGCGCTCGGTGGAGTTGACCTCGGTGGCATACAGCAGGTGCGGATCCTCGGGGATGTGATCGAGACGGCCACGCAGATCCTCGATGGCACGCTTCACCCGCCCCTGATCTTCCGCCGTCACCCCGGTGAGCGAAATCTGCATCTCGGCGTGCGTGGCGCCGCGGATCAGATCGATGCCCAGATCACACGACCGCACCGATCCGGGCTGGCGCACCCGGTTGTGATTGAACCGAACGAAGTCGGACTCTTCTCCCTCGAAGTTCAGATTGATGACCTCATCACCCTGTAGGAGGGAGACCGCATGATCGGCGATACCGTAGAACAACTCTTGCATCGTAGGCCTCCCTTCTTACTCGCCACCAAAGATTTCGACGTCCGCGAACAGGGCCACGGGCGAGGCGTGACCGACCTTCATGATCTGGTTCGGCTCGCCCTTGCCGCAGTTGGGCACACCGAGCACCCGGAAGGTGGACCGGTCGCCCACCATCTTCAGGTTGTTCCAGAAGGTGCCCGAGATACCGCGGTAGTTGGGCTTCTTGACGATGCCGCCCAGTTTCCCGTTCTCGATCACCCGGCCAATCTCGCAGCCGAACTGGAACTTGTTCCGCGAGTCGTCGATCGACCAGGAGGTGTTCGTCTGCATGTAGATACCGTTCTCGATCGAGCCGATCATCTCATCGAAGGTCGCCTCACCCGGCTCGAGATTGAGGTTCGACATCCGGTCGATCGGCGGGCGGCGCCAGCCGTCGGCGCGGGTCGTGGCCACGCCCGGCAGCCCGCTGCGCGTCTGCGAGATGAGGCCGCCGAGGGCGCGCTTCAGGATGCCCTTCTCTATGATGAAGAGCTTCTCGGCTTCGAGCCCGTCATCGTCGAAGGAGAAAGACGCCCATTGGTTGTCGATCGTGGGATCGTACGTGATGTTGAGCTGATCGGATCCGTAGCGGAACGAGCCGATGTACTCGGGCTTGACGAAGGTGGTGCCGGCGTAGTTGCGCTCATCACCCAGGATGCGGTCGATCTCGAGCGGATGGCCGATCGATTCGTGGATTTGCAGGTGCATCTGGTCGGGCGCCAGAAGCAGGTCCATGGTCCCGGTCGGACAATTGGGGGCCGACAGCAGCTCGACCGCCTCTTGCGCCAGGCGCGGGCCCTCGGTCTTGAAGCCCACCTGATCGAGGATCTCCATCCCGCCTTGCAACGCGTAGGAGCCGGCGCCCAATGTGCGGGTCTGCGACTCGGTCCCCTCGGCGGCCGTCACGCGCAGAATCGGCAGGAGGCGCTGAAGCTCCTGGTGCACCTCACCCCCCTCGTTGGTCAGATAGAGCGAGTCGCTGCGGATGTGCCATAGCGAGGCGGTGAAGTCGGCGACGCGATCGTCGATCTTGAGCCCTTCGCACTGTTGCTTGACGAGATCGATCTTCTCGCCCAGCGAGACCGAGTCCCACGTGGTCTCGATCGGGGAACGATGGCTGCCCTTCGGGTGCGGCATGGCCACCTTGCCGTAGTCGAACACGGCCCGCCCAGCCGAGAGCGTCGCCCAGATCTGCGCCTGTTCAACCGCCGCCCGCAGACCCGCCTCGGAAAGATCGGAGGTGGACGCGTACCCATAGCCTCCGCCGTCAATGACGGTGACCATGACGCCCTGGTCTTCGTAGCGCTGGATCGGCTGGAGGACGTTCTGCCTCACCTGCACGATCTCGTTGATCTCCCGCACCGCCCGCAGCGAACAGAAGCCGCTCGCCGGAACGACGCGCTGGAATCTCTCCTTCAAGCCTTCGAACATGCTTTCCTCCTTATCGCGTGACCCGCCGCGCCGGGGGGGCGATGCGCACGGCGGACGATCGTGACCAGCCAAAGAGCCTACCGCATTGCGGCCGCGGCTGCCAAGATGGGATGATAGGCGTCTCGTCCCGGCTGCCGGCCCGGCTGCTGGTCGGACCGCTGCCCGGGCTGCTGGCCGGGCTGCTGGCCTCGCGGTTGCCCGGGGACACGGTAATCCCCGGGACGGGCGATGGTTGACGCCTGCCTCGACTCCCGAGGACAATAGGAAGGTGTACGCTCACGAAACCGGATTCGTTTCACGTCTATCCTGGGGGACCGCATGCATCTGGACCCGCTGGCCGGCGAGCCGGTATCGTTCCTGGCCGCTGCACTTGACAGCATGAAGGACCCTGTGCTTGTCGCCGATACCGAGCACCGGATCCTGTTCTTGAACGAAGCCGCGACCCTCCACTACAGCGAGGGCGCGGGCCTGCTGGGACGCTCTCTGCTGGACTGCCACAACCCGCAGTCCCAGCAGATGATGCTCGAGGTGCTCGAGGCACTGCGCGGCGGCGAAGACGAGCGCTTGATTACCGACAACGAAAAGTACCGGATCTACATGCGGGCCGTGCGCGACCAAACCGGCGAGCTCCTGGGTTACTACGAACGGTACGAGCCACCCCGGGGAGCCTGAGCGCCGCCGGCTCTGTCCCCAAGCCCACTGGGCCTGCCCGGTTGTCCTGCCCGGTTATCCTGCCCGGATTGGCGCTTTCTTTCCAGGAGGGGGTAAGGCAGGCTTGGGCTCGAGGGAATTCGGGGCGGCGAGCACGGAGCCGGCGGAATGGACCGGCGGCGAGCACGGAGCCTGGGAGGCCGGCGGCAAACCCCGGTCCGGGCGCAAACCGGACGCGTCCGGGAGCGGCGAGGGAATATCAGGCGTCACGATAGAGAAAGGGAGCATTCCAGCATGTGCAGGTTTGGCACAGCTACATTGGTGCGTCGAGGCACAGAATCCGTGGCCGGCAGCATCCGGCCCGGGCGCCTCCTGGCAAGCCACCTCCTGGGCGCGTACTTCCTGGCCGGGTGCCTCATGGCCGGAAGCCTCCTGGCCGGGTGCCTCCTGGCCGGGTGCAGCCCGGATCCCCTCTCCGACATCCCCGAGCCCGGCCCGATCGAGCAGCCCTGGCTGGCCGGCACCGATGAGGGCGGCCCCTGGAACCTCCTGCTGATCACGCTCGACACCACCCGCCAGGACCGTCTGGGCGTCTATGGGTACCACCTTCCCATCACGCCTTTCCTAGATGAGGTCTCGGCGCGCGGGGCCCTGTTCGAGAATGCCGTGGTCTCGGTTCCGATCACCCTCCCCTCCCACGCCACGATCCTGACCGGCCTCAATCCCACCGAGCACGGGGTGCGGACCAACGGCGTCTTCGTCCTCGACTCGACGCTGGTGACCCTGGCCGAGGCGCTCAAGTCGCAGGGGTACGCCACCAGTGCGGTGGTGGGCGCGATGCCGCTCGAGAAGGAGTTCGGGATTGCCCAGGGCTTCGACCACTACGACGACGACTTCCCCCCCCAGGTCCGGGGCGAGGATGCGGTGGTGGAGCGGCTGGCCGAGGATGTGACCGACCTGTCGATCGAGTACCTGCGGGAGCATGCCCAGAAGCCCTTCTTTCACTGGGCGCACTACTACGATCCCCACTATCCCTACACTCCGCCGGACCCCTACGGGCAGCGGTTCGGGTTCCCGTACGACGGAGAGATCGCCTACATGGACGCCCATGTGCGCAGGCTCTACGAGTTCTTCGAGCGCGAGGGCCTGATCGAGAACACGTGGGTGGTGATCGTGGCCGATCACGGCGAGGCACTGGGAGACCACGGTGAGCCCGCGCACGGGATGCTCATCTACCGTGTTTCGCAGGACGCGCCGCTGCTGCTGCTCCCCCCACGCGGGTGGGACGTCCTGGCGCCCGAGCAGATTCGGGGACGCCGCCCGCCCGATCTGGTCTCGGCACGGGATCTGGCGCCGACGATGCTCAATGCCGTCGGCCTGCGGCAGGATCTGCTGCCGGCCAGCGGATCCAGCCTGCTGCCGCTGCTCGCGGGCGACTGGGACGGCCCCAAGGTGGCCTACATGGAATCACTCACCCCGGCCCTCGAGTACGGCTGGAGCGACCTGCGTGGCATCCGCACCGAGCGCTGGACCTACATCCGGGCGCCGGAGTCCGAACTTTATGATCTGGAGAAGGACCCCAACGAACAGGTCAACGTCTATCACGAGCATCCCGAGATCGCCGGTCGTCTGGAAGCCTGGTGCGAACTCTTCACAGGCGAAGACACCGAGGCTACCGCGGAAGCCCAAGACATCGACCCAGGCACACTCGACCGCCTGCGCAGTCTGGGCTACCTGTCGGGATCGGCGCCGAAAGCCGAGCAGGACACGAACAAGGACCCCAAGTACCTGATGCATCTGGTGCGCAAGATCAACCGGGCCCGCAACGTCACCATGAACCAACCCGTGCAGGCCATCGAGCTGCTGCAGAGCGTGTTGGCCGAAGAACCCGAAAACACGGTGGCCCTGCGTTTCCTCGCGCAGGCCAGCATCAACGCCAAGCGCTACGAGGAGGCCTACGGTGCCGGGCGCAAAGTGCTGGCGAAGCTGCCCCATGACAGGGACGCGCTGCTCTATGTGGCCCAGGCGGCCATGATGACCGATCGCGTGGACGAGTCGAAGGAGCTGATCGACTTGGCTCTGGAGGACGATCCGGCCAGCACGCGGGTGCTGAGCGTCAAGGCGCAGCTTCTCATGCAGCTCGATCGCGAGGAGGATGCCCGGGAGCTGCTGCGGGAGATGCTGGAAGAGGATCCTGATGACGTCACGCCCCTGCTCAGGATGGCCCGCTTCGAGTGGGCTGCTGCACGCCTGGAACTGGTCGAGGAGCTGGTCGATCAGATCCTGGCGTCCACCCCCGACGTTCCCAGCGCGCTCGCCATGCGGGGGGAGTTGACCTGGATGAAGGCACAGGACTTGCGCGAGAGCGGGCAGACAGAGCAAGCCCGCGCACTGTTGCCCCGGGTGGAGGCGGACATGACGCGCGCGCTCGAGATCGATCCGGCCGAACCGGTGGCCTGTTTCCGGCTGGCGGTGATCCGGGAGATCGAAGGCAACCTCCCCGCCGCCCTGCGGCTCTACGAGCAGTCACTCGGCCGTGCGCCCGACAATGCCGAAGCCTACGCGAAGATCGGAGCGGTTCACCGGGGGATGAACCAGCCGGCCGAGGCGCTGGGCTATCTCGAACGGGCCGAGCAGATGGGCCTGCGTTCGGTGGGTCTGTACGTGGACAAGGGCGTGGCCCATGCCATGCTGGGACGCAATGCCGAGGCCCGGGAAGCCTGGGAGACGGCCCTGCAACTCGATCCGACACCGGAGATGGCCGAGGGCATCCGAAGGAACCTGCAGATTCTGTCGCAATAGCAAAGGGCACACCGTGCAATTTCGATCGCTGGACAGCATCGCCGGCCGCCGGCCGGAGACCCGTATCTCCTACGCCCAACTACGGCCGTGGCGCGTGCGCCGCATCTTGTTGGTCTCGAGCCTGTACGACTCGTTCACCTTCGAGGAGGACGGCAGCCTGACCGAGCTGCTGTTCTCCGAGTATCTGGACCTGAATCTCAGCAGCGCGCCCACGATCACCCGGGTCACGACAGCCAACGAAGCCATCGACAGCGTGAAGGAAAGCGTGCCGGATCTGCTCATCACGATGCCGCGGGTGGGCGACATGGACGTCTTCGAGTTCGGCCGGGCCATCAAGGACGCCTCGCCCAGCCTGCCGGTCATCCTGCTGGCGCACGACACGCGCGAACTCTCCCTCCTCCAGGAACGGGAGGATTCGGGCGTGGACCGGATCTTCGTCTGGCAGGGCGATGCCCGCATCTTCCTGGCGATCATCAAGCTCATCGAGGATGCGCGTAACGCCGAGCACGACGCCGAAATCGCCGGGGTCAAGAGCATCCTGTTGGTCGAGGACTCGGTGCGGTTCTACTCGGCCTACCTGCCGCTTCTGTACACGGAGATCATGGAACAGACCCAAGGCCTGATGGCCGACGGCGTCAACCGCATGCAGAAGCTTCTGCGCATGCGGGCCCGTCCCAAGATCCAGATCGCCACCAGCTACGAGGAAGGCGAAGGGCTCTACCGCCGGCATCGCGAACACATCCTGGGCCTCATCCTGGACGCGCGCTTCCCTCGCGCCGGCCGCACCGACGGCGGGGCGGGCCTGGCTTTCGCCGAGATGATCCGCCGGGAGGATCCGCACCTCTCGATCCTCATGCAGTCCAGCGAGGAGGAGAATGCCGGACTGGCCGCCGAACGGAGCCTGGCCTTCGCGTACAAGAAGTCGCCGACCCTGTTGCGCGAGGTGCGGAGTTTCATGCGGGCCGAGCTGGGCTTCGGATCGTTCGTCTTCCGCCGGCCCGACGGCACCGTTCTCGCCAAGGCCAACACCCTGCGCAGCCTGGCGGAGGGCCTGCGTGCGATCCCCGAGGATTCGTTGGTGTATCACGCCAACCGCAACGACTTCTCCACCTGGCTGATGGCGCGCACCGAATTCGATCTCGCCAAGGCGCTGCGGCCGCGCACGCCCGAGGAGTTTCCGAGCCCCGAGGATCTGAGACGCTACCTGCTTCTGGCGTTGAGCGCCTATCGCGAGGAAAGCCACGCCGGGCTGGTGGCGGAGTTTTCGCGGGAGACCTTCGATCCGCAGAGCCTGTACACGCGCATCGGCACGGGATCGCTGGGAGGCAAGGGCCGGGGCCTGGCCTTCTTCAATTCCCTCATGACCTCGCACGACATCGAGCGTCACGTGCCCTTCGTGCGCATCGCGGTTCCGCCCACCGCGGTGGTCGCCACCGGCGCTTTCGACGTCTTCATGGAACAATCGGGATTGACGGCACTGGCACTGAGCGAGGCGCCTGACGAGCAGATCCGCTCCGCCTTCCTCGAGGCGCCCTTGCCGGCCGGCACGGTCGAGGCCCTGCGCGAGTTCGTTGCCCGCGTGAAGTACCCCTTGGCGGTGCGCTCCTCGAGCCTGCTGGAAGACTCATCGTTCCAGCCCTTCGCCGGCATCTACGACACCTTCATGCTGCCGAACAACGATCCCGACCTGGAGGTGCGCCTCGAGGAGCTGTGCCGCGCCATCCGGCTCGTGTACGCCTCGACCTATTACGCCGACTCGAAGAGTTACATCGATTCCACCCCGAACCGGCTGGAAGAAGAGAAGATGGCGGTCGTGATCCAGCGCCTCGCCGGACGCACCTACGGTGACTACGCCTATCCGAGCGCGGCCGGGGTGGCCCGCTCCTACGACTACTACCCGATGGAAGGCATGAATCCGGAGGACGGCGTCGCCTCGGTGGCCCTGGGGCTCGGCCGCACGGTGGTCGATGGGGGCCGGTGTGTGCGCTTCTCGCCAAAGCATCCGCAGCGATTGTATCAGTTTTCCTCCGTGGAGGATTATCTCGAGAACGCCCAGCGCGAGTTCTATGCGCTGGACATGCGGGGGTGCCCGGCCGTCACCGGCAACCGCACCTGCGCCCAGAACATCACCCTGCTGGGTCTGGACGTAGCCGAGGCCCACGGCACCCTGCCCCCGGTGGCCTCGGTCTACTCGCCCGAGAACGACCGCATCTACGAGGGTGCCCACCGCAAGGGTATCAAGCTGGTCACGATGGCGGGCATGCTCTCCGGCGATGCCTTCCCACTGGCCGAGGTGTTGCGGTTCTTGCTGGACGTGGGGCGCGCCGGGTTCTCCTGTCACGTCGAGATCGAGTTCGCCCTGACGCTCAGCCAGCAGAACGATGCGCCGCACGAATTCGCTTTTCTGCAGATCCGGCCGCTGGTCTTCGGCACGGCCACCGAGTCCCTCGATCTATCGGACGTCGCGGCCGATGACACGATCTGCATGACCAGTTCCGCGCTGGGGCATGGGTACTTCGAGGACATCTACGATGTGCTCTACGTCGCGCCGGATCGCTTCGACCGCGGGAAGACCGTAGAGATCGCCACCGAGGTGGGTCAGTTCAACGGCAAGCTCAAGGCTGAGAAGCGCCCGTACCTGCTGATCGGCCCCGGCCGGTGGGGCAGCGCGGATCACTGGCTGGGCATCCCGGTGAGCTGGGCGCAGATCTCGGGCGTGGGCTGCATCGTCGAGAATGAGCTCAAGGACATCCGGGTCACGCCGTCGCAGGGCACCCACTTCTTCCAGAATCTGACGAGCTTCGGCATCGGTTACTTCACACTGGCGCGCGAGCAGAAGGTGACGCATCTGGACTCACCCTGGCTCGACGCGCAGCCCGCCATGCATGAGGGCACCTACGTTCGTCACCTGCGTTTCGAACGGCCGCTCGGTATCCTGGTCGACGGCCGCACCGGTACCGGTGTGGTGATGAAGCCGGACCGTCCCTGGAACGGACAGGGCGCTTGATACGCGCAGATGACACCCCACCGGCTGCTGTCCCTACCCCGTGATCCTGTCCGAACTCCACGTTTCGTCCCATATCAGCGACGAACGGACGGCCCCGAACTCCACAAAAATCAAGGACTTGGAGAAATCGGGTCGTATACGCACCCCTGCTGTGGTAGCGATAGCTCGATTCGCTGTCCAACATCCGCATCCGAGGTGCGGGCTGGGAGCAAACGGGCAAGGGAGTTCGACGAGGAGGCTAGAACATGTCAAGACGGACTCATGGGATCCTGATCGCGGCGGCGGCCGCGCTCGTGCTGTGCGGTGCGACGATCGGCCCCGTGGCTCTCGCAGCCGAGGTCGAGAGCAAGGTGGACCTCCAGCTCTGGGGGCGCTCGAAGTTCGATGTCCACTACGATACCGCGAATCTGCGCGGCTACACCGACTTCGCCTCCTACATCTCGAGCGATCCGGACGATTACGACGGAGAGCTGAACTTCAACCCGCGGGACACGCGGTTCGGCTTCAAGGGCCATCTGGCCGACGGCGAGCGCACCTGCGGCGCGGTGATGGAGATCGACTTCTATGGCGACAACGCCAGCAACAATCTCCTGCCGCGCTTGCGGCTGGGCTACGCCTTCACGCAGAAGGGTGGGTTCAGCTTACGGGCTGGACAGGACTGGATCCCGGTCGCCCAGCAGAATCCGGCGACCATTGACTTCGGAATCCTCTCCTGGGGCGGCAACCTGTGGTGGCGCGTGCCGCAGATCACCGCGCGCTACAAGATGGACAGCGGTCTGGAGCTGTTGGCCTCGGCGATGAAGCACCGCGTGCAGAGCGACACCGACACCCAGGAACGCCTGCCCTGGCTGCTGGGCCGGGTGGCCTACCACGGCTTTCTGAACGGCAAGGGCATGGTCGCGGTCGGGGGCGGCTTCCGCT
Organism: uncultured bacterium; assembly: GCA_964573295.1. Classification (GTDB taxonomy): domain Bacteria; phylum Eisenbacteria; class RBG-16-71-46; order CAIMUX01; family WJJG01; genus CAYQJL01. The sequence goes on along the minus strand of CAZNJE010000011.1, from coordinate 23,575 downwards.
CGGTGGAAGTCGACAGCATCGACTACGCGCCCTATCTGGCGGCCGTCGAGTTCAATCTTCCGTTCACTGAGCAGATCACGCTCACGGGAGAGTTCTATACGGGCGCGGCGATCGGTGAGGAGTTCATCCACTACGGGTTCGAGTACAATCCGAGCCACCCGGACGATGCCGACGACGAGGGCCGGGAGATCGCCGCGACGGGCGGATTCGCCAGCCTGAGTTTCCAAGCCACCCCGAAGGTGAGTATCAACGTCGGCGGGGGCATGGACGATCCCGACGAGGACGACGCCACCGGCCTGGAAGACGGCATTCCCTACACCAAGAACACGGTCATCTTCGGCAATGTGAAGCTGCAGATGAACAAGCACATGGGGATGGGCGTCGAGGTGATGCACTTCATGACCGAGCAGGGCGAGGATGCCAACGGCGATACCATCGATTGGGACGGCCAGCGGATCACCGGCTCGACCTGGTTCGCCTTCTAGCGGGGCAAAACAACCGGGAGCGCGATGCCGATATGCGGCTGGGAAGCCGGTTGATCGCACGCGTGCTGCTGCCCCCCGGTGGCCACCGAGACGCTGAGTGCCAGGTGGATCGCCCCAAGATCCTTGAAGGGCATGCGCAACGAGCGCAGCAGAACGGCAAGGCCACCTAGCGCGCACCTCCACATGCGGAATCCGCTAATGCTCCGGGCCGCTACCGTCTCCGGGACCGGTCTCGGATGATCGTACCGCGCCTCTGGGGTACGGGCAGCATATTTACGGCGCACTCACGTAATCGATCTGTGCATTCAGCCTTGGTCGGCAGACCGGCTAAGGCCGCGGGCGTGCTGTGCCGATAACTGAATCTTGGATTCGGCGAGTCGACGGCACCAGAATGCGCGCGGAGGAACATAGCATCTCAGAATTCGCCTCAGGAGAGCCTGGGTGCGGTGGAGCCGCCGATCGAGGGATTCCTCTGGATCTGCCTGGAAACCCTGCAACGGGACGCTATCATTGGATTCGACCTGTACTTGCCGCCACGGTCGGCGGAGCAACCGGTTCTCTACCGGCGAACCGACTTGGCCTTCACGTGGGACCACTACGAGACGCTGCGTCAGAACGGCATCCGCAGCCTGCTGATCGCCGACGGTGACCGGGACGCCTACCAGCTCTACCTGGCTGCTCACGCTCCGGAGCTGCTGAGCGACCCCGATCTGCCGGCCCTCGAGAAGTCCCGCATCGTCTAGGCCGCTGCCCATCACGAGCTGGCCGAGATCTACGCCGATCCGGCCAGCCCCACCGCCATCCGGCGGACCGAGGCGCTGGCGACCGATCTGGTGGGCTTGATCCAGTCGGGCACCCGCAATCTCGCCCCCCTGCTCAGCACCGACCGCGTAGCGCCGGAGGTCGCCACGGTGGTGCACCAGCATCACGAGATCGTAGGCGGAGGCGGCTACCCCCAAGATCTCACGGGCCTGCTTCGACAATCGAATCCTGCGCGAGCTCGTTCTCATGCTGCGCGTGAGCGAGGATGAGCAGGACGAGGCTCAAGCCGCCTGACCCGTCCCGAGACTGCCCCCCCTGCATCGTCCCTAGCCCACCCCGCCGTGGCTCCGACACCACTCGTGCAGGTCGCGCAGATCGGGCAAGTAGACGATGCCCTCCTTGGGGCGCGCCCCTTCACCTCCCACGAGAATGGTCATCTTATCGGGCAGGCTCTGGCGAAGCCGGTTGATCGCACGCGTGCTGCCGGCGCCACCGGTCGCCACCGAAACGCTGAGCGCCACGTGGGCCGCCCCGAGATCCTTCGCCAAACTCGCGATCTGATCGACCGGCGTGTCGGTCCCCAAATACAGCAGACGAAAACCGTGTGAGGCAAACAGCAGCGCCGTCATCTGCAATCCGAGACCGTGGAGTTCCCCGGGAAGGGTGGCCATGACCACGAGCGGTCCATTGGCCCGTTCCTCGAAGGGCATGCGCAACGAGCGCAGCAGATCGCCCAGGCGTTCGGAGAGGAAGTGCTCGTGCCTCACGTCCAGCCGCTTCTCGGCCCACCCCTGGCCAACGGAACGGATGAGCGGGGCGACTCGTTCGGCCAGGAAGTCGATTGGTCTCATGCGGGCCCAGTCGAGCAGGAGCGCTCGCATGAGCCGCTCGCCCTTGAACTCCAGAACGGCCTCGATGAGTTCTTCGTCGCTCAAACTCTCGCTGCCGCGAGAGCGGGGGCCGAAAGAGTCACTCGACTTGGGAATCGCCTCGATCAAGCGCGCCAGGTCTTCGTCACTGGCCGGTACGACCTCGCCGGCGCGATGACCTTCGGCCAGCGCCTGGCCGATGCGCCGCAAACGCGGAACGCTCTCGATCGAATACAACCGGTGCCCCGAGGGCTTGCGCTCCGGCACGGGAAATCCGTAGCGGCGTTCCCACGTACGAATCGTCTCGATCGGGATGCCCGTGGCGCGGGAGAGCGCTCCAATCGAGAGCATCCCTCCAGCGTGCTCAAGCTCCTTGGAAGCCGGGGCGGATTCGTCTCTATGATCATGGCGCGGGTTCATCACGCACTCCTTGTGGGTTCGAGCCGGGATCGACGCCGCATACGAATTCGCGCTTCCAGTGACGCTCTTCGCCACGGGCCAGCTGACGCTTTCAATTGTACATCAGATTTGCCGGGAACGCTTCTATTATGTTAAGATTGTGAACAGATTTTGTCCGGCCGGGGCTTTCGGGATACGTCGGGCGAGAACATGAAAGCGGCCCCTCCAGCGCGGTGGCTGAAGGGGCCTTGCGAGCAATCTCTGCCAGCGTATCTAGCTCGGTAGGATTACTGAGTCGATGACGTGAATCACACCGTTCGAGGCAGCAATGTCGGTCTGGATCACATTCGCCTCATTGACCATGACACCTTTCCCGCTCTCAATCCGGATCTCCTGACCCTGAACCGTCTTGGCCTTGCTCAAACCCGTCACGTCCGCGGCCATCAGCTTGCCAGGCACGACGTGGTAGGTCAGAATCGCGGCCAGCTTGTCTTGGTCCTTCAAGAGCGCTTCGAGCGTACCTTCGGGCAGCTTCGCGAACGCCTCGTCCGTGGGCGCGAAGATCGTGAAGGGCCCCTTGCTCTTCAGGACATCCACCAATCCGGCGGCTTGAACGGCGGCGACGAGTGTCTGAAAGGAACCCGCCCCGGCCGCCACAGCGACGAGGTCTTGAGATGTTGCGGCCTGCGACATCACCGCCGAGGCCTTCGAGGGCGAAGCGTCCTTGGAACTTTTCGAGGAACAGCCGCCCGCCATGGCGGGCGCGAGTGAGAACGCCGCCGCCGAGCTGATCGAAATCGCCATCAGTACCTTGAGCATCTTCATTGTCTCATCCTCCTGGGCCCCAAGCCCGTATGTCCTCGCTCCGTCGTCTTTCGCACTGTCTGAAGACATCGGAATGTCATCGCGACCTCATCGTGATGTCATCGTGAAGACATCGTGGAGACATCGGAGCTACCTCTTGTCGAGTTCGGGTGGCGGCCGCGGGACACCGGCTGTGGATCCTGCGGAGGTCTTTCGACGTACTCCCGCGCCCGCTCACCCATTCATCTATCTCAAGCCATCTATCTCAAGGCCGTGGTGACCGACCTCGGGGACCCCATCGGCTTCTGACGCCCGGCCCCCGGCCAGTCACCTGCCATATTGTGCGATCCGAATCAGTTGCCCCTCGTTGTCGCCGCGCTCACGCTTCGCTCCCGTCTCGCTCCCGTCTCGCTCCCGTCTCGCTCCCGCCTCGCTCCCGCCGCTCTCCCGCCGCGCTCTCGCCTCGCTCTCGCCTCGCTCCCGCTTCGTCGTCGCGTCCCCCGGCACTTCGTTCTCGCCTCGTTGTCGATATCTTGAACGGCTTTTGAACACAAAAGTTCCAGGAATTGTCGATGACTTTGCTTCTCTTCTATCCGTTTACGCCACTTTTACTTAGCGCCGAAGGTCAATCGGACTGAAGGTTACCGGTGATGTTCTCTACCCGTATCGGCTGTAAACGCTTACCCTACAATTCGATAGCAAGAGCACCTTCCCGGTCGCCGACTAGAATAGCAGTAGGGGCACACCCGCCCCAGGGGCAATGGCTTTGGTCACTTGCGGCCACCGAGACCGACTTTGCGAGGTACACCATGAGTCCCAAGAAGAGGCCCAGTCGTCAGAAACGCCAGGTCGTGCCCCGGCCCTCGAAGCCGGATGAATCCCGGGAATCTGAGGACGCACGAGGTAGCAGCCGCAGTCAACAGGATCAGCCGCAGGAGTTCTTCCCGATCTCGCTCGCATCGCTTCGCCTGGAAACGATCACCGGTTTCAGCCTCTACCTTCACCATCCCAAGCAGGACAGCTACGTCCTGTACCGGAGGGGCAATCTAACCTTCGGAGAGGTTCACCGTGAACGCTTGCGGACCAGCCGGGTCAAACAGCTCTACATCGCGTCCTCCCAGCGAGGAGCCTACTTGCGCTACGTGGAGGAGCACCTCGATCAGATTCTCTCCGACCCCAACCTCTCAGACGCCGAGAAGAACGAGGTCTTCTACGGGTCGGCCACGAACATGATGGAAGACCTCTTCGCCAATCCCAGCGTGGGGGCCAACGTCCGCCGCACGAAGGCGTTCATCGGAACGACCGTGCACCATCTCATCGCGCATCCCGACAACACCACGGCCCTCATCGAGCTGCTCAACTTCGACTACAGCACGTTCTCCCACTCGGTGAACGTCTGCATCTTCGGACTCGCTCTGGCCTCTCGTCTCGGTTACACCAGCCGGGAGCTGGATGAACTCGGTATCGGGCTCATGCTGCACGACATCGGCAAGTCGAAGATCGACGATGCCATCCTCTTCAAGCCGGGCCCCCTCGACGAGGACGAATGGGCGGTGATCCGCATGCATCCAGACCTAGGCCTTGAGCTGGTCGAACAAGCCACCCACCTCAGTGAAGACTCGGCGGCCGTGATCCATCAGCACCACGAGCGGTGCAATGGCGAGGGGTATCCGCAGAACTTGACGGCCGAATATATCCATCCCTACGCCAAGATCGCCGGGGTTTGTGACGTCTTCGATGCAATGACCACCCAGCGCTCCTACCGAGAGGCAATCCCCTCCTACGACGCGATCTTCGAGATGCAGGAGACCATGAACCACCAGCTCGATCGATTCCTGCTGCGCGAGATGGTCGTCCTCATGGGACCGATTCGTGACGCGCTCAATGGAGGCCTCGCCGAGGCAGCCTGAACGCAATCGCCCCCCCGTGACAACCGCCGCCTGAACGCAATCGGCCCCCCGGGACAACCGCGGGGGGCCGATCGCGCGCTCACGGTGCACGAAATCACCTGAGCAACAGCATCGACCGCACCCGTTCCCGGCTTCCAGCCGCCAGGCGCACGTAGTAGATTCCCGCACTCGCCGGGGCGCCGGTGGCGGTGACCCCATCCCAGGCCAGGCTGTGGCTGCCCGCGTCGAGATCGCCTTGATGCAGCGTGCGGACCAAGCGTCCCTGAGCGTCGTAGAGCCTCAGGTCCACGCGAGCCGCTTCCGGCAGCCGTAGCTGCATCACCGCCTCGCGGTAAGCCGGGCTGGCCAGCCGCAGCATGAGCTGAGCCGCCGCCGGCGTCTCCGGCGCAGAAGCCGGGTTCACCATCAGCGAGCCGATGATCGTCTCCACCGCCGCGGCCAGATCGGTGTGATTCCAGCGGTAAGGCCGTCCGCTCAGGAAGGCGAACCGCCCGCCGCCCGGGTTATGAGTCCCCCCCTCGGTGGGCACGCGCAACACACCGATCCCCTCATCCGGCTCCCAGTAGGTGTCCTCGAAGAGCAGGGTGCTCGTCTCCTGGGCGAGTTCGGTGTCGAATGTACGGCAGTAGCTCTGCAGGCCGATCCGGCCGATGTCCTCGAGCTCGGGATGCACCGAGGTGCACAGATTCAGCGTGGTGCGATTGGTCAGGGTGATGCCGAGGTAGTCGCGCATGGCGTCATCCAGGAAGTTCTGCCCCTGGCGCGTCATCAGCAGCACGTTCCCGCCGGCCTCGAGGTAAGGCATGATCGAAGTGTTGATCCAGGCGTCGATGTCGCCCGCGTAGTCGTTGCCGATCCAGATGACAGTCTCGAAGCTGCCCAGCGTGCTCGAGGGCACGCGGCCGTGGCCCAGCGGCTCAGGCAGGGTGCTTGGATAGCCGCCCGCGGGCTCGCTGAAGACATCCCAGAAGGAGATCGCGAGGTTGCCCCAGAAGGCGCGATCCTCGTAGGCGCTGGTGATCTCGGTGCCGTAGGTGCCCCAGTCCACGCCGTTGACCAGGAGGATTCCCTCGCTGAAGGTGGGGTTCACCACCGGCTCGACCACCCGCTTCAGGATCCAGTCATGGGGATCGAGCATCACGGCCGTCGCCGGCTCAGGGATCTCGAAGACGTACTCCTCGTGGGCCTGCGCGTTGTCGACGCGGAAGAGATCGGTCGCCCCGCTCTCGAGCTCCACCTCGATCTCGATCGGCATCGCGAAGAGGCCGGTGTCGGTCTGGATTTGGTCGATCGAGAGGTGCAGCTCGTAGGCACCGGCATTCTCGACCGTCTCATATTCGTACGCATAGGTGGGATAATACTCGCCGTAGATCCACTGCTGGAAGAAGTCGTCCAGAGCCAGCCCCGAGACTGATTCGGCCACGGCCTGGAAGCCGGCGGTTGTGGCCGAGTCGAAGGCGTACGCGTCGCGGTAGGCTTGGAGAAACTCCCAGAACGTCTCATCCCCCATGACGCCGCGCAGCATGTGCACCACCCAGGAAGCCTTGTTGTAGGTAAGGTTGACATCGAAGATGCGTCCCCAGTCACTCAGGTCAGGCACATGGATGGTGCCGTCACCATAGTAGCGGGTGGCGTTCATCTTGCCCCAGAAGCCCGCTTCGCCGTACTGAGTCTCAAGCCAGAGCGCCTCGGAGTAGCGCGCGAAACCCTCGTTGAGCCAGATATCGTGGAAGGTCGCGCAGGTAACCAGATCCCCCCACCACTGGTGGGCCAGCTCGTGAGCGACCGTGGCCTCGTTGAACGCCCAGATACCCATGCTGCTGCAGGTCTGATGTTCCATCCCGCCGCTCCAGTTGAACTCGGCGTGGCCGTACTTCTCATCGATGAACGGATACTCGCCGTAGATCTCGGCGAAGCCGGCGATCATCTCCTTGGTGAGCAGGTTCACCGCGAGCGTCTCGTTGTAGTGATCGGGATAGATGAAGAAGTCGATCGGCATCGAATCGGTCTCGGTGTAGTAGTAGTCGGTGAACGTCGTGTAGGGATAGATGGCCAGCGAGACCAGGTAGGTGGCGATCGGATAGCTCTCGTGCCACCAATAGGTGTCGGTGTCCGCACCGTTCACCACCTCTTGCAGCGTGCCGTTCGACGCCACGATCTGCCCCGTCGGCACCGTCACCCGGATATCCATCGAGTCGGCCTTATCGTCCGACCAGTCGTCACACGGCCACCACGACCGGGCACCGAACGGCTCGCTCAAGGTCCACACGACTGTCTCGCCCTGGTGGTAATCGAAGCCGAAAGCGCCATAGGAAGCCGGCGGCGTGCCGCCGTAGCTGACCGTGATCTCGACGAGGTCGTCCTGATAGTAGGTGCCGTCGAGATCGACCGTGATGATCTCGTCGAGATGCGTGAAGCTAACCGGCGAGCCGTTCTGCGTAACACCATAGACGGTCATCCCCTCGGCCAGATCCAGATCGGCTTGATCGATCTCGGCCACGTCCACGCGCAAGCGCGCCAACAGGGTCCCTTCCACGGTGTGGGCGGGGTAGTCGATCTCGATGTCGAGGTCGTAATAGACCGCATCCATCGCCAGCTCGTTGGCGGTCGGCGTGGAGGACCAGCGCATGGTCTCGAAGCGCTCCATCGCCGCGATCTTGGCCGCGGCTTCCGGAACGGCCGGATCGATGTCCCAGGGCTGCACCCCGGCCCGGTCCGGATCGACGCCGTCGTGGTAGGCCGGCAGCAGCAGGCCGTCGGGGGTGCGAACCCGCTCGGGAGAACCCGATGCGGGACACGGGGCTGCCAGGAGTGCCACGAGAGCCAAGAGTACGGGGGCCAGCAGAATGAGCCCCGGGAGCAGGACGACCCGGACCGGATCGAGGCGCGCAAACATGATACCTCCTTGAAATAGGGGCGGCGGCGCTCGGTGGGCCGTCGTCCTTCTGGGTCTGTCGGGGGGTGCCGTACAGAAGCCGATCTATTCATTATAGCATACTAGCGTACGCGCGGACAGGTGATGGAGGGGGGGGGAAAACGACTCCTGGCAGGGCGGGGGCGGAGCCCCCGAGGTCGACCCTGTCCGGGTCACCGAGCCGAGCGGCCCGCCGCACGGGGGCACCACCCCTTGCCTCAGTGCACGCGTGACCGACCCTGGCTATCGCGGGCGGAAGAGTGCTCTCAGCCTGCCCCAGGTCGGGCTTTCGACCGGCACCGCGTCGCCGTAGTAGAACCCGAGACCCAGGGACTGCGTGGGACCCCACACGACCTCGGGATCTACCCAGCCGGTTCCGTAGCTGGATCCGGGAGACAGGCATGTCCAGGAATGACCTCCCGGCCCATCCAGGTCGGCCCCGACGAACCAGATCCAGAACATCCCCGGCCAGTTACCCCAATACCCAACCGTGAACTCGCCCCCGGAGAAGGCGAAGTCGGGGAGGTCGATGTCATGCTGGCTCACATCGGGCCACATCGCGGGCATGCCGGGATCGATATCCGTCGTGACCATGAGCACCGCACCGGGGGCTTGGCTGACGCCACCTTCCCACAGATACACGTCGCAAGTGCCCGCTATGTAACACCCGGTCCCCGTCAACCAGAGCGATGCGCATTCGATGGTGCCAGCCCCATGCAAGAAACTCTCCCCGAATGCTCCGTAGTAGGGCGGCTCGACGCCACCATAGCCCCAAGCGTATCCGTTCTCGAAGGTCCCATCGTGAAGATACCATTCGCAGGCCGTCGGTCTGCTACGTCGACCGGCTAGAGCCGTCCCGCCACGAGATAGACGGCCGCCATCAGCACCGCGTCGGCGATCGTGTGGGACGCGGCCACAACTGCCAGACCGCCGAGGTGCTCGCGCACCCGCGACCAGGCGACCGCAATGGCCAGAAGGACCGCGAAGCTCACCGCCACCCAGACCGGCCTAAGCAGGAGCACTAGCACCAGGACGTGATAGCCGGCGAAAAGCGCATGCGCCCAGGCCGCGCGCTGGGGCCAGTGGAGGCGAGGCCGGTGGCGCGCAAGCGGGTCGTGGCCGCGCCGGTCTCGGCGGAGCCGGTCCCAGTGGATCTGTTCCAGGCAGGGATGGAGCAGGCCGTAGTAGAACACGAAGAGCAGCCATCCGCTGCCCGAGAGGCCGTAGCGTTCGAGCCAGTTCCCGAGCACCAGCCCCTCGCGCAAGGCGACCTCCAGCAGCACCCAGAGGGCTGGACCGAGAAGCACACCAGGAATCCCCAGTGCCAGCAGCAGGGGCGCCGACCAGCCCTTCTTGAGCGCGCCCACGAGATCGGCCGGGCCGCGCCGACTCTCCCACGCCCAGAAGAGGATCTGCGCGTGGTAGGCCAGGATGGCCACCCACGCGCTATGCAGTCCATACAAGCCGATGGCGACGGCCATGTAGGGAGCCATCGCCATCAGCGCAAACCGCAGTCCTTTGGGCATCACGGATCAGGGCTCCCGCCGCCTACCGCAGCCGGATCGCGCGGCGCTGGGCGAGGATGCTCTCCCCGGACTGAAGGCGCAGGAAATAGACGCCCGCCGGCACCGGGCGGCCCAGCCGGTCCGTGCCACTCCAGGAAAGGTGGCCGCTGGCCTCTTTCCCGCCCGCCTCGATCGACCGCACCACCCGTCCGCTCAGATCGAGGATTTGCAGTCGAATCTCGGCCGGCATCGACAGCGCGTAATCCACCCTGGTCGTCAGCGACGGCCGCGCCGGGTTCGGGACGACGCGCATCGTGAGCGCATGCAACGGCGCGTTCGCGTCCACCCGATCCCCGGCCTCCTCCGGCGCCGCCGAGGGCACGTCCATCGACTCGATCACGAGGTCGTCGAGATACCAGCCCTCGCCGCCGGTGTTGCTGTCGCTGCCGAAGCGGAAGCGCACGCGCACATCCTCGCCGGCGTAGGCCGACAGGTCCACCTGCACCTGCTGCCACATGCTCGAGGATCCAGAGAAGACGGGCGTACCGGGCGCGAACGGCCCGCCGGCCCCGGCGCGGATGACGTGGGTGTAGCCTTGCTCCGGCGCGACCTGGGTCCAGGTAACGCCATCGACCGAAAGCTCGATCAGTCCGCCGTCATAGGCCTGGTCCGGATAGGACCCCGATTCCTCGGCGTCGATCCAGTACCAGAAGCTCATGCGACCATATTCTCCCAACGTGACCGGCGGCGTCTCCAGCGCGGCATCCAGCAGGCCGGCGTAGTCGCCCGCGGCGGTGCTGCCGCATTTCCAGCTCGTCGTGCCCGGGAGGCTGTGATTGCGGGCAGTGGAGGCATGCCACTGGTCATTGAACCCGCTGGTGACGACGTAGTGGCTCCAGTCCTCGAGTGTGCCCTCCATGTCGTCGGCGAAGCCCTCGACAAACGGTGCGACATAGAACGAGTAGACCACCCCGGGCGCCCCGGCCGGATCGGTGCTCACATTCCCACCCTCATCGGCCGCCTCGACGTAGTAGTAGACCATCGTGCCGTGCGGCTGCCCGGGAATCCCGGCCTCGAATCGGTCCGGCCCGTCCGCGGTCATGGGGACCGACTGCCAGGATTGGCCGATGGCCCGGTAGTTGAGGGTCTGGCCGGCCAAGCCGCTCATGTCCGTGATCGTGGACTCGACGAGATAAGGGCCGACCTCATCGTCCGTACCCTGGAGCTCGGTCGTGTTCGTGATCTCGGGTCCGGCGATATCTGTCAGCGAGAAATCCACGGTCGTGATCTCACCCACCTCGATCAGGACGAACCCGGATGTGTCCGGAGCGAAGCTCTCGTGCACGACCGTGAGCTGGAAGGTGCCCGGCTGCACGTAGCCGCTGTAGGTGCCGTCGGGGCGGGTCTCCAGGGATGCGCCCGCGCCGATCACCTCGACGGTGGCCCCCGGCACGGGCGTGCCGCCGGCGGTCTCGTTCGTCACCGTTCCCTGCACGAAGCCGCGGTCGAAGGACTCGGACACGAGCTCGATCGCCAGTACCGTGGCCTCGTCTCCGCTCGTGGTCACCGGGATCGATTTCGCGAAGTAGCCCTCGGCGCTCACCTCCAGGGTCAGGTCCTGCGGCGTGTCGGTGCACATGCGGCAGAAGTAGCCGCTCGCCGCCTCGGTCAGCATGTCCCACAGCTCGCCGCCGCCGTAGACGCCCATGATCTCGGGGATGTGAATCGACGCCTCCAGCGGGATGCCGGTGATCGAGTCGGTCACCGTGCCCTGGATCGAGGGACCCCACAGCCGTTCGGTGAGCCAGAGGCTGCCGGGGAGGAGCTGCTGGACGATCGCCTCCATGGTCGGGCCGCTGGGAATGAAGGTGGTCGCGGTCTCGACTGTGAAGGAGGCGGTGCCCACCGTTCCGTAGAGCCAGTCCTTCGAGGACCCATGGGCGGTCGTCGACTGCTCGGGGGCGTAACCGATGAGGCTGGCATACTCGCTCGCGACCTCGATGACCGCCGGCTCACCCGGCACGCCGTAACCAAAGGGGTAGAGCACGACTTCGCCGTAGCTGTGGTAGGACGGATTGATTGCGGGCCGGTGGGCGTTGTGCAAGTCCCGCATCGCCGCCACTTCGGGCGCCCGGAACGGGTAGGGCCCGCCGTAGGTCTGGTCACTCCAGTAGCCGGGATCCCAGTGCCAATCGTAGTTGCGGTTCGGATCGATGCCCTCGTAGTCGTCGACGTGGTGGTCCTGGTCGTGGTCGTAGAGCGTCTTGCGCCACCAGGGATCGATATCCTCCACCCATTGGTGACCGTCAGGATTGACCATGGGGACGCACCAGATCTCGGTGGTGTTGACGAGCTCGGTGATGACCGGATCGGCGCCGTAGTTCTCACAGAAGTGCCGCGCGACAGCCAGCACCATCTCCGTGGTCACCGGCTCGCGAGCGTGGTGACGGCCGTCATAGACGATCGTGGGCTCGGCCTCCTCGAAGTCCGGGTTGTCGGAAATCCGCACGGCCCAGAGGTCGTACTGCTGATTGTAGTTGTTCCAGGTGTAGTCCTTGCTCTCCGCATCGCCGATATCGTAGATGCGACAGATGCTCGGGTAGTTGAACGCCAGGTCCTCCAGCGCGGCGAGCATCTCGGCATAGGTGCTGTACTGCGGATCCAGGTTGCCTTCTCGGGTGCGCGCGCGGGCGCCGGCAAACAGATCGCGCTCGAGGGCAGTCACGGTGTAGCCGCGCTCGGTCAGACGATCCCACTCGCCCTCGCGCAGCAGCATCTCGGCGTAGGTGTCTCCCCGGAAGCTGACGTCGAACCCACTTCGGGAAAGCTCTTCGGCCTCGACCGGCGTCACCGGCTCCACGCGCACCGCGCGCGGCTCACCCGGATAGGTGCTCCACGAATCATCGGGCTGGCGGCCCGCGACGCTTGGCGACGCGGCAGTTGCCGGCGTGGTCCTCGCCGACGTGATGTTCACCGAGGTCGTGGTCGCCGACGCAGGACTCGCCGCCGCCGTCGTCGCCAACGCAGTGCTCACCGATGCGATACTCACCAGAATCAGAAACGCCCTGAAAAGAGAGCCGCATCCTGCGGCCGGCAAGCTGGCCCTTGTGTGTCTCGTCACTGCTCTTCCTCCCCTTATGGCCATCGATTGGCCTTCGATCCTCTACAAGGGTACCACATCACCTGCAGGTGCGGAGGGGACGGGGCGGGACGGGGAACCCGCCTGGCGCCTGATATGAGACGCGGATGACGGGCGGCACCAGACCCACGTGGCGCGTGACATGAGAGGCGGGTGACGGGCGCCACGAGACGCGGGCGGCGGGCATCTGCCGCTGCCTACTCCTGCGGCTCGATCAGCTCGATCTCGAACAGCACGGGCCACAACTTGCCGGTCACGAACAGCCGGCCGCTCGCCTCGTCGTAGGCGATCCCGTTCAGGACATCGATCCGGCTACCATAGTCGGCCAAGGCCTCCAGACCGGTCAGGTCCACCCAGCTCAGCACCTGGCCGGTCTCGAGATCGATGCGGGCCAGACGATCGGTCTTCCAGACGTTGGCGAACAGCACGCCTCCGATCACCTCCAGCTCATTGAGGCGCCAGACAGGATCATCACCGTCATAGACGTCGACCTGCCCCAGCGGTTCGAAGGAGGCAGGGTCATGGAAGTAGATCCTCTCGCTGCCATCGCTGCGAACGAGGCGGTCGCCGCCGGGATCGTAGGCCAACCCCCACCCTTCCGAGCTGTAGGAAACCGTGTAGAGCCGCTCGAAGCTCGACTCCTCGTAGACCATCGCGAGTTCGGCATTCAGCGTGAGCTGGTAGAGCAGACTCTCCACCAGGGCGATGCCCTCACCGAAGTAGCTTCCGCGAAGCTTCTTCGAGCGCAGCAGGCGCCCGGTCTCGAGTTCCAGCGCGCGGACGTAGGAGGTCCCGTAGCGACCGGTGCCTTCGTAGAGGATGCCGTCGCGCACCGCGAGCCCCTGGGTGAACGCGCTACGGTCGTGGGGGAAGGAATCAACGATCGTGTAGGACCAGACCGGTGTCCCCGAAACCTCGAGCGAGATCGGGATGGCCGCTCTGCCGCCGTTCGAGCCGATCCGCACGGTGTCGACATAGGCACCGGCATCAAGGCCGGCGCGATCGATCGACACGCGGATTGTGTCGGGCACTGGAGCACCCTGACGGCTAAGACCCCGCGAGGGTGAGACGATTGTGAAGCTCTCGCCGGCCGAGACGCTCCAGTCCAGGGTGCGGGCGCCCTCGTTGCGCACGAGGATGAGCCTAAGGGTGTCCTGGGCGCCGAACTCGAGTTCGGTCGGGGTCACCGTCAGCTGCGGTCCCCGGGAGGCCACCTCTACCTGGACCGAATCGGATGCCTCATGGGCGCCATCGGACATCCACACCCACAACCGGTAGATGCCCGTGGTCTGGGGAGCCACCCAGGTCACGCACGCGCCACTGTCGCCCCCGGCAAATCCTCCCGCTGCCGCCTGCCAGCGCACGTCGAGAGAACGACCGTCGGCCTCTTCGGCCAACACACAGGCCTGGGCGGAGTCACCCGGCGCAACGATGCGCGGGATCACCGAGATATGCTGGATCCAAATCCCGGCCCTGGCAGCATCTTCATCTTCGCAACCTGCCATCCATGTTCCCAGCCCGATGAGTACCACCAGCAATGCGCCCATGGCCGCCTTCGGCATGCCAGCTGTCCCTCCGCTCGTGAGACTCACGCGCCTCTCCTGTCGCTTGCCGCCCCTCCGTCTACGGCCCCTCCGTCTACGGCCACTCATTCTAACGCCTGTGGGTCCCGAAAGCCTCATCTCTGTGCTCTGTGTGTTCTGTGTGCTCTGTGTGCTGCGAACCCGTGCCGCGGGAGCATGCGATACGGGTTCTGCCAGCATCACCGATGGTGTTCCCTGTACCGCTCCCGGTCAGGATGCATCCGAGCTAGAGTTCCTCCAGGGGGCTCTTGATTCCAGGGCCCACCGCGGCAAGGATGTGCGTGTACACCATGGTGGTCTCCACACTCTTGTGTCCCATGAGCTCCTGACTGCGCCGGATCATGAGGCAAAGGGGCCTCTCCGGCCCCGTTCGCGAGATCCTGGGCATGCAATCGTCGAACTCTCTCCAAGTGGGCCTTCAAGGGAAGATGAAGGCGGTGAGGGAGAAGCGTAACGCGGTCCTTGTCTCCTTTGCCTGAACGGACAGTGACAGACGCCGCGTCGAAATCCACGTCCTTGACCCTGAGCTGAACCAACTCCGTCAACCGCAATCCGCCTCCGTAGATGAACTCGAGCATCAACAACCTCCTCGTGCCACTCAAGTGTGAGAAAACGGCACGAACCTCGTCCACCGTCAGCACAACTGGAAGCTTCGCCCCCCGCTGGGCCCGCAGGGTGGCGGACATGTCCCCGAGCTCCTCGCCAAGATGTGCCGGTGCAGAAAGAGAAGGGCATCAAAAGCCACGTTTTGCGTGGAAGCGGACACCTTCGCCCGGGTGGCCAGATGACTCAGGAAGGCCTGGACCTCGCGCGAGGTAGGCATGTCCGTGTGCGCTGACCCAAGAAACTCACATAACGTCCGGCCCAATGCAGATAGGATCGCCTGGTGCTGGGGGCGTAGTGTCTAAGCACGAGCAGTCTTTCCATCTCGGGAAGGACTTGACGGAGGCGGAAAGGGCCTGAGGCTGAGGAGCACCGGCCCGCGGCTGAGCGGAACCGGCCTGCGGAAGGGTCTTCTCCCAACCCCCCGAAGGGTCCGCAGTAAAGCCTCACGGCCTCCCCTGCTTGCCGAACCTGCCAACCCGGGACTCTTCCCTCCGAAAGATCCTCGAGGAAGACCTCCAGCGAGTCTCGCCAGGCCTCCGCAGGTCGGCGCTGTCTGAGTCGAAGGAAATCATGGACCCAACGGACCATGAACGGAACCTGATGCTGCCGTGCCATGCGCTTCTCACGGAGCCAGGCACCGCATTCCTCATTCGGGCTGTCCTCGTTGCTCGACATCGGCATGATTCCCAGACACAGCAGGTCGAGCAGAGTCGAGCAGAAACGTGACACCATCAAGCCGGTGTCAATGACAGCCACGGTGTACGCGCGAATCAGCCGCGCTTCCGATCTCCCTGCCTCTCCCCCACCGAACATGTCCACCTATTGGATATCCACGCGATATCCAGGAACCCCCCACACATCTCATATTCACCATGCATCTTATCCAGATACACACCACCCCAGCCCATAGCCAGCTTCATGCCACGCACCTTCTGCTCACCTAAGACATTACCGAGAAGGAAACGCGCCCCCAATCCTTGCGCACGCTGAAAGAGGCCACGTACAATGGGTTCCGGTGATTGAATAGTTCCATGACTATACATGACCGTCCTTGTCCCGACTGAATGCGGGAATTCTTCAACATATCCATGCAGGCCCTTGCCTTGAGCTAGCAGTTGGCGTCATCCTCATCGATGGCGGTGGTCCTCCTGCGGGGGACTTTTACCCCGTGAGTCCACGCCCATGCCGGGCGTACACAAGTCGGATGGACACGGCCGGGGAAACTGCGCCGCTATGCTTTGCAGTTTCCCCGCCGGTCATCCCTGCGTTACACTGGAGAATGATTCGGACTTCGTCTGCCGTTGGGGCTCGGATTTCCCTTGACGAACTCGACTACGATGTGTAGTTGATTGACTACGTGTTGTAGTTTTGCTGGACACACATTGGGAGGTTTCCTGTGGGCGAAGCCGCAAAAGCCAACCCTGTAAGGTCTTCACTTGAAAGGCTTTTCCCCAGTCCATCCCTGCTTCATGTGCTCTCCGTCTTGCTTCTGCATCCGGAGCGGGAATTCTACCAAAGGGAACTCGCCGAGCTGAGCGGTAGCACACTTTTGCAGACCCAGCGGGCAATCCATCGGATTGAGGAAGCAGGATTGGTCTTGGTCGCCCGGCACGGAAACCGTGTCTACTACTCTGCCGAGCGTCACCACCCAGTCTTTGAAGAACTCAAGCGCATCGCACTCAAAACGATTGGGCTCGGGGACTCCTTGCGCTCAGCACTGGCCCCTCATCAGGACAAGGTCAGCATAGCATTCGTATTCGGGTCCTTTGCCTCTGGTGCAGAGACCGCCGAAAGCGATGTTGATGTACTGATTGTGGGTGACCTGACCTCCAGACAAACATCCCGCGCACTCGGACCTGTTGGACGCGAGCTAGGCAGGGAATTCAATCCAGTCGTATTCCCCGCCAAGGAGTTTCGACAGAAGGCCAAGCGGGGCAACCGGTTTATCGAAGAGCTTGTCACAAGTCCCAAGGTTTGGCTCATAGGAACACAGGATGACCTTGAAGCGCTTGTTAGCTGACGGACGGCTTCGCCCGCACCAGACTTCTGCGAAAGAGATCGCGGATCTTCTCATACTTGTCACCCGTGACATGGAGGATGCCGCATTTGAGGGGTTGTCCGCGGATCGTCGTTTCGCCACGGCCTACAACGCAGCTCTTCAATTGGCCACGGTAGTCTTGCGCGCTGCAGGCTACCGAACCGCCGACGCTGCACACCACTGAACGACCTTTCAGGCCCTGTCAATAATTCTCGGATCGGATCACGTTGACCGCGCTGACTACCTCGACTCGTGTCGCAAGAAACGCAATGTGGTCGACTATGATGCGGCGGGGATGGTATCTGAGGCCGAGGTCAAAGAACTCATCGAGGAAACGAGCACGTTTCGGAACGATGTTCCGGAATGGCTCAGGCGAAACCATGACAATCTACTAGAGTGACCGCGTGAAACACCAGTGTAATCGGGTAGGCGGGAGCGTCTAACTCCCGCCCCCCACACCACCCCGGCATGCGGGTCCGCACCGGGCGGTTCACGATGATGGAGCACACGACGGTACTCACGCGTAGCCATGGGCCTTCACCTTCAGCCGCAGATCGCGGACCGAAAGCAAGCCCCGGCCCTTCAGCCAAGCATTCGTCATCCCGGTCTGCGTCGCGAGGGTCTTCGACAGATGCCAGTAGCTCTTGCGACTGACGGCCGTTCGCTTCGCCTCGCTCAGACCCGTGCCGAGCGCCAGTAGGTTCCGCACTTTCGTTCGCGCCCGGCGCCACTGCTTCCAGTAGCACATCCGGACGCGACGGCGGATCCACTGGTCGATCTCCGGGACCGGCCGGTAGTAGTCCGAGATGCCGAAGTAGTTCATCCAGCCCCGCAGGTACTGCGCGAGCTTGTAGAACCGGTTCTCCATCGACACGCCCCAGCTCCGGCCCGTCAACCGGCGGACGCGGTGCTTGAAGTCGGCGAAGGCTTGGTCGGACCAGCGCAGCTTCGAGCCCCGGAATGTGAATCCGAGGAAGACGCGTTCGGCTCACCCGCAGGTAGCGGCCGATCAGGGCCAGCAAGCGCTGGTCCCTAACCTTGCGCCCCACGCGCGCCATCAAGACGTCCGGCACCACTCGATCGGTGAGGGTGGGGATGCCGAGCAACCGTTCCCCGCGACCCGCGGACTTCGGCATGCTCTTGCGCCTCACCGGCGACGGCTGATAGCTGCTGACTTATGCTTGGTCACGGGCGGGATTGCTCCCGCTCGCGCTGTCGGGGCTGCGGTAGGGGCCGGAGGCATGGTTCCCGGCCTTTCGGCCGGGGCCGTAGGTCCGGCTGCCGTGACAGGCGACTGCATGTCGAGCAGATCTCCCCGGATAAGGACGTGGACTGTCGCTGCTTGGGCCGCGCCATGTACCGTGTCCCCCGGACCACAGGGCTTTGTCATGGTGTGCTGACTCGCCCCGGGGATGTCGGCCTTCTATGGCGTTCGTGTTCCTCGGCTCGCAGCTTTGCCGCCGGCTTCCTTACAAACGCTTGCGGATGCCCTCCCCCGTCTATCTGCGTCGCCCAGCACGAGGCACTGCCCACGTAACTGACAGCACTACCATTTGATACGGGATCTCCTTTCGTCAGGTTCAAGGCTCCCTTGACTCACTGAAGGATGAACTGAACCGAACAACAGGCTATGATAGCCGCGCTGGCCAGAGTAACGACGACCGACTCTGACGGACCGGGCGAGAGATGTGCTCACGGTTGCGCCTGGGGTCGGGCGTGTGGTGCAGCCGACAAGGGTGCCGATGATCATGAGCCGATGATCAGGGAGTTGGGATCGAATGGAAATCATCGCCGAACTGCAAGGAATCATAGCAAGACTGGAAGAAGCAGGCATCGACTATGCTCTGTGTGGTGGACTGGCGATGGCCGTCTACGCAATGCCCCGTGCAACCTTGGACATCGATCTCATGATTCAGATCGAATCCCTTGATGAAGCCAGTCGGGCCGTGGAGCCACTTGGGTTCAATATGGATAGTGCACCGATGGACTTCCATGGTGGCGCGGTGAGGATGTCTCGCTTCACCAAGATCGATCCGCGCAGCAATGAAGTCCTCATTCTTGACTTCTTGCTCGTAACCGAGAAGACGGCCCCGGCCTGGGACAGTCGACGGGAATTCGAATGGGAAGGGCGGAAGCTCCGGGTCGTTTCCCCAGAAGGCATGATCCTATTGAAGGAGCTGCGACGAAGCGGCACGGACCAAGATGACATAGACTATCTTAGGAGCATAGCCGATGAAGATTGACATGAGCCCTACGGCTATCCGCCAGAGACTCGAGCAAGTGGAAGCTCTTCGGAAGCTATGTCTGTCCCTGGCCAAATCAAGTGCTGGGAGCGACGTGATCCAGAGATTCCCGGCGAACAATAAGGTTCAGCGGACCTCTCTCGCGCTCGGCCGCTGACCTTCGCCGATCGTGAGTGAATCGCCAGTGCCCTCCAGAGAGACCCCGCTCACGGAACGTCCGCCATGAGCCAAGGCCGGGTGAGCTCACTGGGATCATCATGGAGTCATTGGGGGCTCTAAACGGTTTCGCTAATAGCCATTAGAGGACGCACTGGTGGACCGCCCTCCCTTTCATCTATTCTCTCGGACTGACTGGTTCGGTCGCAGCCGCATTGACGCTTTCAGTGGGCCCGCAGCTGACGAATTGAGGAACTATGAAGCGACAGAGAGTCTACGTCGACACATCCGTATTCGGCGGGTGTTTTGACCGAGAGTTTGCCGAATGGTCAGTTGCCCTGATGAACGATTTTCGGGCCGGCCGTTATGCCTTGGTCGTCTCCGACGTGACCGCGAGCGAAATAGACATAGCGCCAGAGGAGGTTCGCGACCTGTACGATGAACTGGTGAAGTCTGCCGAGGAACTCACGGTCGATCCTGAAGCACTGGCGTTGCTGCGAGCATACGAGACTCGGGGTGTGCTGCCGCCTCGTTACCGGGCCGACATGCCCCACATTGCGCTCGCGCCCGTGGCAGAGGTTGACGTCCTGGTGAGTTAGGCACACAAGAAGGTGAGTACGAGGCGCAGGATGAACCGCTACCCTTGTCCGTACCTGCATGGCGACGTCGAACTGACGGAGGAACGGGAGCAGCACGTTGCGGAGCGACATCCCGACCTCCTGCCCGAGCACCGAGAACGCATTGCAGACACTCTCGCTCGCCCCGATCAGGTCCGCAGAAGCACGCGGTTCGGGAGTGCCAGATTGTTCTCGCGGTGGTACGATGATGTTCGCCTTGGCAAGCATGTTGTGGTGGTCGTGGTCAGTGAGATGGACCCGAAGAAACGTCACTGGATCATCACGGCGTACATGGCTCGAAGGCTGGCAGAAGGAGAAGTCGAATGGAAACGCGACTGACGTTCAGGTATGATCGCGAAGCCGATATTCTTCACATCGACAAGCGTCCGCCCTACGCCGAGCAAGAGTCGGAGGAGCTTGGGGACGAAGTCATCGCCCGAATCAATCCAAGTACGGAAGAGGTCGAAAACCTCGAAGTGCTCTTCTTCGCCACGCGGCTGCTACGCAACGAGCTCTTTGATCTCCCGCTGGCAGTGGACCTTCGCGTAGCAAGGAAGCATGGCGCCTAATCGGGTAGGCGGGAGCGTCTAACTCCCGCCCCCCACACCACCCCGGCATGCGGGTCCGCACCGGGCGGTTCACGATGATGGAGCACACGACGGTACTCACGCGTAGCCATGCGCTTTCATCCACAGATCGCGGACCGAAAGCAGTCCCTGGCTCTTCAGCCAAGCATTCGTCATCCCGGTCTGCGTCGCGAGGGTCTTCGACAGGTGCCAGTAGCTCTTGCGACTGATCGAGGTCATCGAGCAGGATGCTCGCCAGCAACGGGGAGAGCGGGGAGCCTTGCGGAGTCCCGATC
Organism: uncultured bacterium; assembly: GCA_964573295.1. Lineage (GTDB taxonomy): Bacteria > Eisenbacteria > RBG-16-71-46 > CAIMUX01 > WJJG01 > CAYQJL01. The sequence goes on along the minus strand of CAZNJE010000011.1, from coordinate 2,683 downwards.
TCCGTCGGCTGGATGATGTCCCCCACCAGAACGCCCGCCCGCAGGTAGCGGCCGATCAGGGCCAGCAGGCGCCTGTCCCTAACCTTGCGCCCCACGCGCGCCATCAAGACGTCCGGCACCACCCGATCGGTGACGGTGGGGATGCCGAGCAACCGTTCCCCGCGACCCGCGGGCTTCGGAATGCTCTTGCGTCTCACCGGCGACGGCTGATAGCTGCTGACTTCTGCTCGGTCACGGGCGGGATTGCTCCCGCCCGCGCTGTCGGGGCTGCGGTAGGCTCCGGAGGCATGGTTCCCGGCCTCTCGGCCGGGGCCGTATGTCCGGCTGCCGTGGCAGGCGACCGCACGCCGAGCAGATCTCCCCGGATAAGGACGTGGACTGTCGCTGCTTGGGCCGCGCCATGTACCGTGTCCCCCGGACCACAGGGCTTTGTCATGGTGTGCTGACTCGCCCCGGGGATGTCGGCCTTCTATGGCGTTCGTGTTCCTCGGCTCGCAGCTTTGCCGCCGGCTTCCTTACAAACGCTTGCGGATGCCCTCCCCCGTCTATCTGCGTCGCCCAGCACGAGGCACTGCCCACGTAACTGACAGCACTACCATTTGATACGGGATCTCCTTTCGTCAGGTTCAAGGCTCCCTTGACTCACTGAAGGATGAACTGAACCGAACAACAGGCTATGATAGCCGCGCTGGCCAGAGTAACGACGACCGACTCTGACGGACCGGGCGAGAGATGTGCTCACGGTTGCGCCTGGGGTCGGGCGTGTGGTGCAGCCGACAAGGGTGCCGATGATCATGAGCCGATGATCAGGGAGTTGGGATCGAATGGAAATCATCGCCGAACTGCAAGGAATCATAGCAAGACTGGAAGAAGCAGGCATCGACTATGCTCTGTGTGGTGGACTGGCGATGGCCGTCTACGCAATGCCCCGTGCAACCTTGGACATCGATCTCATGATTCAGATCGAATCCCTTGATGAAGCCAGTCGGGCCGTGGAGCCACTTGGGTTCAATATGGATAGTGCACCGATGGACTTCCATGGTGGCGCGGTGAGGATGTCTCGCTTCACCAAGATCGATCCGCGCAGCAATGAAGTCCTCATTCTTGACTTCTTGCTCGTAACCGAGAAGACGGCCCCGGCCTGGGACAGTCGACGGGAATTCGAATGGGAAGGGCGGAAGCTCCGGGTCGTTTCCCCAGAAGGCATGATCCTATTGAAGGAGCTGCGACGAAGCGGCACGGACCAAGATGACATAGACTATCTTAGGAGCATAGCCGATGAAGATTGACATGAGCCCTACGGCTATCCGCCAGAGACTCGAGCAAGTGGAAGCTCTTCGGAAGCTATGTCTGTCCCTGGCCAAATCAAGTGCTGGGAGCGACGTGATCCAGAGATTCCCGGCGAACAATAAGGTTCAGCGGACCTCTCTCGCGCTCGGCCGCTGACCTTCGCCGATCGTGAGTGAATCGCCAGTGCCCTCCAGAGAGACCCCGCTCACGGAACGTCCGCCATGAGCCAAGGCCGGGTGAGCTCACTGGGATCATCATGGAGTCATTGGGGGCTCTAAACGGTTTCGCTAATAGCCATTAGAGGACGCACTGGTGGACCGCCCTCCCTTTCATCTATTCTCTCGGACTGACTGGTTCGGTCGCAGCCGCATTGACGCTTTCAGTGGGCCCGCAGCTGACGAATTGAGGAACTATGAAGCGACAGAGAGTCTACGTCGACACATCCGTATTCGGCGGGTGTTTTGACCGAGAGTTTGCCGAATGGTCAGTTGCCCTGATGAACGATTTTCGGGCCGGCCGTTATGCCTTGGTCGTCTCCGACGTGACCGCGAGCGAAATAGACATAGCGCCAGAGGAGGTTCGCGACCTGTACGATGAACTGGTGAAGTCTGCCGAGGAACTCACGGTCGATCCTGAAGCACTGGCGTTGCTGCGAGCATACGAGACTCGGGGTGTGCTGCCGCCTCGTTACCGGGCCGACATGCCCCACATTGCGCTCGCGCCCGTGGCAGAGGTTGACGTCCTGGTGAGTTAGGCACACAAGAAGGTGAGTACGAGGCGCAGGATGAACCGCTACCCTTGTCCGTACCTGCATGGCGACGTCGAACTGACGGAGGAACGGGAGCAGCACGTTGCGGAGCGACATCCCGACCTCCTGCCCGAGCACCGAGAACGCATTGCAGACACTCTCGCTCGCCCCGATCAGGTCCGCAGAAGCACGCGGTTCGGGAGTGCCAGATTGTTCTCGCGGTGGTACGATGATGTTCGCCTTGGCAAGCATGTTGTGGTGGTCGTGGTCAGTGAGATGGACCCGAAGAAACGTCACTGGATCATCACGGCGTACATGGCTCGAAGGCTGGCAGAAGGAGAAGTCGAATGGAAACGCGACTGACGTTCAGGTATGATCGCGAAGCCGATATTCTTCACATCGACAAGCGTCCGCCCTACGCCGAGCAAGAGTCGGAGGAGCTTGGGGACGAAGTCATCGCCCGAATCAATCCAAGTACGGAAGAGGTCGAAAACCTCGAAGTGCTCTTCTTCGCCACGCGGCTGCTACGCAACGAGCTCTTTGATCTCCCGCTGGCAGTGGACCTTCGCGTAGCAAGGAAGCATGGCGCCTAATCGGGTAGGCGGGAGCGTCTAACTCCCGCCCCCCACACCACCCCGGCATGCG
>CAZNJE010000010.1:0-120502 GCA_964573295.1 uncultured bacterium | reverse complement strand
GTGAATATGCCGACCTGCGTCCGGGTATCCGAGGCCTGATCAGTGTGAGCGGCGGATACCGCCTGGCCGAGCTCAACCCCGCCGTCTTCGCAAGCGCTCTCGAGCAGACCTTCGGCACCGCCACCGATGAGGCCATTCTCGACCCAGCTTCACCGACGACCTATGTCACGGGCGCCGAAACGCTCTTCCCCATGCTCTTGCTCTATGCCGAGGACGATCTGCCGTCGCTTTCCGAACAGGCAATCGTCTTCAGCGAGAAGCTCGCCCGGCTGGGATATGATTACGAGCTGCATCGTCTCGAAGGGTATGGGCACGTGTCGGAAATGCAGGCTTTCGAGTTTGCCGACGAAGAACCGACCCAGCTCGTCTTCGAATTCATCGAAGACGTGTTGGAGGCTGCGTCCGACTGTCGGTAGCGGTTCCAGGAGGGCGAGTTGCCCCGAGGTCCAACCACAGCCCCGAGGCGATTGGCAAGCGCCACCCTATGCTATCAAACCCAGGGAATCCACGATGCGCGCTCTAGGAAGCCGCCCGTGGCGATGCAGGGCGACCGAAGACTACGATCGGGCAGGTCAGGCATGCGGACGCCGCACGCTCAGGATGGATGGAATGCGAAGGAGGCCTCGATGAAGAACGACGACGCGATGAAGAACGACGACGCGATGAAGAACAACGACGCGATGAAGAACAGCGATACCATGCGGGATCCCTCGAGGCATTTCGCTTCGCCACAGACCGTGGTGAAGAAAGAGGGCCTGTCGCGCGAACAGAAGATCAAGATTCTCCGGCAATGGGAATACGATGCGCGTCAGCTCGACGTGGCCGAAGAGGAGAATATGGGAGGCGGTGAGGCCAGCCAGCTCGATCAGGTACTGGCGGCTCTGCAAGAGCTCAACGCCGACCGTGTGGCCGAGGAGGCTCACCCCACGAAACCGGGACGCGAAAAGGCGTAGGCTGTGTCCCGCCGCTCGGCGGGACACACAGCGCCCTTGCCTCCCTGTCCTACTTCGACTCGAAACGGCCCTGGAAGAACCTCAGCTTCGCCGGCTCGTAGACGAACCGCAATCCCTTGATCTGTTCCCGTCGCTGGTAGACCCGCTCGATGCCTTCGGCGACGGCCACCATGTGGTTGTTCGTGTAGACACGCCGCGGAATCGTCAAGCGAACGAGCTCCAAGGCTGGCCGGTAGTTCTCGCCGGTCTTGGGGTCGCGGCCCTTTGAAACATTGCCGCGTTCCATCGCGCGCACTCCGGTCTCCACGTAGATTTCCGTCGCCAACCGTTGGGCCGGGAATTCCTCCTGGTCCAGGTGGGGCAGGAAACGCTTGGCATCGATGAAGACCGCGTGGCTGCCGGGGGGCGTGACGATGGGGATGCCGCGCTCGATCAGGAGCCGACCCAGAAACTGCGTCTGCTCCACGCGCGAGCGGATGTAGCGGTCGTCGACCATTTCTTCCACGCCGCGGGCAATCGCCGCCAGATCGGCGGTAGCGAGTCCGCCGTCGGTGATGTTGCCTTCGTAGATGCGCAGGAGCCGCTCGGCCTTCTCGGCCCACTCGCGCTTGTCGCGGAAGGCCAGGCACCCGCCGATGTTGATCAAGAAGTCTTTCTTGCCGCTCACCGTGCAGCCGTCACCGTAGAGCATCATCTCGCGCACGATGTCGCGGATCTTGACGCTCTGGTAGCGCGGGTCGCTCTTCTGGATCATGTAGGCGTTCTCGGCGAAGCGGGTGGCATCGAAGAAGACCGGGATCCCGTGCGCACTGGCGTACTCGTAGACCTCCTTCATGTTGTCCATACTCACGGGCTGGCCCCCGGCCATATTCACGGAGTGCTCGAAGGAAATGTAGGCCATCTGTTCGGCACCATGCTCGTCCACCAAAGCTCGCATCTTCACGAGGTCGATATTGCCCTTCCAAGGGAACTCGCTCTGCGTGTTGTGCGCTTCATCGACGATGACGTCGGTGAAGACGCCGCCGGCGAGTTCCTGATGGAGCTTGGTCGTGGTGAAGTACATGTTTCCGGGAACCCACTGGCCGGGTCGAATCATGATCTGACTCAAGATGTGCTCAGCGGCGCGGCCCTGGTGAGTCGGTAGGACAAATTCGTAGCCGAGCGTGTCTTTGAGCACGTCCACGAAGCGGTGATACTCGTCGCTAGCGGTGGCGCTGGGCCGAACGCCTTCATAGGCGGCCCATTGATCGGTGCTCATGGCCGAGGTACCCGAGTCGGTGAGTAAGTCAATCGTGACATCGGCTGAGCGCAGCAGAAACGTGTTGTAGCCGGCTTCGCGAATGGCCTGCTCGCGCGCTTCGCGCGTCAGGACACCAACACGCTCGATGGTGTGGATCTCGTAAGGGAACGTGGAGAAGGTGTAAGCCGGCAGGTGCGGGAACGTCCAGTGATAGGTCATCTGATCACGCCAGCGTCCGGCGGCGCGCAGCTTGAGGCCGGGCACTTGATCACGTACCTGATGGAGGGCGATGATGGCGTCGGCCACCTGGTCCAGCTGCTCGTCGGTCATCGCCAGCCGTGGAATCTGGACGGGCAGAAGGGGTGCTTCACCCACGAGTCCCTGACTGGTCGCGCGGACGCCGCTGGTCAGGTAGAGGGCTGCCGAGAGGGTGTCCTGATGGTGCTCCTCGAGATGGGGCAGGAACTCGTCGGCCCGAAGGTAGGCGCCGTCGCATCCACGTTCCAAGGGCACGTCGCCATCACGCAGGCGTTGGGTGAAGCGCTCGGTCTGGTGCATCACCCATTGCACCTCTTCCTCGGTACACATCTCGCGAATGCCTCGGGCGAGCACTTCCATCGTGCGTCCCGCCATGCCGCCGTAGGTGTGCAGGCCCTCAAAGACCACGACCTCATTCATGAACTTCTCGTGAGTGTCCGGATTGTCGGTAGTCAGGATGCCGCCCGTATTGGTCTTGGGGTCCTGGGCACCATCCATTTGCATCACGTCACAGGTCTTGACGATTCGCTTGACGATCTCGCCGATAGGCCGGTCGGCTTGCCCGGGTTCGTGTCGCTGGATGTACCAGGCGTTCTCGATGATACGTGAGCCGTCGCAGATCAGAGGCAGACCATGCCTCTGTGCCAGCCGGTGCACCTCACGTACGTTCGCCAGGCTGAAGGGATGCTGACCATCGGCGAAGGCCTGGATGCTGACGAACGCCACCTCGGTGTGGGAGATTGCTTTCTCGAGTGCATCCAGGTCGATGTTGCCGGTGAAGATTCTCTCGTTGTGGTCACGCATATCCGGATTGTCGATTCCGAGTGGGGTGAACACGTCGGTGCGGGAGCGGGCGTTGCTGGGAACCGTCTGGCCCTCACCCACCAGGGTCGAAATGATGAGTTTGATGCACCCGAGCGCATTGTGGGCGGGACAGACGTACTCGTGACCCAGCAGGTCACGAACCGCATGCTGCAAGACCTCGAAGTTCAATGATCCGGCGTAGGCCTCATCGCCGATGAGCTGGCCGGAGAGCTGCTCCTGGCTGACGGCACTGGTGCCCAGCGAGCACATATCGAAGATCACCTGCGAAGGCGTGAGGTGCCAGACGTTGAACTGCGCGTTCGAGAGGTGGCGCTTGCGCTCTTCGAGACCGGGAGATGCCAGCAGTCGAACGGTCTTGATCTTGTGTGGCTCGTGATGCATAAAAATTGCCCCTTTCCTTGGATCATGGTCAGTGCGTCTCGACCTCAGCGTCTCGACCTCAGCGTCTCGACCTTGGCGTCTGGACCCCAACGTCTCGACCTTAGCATCTCGACCAGAAATCTCGATGAGGTATCGCGACGAAGTATCCTGAAACGAGAAGATGATCAGAACGAGTACACCATCTCTGGGGGGGTGAGTTTCAGATTTCCATCAGATGATGCCCCTGCGGGCGGCTGGATGAGAGCAGCGGTGAAAGGCGGTTCGCCATCTATCGGGTCACCAACACCTTCTCCACGACCGAACCGCTGGATGTGGCGAGCTGGCCGAAGTAGACCCCGGAGTCGAGCCTGCGCCCTGAGTGGTCGCGTCCATCCCAAGCCCTGGTGTGTGAACCTGGCGTGAGCGGGCCCGAGTGCAAGAGGCGCACCGTGCGCCCACTGATGTCGAGGATCCTGAGCACGGCCGAGTCGGGGGCCCGGAGCGAAAACGATAGCGTTGCCGTACCTCCTCCGAGCGAAGGATGCACGTTGAGGACTGGCCCGAACGTGTTTCGTCTTGAAGGGTTGTGGGCGGTGTCGTTGTCTCCGGCTGCCGCGGACCAACACTGTGCGGGGAAGAGCTGAAGACCGGCAGCATCCGCCGCGACCAGCATCATCGCGGGCCCCGCGGCGACCGACCAGGCGTAGGAGGGCGGCAAGCCGCTCGTGTTGCCGAGGACCACCGTAGTTGGCCACATAGGCTCGATCCCCGATCACCACGACGTCGCGAGTGCGGGTGGGTAGTGGCAGATGGCCGATTTGGACTGGTGAGGTCGGTGAGCCGGCGTCGATGATAATGAGACCGCTCTCTTCCGCAGCGACGAACACGAGATCGTCGCTTACATCGAGCCCGTAGACCGCGTCCGGGGTCGCGATCGAACCGAGAACGATAGGAATCTCGGGATCGGACACATCGATGACCTCGAGTCCCGCGCTGCTCGTGACATAGGCGTATGGTCCGTGGACGACGACATCATGTTTCGGACCGGAAGAAGGCGTCGAGCCGAGAATGACCGGTTCTAGGGGGTTGTGAATGTCATAGATCGTCAGGCCGCCGAACTGGCCGTCCTGATTGACGGCGTAGGCGTGGCCGTCCGTGATGTCCACTAAATTAGTAGTCTACTCGGCGCTTCTTGCTGGTGGCGCAACGTTCTTGTTAGAGAGACGAATCGATCCCGGGCCAACTACATCCGTGCTCTCCGGCGGAAAGTGTAACTGATTGTTTTAGAATAGCTTCGGTCTTCTCAATGCCCACGAGTATGGGGTTGACCCAACAGCTGGGGGCTGGCAGCAGCGAGGAAGTGGTGGTAGCGGGTCAGATCCGGCGTCTCTGCCCGTGTAGCGTGCGCGCCGCACGGCTGCTCCCTGGCCCACTCGGTCGCAAGCCGTTCCAGTGCTCGCTTCTCATGTTGTCCGACCCAGACGCCGATCATTCCAGGTGACACCCACCAGGGTGGTTTCCGCGCCGGCTGGCCGGTTTCCATCCGCGCAGGTGGGGAGTTCAACGACCGTCGGGCGAAGCTCTTGGAGCCAGATCGTTGCGCCACCTATGATCATCCGAAATTTGACAGACCAGGTGTTCAACGAGTCCACGCTCGGCCTGTGCTTGATCGACCTGGAAGGGACGATCTTGCAGGTCAACCCGGCCTTCGAAGCATTGACGGGCCTCTCCAGCGAGCAGACGCTCTCGAGAAGCTGCAGCGCGGTCATCCCGGACGACTCCTGCGGAACCAGCCGTTGTCCCCTGCTCCGGCTTCGAGGCGGAGAAGAGATTCGCCCTTGGGAGCGAACGCTCAAGCTCCCAGACGGGAGGTCCGTGACGTGCCGGGCCAACGCGTTTCCCATTCGTGACGAAAACCAGCAGATCGTGGGGGTTTTCGAGTGTCTCGAGGTCGTGCAGCCTGCGGCGTCGCGACGCAGCGATCTAGGGTCTCAAGATGCCGCGACGAGCTACCTCGAGGATCTGGTGGCCCTCGTCGGCCGGCTCCCAACGCCCGATGTTTCACTCGGGCGGAAGCTGCAGTGGATCGCAGCCGCAATGGCGGGGCTGCTCCCCGGTAGCTACTGCCAGATTTGGCTGCAGGGATTGGACCTCCCAACGGCGCTCGTCGTCGGGGAGATTCCCAAGACGCCCGCGGAGGAGAGACCGCGCCACGAAAGGGAACAAAGGCCCAGCGCTTCCAGCTGTCTGGCGGCCGCCGCGGGACCTCATTCCGAGGCAGGCGGGGATCCATGGGTCGTCCCAATCCCTGCGATTCGTGCGGGCGACACACGGAGCCATTCGGGCAAGCACCTGGGGCACATCTCGATCTACAGGTCGGGCGAGGGGCCTGGCGAACTCCCCAAGCGGATCGCGACTCCGGCCAAGCTGCTGGCTCAGTTGGCCGCGCAGCTCCTCACCTCCGCCAAGCACGAACAGGGTCTCCAGAATCAACTCTGGCTGCAGGAACGCATTCTGGCGGCGCTTCCCTTCCCGGTCTACTGGAAGAGACCCAACTACACATACGCCGGATGCAATCGGGCGATGCTGTCGGTCTGCGGCCTGTCCTCGCACGAGGAGATCCTGGGGAAAAAGGGAGAGGATCTCGAGCTGGCCTTCGACCGCCTGGCGCCACTCACAGCCTGCGACGAGCTGGTGATCACCAAGGGCGAAGGGGCGACGAACATCGAACTGCCCGTGGTACTGCCCGACGGAACCGAAGCCATCTACCTGATCAGCAAGAGGCCGTTGTGTGACCCGACTGGACGGATTGCGGGCCTGGTGGGCACAGCGGTGGACGTCACCGAACAGAAGCGTGCTAGTGAAGAGCTGGCCCGGGTGAAGGCGGCACTCGATGATTCCTCGGCGGCGGTCCTGATCGCCGACGTCGCTGGTCGCGTTACGTACTTGAATCTGGCCTCGGGCCGCCTGCTGGAGCACACGCGCGATTCGATCAACGCGGAGGGCCTCTCCGCAGTCTTCGTATCCTCCGAGACGCTATCGCGGCTCATCAAGGCATTGGAAGCGCTTGAGACCTGGGAAGAGGAGCTCGAACTGCGTACCCGAGCAGGAAAGGCCTTCCCGGCACAGATTCGCGCAGCCCCCCTTCTGTCGGACGACCTGCAGGTGAGCGGCATGCTGCTCACGATCACCGATCTCACGAAGAGTAGGGCCTTGCAACAACAGCTCATGCAGGCGCAGAAGATGGAGTCGGTGGGCCAACTCGCCGCCGGCATTGCGCACGAGATCAACACGCCGTCCCAGTACGTGAGCGACAACGTCCACTTCCTCAAGGACGCCATGCAGGACATCCAGGCCCTGATCGGGTCCTTGCGGGTCCTGTTGGACGAGAAGCCCGGCACTGACCCGCGGGAGGCGCAACACGTTGCCGACATCCAGGCGCGGATCGGGGCCATGTTGGACGACGCCGATGTCGAATTCCTGGAGCAGGAGATTCCGTCTGCTCTCGATCAGGCCATGGAGGGTCTCCAGCGCATCGGCACGATCGTTCGGGCGATGAAGGAATTCTCTCACCCAGGTACGAAGGAAAAGCAAGCGATCGACATCAACGATGCCATTCGGAGCACGATTACCGTCACGACCCATCACTGGAAGTACGTGGCCAAGCTCACAACCGAGTTCGCTTCCGATCTGCCCCCCTTGGCATGTCACCCGGGTGAGCTGAACCAGGCCGTGCTCAATCTGATCGTCAATGCCGCTGACGCCGTTGTGGACGCACGAGGTGACATGCCGGATGACATGGGCGAGATCCACATCAGTACGCGCAAGGCAGGATCATGGATCGAAATCCGCGTGGCCGATGACGGAAGCGGCATTCCGGCCGAGGTCAAGGATCGCATTTTCGAACCCTTCTTCACGACGAAGGAGGTGGGCAAGGGTAGCGGGCAAGGCTTGGCCATCGTTTATGCCGCCATTGTTGACAAGCATGGGGGCGAGATCCGTGTAGAAAGCGAGCTGGGAGAGGGAACGACGTTTATCATTCGTCTTCCCGCGACGCCAATCGAGGGCAGAGCCGCCGTGGCCTGATGTCGAGCAGGACCACGACATCCGATCGTGTCTATCCGACAAAGGCAACGCAATGAGGTGTGAGGATGAGTCGAAGAATCCTCTTCGTGGATGACGAGAAGCGCGTCTTGGATGGTCTCAAGCGCATGCTACGAAGCATGCGCAGGGAGTGGGACATGCATTTCGCCTCGAGTGCGGCGGAAGCTCTCGAATTGCTGCGGCAGCACTCCTTTGACGTCGTCGTGTCGGACATGCGCATGCCGGGCATGGATGGGGCGCAGTTTCTCACGGAGGTCATGAACGACTTCCCCCAAGTCGCCCGCCTGGCCCTCTCGGGACAGGCTGACGAACAGCTGATTCTCCGTTCCGTGCGGCCAGTGCACCAGTATCTCTCCAAGCCGTGCGAGTCGGAGGCCCTCAAAGCGACCATTCACCGTGTGTGTTCCCTGCGCGATCGGCTGCAATGTCCGATCCTGAGTGAGCTGGTCAGTCAGCTGAAGACGATCCCCAGCCGGCCGACCCTCTACGCCAAGATCGTGGAAGAGCTCGAGAGTGAGGAACCGTCCATCCAGCAGGTTGGCGAGATCATCTCCAGCGACCTTGGCATGACGGCCAAAATCCTTCACATGGTCAATTCCGCCTTCTTCGGCTTGCGGCGCCATGTGTCGAATCCCAGTCATGCGGTCAATCTGCTCGGGCTAGATACCGTGAAGAACCTGGTGCTATCGATCCAGGTGTTCGCGTCCTTCGATGCGCACGCGACGGGCGGGTTTTCGATCGACAAGCTCTGGCGCCACAGCATGAATACCGCGCGATTCGCCCAGCGGATCTGCATGACCCTCGGGCTCAGTGAAGGCGTGGCCGACGACGCATTCGGCGCGGGCATGCTCCACGATGTGGGCAAGGTGATTCTGGCGACGAACCTCCCAGCGGAATACCAGCAGGTTCTTAGCTTCGCCGACTCGGAGGGGATTCCCGACATCGAGGCGGAGCAGCAGATCTTGGGGGCCGATCATGCACAGGTTGGCGCCCACTTGCTGGGGCTGTGGGGACTGCCCGATCCCTTCGTGGAAGCCGTTGCCTTCCACCATGCGCCCAAGGGCCTCGCGGACGAGCAGATCACCGCTCTTACCGCGGTCCATGTGGCGAATGTTCTGGATCAACGCATTCAACCGCCTTTGAGTCGCGGGCTCGAGCAGCCTCTGGACGATGCTCATCTGCGTCTGACAGGGATTGCCGACCGAATCCCGGAGTTCGAGAAACACTGCCGAGCGCTCGATGATGGAGCCCCCATGGGCAAGGTCGCCTGAGAGACCGTTGTGGCCGGCCTCATGGCAACGGATGTCGTAACGGAGAAATCGCCTTGAAACTGCACATTCTATTCGTAGATGACGAGCCGCGGGTCCTGCAAGGCCTCCGCCGAATGCTGCGCAGCTTGCGAGCCGAATGGGACATGCACTTCGTCGGTAGCGGTCCCGAGGCGCTCGATCTTCTCGAGGAGTTGCCGATCCGGGTGGTCGTGTCGGACATGCGCATGCCGGGCATGAACGGCGCGGAACTTCTGGGCCGTATCATGGAGCAGTATCCCCACGTGGTTCGGATCGCTCTCTCGGGTGAGGCAAAGGAGGAGAGTGTCCTCAGGGCCATCGGCCCCGTGCACCAGTACCTGACGAAGCCGTGCGATATGGGGGAGCTCAAGGGGGCCATCACCCGGACGGCGGCGCTACAGACACTCACCGACCACGAGGCGACGCAGTCTCTCCTGAGAACGAATGCGCAATGGCAATCCCCCCCTCCCGTCTACGCGCGTCTCTTGCGCTGGTCCGGGGATGCCGATAGCTGTATGAATCTGTTGACCGAGGCGATTCTCGAAGACGGTGGGGCAAGACGCCGACTCGTTCAACTGGTCCGGGCGGTGAGCCCGTCATCGCAGGTCCCGGAGGAGGATGCCGCCCAGATGGGCCGCATCCTCGGCCTGGGCTTGATTGCCAAGGCGCTGGTAACGTTGCACTCGCTCGAGCGATGCGCGCGGCTGGCACGCGATCCTGCTCGCTACGACGAAGGGTGGGCGCAGAGTGCCCGTGTGGGGATCATGGCCCGGGAGATCTGCCGATGCGAGCGGGTGGACCGTCTGGAGCAGGACGATGCCTTGGCAGGCGGGCTGCTGATCAATCTTGCTTCGTGGGCGATCGATAAGGCGGATCCAATTCGGATCGAGGCCGAGCTCTGGCCGGCAGAGGTGATCTTTACGACCGGCTTGCTGGCAAAGTGGGCGATGCCGGCGGCCATTGTCGAGGTGGCGGCCTATCATCGGCATCCGCAGCGCAGCTCCGCGAGAGGGTTCAGCGCGTTGACGGCCGTTCATGTCGCCGATGCCATCGAGCATGCCAACATAACGACCGAGCTCGAACTTCCCGACCCGCAGGCGGCCGGGATCGACATGGACTTCCTGGATGCGATCGGTGTACGCGAGCGGCTGCCCATCTGGATAGAACGCGCCACAGAGGCCCTGCGAGACCTTGATCCAGAGCTGTTGCCGGATCGGCGACGAACGGCGTGAGAAGAAACCGAATGAATCATGACAAGGGAGGGGGCAATGGGTGCACATGTGTTGATCGTGGACGACGAGGTCCGCGTCACCAAGGCAATTCAGCGAACGTTGCATCGTGAGAGCTTCGAAATCCACACGGCGACATCCGCCCGTGCGGCACTCGAGATTCTCTCCGAGCGGCCGATCGATGTCGTGGTCTCAGACGAGATGATGCCTGGCATGTCGGGCACCGACTTCCTGGCAGTCGTGCAGAAGCAGTATCCGGAGACGATCCGGATTGTGCTTACCGGCCACGCGAGCTTGGACACGGCCATCAAAGCGATCAACGAAGGCCGCATCTTCCGTTTCATGACCAAGCCATGCAACCCCAGCGAGTTGGCCATCACGATTCGCCAGGCGCTACAACAGAAGCGCCTGTTGCAAGGAAGCCGGCGCATGTTGACGGTCCTGAAGAACCAAGCCAATGTACTGGAGAAGCTGGAGGAGGATCACCCCGGCATCACCGCGATCGAACGCGACGACACCGGGGCCATCGTCATCGACGATGAGGGTGAGAACGTTGATGCTCTTCTGCGGCAGATCGACGAAGCGACGTCACGGTCAGGTCGCGGCGAGAGACCGGGAAGTGAAGCGAACGCAGGAGAAGACCGGGAGAGCGAAGCCGCCTGATCAGGCCACCCCCCTTGCAGAGTGCTTCTCGCGAAGCGGCAGGCGAATCGTGAAGCAGCTTCCCGTGCCAGGTGTGCTGTCCACGAGCAGTTCGCCACCATGCTTTTCCACGATGACGTGGCGAGCGATCGACAAACCTTGGCCGGTGCCCTTCCCTACTTCCTTGGTGGTGAAGAAAGGCTCGAATACTCGTTCACGGATGTTCTCTGCAATCCCCGGCCCGTCGTCGGCGATGCGAATCTCGGCATGGTCACGGGTGGCCCGGGTTGCGATCGTGATCTTGCCGCGCCGCTCGTGCGCTGTCTGACTCTGTTCACCGATGGCTTGAGCAGCATTGACGACCATGTTGAGCATGGCTTGATTCAGCTCACCGAGGATGCAGGGCACCATGGGCAGTTCGTCGTCGAGGTCGAGCTCCAGGTCGGCGACGTACTTCCACTCGTTGCGGGATACGGTGGCTGTGCTGCGAATGGCGGCATTGATGTCGCCGGGGGACATTTCCGCTGCGCCCGGGTGGGAGAACGCCTTCATGGCGGCCACGATTTCGGTGATCCGCCGCACCCCTTCCAGACTCTGCTCGATGGCCTGGGGGACCTCTGCGAGAAGAAACTCCACATCCATGTCCGTTTCCTGAAGTGCGACGGAGTCGACCAGGGAACGCACGCGCGGGTCGGCCGAGACGGCTTCGCGCAGTCGTGCGTAGGTCGTGAGAAGGGTAGTCAAGCCGCTGAAGGCGTCTTGCAGGAAACGTGTGTTGTCACCCACGAACTGGGTGGGGGTGTTGATTTCGTGGGCGATGCCGGCGGCCAACTGGCCGATGGCCGCCAGCTTCTCCGCCTGCAGCGCCTGGGCTTCGAGCGCCTTCCTGGCGGTTAGATCAATGAAAGTTTCGAGCAGATGGCGCCGCCCGTCGAAGTGGATCTCCGACACTGACATGAGGACGGGCACCGGCTGAGCGCTACGGGTTGTGAGCCGGCATTCGAAACTGTCGAGATGGTTGGGGTGATTTGTGATCGGACACCGACCTTGGTGAAGGGGACAGATCGTGTCGATGCAGATCCGTCCTTGAAGATCTCCGCTTGGGTAGCCAAGCATATCGCACGCCTTGTCGTTGGCCAGGATGATCCGGTGCTCGCGTGGCTCGATCAGCATGATCCCGACGGGTGCCGATGCCAGTGTGCTGCGGACGAGCTCTTCCTTCTCGAGCGCCTCGCGCTGAGCGCGTTCCTGTTCGGTAATATCCGTGATGACACCCACAATGCCGATGGCGTGGCCGGCGACATCGGTGCAGACGGCCTTATGGAATACCACGACTCGCTCTCCATCGGCCGTCGTCACGGTCGATTGGTAAGACTGCTGCCCTCCGGCTGCCAGAAGATCCTGGTCCATCTCGTGGTAGCGCCGGGCCTTTTCAGGCGGGGAGAGTTCGTAGGCGGTGTGGCCGATGACATCCTCGCGAGAACGTCCGAGGAAGTTGGCGAAGGCACCGTTGCAGTCAACGTAGGTGCCTTGGAGATCCTTGTAGAATATGGGGGTCACCGCGGTCTCGAGAAGAGAGCGAATGAAGGAGGACTGGGCGCGCAGGTCGGCTTCGGCGCGCTTCCACTCGGTGATGTCGGTGTGGGATCCGGCCACGCGAATCGGAGTTCCGTCCGCGTCGCGAACGGCCTGGCCGCGGGCCAGGATCCAGCGATAGCTGCCGTCCATGTGGCGCATGCGGAATTCCGCTTTGTAGTCGGGTGTCTGACTATCCAAGTAGCAGCGTATCTGAGCAAGCACCCGCGAACGATCGTCAGGGTGAAGATGACGCTCAAAGGAGGAAAAGGCGCTGGGCAACTCGTCGTCAGTAGCCCCGAGCATTTCCTTCCAGCGGCTGGAGAGGAACAGGTCGTTGTTGCGAAGATCCCAATCCCAAATGCCGTCGTTGCTTCCCTTGACGGCCAACATGTATTGTTCGCGGCTTTGTTGCAGGCGCTCCTCTGCCTCCTTGCGCTGCGTGATATCGAGCAGCAGGCCTTCGTAGGCGAGGATCTCGCCCTGTGCTCCGCGACGGATGTTGGTCAAGTCCTCGACCCAGCGCACGTCGCCATCCCGGCGGATCACGCGGTAGGGACGGTGGGGGATCCTCGACGCTTCAGGATCCGCGCTGCTATCGGCGACTTCCTGGACGACCCGTGCGAGATCGTCGGGGTGGACGACACGATCGTACTGGATTTCGCCCGACATGAATTGTTCGGCCGTCCAGCCGAACAGACGTTCCACGTTGGGTGAGGCGAAGGATACGGGCCAACCCTGGGTACTGTCCCAGACGAAAGCAACGACGGGACTGCGGGCGAGGACGTCATTGACGACTCGATGCGCGTTCCGCGGACCGCATTCTGGGTGGTGACGGTCGGAATCCTTGGACATGGTTGCGTCTCCCGACAGTGCCGATCTGGCAGTGTTCTTCCCCGATCACGCAGCGTCTTCTGCTGAGTAGGCCCGGCCGCTGATGGGCAGTTCGATACGGAACCTCGTGCCTCGTCCGATCTCGGACTCGAAGTCGATGCTTCCTCCATGCTTGTTCACGATGACGTCGTGGGCAATCGCCAGTCCTTGTCCGGTCCCTTTTCCCACTTCTTTGGTGGTGAAGAACGGGTCGAAGATGCGCTCACGGATTGCCTCGGGGATCCCGCTGCCAGTGTCCGCGATGTGAATCACGATTCGGTCCTCGTGTGTGCGCGTCGTGATCGTGATCTTGCCGAGGCTGTCACTGGGAGACTTCGGGATGGCCGCAATCGCGTGAGCGGCGTTGACGGTCATGTTGAGCAAGACCTGGTTGATCTGGCCGGCTACACACGTCACCGCAGGAAGCGCCTCGTCGAGATCGAGCACGAGTTCGGCCACGTATTTCCACTCGTTGCGACAGACGGTGACCGTGCTGTCGATGGCGGCATTGATGTCCGTCGGCAAGGGAGAGGTCGAACCCGGATGCGCGAAGTTCTTCAGAGCGCGAACGATGGTGGCCACTCGTTCGATTCCCTCGAGCGCCTGCGCGATGGATTCCGGTGCGCTCTCCCGGAAGAACGCCAGATCGGCCTCTTCCTCGACGGCGACGATCTCTCTGATCAGGTCGGGAGATACCGCCCCCTCGGTCTGAGCCCGGTTGAGTTCGTCAAGCTTCGTCCAGAGAGCCGCCAGGTCCTCGAGTGCTTCGCCCAGGAATCGGGTGTTGTCACCGATGTACTGGATCGGGGTGTTGATCTCGTGGGCGATGCCGGCGGCCAGCTGGCCGATCGACTCGAGTTTCTGGCTCTGCAAGGACTTGCGCTCGGCGGCCTTGCGTTCACCGATGTCGATGAAGGTCTCGAGCAAGACCTTCTCTCCGCTCAGCGTGATGGGTACCACGCTCTTGAGGATCGGGCGTGTCGCGCCGCCGGGCAGGCGAAAGAGCCGCTCGCAGTGATCTATCGTCTCTCCCAGATCGAGCACGGGGCACTGGCCGCTTTCGGCCGGGCACATGACCTCGTTGCACTGCCGGCCTACGATCTCGGCCAGTGATCGGATCCCGGCCATCTCCAAGACGAGTGGATTCGCCCAGCGAATGCTCCGGTCTAGCCCCACCACCACAACACCCATGGGCACCCGCTCGAGAATCTCCTGGAGTTGCGCGGGATTCTCCTGCTGCGCTTGATTCTCCTGCAACAGCCGCTCATGACGAACGCGTGCAGATGTCTGCCCCACCACGGCCCGGGACTGCCCGTCAGCAGCCTGTAGCTGGCGACTGCGCCCGCGCTCGCGAAGCTCCCGCTGCATGATGGGCAGCAAACGTTCCCAGCTTCCAGGGACGAGCAAGTGCGCCGCGCCCGAACGTAGAATCCTCCCAGCCACCTCCTCGTTCCTCGTGTTTGCGATGACAATGATAGGCAGATCGGGGTGGTTGCGGTGCAGGACGGAGGTGGTTTCCTGGACCAGGTGTTCATCCTCCAGGTCGTGAACCAGCGCCAGGGCCCAGCACCCCGAAGCGAGTACCGGTCCCCAGTCCGGAGCCGGGGACGCATGCGTCGGCAGGAGGCCGTATCCCATCTTCTTCAGTTCGGCGAAGACCGGCTCGAGAGGGCATGGGTCCCGACTAATGACCAGTAGTTCCGTAGGTTCGGGAGCCCCCATGGATGTACCTCCTACCCTGGCGCGAAGCTGTCTCCTCGAGCGATCCGTATGGGGCATCAAGCGGCGGCCGCATCGCTATTGTTCGAATCGGACGATGATGACGCACGAGAAGCGTCGGGCACCAAACGCACACGAACGGGTTCGCGGACACCGACCCCGGCGGCGAAGTTTCGGAGGCGGGTCCGTACGGTCGAGGTGATCTCCTGGCCCTTGGGCAGCAACAGGGTGCCGTCCAAGGAACGAATGTCCTCATCGGCGATGGCGCCCACCGGCACATCGGCGATGTCCATCGAGCGAACGACCAATTGCGGTTGTTCCTGGATCGAGGCGTTCAGAGCGCTCAGGACCGAGAGGTTGCAGTCGGTGGCCCCGTTCTCGATCTCGGCGATCGCCTCGACCAGGGGCGTTCCCCTTTCGACGAGTGCGTCGACACGCTGGATCGTCTTGAGGAGCTGGGTGCCGAAGGCCACCGAATCTGTATCGATGTCTTCGGATCTGCGGCGTTCCCGCACCACGGTACCGGTCAGTTGGCCTTCGATCATGTCGGCGATCGGTTCGAGGCGGGGAATACTTCCGAGCAGGTCTGCGCCCACGCGGGCATGCGACTCGTACAGCTTCTGCTCTTCCGGCGACACGGGGGCGCCGGTCTCCACCCGCTCCAGCAAGTCGGTCGGGAGCGTGACCGCACCGATTTCAGACATCATGGCAGCCAGTTCGTAGCGCCAGCTCTGAGACACCTTCATTTCCTTGAGCACCTGTCGAGCATAGCCGCGCAAACGGGTGGCCCGGCTGAAGAGCTTGGGATTCACCAAGCCGAGGATTTCCACGAGCGTCCAGACGCTGCCCCGCAACGTACGCTCGAGAAGCTCCCGTTCGGCGGTGATCAGCCGGTATTGTTCCAACCCCGCCTGGACGGCAGCTTCGATCGTATCTCGAGGGCATGGCTTCGAAAGGAACCGGAAGATGTTGCCCTGATTGACAGCGTTGACCGCCGTGGTCAGATCCGCCGCACCGGTCAGCATCATGCGGACCGTGTCGGGCGAGAGGGTCCGGGCGCGGGTCAGGAACTCGATGCCGTTCATGCCTGGCATGTACATATCGGCCACGACCAGGGCGCACCCCTTCTTCTTCAGGAGCTCCAGACCGTCGTTGCCGCCGGCGGCCACCTGGACTTCGTAGCGCCGGCCGAATTGGCGCCGGTAGCTGGCCAACAAGTTCACGTCATCGTCGACGAACATGATCCGTTTCTTCATGAGCAGATAGCTCCCTATCTTTCACTTTCGCGCAGCGTTGCCCTGCTTCTCCCCCATGTAGTACTGGTCGGCATCCGGCAGCTCGTTGCTGAGATGCGGAATGGGTTGGGCCATGGTGCATCCAAACCACGCCGGACGGCGGGCGCACATCCGCGCCAAGCGGGTGGTGGGGACGGGATCGGCCGAAATGAGCCACTTCCGCTCTATCTGAAATTGTTACAGGCAATTAGACTTCTAGTGCGCGCGTTGTTGCCGGGTAGGATCCAACCGGTGGCACTGCGAAGCAATGGAGGCTCCGGCACTTCTTGCGGATTTCCGCCACGCGGTCTTGCGCAGGATCCGTCGGATTGAGTACAGTTTACAATGTTGAGGGCCGGACCACACGTGTCCGGCAACCATGTAATGGATTGGTTCACGATCTGCATCCGTTTCCCGCGTGTGGGCGAGGCATCTTGCGGCAACCAACGACGATCAGACGCCGACCCCTTAGGTTCCATCATGACGTGCTGATCCTTCAGGGAGAGCAAACCTTAGGCAATCACGAGGAGGGAAGATGAAGGCACTGTCCAGCGGCCGCCATGGCCTGGCCCTGGTGTTGATGCTCATGGCGGCGTTCGCCCTGTCCGCGACGCCCCGTGCCGAGATGATCAGCATCGAACAGAACGCCGGAACGGCGGGCCTGACGATCCAGACCCAAGAGCAAACGGGCATCGAATTGCGTTACGAGATGGCCCAGTTCTCGATCGAGGACTTCGATATCCAAGGCCAGACGCTTCAGAAGATCGGGTTGCCCGGCTGCTTCCTGCCGGGGGCGGCGGGCGCACCGGATTTGCCCGGCTTCGGCCGTTACCTCGCCATTCCGGCGGGTGCGGAGGTGAGCATCACGGTGCTGGGCGCCGAGACGCAGCTGTACTCGGATCTGGATGTGATGCCCGCGGCGGCGATCCAGTTCGAGAACGACGACTCGCCCCCGACCTATGAGAAGAACCCGGCCATCTACGGCACGCGCGCCCACTACCCGGCCGAGCCGGTCAAGGTGTCCGAGCCGATCACGATGCGCGGCGTCGAGGCCGTGACGCTGGGGATCACTCCTTTCCAGTACAACCCGGTCACGCGTGAACTCACCGTCTACACCGCCATCGACATCCGTGTCGACTTCGCGGGCGGCGGCCAGTGGGCCGACGAACGGCTGCGCAATCGCTACTGGGAGAGCATGCTCAAAGATCAGCTCCTCAACTACGATATGTTGCCGGCGGCCGATTTCTTCAGCGATCCGCCGACCGACAACCGCACCGGCTGCGAGTACGTCATCATCACCGCCGAGAACGCCACCTGCCTCGCCTGGGCCGATTCGATTCGTACCTGGCGGCAGGCCGAGGGAATCTCCACGGAGATCTTCACCACGGCGCAGACCGGTACCAGCGCGTACCAGATCGACCAGTGGCTGGCCAACGCCTACAACACCTGGGATGTGCCCCCGGTCGCGTTCTTGATCCTGGGCGATTATCCCAATAGCGGAGACTTCGGCGGGGAAGAAGGTGGCGAAGGCACGCGCGATGAAACCCTTCCCGGCGTCTACTCCCAGATCTATGCCGGCTACTGCGTGGCCGACAACATCTACGCGGATGCCACGAACGATCACCTGCCCGATATGGCCCATGGCCGGATCTGCGCCAAGACCGACGTGCAGATGCAGGACATGATCGAGAAGATGTTCTCCTACGAGCGCCAACCGGTCATGAATCCGGGCTACTACGATCATCCCTTGATCGCTGGCGGCTGGCAGACCGAACGCTGGTTCATCCTGTGCTCTGAGATCATCTACGGTCACCAGGCCAACGCGCTCGGCAAGGATCCGGTGCGGGAGTACGCGATCTATTCGGGCAGCCCGGGTTACACCTGGTCGACCGCGCCCAATACGGGCACGGTCGTGGGCTACTTCGGCCCGAGCGGTCTGGGCTACATTCCGTCCCAGCCGACCCACCTGACCGACTGGGGCGGCAACTACGTGGGCATCAACAATGCCATCAACGGCGGCGCCTACTTCGTGATGCATCGCGACCACGGCTTCGAGACCGGATGGGGCGAGCCGGCCTACAACAGCGGCAATGCCAACATGCTTACCAACGCCGACAACTACCCCTTCGTCTTCTCGATCAATTGTCTGACGGGCAAGTACAACTGGGGCGGTTCGAGTTTTGGCGAGAACTTCCATCGTTTCGCGGATAAGGGCGCCGTGGGCCTGATCGCTGCTTCGGAGGTGTCCTACTCGTTCGTGAACGACGTCTTCGTGTGGGGAATCTTCGACAGCATGTGGCCCGAGTTCGATCCGTACCACGGCGACGGCGGCACGCCGGCCACCCTGCTGCGGCCGGCTTTTGGCCACACCTCGGGCAAGTACTACCTGCGCAACAGCAACTGGCCTTACAACAGCAACAACAAGAACGTCACCTATGCGTTGTTCCATCATCACGGCGACGTCTTCTTGACCATGCACGACCGGGTACCGACGCCGATGACGGTCACGCATGGCTCCGAGATCGGTTTTGATGAGGACACCTTCGCGATCACGGCCGAAGCCGGCGCGCTCATTGGCCTGACGGTGGATGGCGAGCTGATCGGCGTAGGCGAGGGGACCGGCATCGAACAGCTGATTCCTATCATCCCGCAGACCCACGAAGGGGAGCTTCGCGTTGTTTGCACCAAGGCGAACCGGCTCCGCTACGATGTCGACATCCCGATCACGGGCTTCAGCGATGCGCCCGAGGCCGCGTCGAGCAGCACGTCCATCCGCTTGAGCCGGGTGCTGCCGAATCCCACCGCCGGCGATGCCACGATCGCCTTCCAGGTACCCGCGGGCGCCGACGGAGCACAGGTCGAGCTCGGCATCTACGACCCGAGCGGCCGGCTGGTGCGCACGCTGGTGAATGCGCCGCAGAGCGCCGGACAGCACTCGGTGCAGTGGGACGGCCGGGACCAGGCCGGCGAGCAGATTGCCAGCGGCGTCTACTACTGCAAGCTCAGCGCGGCCGGCGAGCAGGACCGCCGGCGGGTGGTGTTGCTCCGATAGCGCGCGCGCGGGCGGCGCAACGGGTCGCCCGCGAGATCCGCAAGCAGGTAGGGAGCGGGGTCGAGCCAGTGGGCTCGGCCCCGCTTCGTGTCGCGCGGGGGGGGGAGCTGATCGGGCGCTGGGCTACGATTCGACCCGCTCACGGGCTGCCGCGTGCACCCGGTGGATCGTTTCAATCAGCGTTTGGGTTGCACCCGACTTCGGCAGGTAAGCCGCGGCGCCGGCAGCGAGCATCGCGGAGGCGCGGTCCTCCTCCTCATACATGGACAGGCCGATGACTTGCACCCCGGGCGCAAGCTTGTGAAGCTGCCGGGTGGCCTGTACCCCATTCATCCTTGGCATGGAGGAGTCCATCAGGACCACATCCGGATGCAGGCGCTGGACCTGTTCGAGCGCCGCGATCCCGTCGGCCGCCTCACCGACGACGTCGATCTCCACGTTATCGGCGAGCAGCCGCGAGAGCCCCTGGCGGACCACCTCGTGATCGTCGACCAAGAGAAGGCGGATCGCATCCCCTGGTGCCGAGCGGAGAACCTCTCCTTCGACGAAGCCTGCTATTCGTGTCTTCATGCCAGCAGAGGCCAGCGGTGTTCGCGGAGCGCCGGCCCGCCCGTCCACGAGAGGATGAATCGGCGCCACCAAGGTGAATCGCGCACCCCGACCGTTGGCGCTCTCGATGCGCAAATGGCCTCCGATCAAGGCCAGCCGCTCCTCAATGCTCAGCAGGCCGAACCCGGCCCCCGCGGTGTTGGCCGCCGCCATGCCGGAGGCAAGGGCTTCCGTATCGAAACCGCAGCCTCGATCTTCGACGACGATCTGCATGGTGCCGGCATCCCGCTGGGTTAGGGCCACCCAGGCTTCCGAGACACCCGCATGCTTGACGACGTTGAAGAGAAGCTCGCGCACGGATTGGAACAAGAGAACCCGGATGTCTTCGCGCTCGGAAACCGGCTCCAGGTCGACACGCAGATGCACCTCGAGCCCATGCCGTTTCTCCATCCACCGGCTTAGCCATCCGAGCCCCCCGGCCAGACCGGCCTCGTGAAGGATCGGCGGATAAAGTTCGACGGTCAGCGAACGCGACGCCTTGATCGATTCGTCGATCAGATCCTCCACCTGCTGGATGGGTTCTCTGGCATCCCCAGGGACGCGGTTGAGTGCGATTCCCAGGCCGAGCTTCGCGCCAACCAGGAGCTGTTGTAGATGGTCGTGGAGTAGCTGGGCCAGTCGCTGGCGCTCGCGCTGCTCGGTAAGCGTGAGCTCCGAACTCAAGCGGGCCAGCTGGTCGGCCCGCTGGCGCAGCTCTTCGGTACGTTCCGTAACGCGCTGTTCGAGTTGTTCATTGGTCTCGCGCAGGGCTTCACTCAGCTGCCGGTACTGCTCGCGACTGTGCCTGAGATCCTCCTCGATCCGCTTGGGGGCGGTGATGTCCATGGTGATGCCGTAGATGGCCGAGGGAATTCCCTCGGCGTCGAACTGCATCTGACCGCGAGTCAGTACCCACCGGCACTGCCCGTTCGGAAGGAGGATTCTGTGCTCATAGCTGAAATCGGGCGGTGCCAGACGCGCGGCACGGCGCCGGATCTCCTCGAACACGATGGGGCGATCGTCGGGGTGGACCGCGGCTGGAACACCGTCCTTCAGTGACAGCGCCTCATCCTGTGAGAGACCGTAGATGGCCAGGAGTTCGGGCGAGCAGCTCTTCTTGCCGCTTCGAAGATCGAAGTGGAAGTCACCGAGACCGGCCGAAGCAGCTGCCATCCGAAACCGTTCCTCGCTTCTCTCGAGGGCCGCATGGAGCGATAGCTGGGAACGGCCGCTTTCGCGGAAGGCCGCCAGCACCGCGATCAGAATATAGATGCCCCCCGCGTATTGAGCGAGACGTCCCGCCCAGCCCAGCAGGCTTCCGACCTGGGTGATGACCAGAACCCCCAGCAAACCGGTCGCGATCAGGCCCAGCCCCATGCCGTAGAACCGGAGGAAGACGCTCGTCATCCGGGAGGAACGGATCAGATGCATGGCCGCGGCCAGGCTGAACGTGACGACGGCCGCGCCGAGAATCGCCTGGCGGATGGAGGTGGCGCCCTGTCCCTGAACGAAGAAAACCGGTGTCAAACCATTCCAGGCGAGAAACCAGACCAGGCCAAGCAAGGCCAGTACGAGACCGTAGGCTGCGCTGATCGGGAGAGTGCGCGAACGAAGCTGCTCAGGGTTGGGCGGGGATGCGGCGATGATGGCGCCGATGACGTGGCACAGACCCGACAACAGCATGCCGGTGTTGTATCCGGTCAATGCAAGATTGAATCGTTGATAGTGAATGGCGATCGGCGCCAGCAGGCCCGCCAGCCCGAATGCGAGCGCTCCCGATCCGAGCAGGAGTACGGGGAGCGAGGGCAGATGGGCGTAGCTTCGAGCCGCCAAATAGGCGACATAGATCATGATGGCACTAGAGAGTAGGAAGTTGAGCACCGGGAGCAGATAGGGCGGCTCCACCACCTGGGGGATCTCGAGCAGGCGCAACACGAGGATGGTCACCAAGAACAGCGGGATCGGCACGCACGCCCAGCGGTAACTCCGCGACCGTCCCGGCTGCACACCGACGGAGTGACCGTTGCTGAGCGCCGCCGGGAAACCGGCGGCCTTGGCAGGATGAAGACCTGGATGTGTGCTCGGCATCAAAGCCTCCCTTGGGCCCGCCGGAGAGCTACGTGGAGCGGAACGAGAACGATGAAAGACGGCGCATCGATTCCTGATTGCGAGATCAGCGTATCAGAAGAGCAAGCGAGGTGGCAACTCCGCCCGGCTCCCCGCCTCCGGCTCCCCGCCCCGCGGCGGGCGGTGAGGCTTGCAGCGGGGTGTCCCGGTAAAGGCTCGATCAGCTTGCCGGTGATCGCGGGATGGACCCTCGCACCCGCGGACCGGGACCCGACCCGGGATGGCGACCCATCGAATCCAGCGTCGTGCGGATTTGGCCAAGGAGTTCTCCGGTGCCCACGTCGGCGGTAGGCTTTCCCGGATAGATGCAATACAGACTGCGATAGGGCTCCGGCGTGAGGTTGGGCATCCACACGTTGGCGCCCCACTCCAATCCGGCCTGACGGCCGGTGCGGCTGATCGTGGACAGTGCCGTGGTGCTGGGGATGTTGGCTTCGGGGCACATGATCCGCGCCAGGGCGATCAGGCGGCAAACCTGATCCTCGGTGGCCCCGACGACGTGGTCGCTGCCCTCCCACCGACCGAACCCGGCCCGGTCATCCGCGATCCGTGCCTCCTCTGCACCACCGCCGCTCGGTTCGGCGGTCTCCCGTTCGTCTACGTAGGGACCGATGCCGATCATGTCCAGGTCCAGGCCTTTGCAGAGCGCGAGGTCGCGGGCCAGGCTCTCGGCGGTCTGACCGGGCAGGCCGACCATGAAGCCGCTGCCGATCTCGTAGCCCATCTCACGCAAGTCCAGCAACAGATCGGTACGTGCCGCGAGACTCTTCACACACCGGGCCACCGTCGGCGCCGCCGACGACACGTCTCCCTCGTGAGTCGGCGTGCCATGCGCCTGCGCGCCATGCGCCTGCGTGCCATGCGCCGGCGCGCCATGTGCCGGCGTTGGGTGCAGGGCGTCGAAGAGCACAGCATCCGAGGTCTCGAAACGCATGAAATAGCGGTCCGCCCCTGCCCGGCGCCAGGCGAGCAGGTCCTCACGGCTTCGCTCGCCCAGACTCAGCGTGACGGCCAGTCCCGTCTCCGCCTTGATTCGCCGCACCAGGTCACTGATGAATGACCTCGTCAAGCCTGGGTCTTCCCCGGCCTGGAGCACGACCGTGCCGCATCCCAGTGTACGGGCGCGCTGAACGGCTTCCAGCACCTCAGTCCCGGTCATGCGGTAGCGCTGGACATCGCGGCGGGTGCGGCGCAGACCGCAGTAGCAGCAAGCGCAGCGGCAGTGGTTCGAGATCTCGATCAGGCCGCGTAGGTGAACCGCTTCACCCACCATGACACGGCGGACCGCGTTGGCGGCGGCCTTGAGATCCTTCTGCTCGGCCGGGTCGGTCGCGGTGATCCAGGGGATCAGATGATCGGTACTGGCCCGATGGTCGGCCGACACACCGGCTTGCGACTCACCCGGCCCGGCCCCGTGCGGCGCGGTGGCATGCGGCGCGGTGGCATGCGGTGCGGTGGCATGCGGTGCGGTGGCATGCGGCAGCGCGGCGTCCGCCGCACCTTTCAGGGGGGCAGCATGATTCGGTAGCAGACTGCCCACTTCGGGGAACGGCTCGAGCGCACGGGCGAACAGGCCGAGCGAGTAGGCGATGGTGAGACCGTAATTCGTGATCGGTACGCCGGCCCGCTCGCAGGCCGCCAGACGCGTCAGCATGGCCTGACGGTTGAACATGCACGCACCGCAGTGGATCACCAAACGGTAGGGCGACAGGTCCTCGGGAAAGTCATGACCCTGCACCCAGGTGAAGTCGAGTTCACCGCCGACCCGTGCCTCGAGCCAGCGCGGAATCTTGACCCGGCCGATGTCGTCTTCGATGGGATGGTGCGAACAAGACTCGGCCACGAGGATGCGATCGTTGGGCTGCAATGAGCCGATCGCCAGCGCTCCCCGGACCAGGGTGACCAGATCACCCTTGAGGCGAGCGTAGAGCACCGAGAACCCGGTCATCCAGATCGAATCGGGCACTTGCGCCGCCACGTCGGCGAATGCCTGGGAGTCGGTCACCACGATCCTCGGCGGCCTCTCGAGGCGGGCGAGCGTGTCGGCCACCTGGTGCTCTTTGACGATCAGGCAGGTGTTGTCGTGATCGAGCAGGTCGCGGATCGTCTGCACCTGAGGAAGGATGAGCCGGCCCCGGGGCGCCTCCTTGTCAATCGGGATGACCAGCAAGGCCAACTCGTTTGGTTCGAGCAGATCACCGAGGATGGGGGGCTGCTCCAGAAAACCCTGCGGTGCGGCCGCGATCAAGGCCTCGCGCAAGTCGAGCACGCTTTGCGGGTCGCCGGCCGCCGTTGCCAGCACCGGCGCCTCGTGTTGGCGCAGTTGCTCCAAGAAGAGATCAGAAGGTGGTGCCAGATCGGTCTTGTTGATGACCACGATGGGCCGGGTCCGGCGGGCGCGAATCTCGTCGAGCAAGCCTTGCTCGAAGGATCCCCACACACCGGCGGTGGTGACGATGATGCCGATGTCGGTTCGGTCCAGAATCCGGCGCGTCTTGCCCACTCGGAGTTCGCCCAACGCGCCGATGTCGTCGATGCCGGCTGTGTCGATGAACAGCACCGGACCCAGCGGCAGCAGCTCCATGGGTTTCTCCACGGGATCGGTCGTCGTTCCGGCGGTATCGGAGACGATCGAGACGCTTTGGCGCGTAACGGCATTGAGCAGGCTCGACTTGCCCACATTGCGCCGGCCGAAGATCCCGATGTGAAGGCGCATGCCCTTGTTGGTTCGTTGGATTCTGCCGCTCATGGCCTCTCCTCTTCAAGGTACCTGAACAACTCCGGCCCGGATCAGGTTCTCTTCGATCTCCGGGGTGCGGGGACTGGGGAACATCCAGCCTATCCTGGAATGTCGGCGTCTTCGAGCGTCACCGCGAAGGTGCTTCCCTCGCCGGGCCGGCCAGTGACCGTGATGCTGCCGCGGTAGAGACGGACGAGCTTCTTGACGGTCGAGAGGCCCAGCCCAGAGCCCTCGATGCCGCGGGTGTGCTCATTCTTGATCCGCACGAAATCCTTGAACAGGCGTGCGGCCTCCTCATCGCTCAGGCCGATCCCCGTGTCGGCCACTTCGAGCTTCACGGCGTGGTCGTTCCGGCTCAAGCGAACATCCACCCGGCCCCCGTCTCGGTTGTACTTGACCGCGTTGGAGATGAGATTGTTGAGAATGATCGACAGTTCCTGGCGGTCGGCGCCCATCGGCAAGATGCTCGGAGCGTCTAGCTCGATCGTGATCGATCGCTTGGCCGCCGCCGGCGCCATCGTTTCCGATACTTCGCGCGCGATCGAGACCACGTCGACTTCTTCCAGGGAACGCCGCTTCGCCCCCGACTCGATGCGGGTGAGATCCAGAAGATCGAAGATGAGCTTGCGCATGCTCTGCACCCGGGAGAGCGAACGATCCAGCGCCCGATCGCGGTCGGCATCGTTCTGGATGGTGCCGGACCGAATCAGCTCCAGGTAGCCCTCGATCGCATTGAGCGGCGCCTTGAGCTCGTGCGAGAGCACGGAGATGAACTCGAACCGCACCCGGCGTTTCTCGTCCTCGGCGGCGCGAGCCTTCTCGAGCAGGATCAGGTGATGGACCGCTTTGCGCACCGTGGCGCGCACCTCCTCGGGAGTGAACGGCTTGGCGAGGAAGTCGTGCGCGCCCAGCTTGGTGGCCTGGATGGCGGTGTCGAGCGAGGCGTAGGCGGTCATCATGATGGTGAGGACGCCGGGGTGCTCATCGCGCAAACGCGCCAGCAAATCGAGGCCCGACATCCCCGGCAGTTTGTAGTCCAGCAACAGCAGGTCCGGCGGGGCGGTCTGCATCAGCGTGCAGGCTTCTTCGGCCGACTCGCTCGACTGGATCTGGAAATCGGCATCGGCGTCCAGGTCGGGAAACAGGCAACGGTAATCGCGGAGCGTCCGGCCGATTCCGAGCCGCATACTCTCTTCATCGTCGACGATCAGAAGACGTAGAGATCGCTTCATGAGGAAACATCCGTGCTGCGGGTTGACACCGTCTGCCCCAGGGCCGGGTTCCGATGGAAGCGGGGCAGACGGATCGTGAAGGTGGTGCCCGTGGGCCCCACCGCGGGATCGGCATTCGACACCACCTGGATGTCGCCGCGGTGCATCTTGATGATGCCGTAGGTCACCGCCAGACCCAGCCCGGTACCCTTGCCGAAGGTCTTGGTCGTGAAGAAGGGCTGGAAGATCTTGCCGAGGTTCTCCTCGGGAATCCCCATCCCGGAATCGGCCACCTCGATGAAGAGATTGTCCTCATCGTCGCGAGTCGTCACGAGCAAGCGGCCCCCATCGGGCATGGCCGCGACGGCATTGCTGATGAGGTTGGTGAGCACCTGGGTGAGCTGGTCGGGGTCCCCTTCGAACGTGGGGCCGGTATGCCGGGAGCATCGCTCGGCGCACACGGCTTCGGGAATGGGTACGCTCCGTAGCGCCGTGCGGATGAGGCCGTCGATCTCCACATCCTGGATGAGCACCTTGCTCTCGCGCGCGAAATCGAGCAGGTTGCTGACGATCCTTTTGCAGCGGTCGGCTTGTTGAGCAATCATGTGCAGGTCTGCGTGCATGTCCGAGTCTTTCTGGATGGCGTCCAGCACCAGGTGCGCATACATGATCACGACACCGAGCGGGTTGTTGAGCTCGTGAGCGACCCCGGCGGCAAGCTGGCCCATGGTGGCCAGCTTCTCCGAGTGCAGGAGCTGTTCCTGCGTGTCCTGAAGCTGCTGATGAGACTCGCGCAGATCCTCAACCGCTTTCTGGAGCTGGTGAATCGTATGCGGCAGGCACATCTCCGCCTCGGCGAATCCCTTGTAGATGGCGATCGCGTGCTCGCGGCAGGTGCCGTAGCCGCAGGCGCCGCAGTTGAGCTCGTCGCCCGGACTCGTCTTGCCCATGCGCTCCAGGATCGCCTCGATGTCGGCATCCGAGGGACTGCCAAGGCGCTGGTCGTTGGGCTGATAGCCACGCGATAGATCCTGGTCCGAAAGCCGGTCACGATCGCGACGCCAGGTGTCCACATCCAGTGAACCCATCCGGTAGCGCGTGTACTGGCTGATGCGTGCCCGGCGCAGGAGCCGGGAGTCCTGCGTTGTCATGCCGGGTCCCATGATGCAGCCGCGACACATGAGCACCTCGAGGAGCTCCACCTCCAGGTTGCCCTCAGCGAACTCCTCGATGGCCGTAACCGCGCCGCCGAGGCCGTCGGCGGCCACGACGTCGTCCTGCATCAGATCCTCGGTCAACTCGGCGGCCTGAAGCATGCCGCGGCTGATCGGAAAGAGCGCGCCCAGGCCCGGATGCGGAGGGTCGAAGTCGCTCGGCTCGCAGTCGACCGCGCCGATGCGGGCCTCTTCGAGCATGGCGCGCAGGTCGGCGAAGGTCAGTACCGCGGCCACGTCACCGGCCACCGCGGGTTCGGCGGCTTCGGCCATCTTCGCGATACAGGGACCGATGAAGACCACCTGCAGGTCTTGCCCGTGTAGGTGGCGCAGCGCCCTGGCCATCGCGATCATGGGGGAGACCACCGGGGTGAGTTTGGCGACCTCACCGGGATGGTAACGTTCCGCGAAGTCGGCCGGAAAGCTGGGCGCCAGGCAGGCGGCCGTTGGCCGGTCGGTGGCAAGGAGCGCGGCCACCTCGTCCCGGCAGTTGGCGGCTCGCTTCGCGCCCTGGCTGCACACCCGCACACAGTTGCCACATGCCACGCAGCGCTCGGCAATGACTTCGGCCTGGCCGCCGACGATGCGGATTGCTTTGGCAGGGCACTCCCGAACGCAGGTGTAGCACATCCGGCAACGGTCCTTGACCGTCTGTACGAAGGCTTGTGGCGTCGTGGGGGGCGTTTCATGATGGCGCTCCTTCGTTCGCCGCCGCCGGGTGCGTGGAAGCGGCCCAGTTTCTCGAAGCGACACTGGATGTAGAAGGTGTCGATGTCGGCAATGGCCATGACTCAAGCTCCTTCGATGAGCTCCTCGCGCAAAGCGAAGTGGGTGACCTTCTCCAGGGCGACCAGGAAGTCGATTTCCTCGACGAAAACGTACTCGGGCACCTCCAGGCGAATGTGCGCAAAGTTCAGGATGCCGCGGATGCCGGCGCGCACCATCCGATCGGCGAGCACCTGCGCCACGCAGGGGGGCGTCGTCAGAACGGCCACCCGGAGATGGTGGGTCTGGATGGTTTCCTCCAGCAGATCCACCGAGAGCACGTGGACGCCGTCGGGCAGCTGGCCGAACTTGTCGGGGTTGACATCGAAGGCGAACCCGATCTCGAGAGAAGCATCCAGGTGATGGAAGTGGTTCAGCAGCGAGCGGCCAAGCTTGCCGAGCCCGACCAGGGCGACCTTCTGGGGACGGAAACCATGGAGAAGGACTCCAATGGAGCGGTCAATAGATGCAACCGAGTATCCTTTATTGGGACTTCCCGTGCTTCCGGTGGCCATCAGATCCCGGCGGACTGTGGCGGGGGTTTCATGGGCCAGCTGAGCCAGTTCATGGGAGAAGAAGCGGCCGGTGCCCTTGAGCTTCATGTCGTCAAGTATTCTGTGGTAAAGACTTAGGCGCTCGACCACCTTTACCGGCATCGGTCGTCCTTTGTACCGATTCGTCATCGCGCCCCTCCTTTGTGAAGCCCTTCACACTGTGAATTAGTTCACAATTCTATATCAATCATCGAAAATGTCAACCCGCCACATTCGCGAGATATGCTCACGACCCGCATTAGCCGCAGGCATGAATACCGGATCTTGTTCGGGCGTCTCAGGGATGCCCCTTTGATCCGAAGAGCTTCCTCGAGAGGAGCACCAATGTAGGACCGGCAGTGTCTATATCACAGTCCTTGCCCGCCCTTCGGCCGACCCGCATCGGATGAAACGAGATGCAGGCCACGACCGGCGTGGCAAGCTGGCCAGCTTCTGTTTTCCACCGGCTTTGGTCAGCCTGCATGTGCCGTGGTGGGTGGCCCGGCCTCCAGGCTCCGCTGTCCACGGGTGACTGTCGCTCTCCGCTGTCCACGGCGTCTGTCAGGCTCCGTGGTCCACGGGCGATCGTCAGCCGATCTTCAGCTTTTCTCCTCCCGTGGACAGCACTCGTGGGAGAAGCCGATCTTGGCAAGGTCTTGGCACGGTCGAGTCCTATAACCCATGTGTTCAGCATGAAGAACGAACACCATAGACCGAAGTCGGAGGCCCCACGCGCCCTGACAGCACGGCCTGACAGGGAATGCTCCTATGAAGAGGAAGCCCGTAGATGAATTGACCGCTGCAAGGATCCGTTGAGCTGCGCGGGAAGGACGAATACGGATCGCGCCACAGGAGAAAGTCGACGAGTATCGACATCAGATCGACTCAATCCTGCAAGACATCGGCTCCTCTGAAGCCCTCGTTACCGATGAGAGCTGCTTCTCGGACGTTCCCCTTGAGGACGCCGACTATCGGGGGCTGAGCCAGCAATACGGTTTCGTGGTGAGGAAACATGACCGCTTATCGGCCGTTGCAGAGCGAGTGGCGAATCCTCGATGCTTAACCTCTGAGGATCTCGATCACTCCCACCTGCTGGCTGGGCTGTCCTTGCCACCGCGAATAGGGCTGGATGATCGGTCCCCTCGCAGAAGAAGGAGATGGAATCCTAGGCTGAAGACATGGTGTTTACTGAACGGTGATTGGGGGACTCCAAAAGAAGCAAGTGAACCGATGAATTGGCAAGCGCACATCGCGATTGACCCACAAGTCCTGGTGGGGAAGCCCATTATCAAAGGTACCCGCCTATCGGTGGACTTCATCCTGGGGCTGTTGGCCGAAGGATGGTCGGAGGAGCAGATTTTAGAGAACTACCCCAAAGTCACCCAGGATGCCTTGAGAGCTGTGTACGCATATGCCGCGCAGATCCTAGGTGAAGAATCAACCTATCCCACTCGGCGCACGGGAACGTGATGCGTTTCCTGGCTGACGAGAACATCCCAAGAGCATCGCCCCACGCCCTGCGAGCTGCCGGCGAAGCGATGTCCTGTCGATTGCCGAATCCTCCCCAGGCATGGCTGATTCCGACGTGCTTCGCTCGGGAATCGAGCAAGACCGTACTCTCATCACGTTTGATCGTGATTTCGGTGCGTTGGTCTTTCAAACGTCAACCGCTGCAGAACCAGGCATAGTGCTATTCCGTTTGGTGCCCGTGGATCCAGAGGAACCGGCCTCTGTGCTGCTGGTATTGATCGAGCATGCCGACATCAGATTCGCGGGGCGCATCACTGTCATGGGGCGAGATAGCGTGTGCCAACGAATGCTCCCCGGAGCAGATGAGACAGCGCAAGAGAACTGACAGTGATACTGGCTCGGTTTCGCGAAGGGCACGGCTGGAGTCCTGGTGCCGTCTCGCGAAACGCAAAAGCGGACAATGAGGACGCCGAACTACATGCAGCGGATGCCGCTTCGCGGCACCGCTGATGTTTTCGATATCACTAAGTTGAGGTTTTTGCCCCGGGGCAAAAGTGGACCTCCTCGAAGAGGATTGCGAGTCGATCATCGTCACCATGAATCTGCGCGACCCGGCCTTGACCGAACCCTATCGTCTGCGGCCGGATACCTGTGCCGCCAAGCACCTCGCCATCAATCCCGGAGGTGTCCGCCGGTGGATTGTTGGTCCCGGTGGACAGGTGCGTATGGCGATCGGCCGTAGCGTCCTCTACCGGGATGCGGAATCGGGGAGCGAGTTTCGCGAAATCGTCACGCTGGGTCCCGACGAGACCTTCTCACCAAAGGCTTTCGCGCCGGATGGCCGGACCTTCTATGCCTACTCGAGTTTGAGTCGGGACAAGATCGCCATCGTGGAAATTGATCCGGCGGCCGGCCACGAAGTGCGGACACTGAACCCAGGGATGAGCTGACCCTCGTGCACCGCACCGCTCATCTCCGGCCCGGCGCCTCTGATCGCGCTGCAGAGCAGCCACAACGGGCAAGGGGTCATGGCAGGCTTGCAACCCGGCCCAAAGCGGCACGCACCTTGCCAGCCAGCTGCTGGATCGAGAACGGCTTCTCCAGGAAATGCATGCCCTCTCCCAGTACCCCCTGGTCCGCGATCACGTCAGCCGTGTAGCCGGAGATGAAAAGAAACTTCATGTCCGGGTAGAGCGCGTGCATCCGTCGCGCCAGCTCACGTCCGTTCATGACCGGCATGATGACGTCGGTCAGCAGAAGGTTGATGGTTCCCTCGTACTGGCCCGCCAGGCTGAGCGCATCCTGGGGACAGGAGGACGTCAATACGTTGTAGCCCAGCTTCCTGAGCATCTTGGCACCCATCGTCAGGATGGCGGGTTCATCCTCGACCATCAGCACGGTTCCGTAGTTGGGTGCCGCCGGGACGCCTTCCCCTGCTCCGGCCGGCGAAGCGGCTGGTTGGACGGAGCAGACCGGCAGATAGATCGTGAATCGGGTGCCGCGGCCGAGCTCACTCTCGGCGGTGACGAAGCCATCATTCTGCTTGACGATGCCGTAGACGGTCGCCAGACCCAGCCCGGTCCCTTCGCCGACGTCCTTGGTCGTAAAGAACGGCTCGAAGATGTGCGCGCGGGTGGACTCATCCATACCCCGGCCGTCGTCGCTCACCGAGAGCACGACATAGTCGCCCGGCTCAATGCCCGTGCACTTGGTGCAATCGCCCGCATCCAGGGTCGTCTGACGGGTCTCGATCGTAACCTTCCCACCCTTGCCGCCCTTGGCACCCTTCGCGCCAATGGCATCACGGGCATTGACGACGAGATTGGCCAGAAGCTGGTCGATCTGGGCCGGGTCGATCCGGACGGGATCGAGCTCCAGCGCGGGCTTCCAGAGAAGATCGATGTCCTCACCGATCAGGCGGCGCAGCATTTTGAGCGTGCCGTGGATGGTATCGTTGAGATCGAGCACCTGGGGGGCCACCGTCTGCCGGCGGGCAAACGCCAGGAGCTGACGGGTGAGATCCGACGAGCGCATGGCGGCCCGGCGAATCTCCTCGAGTTCGCCGCGCAGTGAACTGTCTGTGGGTACATCATCGAGCAGCATATCGACGTACCCCAAGATCACGTTGAGCATGTTGTTGAAATCATGGGCCACACCGCCGGCCAGCCGGCCGACCGACTCCATTTTCTGCGCCTGCAGGAGTTGGGCGTGCAGCTCCGCTCGCTCCTCCTCGGCGCGTTTGCTGTCGGTGACGTCGCGCGAGATGCCGGCGTATTGCGATACGCTTCCGTCGGCGTTCTTGATGGGCGAACCATTCGATACGTGCCATCGCCATGAGCCGTCAGCGTGCCGGACACGGTACTCGACGCCGCGTTGCTTGGCTCCCGTGCGGATCACCAGTTCCAGAAACTCGCGGCACCTGGATCGATCTTCCGGATGGATGTACGGCTCGAACGGTTTGCCGATGACGCTCTCGGCAGGCTCGCCCAGGAAGTCCATCCAGTTGGGCGACACGTAGGTGAACACCCCCTCGGGCGAGAGGCCATAAACGATGTCGTTGGCGTTCTCGACGAAGGAACGGAAGCGGTGTTCGTTCTCCCGCAAGTGCCGTTCGGTCTCGTGACGCTCGGTGATGTCTCGGCAGAGGGCTTGGACCAGCGTCCGGTCGCCGACCTCGACCAGGCTCAGCCGGAGCTCGGCTGGAAAAATGCGACCGGCGCGGGTTCGCTGGCGCATCTCGAGCGCCAAGGGCTCGCCCGACTTGATCCGGTCGAAGAAACGTCCTCCATCGGCGCGTTCGTCGTGATCGGGATCGAGGTCGTGGACACTCTTCCCCAAAAACTCCTCGCGGGAGTAGCCGTAGGTGCGGCAGGCGGCCGGATTCACGTCGAGGATGCGGCCGTCGCGATCGTGAAGGAAGAGGCAGTCCGCCGACTGCATGGCGAGTGCCCGGTACTTCTCCTCGCTGTCCCGGAGTTGCTTGGCCGCCTCGATCCGCTGCAATGCGAAGGTCAGGTCGCCGGCGACCTCTTCGAAGAGACCCCGCACATCGTCACGCCGGCCTATGTGGGCGGCCGCGGAGACGGCCAGAGCGCCTTGCCCAGTACTGCCCGTCGACAGGACGCGGCTCAAGCAGACCTCCTGTGTCGGGCCTCGCTCACCAGTCCGCGTCGAACCGCCGCACCCGGCACTCGGCTGGGCACAGCCCGGACAGCCCGGCTGAGGCACACTCATGGTGACCGTCTCATCGGTCGTGAGGCTCTGCTGCACGCAAGCTGGCAGGTCGGTTGGCAAGGCGGGCACCTGCCGCGTCACAGGAAGCCCGTCAGGGCCCGGCTCCGCGATCGTTAGCAGGAAGTCCTCGTCGGGCACACGGAGGGCGATCCAGGCGCGGCGGAAGATGCCCGACTCGACCAGGTGATGCGTGGCGATTCGACCGATCCGCCGAGGGTCTTCCTCGTGCAAGATGGCCTGGTTGATCCGGCGGACCGCCATCAGGGTGTGGTTGAAGAGGTCGAGCCGCACCTGCTTTCGCCGGAGTTCCTGGAGCGTGAGGCCCGCCACCATGAGAGCGGCGGACACGAGTGCGACGAGAATCGACTCGAAGAGGTAGGGCTGGGTCCGCCAGCCTTCGATGATCTTCGGTCCCACCGCCTGCCCCTCGATCATCCCGATCACGGCCCAGATCGCGGGTGTGAAGAGAGCCTGGTAGAGGACCAGGACCAGGAAGAACCAACCCAGGCCATAGATCAAGCCAGGCCCGTGGCGCTGCAGGAGCCGGGGATGCACATAGCGCACAATGAGCAAAGACGGTGCGGCGTAGAGCATGTTGCCCAAGAACCCCACCCACAGAGCCACACTGGAGAAGAGTGGAAGCGCCAAGACGACGGCCAGCATGAATGCGGCCCACCGTCTTCGCAGCACGGCGAAGCCGATCAGGCCGAAGGCCCAACGGCCTTCGAGGAAGACCTCCGTGTGGGGGATCTGAACCCTGAGCAACTGGGCCAGCAAACCGAGCAGGGCCAGCACGGTGAAGAGCTTGAGTTCTCTGTCGGCGACAGGCGGTTCGCGCATCGTGGTCCCTCTGAGAGCTTCGCCCGCTCGTGCGTTGCGTGAAGGTCGTGATCTATAGCGGCCTCATCTGTAGAGGTCAAGATAGAGATCAAGCCCGTGGCCGGGTCAGGGCTGGCGCACCGGTGCCGGGTTTGCCCCGAAGGGCCTGTAGAGGGGATCGCCGATCAGCACCATCTGCCAGGAGAGGTAGGGAAGGCTGATCGCGTAGCACTCGGCCAGCGCCAGACGGCCCTCGAGCAGCGAGCCGAAGAAGAGGTCCGGCAACGGAAAGCCCTGCACATAGGGTTCGGCTACCGGTCCGACCGTGGCGGCCACGCCATCCTCGAGCATGCGTTTGCACCACACCTGGCTGCCCTCGCGCTTCAAGGTGACGCACTCACTGCTTGCGATGTGGAAACCGACCGCGCCGGTGGCCCAGTCAAAGGCGTCGACGTAGTGGCCCAGTCGATACCATCCGCAGTAGAGCGCGGCGTTGGGACAATCGCCATCCTGGAAGAGCTCGGAGTCGTCATCGAGCACGACGGGCATCCGCCCGCTTTGCTCGGCCGCGTCGGCCGCAAAGTGGATGGCCCGGTCGTAGAGGGCATAGCCGCTGACCTCTTCCCGGGTGGGACGCTTCCAGCGGGCATCGAAGTAGGCGGTGCCCGAGAGGCCCTCGGCTTCGGCGAAGAGACTGTCGTCGATGATCCGGCGGACACAGGCTGGATCGGGCCCGTCGAGGCGGCTCACCATGAGAAGGATCCGGCCGGTGAGCGGGGATTCACGGCCCCGGAAGCCGGCGAAGTAGGGGTTGGGTATCCAACCGGCGAGCGGTTGATCGCCGCACAGCACCAGCATGAGCTCCGAGTCGACCGAGGCTCGGCTGTCCTCCTTCTTCAGCGTCTTGAGAGCGCCGGAGAGGCCCTCTCGGTCGGCCTTCAGCCGCTCACGCTCCTGGTCGCCGGCAGCCTGCTCGGCTTGGGCCTTCAATGAGGTGATCTCGCGCTCGAGCTCGGCGGCCGCGGCCTTCTCCGCCTCGGTCATGGCGGGGGCGTGGACGCGCAGCGGGATGCCGTACATCAACACCAGACACTGGATCCGCGTCGGATCGGGCATCCGCAGGAGCGCATTGTGGATGGGATCGCGGATCTGCTCTTCGAAGGCCTCACGCGAGAGAGACTCCCTTGTCGAGGTGGCGACGCGAATCAACTGGCCGGCGGGAATCCCCCGGCGCTCCATGTAGTAGCGGGCCAGGTCGATGCTCTCTGGCACCTCATCGTTGACGACGACGACCACCCCGGCCGGTTCGAGCGCCGCCGCGCCGCTGAGGAAGGCTTGCGCCAAAGCGAGAGGCGCCATCAAGATCGAGGCCCACAGCGTGATCAGGATCGATTTCGGGAGGCCGCAGTGGCGTCCAATCGATCTGGTCGTCGGGACCACGGCCGCCACCGCGGCGGCCACCGCGGCGGCCACCCCTTCGGCGGGCGCCTTTCGCCTACCAGCGGTCATGGTGGATCCGTTCGGTCTCGAAGCGGTCGGGCACGGGCTTCTCCTCGGCCGGCCAGCCGACCGGGACGAGCGAGAAGGGCACGACCGAATCGGGCAATCCGAGCAGCTCCCGGATCGGGGCCATGCGTTCCTCCCGCGGATAGACACCGCACCAGACCGCGCCCAGGCCGCAGCCGTGCAACGCGAGGAGCAGGTTCTGGGTGGCCGCTCCGCAATCGGCCGGGAAGTTGCCTGCGTATTTCTCCCGATCGGTCACCGCGCACACGATGACGACCGCGGACGCCCGCGGCGCCATGGAGGCATGCGGATGCAGGTCGGGAATGCGCTGGAGCATCTGCCGGTCGCGGATCACCACGAACTCCCACGGTTGGGCATTGCCGGCCGAGGGGGCCATCATTGCCGCCCGCAGGCACTTCTCGATCAGCGCGTTCTCGACGGGCTGGTCCGTGAAGCCGCGGATGCTACGCCGTGAGTGCAGGGCTTCGAAGAGTTCCACGTTAGGATTCCTCCTGTCAGGGTTAGGTTGCCAAGAGCTCTCTCAGTCCATCAAGTCCGGCGGTGATCCGTCAAGTCCGGTCTCTCCTGAGGCAGCGCCCCAGGATGTGCTCTCCCCGCGGGTCAATCGGCCACTCTGACCGGTCCCCAGGTATACGGACGTTGGAGGGTGAACAGATCCACGCCGGAGAAGCGGACATCGGGCTCGTGAAGGCGCAGGCCCCGGAGATCGAAGCGGAAGCCGGTGTCCAGCTTATCGAGAATGTTCACCGGCAGTGGCAGATCGGCCTCGAACTCGAAACGGCCGTCGGAGACGGAGGCCGAAACCGCCGCATCGGCGATGGGCAAGATCTCGGCCGGATGGTCTTGCAGATCCACGTGCCACGCGCCGAAGGTCCCGTCGAGGTTCTGGCCGATGCCAAAGATCGTCTCGCTGCCGTCGAGCAACAGGAGCGCTTCGGGCGCCATGGCGATGATCACCGCCGATCCAAGGCGCGGGCGGATCGCTTCGCCGGGATCGGATCGGGCGCCGGTGGCTCCGGCCTTTGCCGCCGTGGGCCCGGCGGCGTGCGCCTCGTCGGCGAGCTGTTGTGCTGCGTGAACATCGGTGGTCGTCGCGGTGGGGCGGAAGTCCTCTTGCGCGAGAAGTGTCCCGTGCGCCAGGAGCCGGTCCTGTGATATGAGCACGCCCACCGCTTCCCCGGCCCAGGCGTTGTGTAGCGGCAACGCGTAAGCGGCCTCCCGCCAGCCGGCTGCTCCTTGATTTCCTCGATCTCCTAGACGGACCGGCCCATCCCAGCGAGGCAAGACCGCTTCGCTTCGAGGGGGCATGAGCTCGGTGAGTTCGAGCGCGAAGAAGTCAGGTACCACGAAGACCTCGCGCTGCTCGTTCGTGATGATGAGATCGTCGCCGCGAAAGCAGAGAGCTTCGCACTGGCGGGCGGCCAGGAGCGTGCGCCGCCGCGGTGCGCCCTCGAGCACATCGCGGGGAAACTGCAGGAGGTGAGTGTAGGTGAGCAGAACCACCCGATCGGTTCCTGCATGGTAGTCGCCGGCCGTAACCTGTTCACCCTCGCCGATATCCAGGCTGGCGACCAGCTTGGGGATGTTCACCTCGTCGGCGGGCAGGTCGCCGGCGTCGACCAAGCGGTCGAACCGGTACACGTTGGTGACCTTCTCATCGCGTGCCTTGCTCACGATGAAGAGGGTCTCGCCGATGGAGAAGAGCGCCTCGCCGTCGTGCCGAGTATCGGGGTAGCGGAACGGATAAGCGGCAACGAGGGTGAGCCGGCCGGCGTGCTCACCGGCCTGCTCACCGGCGTGCTCACCAGCCTGTTCACCAGCCTGTTCACCAGCCTGCTCACCGGCCGAGTCCGCGTGGTAGCGGACACGATAGAGTGTCAAGTGGTCGCGTTCACGGCGATTGTCGCCGATGTCGCCCAAGACGAGATCGCCCGAAAGCGTGGTGATGTCTTCCCAGTCCACGGCCTCGGCCCCCGGCACGGATAGGTGTTCAGTCGCACCGGAGGGAAAGGTGAACTCCGTAGAGCGATAGACGATCGGGTCATCCCCACTGTCGTTGTGGGTGTAATAGGCTCCGTCCAGAAAGGTGATGCCGCTACTCTCATCGATCGCTTCGTCGCCGATGTGCCCCGCCGGTTCCAACGCCCGGATGCCGGCCGGCGGGTTTTCCGAGCCGCAGCCCACGATGAGCAACAAGAACAGTAGCCCTCCCCAGGCGCGCGCGAGGCAAATCGGTCGCGAGCGACGGATCCGAATCCCACCAGCCGCACTCGCTTCGAGCACGCAAGAAACACACGGGCTTCTCGACAAACCAACCTCCTTGTTCAGGACCGGGCTCAGGACCGGGCTCAGGACCGGCGGAGGGTCCGGGTTACATGGGCGGCCACGCGTTCGCCCGCCACGGAAAGCTGTTGTGGTGTTCCGGCCCCGAAGCTGAGCCGGATCGAGGACCGGTAGCCGTCTCCGAAAGGAGTGCCCGGCACGGTCAGAACCCCGGCTGCCTCGAGCAGGTCCCACACGAACCGCGAGCTGTCGGTCGTGCCCGGAAGCTGGGCGAAGGCGAAGCAGGCCCCATCGGGTTCGCTCAGCGTCAGTCCCGCCACATCGCGCAAGGGGGCCAGCAACGCGTCGCGCCGCTCCTCGAGGAGGACGCGCTTGTCGGCGAAGTAGGCTTCGCACGCGTCGGCATCGATCAGCGCTTCCCGAAGCGCCCACTGCGCGGCATGGGCGGCGCAGATGACCGAGCTGTCCTGGACCTTCAGGGCCTGCTCGATGAAGGCGGCCGGTCCCGTCATGAAGCCCAGTCGCCAGCCGGCCAGACCCATCGATTTCGAGAAGGAGCTGATCGTTACCACACGATCGTCGAGGCCCGGCACGGTGGCCAGCGAAAAGGGTCTCTCC
Organism: uncultured bacterium; assembly: GCA_964573295.1. Classification (GTDB taxonomy): domain Bacteria; phylum Eisenbacteria; class RBG-16-71-46; order CAIMUX01; family WJJG01; genus CAYQJL01. The sequence goes on along the minus strand of CAZNJE010000010.1, from coordinate 81,980 downwards.
GGCGTGAAGTAGATCTCCTGGTAGGTCTGATCGACCAGCACCCAGACGCCGTCCCAGCGGGAATCGGATGCCATCCGCGTCGCCAAATTGTTCAGGTAGGCGTGTGGATAGCAGATTCCGGTCGGGTTGTTGGGGTGTACGAGGATCAAGGCCCGGGTCGTGGGGGAGACCGCGTCGAGCAGGTCCCCGATCCGCGGGAGGAAGCGATCCGTTGCGAGAGTCGGCAGTGGCCGGAAAGACCCTCCGAGCGCCGTGATGCTCATCGCGTGGTTGAAGTAGTACGGCCCGATCACCAGCACTTCGCTGCCTTCGTCCAACAGGACCGAGAGTGCCGTGAAGGCGGCATGGTTGGCGCCCGGCGTGACCAGGATCTGGCCGTCCGGATCGGCCGTGATTCCGAAGGCGCGGTAGAGATAACCCGACAGCGCGTGGCGCAGATCCAGCCGTCCAGGGTCGGGTGCGTATCCGTGCAGATCGGCGAAGTCCCCTCCGGCGGCGCGGCGCAAGGCATCCAGAAAGGTGGCGGGGGGCGCATAATCGACCATCGCCTGGGCGAGCACGTGAACCTGCTGCCCGCGTTCGCGCCGGCGTGCGGCCTCCTCCATGAGCGGGGTCAGAGGAGGCGGTTCGGTCGATAGGATTCGCGAGGAAAGGTCCATGATCTCCCTTCGCCGATGTGCGGTTTGCCGGCGTTGCCCCCTACGCTCCTGCAACGGTGCGCCGGATGCCTATCCTAGCAGCCCGCCGGGCTGCTGGCAAAACGCAACCAGGCCTCTGCAGGATCGTCCCATCTGAGCCTCTCCAGTCACCGCGCCTGGGTGTAGCGACCCGGTGGTCGAATTCGGCCGAACCCGCCAAACTTCGGCCAGACCGAGGCCTAGCGCCGGGCCTCGTCCACTGATCCGCTGTCATGGCGGGATGAACGGACAACGCTTTGGGGGCATAACTCTTGCTGTTTTCTAACGAACTCAGCAGGGGTACAGGGCGTACACACGAGACAGTTTCTTGCGCGGTGGCAACCAGGGGAGAGTGACATGCAATCGAGATGGTCGTACTGGACCACCCCTTTCATGATCGTGATCGCGATCGTAGCCTCGGGTCTGTGCGACGCCTCGGCGCAGCCGTATGGATGGGAGATCCCCGCCCAGGTCATCCTGGGCTACGCACCTCAGCAAGCTTCGGCGTCCTCCTCCCCGGTGTGCGAAGTCTGCGACTTCACCGTCCCCGCCATGCAGCTGCAATGGATGGATGAGGACATGGCTACGGCGGTGGCGACGGCGATGTCGGACTGGAACCTGGATCTCATCTACGAAGCCGACGCCCGGCTGCAAGCGGGCGAGTTCGGCGATCCCTCATCGGATGCGGCCCGCCAAGAGGCGCGTCGTTACTTGAAGTTCCATGCGCTGAGCGCGATGGATTTCATCGGCTATCTCGGTACCCAACAGGCCACGCTGTGGGAGACCGACGAGACGCAGATCGCGCCTTTCTTCAGCCGCTTCGTCAATCCGGGTATGTATCCCATCTGGGGCCTCGAGCGCTGCTTGCTCGGCGGAGGAGCCTTCTGCATGGAATTCGACGTGGAGGGCACGCCGGGAGGCAAGCGCATGATGGGAGGGCGGAAGGTGAAACTGGCCTCGACCGAGGTCGATTACGCGACCGCCGTCATCCCGGCCTGGGACATCGAGATGCCGATCGCCGGCGGCGAAACGGCGCGATTCCTGTTCTGCCAGCGGTATTCGGGCAAGATTCGCACCGAGGTCGTATCCTACCAGGGCCGCGATGTCATGGTGCTCGTCCTGGAAGATCTCGACGGTTTCTTCATCCGCAAGAAGGGCACCCATGAATGCGGCGCCATCATCGTGTGGCGCAGCGTGCTGGAGGACGATACCTGGCCTCCGCCCGAGCCCTGCCTGGGGGCAGCGGCCTACTTCCCCTCGCTGAAACTGGATCTTCCCTGGTTCCTGCCGGACGTGTCCCTGGACGATTTGCGCAGCTTCTCCGCCTTCCAGCCCATCTTCTCGCTGGCGGCCTGCCAGAGCCAGGATTTCCCGGAGTGGGTGGGCATGTCCCCCGATGGCGTTCTGGACGACTGGGACTCCGAGGGTGACATGCCACCGGTCCTGCGCGACTGGTTCCCTGACCTTTGATTCCCCGCTCCCCTCTGGCATGCCCCCCCCCGCGTGTCCCGGAACTGCTCCGCCGTTGCGAGGCCGCACTGCACATCCGGCGCAGCGTCGGCAGTCATGGGCCTAACGCCAGGCCGCCGGTCCTGCCGCTGGCCGGTTGTAGCTTGACCGTACCTGTTTCCCGGGCTAATGGTCTTCCGTGCAGGGAGCGATTTGAACGCACCGGTGCCCATATCCTGGAAGACGGTTTGCATGGATGGAACCGCACGCACGCCGAATCCCTCCGAGTCCGTCCTCATGAGTGTGCCGTCCCCGGTGGTGAAGCCAGGAGGAAGCATGGAAGGGACGATGGTGTTCGGAGCTGGTCCAGAGCGAAGGTCCGGCAGGATCCGAATCACGGTGGTGATTGCGCTTCTCGGCTTCGTTCTGGCCACACCCGCGGCTGTCGCCTGCACGAATCTCATGGTCACGCGGGGCGCGTCGGCCGACGGGTCGGTGATGATCACCTACACCTGCGACGGAGAATTCCACCCGCACCTCGAACGCATAGATGCCGCGGACCATCCGCCCGGCGATTCTCTGGAGATCAAGAGCTGGTCGGGTGAGGTGCGCGGCAAGGTTGCCCAGGTTGGGCACACCTATGCAGTCGTCGACCTGATCAACGAACACCAAGTTGCCATCGGGGAGACCACCTTCGACGGACGCGAGGAACTCCAGAACCCCGACGGACTGCTGCATTACTGGGACCTGATGATGCTGGCGCTGCAACGCGCCCGCACGGCGCGCGAGGCCGTTGAGGTAATCACCAGTCTCGTGGCCGAGTACGGCTACCGGTCGACTGGAGAGTCGTTCTCGATCGGTGATCCCCATGAAGTCTGGTATCTCGAGATGATCGGGCCCGGGCCGGGTGGCGACGGCGCTCACTGGGCCGCCGTACGCGTGCCCGATGGGATGATCTGTGCGCACGCCAACAAAGCGCGCATCGGCAGCTTTCCGCTCAATGACCCCGAGAACTGCCTCTACTCGCCCCAGGTGATTTCCTTCGCCATCGAGAAGGGGTATTACGATCCCGAGAGTGGGGAGCCGTTTCGCTACTGCGCCGCCTACTGCCCCGACACGCCCAAGAACCAGCGCTATGCCGGAGGCCGGGTGTGGAGCCTGTTCCGGCGGGCGGCTCCGAGCCGCGAGTTTTCCGACGACTACTTCCGCGGAGCGGCAGGGGCCGATCCCTATCCGCTGTGGATCGAGCCCGATGAGAAGCTCACGCTGGCCGATGTGTTCGCATTGATGCGCGATCACTTCGAGGACACACCCTACGACATGACCCGCGGCATCGATGCCGGTCCCTACGGATCTCCCTACCGCTGGCGTCCGATCTACTGGGAAGTGGATAGCACCGAGTACATGTGGGAGCGCCCGATCTCGACACAGCAAACCGGATTCTCCTTCGTTTCCCAGTCCCGGGCGTGGCTGCCCGATCCGATCGGGGGCGTGCTGTGGTACGGGGTCGATGACACGTACTTCACCTGTTACACACCGCTCTACTGCTGCATTCACGAGCTGCCGGCTTCCTACCGCCGCGGCCGGCTGAGCGAGTTCTCCTGGGATTCGGCATGGTGGATCTTCAACTTCGTCTCCAACATCGCCAACCTGCGCTACCAGGACATGATCGTAGACATCCAGGCCGTGCAGGCCGAGCTCGAGTCGGCCGCCATGACCCTTCAGCCGGCCGTGGAGCAGGCCGCCTTGACGCTGCACCAGAACGATCCGGCCCTCACGGCCGACTACCTGACCCATTTTTCGGTCGCGCAGGCCGAAGCGGTCTGCGCCCGCTGGAAGCAGCTGGCCGAAGATCTACTCACCAAGTACAACGACGGCTATGTCAAAGACGATAACGGACGTCCGCAGCAGGTGGGCTATCCTGACCGGTGGCTCGAGCGCGTACGCGATGCGCGCCCCGGCCAGTTCCGCTTGCCGGAGAAAGACGCCGCCGTGCCGGATTCCCGCTTGGTCGACTGAGCCGGGGGGAGTGCGGTCGGTGTAAGGTGCGCTCTGCACAGTGCCCGCCCCGGGGTGGGCGAGACCTCTTGCAGAATAGGAGGCGCAGCATGCATGCGATCATACCTACGCGGTCATTCTGGATGCTGACGAGTCTGCTTCTGCTGCCCCTTTGGGCGCCGGTCGCCATGCCGGAGGAACAGGCGGTCGCGGCCGGCGAAGAGGATGCCGAGTACGAAGCGTTTCTGACGGAAGCCGGCGATGATGCGAGCGGCATCGCGGCAGTCGAAGCCGTCCTGGCCGCAGACGCGGAGGCCGAGGAGAGCTTGCTGGCGTACCAGGACTCGCTGGCGGCCCACGATGAGCTCGCCGACCAGGAAGAGGCTCTCCAGGGCCACCTGGCCGGCGATGCCGAGCTGCTCGAGAAGTATGAAGCGTTCGAGAACGCCGCCGGCGAGGACCGCGACGCCGCCGAGCAGTTCGCCGTGCACGACAGTCTTCTGGCGGCCGACGAGGAGTACGCTGGTCACGTCCAGGATCTGGAAGAGGAGATGGCGGCCAGTGAGAGCGCGATGGAGGAGCACGAAGAAGCCTTGCTCTACCTGGGGACGCATCCCGAGGAAGCCGAGGTCATCTTCGCCTCTCCGCGCGCCCCGAGCTATGATGGCGCCCATCCTGCCGTGGCCGCCTACATCGCCTACCTCGAGGCGCATCCGGGCCTCTATCGCGCCTGGCACCGATTGCACGCCTACGTCAAGGCGCACCCCCGCCTGCGTGTGCCGATCCACCGGCACTGGCGGTGGTATCACGCGCGGCCCCAGCTGTGGCGGACCCATTGGCGGTACCGGCTGCACGTGGCTCGTCACGCTCCCCTGCATGAGCTCTATTGGGGGCGCAAGCTATACTGGGGCCGGCGGCCATACCTGGCGCGTAGCGTGTGGCGCCATCGCTGCTTCATCGCGGGGCGCCCGCAGGTGAGAGCACACGTGCGCTACTTGCGCCGGCATCCGGACTACGCCCGGCGGGTGATCGCTCATCGGCGCTGGGTGCATCGCCACGTGGCGCCGCACGCGCCGGCCCGACTGGGGGCGCCACCGAAACGGGTCGGCAACCCGCCTCCCAAGCGGCCGCCCGCCCGGCCCGCGCCGCCTCCGAAGCGCAATCCACCGCCCCCGAAGCGGCGCTAGCCGGAGGAGGAATTTCGTGCCCACGCCACGCAAGCATTCAACCCGCCGAGTGACCGACACGCGGCGCAAGCGTTCAACCCGCCGAACGAGCACCGCGATGCGCCTGCACGCGCCCACCGGCGATGATGACTACCAGGCTCTGGCCGAGGCCGCCGGCGTATCGTTCGCGGCCCCGGCGGCCGAGCTTCACGAGAAGCTGCGCAAGTGCCCGCCCGCGATGGTGCGCCTTGCTCACCATCGCGGCCAGGTCGCCGGGGGACTGCTGGCCTACGACTGGGGTCAGTGGTTCGGCGGACGGGTGGTGCCCAGTGTGGGCATCGGGCTCGTGGCGGTGGCGCCTGAACACCGGGCGGCTGGATTGGCTACCGAGATGATGAAAGCAGAGGTCCGCGCGATGGCGCGCGAGGGGAAAGCGCTCTCGGCGCTCTTCCCGGCCAACCTGCCGCTCTACCGCCGGGCGGGATACGAGATCGCCGGCACGCGTTTTTCGATCGAGGTCGAGACCCGTTCGCTGGGGCGTCGCGCCCGGACACTTGTGCTTCGCAAGCTGGAACCGGGGGATCACGCTGCCCGGCAGAAGCTTTACCGGAACGCACTGCGGTTCGAGTCGGGTCCGATCGATCGATCGCAGCCGGTCTACCAGCTCTCCGAGAAGGTCTGGCGGCCGCCGCAGGTCGTCTATGCCGTCTGGCGCGGCAAGGAGATGGTGGCGGCCCTGGCCTACGTCAACCCCTGGAAGGAGGGCAAGCTGGCGGTGCTGGAGATGACGATCGCCGATCCGGAGGCGGGTGAGCGCGTCCTGGCCTTCATCGCCGATCACCGCCAGCAGGCGAAGGTGGCCCGATGGATCCTCTCGCCGCAGGATCCCATCTTCGCCGCTCTCGAATCACCCGAGCACTACCGACTCGAGTCCCGCGACCACTGGATGCTGCGGATCGTGGACGTGGTAGCGGCCTTGGAAGCCAGGGGCTATCCACGCGGCATACGAGGACGATTCGATCTCGTGGTGCGCGACGACGTGGTCGCCCGCAACCGGGGGCGCTTCGTCTTCGAGGTCGACGACGGGGAGGCGCGCGTACGTCCTGGCGGACGCGGCGCGATCAAGATCGACGTACGCCATCTGGCCAGCCTCTACACCGGCTACCACTCCGCGCGCCAGTTGTGGCGGGCGGGTTGGGTCGACGCGACCGCGCAGCAGGTGGCGCGGCTCGAACCGGTTTTTGCGGGGCCTGCGCCCTACTTGCCGGATTTCTTCTAGCGCCCGGCAGGAAAAGGTTCGCGAGATTCGTGATCAAATCGGGTTCGGCCTTCGTGCAAGACCGCTTGCGGCCGGGTTGCCGGCAACGAGGATGAGCCTGCTTCATCCGGCATCTAGATTCCGGCTGGGTCTGGCTGGGCCACTTCTTCGACCGCCGCGATCCGCTGATCTCCCTCGAAGTCGAAAGGTATCGCGAGTCTCAATGTCATGGACCCCGGGGGGGATCCCATCAACACAAGGCTTCCGCCCAATGTGGTTTCCACCTCGCGCTCGAGGATGCTCCACCGCAGTCCAAGCAACGCGGCCGCGTGCCGTCGGGGATCAGCGCGGTAGGTCTCTACACCCGGAGGAATCGGACAACGAGGCATCTCGCACTCTCCGAACAGCAGGAAGGTAATCGCCGAGCCGGCGGGCGCTTCCTCGTAGTCCACCTCTACTGCCAGAGGCGGCTGAACTCCGAGTTCATGCATGGCCCAACTCGCAATGCGCAATGACCGCTGCATGGACTCCATCCGTGCCCGGATGAGATGAGGAACCGCGGGAGAGACGAATACGTCGACTCCCCCACACACAGCCTCCTCGGGTTCCAGAACCCCGGAAAGCATGCTTCGGAGGTCGAAAGTTCGCGTCTCCGGAGAAAGGGGGGCCGATTGCAGATCCCAGTATTCGAGAAGAGTGTTGGTGTACTCGGTCAGCATGCGGCTCGAATGCAGAATGGCGTCCAGGTAGATCCGTTGGTCGTTCGACAGAGAAGACTCTGAAAGCAGCTCGGCCGCCAGATGGATTCCATTGGCCGGAGTCCTCAGACCGTGGCTGATGTGCCCGAGGAGAATCCGGTCGGATCTCGCCGGTGCTTCAGAATCCAGGAGTACCTCCACACTGTTGAGCTGGTGGAGCACGGTCTCCACTTCCTGCTCGATGGCGTACCGACGCTCCGACGTAGCGCCACTGCCCATGGGCGTGATGGGGTGAGGCGGCGCGGACGCAGAATCGGAAAGCAGTTCTACCAGTAAGGCGGCATCTGGCGTCTTGGCTTCTCCGATGGGGTGCAGGCGTCCCGCAACCGTCAGGGACGTATGTCCAGGGAAGCCGAGCTGGCAACCGGATTCCGTCAGGCCCAACACGCGATTCTCGGCGGGGAGGATGATGGCGGCCGAGGGTGGGAGCGGCGGCGAAACCGAGGCGAACTGGACCGACCACCCTTCTACCTCCTCGGGTTTCTCGATCCCAAGAACCGCACCTGCCAAAGGGGAGGCACATTGAATCCGCCCATGGCTGGTCACGATCAACAACGCCAGTCGAGTTCGGGCCAAGAGGGCCCGCCGCAAGGCAGTTGCTGCAGCCGAAGCTTCCTGAGGCCGGTGAGTTCCAGACACGACAGTACGCTCCCTGCCTCAGTGATCCGAAGTGCTTGGCGATGAGGGTGGCGGCCATTGCCCGAGCTGACTCCGGCAGTAGTGCAACTGGGCCTTGATCTGATCACAGACCGATAGGCAGAAGGCTCTCAAGTCCGACGCATGGCAGTGCGAGGAATCCGCGCTCGTGCAGTGTGCGGCTTTCAGATGCAGACGTTCCGTCACCCAGAGCAGATATTGCTGGTACTGGTAGATGTTGGCCAAAAACGCCTCGATCCTCTCCCGCTCTCCCGTGGCGGACTCAGGAGCGGCGTCCAGCCGTCGCTCCAGTGCGGTAGCCGAAACGGCGATTTCTTCGGCCTTTAGGCTCAACGTCATTGCGGCCGCGACCAGCGCGCGCCGCAGCGATTCAGCAGATGCACCGGAATGGGACATGGCGACTCCTTCTCATGATCTTCAGCCGATACCAGAATCATCGTCTGCGACCCTGGGGGTGGCAACCCTTAGAAATCGTGATTTCGCGGGCTTCAGGGTTCTAATCCGGAGGAGAAGCCGGAGTCGAGTGTCGTCATGCCCTTTCGCAATGCGAATTTCGTCAACTGCGCCACACCATCACTACCCGTCTTTTCCATCAGGTGGCGACGATGAGTTGCAATGGTCTGGATGCTGACGTGAAGCCGGGCGGCGATCTGCTTCGTGGTCAGCCCTTCGGCGATCATCTGCAGGATCTCACGCTCGCGGGGACTGAGTTCGATTTCCGACGGAATGACGCCGGTTCGCAACCGCTGGGCGTAGTCTCCGATCGCCGTGTCCAGCACGCCCTCGCCGAGGTACATCTGTCCCTGCAGAACTTTCTCGATGGCTTCGAACATCTCTTCTACAGCGTTGCTCTTTAGGACGTATCCCTCGGCACCGACACTGAGCATCTCGGCGACGAAGGCGCGGTCGCGATGGGCCGAAAGGGCGACGATCTTGAGTTTCGGGAAGCTACGCAGGAGCTGGCGCGTGGTCTCGATGCCGTTCAAGCCGGGGAGCAGCACATCCATGAGGATGATTTGGGGAAGATCCTGACTGCTTCGGCTCAAGGCCTCCCTTCCATTCCGGGCGGTCCAAACAACGGAGATGTCGGCACGAGTCTCGAGCAGTGCTGCAAGGCTCTCGCGAACGATGCTGTGGTCTTCCACGACGCCGATTCGAATCATCGCGCCAATCCCCCCCTTGCAGGGTCGGTCATGCGGGGAATACTGGCCTCGACACGCGTGCCGCCCTCATCGGATTCGGATAGCTGCAACGTGCCGCCCATGAGATGGAGTCGTTCACGAAGAATGAAGAGGCCGAAGCCACTCGATTGGAGATTGTCGTCCGCTTCAGCGCACCCGCGCAATCCTAGGCCATCATCGACAGCCGTCAGTGTTATCCGGTCCTGTGCAAACAGAAGCGAGAGTTCAACGACGCTGGCGTTAGCGTGCTTCACGGCGTTCATCAGAAATTCCCGAGCTGCTTGATACAGTAGCACCTCCGTTTCCCGGGCCAGGCGCCACCGGGGACCATCAACATGCGGACGGACTTCAAGGGAATGCCGGCGAGTAAAGGCATGAGCCAGGGACTCCAGCGCAGCCGGCAGGCCCTGCTCGGCGAGCGTTGGTGAGGCGATCTCCCGCGTGATCGTGTCGGTCGCGGTGATCGCGTGCCGCAGAAGTTGACTGAGATCATTCATCAGGGGTTCATGGTGGCTGTGGGCCGAGTCGAACGTCGCCATCTTGAGTCGCAGGGCGACGAGAGGCTGTGTCACCCGGTCGTGGAGCTCAGTGGCCAGGGCCTTGCGCTGCCGTTCTTCGGCAAGCGTTATCTCGTTGGCCAACTCGCGAAGACGTTGTTCGTACTCGCTTCGGCGTTCTTCGGCCGCTCGCTGAGTCGTTACGTCTCGGCCAAAGATGGCCACCTGTGTGACGTTCCCCTGGCCGTCGGTCACTGGACTCAGGAACATCGAGAAGATGCGATCATCGATGTCGATGTCCACCTCCAGGGTTGCTTGCGACTGCAAGACGGAATTGAAGAGCCGGCGACGTGTGTCCTGTGTATCCGGTGGGGCGAGATCGATGACGGACTCCCCCACGAGATCGGCGGGCATGGACTCCAGTGCTCTCGCGAACGCCGCGTTGGTGTGGAGGATGCGGCCCTCGCGGTCCGCGAGGATCGCGATTTCCGGGGTGGCATCGACCAAGGTCCGAATCGTGCGGTCCTTGTGGGCCAGGTCTGCGGTGCGCCGAACTCTGACCAGGTTTGAGAGGAGGACGGCGCCAATCGCCCGAAGCAGTGTGATCTCCGTCCGTGACCAAGACATCTCGTAGGTCAGCGTCGAAAGACCAATGACTGCCACCGTTTCGGAATCGAATCGAAGGGGAACTGCCAAGAGGGAACGGAGACCCTTGCGTCGCATGGCGGCCAGCTCGCCGCTGTCTTCTGGCAAGGCATCGGTGCGGGCTTGTAGCTCGAACGCTTCCGCCCGGCGCACCATCTCGGTGGCCAAGGGCATGACATCATAGTCAGCTCGCCAGCTTGGGTCGGGAACGACGGGCACATGAGCAGCTGCCCAGTGATGGCTGAGCCTGTACTCGCCCCCAGGGGCGACTCGCTGAAAAAGGAACCCGCGTTCCGCATTGCCTGCGCATGCGGCACAACCCAGAATCGTTTGAAGGATGTGATCGACCTTCTCGTCGGGAGTTCTGATCAACGTGCACGCCGCCTCCTCCAGAACCCTCTCCAGGTAGTAGGCTGTGTTTCCGCCGCCGGGTTTCGCCCCGCCTTCTGTGCGAACTTCGGTCCGGGCCAGCTGTTTCATCGAGTACATTCTCCAGATCCGATGGCGTGAGTTTGTTTCACCACGTCGGCTGTCTTCAGGTTCCCGAACCAGAGGTCAGTCTCCGGGGCGCCGGAGAGGATGGGTGCCGGCACTTGATGCCGCACCGGGGGTGCAAGCACCCAATCAATCAGGACGCAATTCCGCATTATGCAATCACTTAGTAGTGATAGGCTCCGTTGGTGTAGGCAACAACTTTCCGATTTCTGATTCTCCAGGGCGCAAGAGGGGTGGTTTCCTCCTGCCCCCTTGCCACGCCCCCCTGGAGAGCTGGAGCTGGGAGCTCACCTGCTGCTCCAGGGGGGGGCGGGAACCGATCCCCCAACGTTAGAAGTTCGCAGCATCACGATCATCGTCGAACTCGTCAGTCTTCGCGGAAACCGGGTGTCCGCGACGAGGATCGATGTCTAGAGGCGTCCTATTGAGCTGTTGACGGTCTTGCTTGAGCACCTTCCGAGCCAGTGCAGCTTCCCATTTCTTATCCGTCTCACCTCTCTCCTGATTCTTGTTGTAGGAGCGGCCGCCCACGAGCTTCTGTAGATCCTGGACCATACGGTTGAGTTCCTCGGCCTGCGCCGATAGCTCCTCCGCCGCGGAAGCCGATTCCTCGGCGCTGGCGGCATTCGACTGGGTGACCTCGTCCACTTGGCCGACAGCGGTGTTGATCTGTTCGATTCCCTGCGCCTGTTCCCGGCTCGCAGACGCGATCTGGGCGACGAGTTCGTTGACTTGTTCATTGTGTGTCGAGATCTCGTCTAGCGAGCTTGCGACATCTCTGCTGATGACGACGCCATTGTCCGCGTTCTGCACGGACCCGGCGATCATGTCAGCGGTATTGCGAGCGGCTTCGGCCGATCGTTGCGCGAGATTGCGGACTTCCTCGGCCACGACGGCGAACCCCTTGCCGGCCTCGCCCGCGCGGGCGGCCTCGACCGCCGCATTCAACGCCAGGAGATTGGTTTGGAACGCGATTTCATCGATCGTCTTGATGATCTTGGCCGTTTCATCCGAGGAGCGCTTGATGTCGTCGATGGCTTGGCTCATTCGGTCCATGGCCGTCGAGCCCTGTTGGGCCGCCGTCCGCGCCTTGCCCGCGAGTTCATTGGCTTCCCTGGCGTGGTCGGCGTTACGCTTGATCATCGAGGTCATTTCCTCGACACTTGAGCTTGTTTCCTCGACTGCGGATGCCTGTTCGCTGGCGCCCTGGGCCAGCGATTGGCTGGAGGAGGATACTTGCTGGGCGGCGGCGCTGGTTTGCTCAGATCCGCTGGTCAAGCCGTCGATGATGCGGCGCAGCGCCTGGCTGATGCTGCGCGTGATGATCGCCGCCAAGAGGGCGCCAAGCAAGACGGCTCCAAGGCTGATGACGATGACCAAGGTGATCGCAGTGGAATTGGCGCCCTGCAGTCTTGGACCTAGCTCATCCTGGTCGGCCTGGATCGAAAGCTTGACGTCATGGACCGCCTCTGCGATCATGGGGCCCAAGCGATCGAGCGTGTTTTCGACGAGCGTGTCCCGGCTGCCGACCACGGTAACCAGCTCGCTGAAGCTCCTTCCATATGCCTCGGCCCATTCTTGAACCTGACTCCGTGTTTTGCGAAGATCTGGATCCTCGAGTGCCAAATCGAGAGCATCTAGATGCTCCAGCAACCCGGCATGCTCCTCGTGCATCCGCTCGGCATCCGCTGAGGAACCGCTGTTCAGGAACTTGAGCGTGTAGAGCCGAGCCAACAGCAGATCGCGAAGTGCCAATCCCAGAAGATAGGTGGCCTGGGTGTCTTGACTGCGCTCGGTGGACATCATGATTTCTGTAAGCCCCTGTTCCATGAGGGGACCGATGCGGTCGAGCTGGTTGCTTGTGAGCGTGCCCCGCCGTTCCGCAAGAGTGGTGACCTGCTCGAATCCGCTCTCGTAGGTCGCTACATCTTCGATGATGCGATCAATCAATGCCGCACGGTCAGGTTGTTGAATATCCTTGTCGGCTTGCTCCAGAAAAGCACGCATGTTGTCGCGATAGACCTGGTACTGGTCGCGATCCTGGTCGGAATTCGTGATCAAGAAATCCTTCACGTTCATTCGCATCATCAACATGTCCGCTTCCAGCCGGCCTGCCAGATTCGTGTCGCGAGCCAGATCGCGGTATCCTTGGAAGCCGCCTGCGGCGTTTTCCAGAGCGATGAAAGCGATGACGGCGACCACCACGAGCAACATGAGGATCGAGGCGAAACCGGTCATGACCTTCTGGCCCAAAGTCAGATTCTTTAACATGGGGTCCCCCTTCCAGATTCGTGTAGAGATGTCAGAGCCGATTCGACCAGGAATTTCGGGCACAACCGATACCTTGGACTCGCCGCCGCTTTCACGCTGGTGGACGGGTGCGCCATTTCTGTATGTCGGGTTTTCGCATACAGCACATCAGCATCAGAATTGTGATTTCCGGGGCTGAAGAAGTGGTAGGAGCGCAGCCATTCATCTATCGGCATCGAACAACTGCGTGAGCACGGTTTCAGTGGCGCCGGGCCGGACAACCGGTCTTCGCGGGAAGGGCGCCGGGGGACCCCGCAGCCGACGGAGGCTCCGACTCGGGAACCAAGGGCCAGCCTGCCGGTAGGATGGTCCACGATGGGGGAACTGTCATGACTGCACGAAATTGCATGAACGAATCCGACGGCGAGCTGCCGGGAGTCGATTCCGCGGGGAGGCGACCCGTCTGGCCGGCTGTCCTGGTGGGCGCGTTGCTGGCGAGCGGGATGGCTCTGGGAACCGGTTGTAGCCGGATGCCGCAGGCGGCCGGGCCGCCGGTGGAAGCCGAGCACATCCGGGTGCGTCTGGTTGCGGAAACCCCCGAGCTGGTGCCGGGCGCGACGACCCAGGTGGCCGTGCTGATCGAGCTCGACCCCGAATGGCACGTCTACGCACCGGCCCGCAATGACACCGGCCTTCCGGTGCTGCTGCGATTCTCGGGCCCGTCGGGGTACGAGTTCGCGCCGCCGCTTTGGCCTGCGCCCGAGCGGGCGGTTTCCTCGGGCTCGATCCTCGATCATGTCTACGGGGATGGGACCGCGATCGCAGTTCCGGTGACCGTGCCGGCGGACGCCGTTGCGGGGGAGCGCGTGACGCTCACCGCCAGGGCCGAATGGCTCGTCTGCGGCGAGAGCTGCATTCTGGGGGAGGCCGATCTCGAGATCACCTTGCCCGTCGGGCAGCAGGGTTCTGCCCGGCCGGCCTCGGCCCAGGCGGCCCTGATCCGCCGATCTCTTGGCCGTGTTCCGGTCCCGCTCCGCCTGGCGCCGGCGGGGGTGAAGCTCGAGCGTGAACCCGGGGTCTGGAGCATCCAGGTCCCCGGAGCCAGCGCGCTCACATTCTATCCCGGAGAGGAGTGCGTGCCGCTGGCCGACCCGATCGCCGATGCGGCCAGCCGGGGAGATCGTCTCCGGTTACGGCTGGAAGAGAGCGCCGGTTCGAGTGACCGGCTTGTGGGCATTCTCGAGATCGAGAAGTCCGCGAGGACACTGTACCGAGCCATTGATGCTCCCGCGGCCACCGGCCGGGCGGCATCCTAGGAGTTGGTCTTAGTCTCCGCGGTTGGGTTCCCGCGGTTGGGTTCCCGCGGTTGGGTCCTCGGGGTAGGTCCCCGCGGTTGGGTTTGCATGACGGATCAGGCCGGCGCGCGGCGCGATAACGTGGCGGTGCGAGCCGGGATGCCGCGGATGCACTGGAAGCATAGGAAAGGGACACGAGCATGAAGTGCACTATCATAGGGATGGCTTGCGTAGGCAGGGGTTCCCTCAAGACCACCGAGACGAATTGTCCAGGGATGCGGTGCCGACCGGAGCCCGTTTCACACGCCGTCATGGGCCTGTTGGCCGCCCTGGTCGTCGTTGTCGGCGCGACTGCTGTGGCAGCGATGCTCCCCGCGACGGCGATGGCCGCTGAAAACACCGTCGCGCGCGTGGGGCAACCGGCGCCGGACTTCAGCCTGGAAGACACCGATGGGCACACCCACCAGCTCAGCGACTACCTCGAGCAGGGCAAGACGGTGGTGCTGGAGTGGTTCAACCCCGACTGCCCCTTCGTGAAGCGCCACCATGAGCGCGAGAACACCATGAAGCAGCTCCACGCGAAGTATCGCCAGCAGGAGGTGGTCTGGCTGGCGGTCAACTCGGGCGCTTCCGGCAAGCAGGGCCACGGCAAGCAGCGCAATGCTGAGGCGCGCAAGCAGTATGGGATCGGCTACCCGGTGCTGCTCGACGAATCCGGCCGCGTAGGCCGGCTCTACGGCGCGAAGACTACCCCGCACATGTACATCATCAAAAGCGATGGCACACTGGTCTATGCGGGCGGGATCGACGACGATCCCCGGGGCTCGAAGCCTCAGCGCGCCCGGTACGTTGCCAAAGCGCTTCAGGCACATCTCGACGGCGGCGAGATCTCGCCTGCGCAGACGGAACCGTACGGCTGCTCGGTGAAGTATGGCGCGCCGGGGAGCAAGACAAGCTCGAAGGTCTCGATGTAAGGCTGGGCAGTCCGGCGGGGGGGCACGCTCGCGTCTAGCGTCCCATGCCGGCTCGGAGGTACTCCCGGCGCATCTTGGCGATGTGCAGGATGGAGATTTCCTTGGGGCACACGGCCTGGCACTCGCCGTGGTTCGAGCAGTCGCCGAAGGCCTCGCGATCCATCTGCGCGACCATGGCGAGCGCCCGCCGCCGACGTTCGGGGCCCCCTTGCGGCAGCAGGGCGAGCTGCGTGATCTTCGCCGAAACGAACAGCGAAGCCGAGGCGTTCGGGCAGGCCGCCACACAGGCGCCGCAACCGATACAGATGGCCGCGTCCATCGCGCGGTCGGCGGTTTCTTTGGGGATCGGGATCGTGTTGCCGTCGGGTGCCGAGCCGGTCTTGACCGAGATATAGCCGCCCTTCTGCATGATGCGATCGAACGCTGCTCGATCGACGATCAGATCCTTCACGATCGGGAACGCGCGAGCCCGGAACGGTTCCACCGTCAGCCGGTCGCCGTCCTTGAAGAATCGCATCCTGAGGCCGCAGGCCGAGGTGCCCGGCCGGGGACCGTGCGCCACCCCCTGGATGACGAGACCGCAGGTGCCGCAGATGCCCTCGCGGCAGTCGCTGTCGAAGGCGATTGGATCTTCATCGCGCGCGATGAGCTGCTCGTTGAGGTGATCCAGCATCTCGAGAAAGCTCATCTCCGGGAGTACGCCGGGGACCTGATACTCGGTGAAGCCGCCGGGCGCATCCGGACCCTTCTGCCGCCACACCCGGAGATGAATCGTCATTGGCTCGCCCATGGCCGCTCCCATTACACGTAGCTGCGCGTCTTCAAAGATACCGATTCGTACACCAGGGGCTCTTTGTGCAGCACCGGCTCACGCTCGGGGCCGCGATGCTCCCACGCGCTGACGAAGGCGAAATCCTCATCGTGGCGCGCGGCCTCGCCGTCGGCGGACTGATGCTCTTCGCGGAAGTGGGCCCCGCAGGATTCCTTGCGCTGCAGGGCGTCGCGGGCCATGAGTTCACCCAGCTCGAGGAAGTCGGCGACCCGGTAGGCGGTCTCGAGCGCCTGATTGAGATCCTGGTCATCGCCGGGCACCCGCACATCCTGCCAGAAGGCTTCGCGCAAGGCGCGCAGCTCACCGATGGCCTCCTCGAGACCCGCCTGGTGTCGCGACATGCCCACGTGCTGCCAGAGGATGTGGCCGAGCCGGCGGTGGAACTCACGCGGCGTTCGCGATCCGCGAATCGATAGCAGGCGCCGGGTCTGCCGGCGACACTCCTCGGCGGCCTCGCGCAGGGTATCGTGATCGGCATCCACCGGTTCGAGCTGGGAGCCGGCCAGGTAGTGGCCCACCGTTCGCGGGATCACGAAGTACCCGTCGGCCAGGCCCTGCATGAGCGCACTGGCCCCCAGGCGGTTGGCTCCATGGTCGGAGAAGTTGGCTTCGCCCGCTACGTGGAGCCCAGGGATCGTGCTCATCAGGTTGTAGTCCACCCACAGGCCACCCATCGCGTAGTGCGGGGCCGGATAGATCCGCATGGGCGTCTGTTGGGGGGCGTCGCCGGTGATCTCCTCGTACATCTCGAAGAGGTTGCGGTAGCGATCAAGGACCGTCTCCACCCCCAGACGCTCGATCGCATCGCCCAGGTCCAGGTAGACCGCCCGGCCGGTGGGGCCCACGCCCCGGCCTTCGTCGCAGACGCGCTTGGCCGCTCGTGAGCCGATATCCCGCGGCACGAGGTTGCCGAAGGATGGGTAGCGCCGCTCGAGGAAGTAGTCGCGCTCGTTCTCGGGGATCCCTTCGGGCGGACGGTCATCGCCGGCGCGGCGGGGCACCCAGATGCGCCCGTCATTGCGCAGGCTCTCACTCATCAGGGTGAGCTTCGATTGGTAATCGCCTGCCTGTGGGATGCAGGTGGGATGGATCTGCGTGAAGCACGGATTGGCGAAGTAGGCTCCCCGCTTGTGGCAGCGCCAGATGGCCGAGGCGTTCGAGTTCACCGCCAGTGTCGACAGGTAGTAGACGGGGACGTAGCCGCCCGTGGCGAGCACGATGGCCTCGGCGGCATAGCGCTCGATCTCGCCGGTGACCAGGTTACGGCAGATGATGCCGCGCGCCCGGTTGTCCACCACGGCCAGATCGAGCATTTCCCGCCGCGGAAACATTCGCACCGTGCCGGCTGCGACCTGGCGCATCAGGGCTCCGTAGACCCCGAGTAGGAGCTGCTGGCCGGTTTGGCCGCGGGCGTAGAAGGTGCGGGAGACCTGCACGCCGCCGAAGGAGCGATTGGCCAGCGTGCCGCCGTACTCACGCGCAAAGGGGACGCCGTGGGCCACGGCCTGGTCGATGATGTCCACACTGAGCTGGGCCAGCCGGTAGACATTGGCTTCACGCGCGCGGAAGTCGCCGCCCTTGATCGTGTCGTAGAACAGCCGGTGGATGCTGTCCCCGTCGCCCTGATAGTTCTTGGCCGCGTTGATCCCGCCCTGGGCGGCGACGCTGTGGGCGCGGCGCGGCGTGTCCTGAATACAGAAGTTCAGGACCTGGTACCCCAACTCGCCCAGGGTGGCGGCCGCCGCGCCACCGGCCAGGCCGGTGCCGACCACGATAATGCTGTGCTTGCGCCGATTAGCCGGCGCCATGAGAGTTGACTCGTGCTGGTGCCGGTCCCACTTCGCTTCCAGCGGGCCGCCAGGGATCCGGGCATCGAGGAGGCGGGCGTTCGTTGTCATGATCCTCCCCCTCCCTGAGTGGGCACGGATGCCGGAAGGTCGGCGAACAGGTAGATATAGACGGGCAATAACAGGAATCCAAGCGCCAGGAGGATCGTGATCACCACACCCAGTTTGGCGAGGCCGTCCAGCGAGCCCGCCCGGGTCCAGCCCAGCGACTGGAATGCGCTCCAGAAGCCGTGGCGAAGGTGAATCCCCAGAACGATCATGACGGCCACGTAACCGGCCGTGACGGCCTCCTGCTTGAACGCCTGCACGACCAGCGCGTAGAGGTCCCGCATCTGACCGTGGCCGGCTGCGCCTCCGTTTCCGGCGGGGACCAAGCGGGCGTCGCCGAAGCGGAACATGATCACGTGCGCGATCAGGAAGATGAGCAGCACGAGTCCGGAGATGATCATCGTGCGTGAGGAAAGCCCTTTGCGACTGGTGTGACCGGCGTTTGCGCTGACGGCATAGCGCACCGGCCGTGCGCGATACTTGTCGAAGAGGGCCACGCTGGCGCCCGATAGGATGTGCAGGATGAACACGGTCGCAAGACCCACCTCGAAGACCGGAAGCACCCAGCCGTGGGCCAAGGACTCGATGAAGTGGGCGTACTCATTGAAGGCGCCCTCGCCGATCAGGAGCGTGAAGTTGCCGGCCAGATGGGCGACGACGAAGACAACGAGAAAGAGGCCGGTCAAGCCCGAGATGAACTTCTTGCCGACCGATGACCAGAACAGGTCTCTCCAGATGCCCATCCAATCTCTCCTGGAGTTCGCCTCCAGCGAAGGTGTGCGTGATCCAGCCGATCTTCGCTGTGAAGAGCGTTCAGCGTACCGGGAGGCGGCCGACGCACTCAAGCGCCAACCGGGGGAAACAACGTCTCAATTTCTTGTGGGCACATAAGTTGCGTCTTTCGCCGCGGTAGCGGCTCCCGCCAGTTCGATTCCGGACCGTCACTGAAATGGGACACTAAATGTCCGATTTTGTGGCACTTGTGGGCGATGATTCTCCTGGAACCACAGCCTGCGGAAGGTTTGCAACCGTGCAGGCAGCTCGGAAGGTGCTGGGAGAAGCCAGCGCCGAGTCGCCGTTGAGCCAGCGCCGAGCCAGAACCGACCCGGAGCCGAGCCAGCGCCGAGCCAGAGCCAAGCCGGCGGCGCCGGTGGAGATGACTTGCACGCGCGCCGAGAGGAGATTCGATCCGCACATGGGTACTCCCAAGCACGTGCGGCCCGCACCGGCGGCCGCATCCCCGGTCCCCGGGGAACACCCCCCTACGCTGAGCTACCTCTTCGTTGAGGTCACCACGGCGTGCAATCTTGCCTGCCTACACTGCGGCGCCGAATGCAGGCGCGGGGGCGAGAAGAAGCACCTCTCTGTTGACGCCGTTCTGAAGGTGCTCCGTGACATCCGACGCCACCATGACCCGCGCGGCATCACCGTCGCTCTCACCGGTGGTGAGCCGCTGTGCTACCCCGACCTCTTCCATCTGGGCCGCGAGATCACCGCACTCGAATTCTGCTGGGGCCTGGTGACCAACGGCTACGCGTGGACGCCCGACAAGATGCGCCAGGCCTACGGGGCTGGCTTGCACTCGATTTCGGTGAGTCTGGACGGTTTGAGTGACGAGCACGACTGGCTGCGTGGCAAGGAGGGTGCCTTCTCGAAGGCCATCGAGACGATCTCGATGCTCCGCCGCTACCCCTACTGGAAAGCGATGGATGTGGTCACCTGCGTCCACCAGCGCAGCCTGCCGACCTTGGACCGGCTGTATCTGCTGCTCCGGGCGCTGGGCGTCCGTGACTGGCGGCTCTACACACTCTCCCCGGGAAGGCCGGCGGCGGACCATCCCGAGCTGTATCTGACGAAGGCACAGTTTCGTGAGATGATCGAGAAGATCAAGTCCTTCCGCGCCAAGAATGAGCTACACGTCAACTACTCCGAGTCCGGTTACCTGGGGCCGAAGGTCGAGAGCCAGGTGCGCGATTACCCCTACTTCTGTCAGGCGGGCATCCACGTGGCGGGGATCATGGTCGACGGGGATATCCTGGCCTGTCCCAACATCGACCGGCGTTTCAAGCAAGGCAATATCCACACCGACTCGTTCTCCGACGTGTGGGAGAACAAGTACCAGGAGTTCCGGGACCGGAGCTGGATGAAGACCGGCGCCTGTGCCACCTGTGGGGAATGGGACCGGTGCCAGGGTAACTCGTTCCACCTGCGGGATCCCGAAACGGGCCGGACCCGGCTCTGCCATTGCCGCGAGTACGGACTGCTCAACGGAGACCGATAACGGTTCGCGCCACCCGGAATCCCACCGTGTTGTCCGCCGAGCTTGGCAGGAAGCTGTCACGCGAGGCCGAGCGGCAGTCGCGGGCGAAATAGAACCAGCTGCCGCCGCGCCGAACGTGAGCGTCCGAGACCACGCCCTCGTCCGGGCCCTCGGGATCGGTTTGCGCCTCACCGTCGTATGGCGCATAGACGTCCCAACACCACTCCCAGACATTGCCGTGCATGTCGTAGAGGCCGAGTTCGTTGGCCTCCTCTTGGGTGGCCACTCCCTGGGCACGTGCCGTGCCCGCGATCTCCGAGTTGCCGCAATACCACCCGATCAGATCGAGGTTGGGGTCCAGGCCGCACTGGGGCTCAGTGAGCGTGCCGTTGGCGAGGGCCTCGGCCGAGCCGGCCCGGCAAGCGTACTCCCATTCGGCTTCGGTCGGTAGTCGGTACCCAGCGGCCGAGCGGTTCCAGGTCACGCTGGCCGCGATGATGTTTCCGTCAGCATTGTAGACCTCGCCGGTGATTTCGTAGACCGGTGTGAGCCCATCGTGGGTCGAGTACGCGTTGCAGAAAGCGACGGCATCGTACCAGGTCACCGTCTCGACCGGACGTGAGAATCCGGAGAAGAAGGACGGGTTGGTCTCCATGATCGTCACGTAAAGCGACTGGGTGACCTCGATCTCCGCAATCTCATAGCCGCGCGTCAACGTCACCTCGTGCTGTAGCTCGTCGTTGTCGCGACCCATCTCGCCGGTCGGGCTGCCCATGGTGAAGGTCACCCCCTCGCCGACATCGATCGGAACCATCGCGTAATCGAACGGGTCGATCGGCATCTCCGGACCATCGAAGACGCCGGTCGTGATCAACGGCCCGTGGCCGTCGTCAAAGACGAACTGATAGGTGTGCACATCGGCCGGCAGCGTCGTGGAGTATTCGAAGAGGACGCCGGCGGCAAAATCGAGCTCCTGGCCCCCGGCGGGAGTCATGTCATGGGCCTCGCCGTCGATCAAAACGGTGGCGACCTCCGGGGCGTCGCCTTCGGGATCGGCGTACTCGACCTGGTAGGTGAATTCGGTAGAGGCATCACCAAGATCGGGACTCACCGGACTGGGCGCCAGAGATGGCTGGGTCATGATCGCCTGGGCAACATTGGAAAGATCGCTCGTGTTGAACGAATCATCCGTCGTGCGCAGGGCGAAGTAATAGGTGCTGTCGGCCTCGAGGCCCGTGATGCCCAGCGTCTGCACGGTGCCGGCCTCGGCGGGCAGGGGGCGGCGGACCAAACGCGTGGCCTCCGTGAAGTTTTCTACGGTGATCGGCGTACTGCTCTGGCTAATCTCGTAGTCCCGGGCCTGGCCCGTGTCACCGTCATCTCCCGGCGCCGTCCAGGAAAGGACGAGTTCGCTCAAAGTCTCGAGCCGGGCCGTCAGATCGGTGACCGCGCCGGGGGCTTCGTTGTCGATCAATGGCTGCGGGCCGCGCAGTACGATCAAGCCCTCCTCGGCGTCGGCGATGCAGACGATGTTGTCCTCGCCGACGGCGACTGCCCGTGCGTCCGAGGAGATCACCGTGCCGGCCAGGCGCGGGTGCTCCGGATCGCGGACGTCGATGACGTGCATGCCGGCGTCCCTGGCCGCCACGAAAGCGAAGCCGTCCTGGACGACGATGTCCAAGCAATACCCGCCCACCGGCAGACTCGCGACGGTTTCGAGATGGTAGTTCTCGTCGATGCGCATGACATGGACGCCTCGTCTGTAGTCGGCGACGAACGCGTAGCCGTCCTCGACGTCGATGCCCTGAGCCTCACCCGGGGTATCTTCGTTGTCGACGATGAACATGCCGTCGACGGTGACCCGGCGCACGTTGATCACGGTGACTCCCATCTGGTCGTCGGCCACGTAGGCAATGCCGTCGACGACGTCGAGGGCCTGGGTTTCGCCATAGGAGGAGACGAAATTTTTATAGCGGATGACCCCCGGCAGCGTTTCGTCCGAAAAGTGCACCCGGATGCCTTTCCAGGTATCGGCCAGGTAGACTGTGTAGGGGTCGGTCAAATATTCGCCGGGGACGACGCACAGGTCATAGGCTCGAATGGCGGTTGTCCCGGCGGAGCTGATCGGTCGCAAGGAGTCGGGGACGCCGGGTGTGGCATCGAAGGTATGAATGCCCTCGGTGGAATGGGTGACGAAAGCCACGTCCATGAAGTCACCGCTGGGAAGGTAGGTGCGCTCCACGCGCAGGTACTCGGCGTCCCGGTTGGTGTTGACCGTCCACAGGAGGGTGGGGTTCGCGGGATTGGAAATATCGAAGGCACGGAGGCCTCCCTGGCCGGCGGCCACGAACGCGGTGGTTCCGAGGATGTCGACGTCCAGGGCCTCGGTCGGCAGCGAGCCGCGGCCCACGACGTTGTAATCGCTCACCGGCGGCTCGTACAAGTCCTGTTCTCCACAGCCGGACAGGCAGATCGCGCCGGTGAAAACCAGGGCTACCGGGCCGAGAAGCTTCATGCAGGTCCTCACGCGTTTCCTCCTTCGTATCTCCTTGGGTGGGCTAGAAGTCCCGTGTGAAACCCAGCCAATAGCGAGTGGCGGTGTAGGCTTTCTCTTCCGAGGGATCGTCTTCGCCGATCACAGTGGCCGGCGCATCGGACGACCGGCTGGTATAGCGGACCCCGGCATCCAACTCGATCCCGTTCCAGATCTCCTCCGAGGCCCATACCAGCCGCGGCTGGTTCTGAATGTCGGTCCGCCCAACGTGCAGCGGATCGAGTTCGAGCGGGCGCTCACTGGTATAGAACCGGCGCTGATAGTCGTACTGGACGTAGACGTACTTGGTCTTGATGGCGACCAGGGCCTGATCGAGGTAGGAGGCGAATCTGCGAATCCCGTAGAGGGCCGGGTGAGTATCCTCGTGGGGCCGGTAAGGGAACCGTTTCGGACGGTAGGTGATCCGCAAGCGGTAGCCGTCGTTCTCGTAGGAGTTGTCGCCGTCGTTATCGGAGGTCTCGAGCGTCTCGTCGACCTCGTCGTAGCCACGCGCCTTCACGTTCTGATACTCGTAGCGGAAACGGAAGGTCAATTGCTTGTAGTCGATATCGGTCTCGGTCATGAAGTTCCATTCCCAGAGGTCATTCTCCATGAACGGGCGGTTGTAGAAGCGCGTGATGCGGTCGACGAAGAACTTCGTGTCGAGCCAGGAGTTGATCCACCGCCGGTAGCCGAAGTTGAATGCGTTGCGGGTGATCTCGAAGTGCAGGTACTCGAGGTCCACCGTCCGCGAGAGGAACGGCTCGCGATCGCGCAGTTCTTTGATGTAGCTGTCCGGCGCGTAGGTGTAGGAGGCTTCGAAGTAATCGTACTTGCGTAGGTGCTGGCGGAAGCGCACCTGCCACTCATGATTGTCCTTGATCGAATTGCGCGCGTAGGTCCAACGCTGAAAGCGGCCGCGCAGGCGGGTGTCCTTGCCGAAAAGCAACGGCCGGCGCAGCTCCATTTGCAGGTTGGTGTTGACGATGAAGTCGTCGTCGGTGTCGATGACGTAGCGGTCGGGATTGAAGCCGCTGCGGAACTCGATCAGGTTCTCGCGGGAATAGCGGCAAACGTTATCGTCGTAGATCGCCTCCACCCCGACGGTGGTGTCCAGACGCCAGCGGGGCTTCTTCACCACCTTCAGGCGCGGTCCGTTGTAGAAGGCACGCAGGTAGACGGGCCGGCCCGAGGCGCTGGTGCCGGTCAGCCGGTACTCGTGCCGGCCGGCGGGGAGGGCGATCGTGATCAGGTCCGCATCGGTCGGGAACCCCGGGATGCCTTCAGGGAAGACATCGCTGCTGGACTTCTCCTCGACCGGGAACCACTCGTGGCGGATCGATCCGTCGCGGGACTCGAGCACCACGCGCAGGCTCTCGGGCTGGCTGCCCGCTTCATCGGTGTGACCTCGCACGTACATGCGCAAATAGCCGGGACCCTGCAGCACGAGGGGAAAGGTGTAGTCGATGAAGTAGTAGATCTTGCCCTTCCCGGGCTCGCCGATCTTGATGGAGCTGGGATAAGAGATGTCTGGGAAAACGCGCGACTGCGGGCGCACGCGCCGTGAGGGCCCGCTTCTCGGCGAGGGACCGTCATGGTAGGCGCGTACGTAGGTGGGCCTTCCCGAGCGGGCCGTGGCGGTCAGGATGAGCTGCTGGAGGCCGTTGGGCACCGCGATGGTGATCTTCTTGCTGCCGGTGGGATGGCCGGGTAGGCCGCCGCCGAAGGAGGAGACGCCCGAGCGCTCCAGCATGGCCGACCAGGACTGATCGCCGTACTTGCCGAAGCCGGTCATCCGGATCGAGAGGCTCTCGGGTTCGCTGGAGCCTTCGGCTGTGGTGCCGCGGACGTAGAGGTCCATCACGCCGGGACCCCGCACGATGAGCGGGTGGCCGCCGTCGGCCCGGTAGTAGCTGCTGCGGTTCCCGGGGTCACCGATCCACACCCGCTCGGGGCTGGGATGCCCGAGCAAGGTCGTGGCCCGGACGAGATCCGCGCGGGCGAGCCCCCCGTCGAAACCGGGCAACCAGCCGGTGATCTGCGACACGAGCCGCAACGGTGAAAGCAAGACCGGTGCCAGCAGAACCAGCATCACGGCAAGCATCATCGGGCCGGCCGGGTTGAGACGACGCCGGCGGGCGCCCCCCGTGCGGTGCGGGGTCATGGTCCGTCGCTTGTCAGTGCCAGCTCGCTTCATCGATTCTCCTGGCGGCGGATCAGACCTCTAGCGGAGGTCGAGACAGGATTTCGGAATCAAGATTCTGGCCGTGGCGGCCCGCAGGTCGCCCGCAACCAGGTGAAGACCATAGCTCCAGGTTCCATCGGGCACATCCAGCTCGATGCAGTCATACTTGGCTGGAATGACCGAGTCGGTTTCCACGTAGTACTCGTTCTCCAGCCGATCGGTCTCGTACTGAAAGATCTTCTGCGCCTCCCCGTTTCGCTTGAGTTCGATTCGGTAGCTAAAACGATCGGTCTGCCCCGCCGTGGGGGGAAGGTTCAGGCGGGTGTAGACCCGCAGATGGCAGGGGCCTTTCGCCGTGAAGAGCAGGGGGGCCTCATCGGTGAATCCATAGTGCAGGTAGGTGTTGCCGCTCTCACGCAGCAGCGTGTAGACGTTGCTGAAACGCTCGGGTTCCCAGACGAGCCACTCGATATTCTGTTCCCGCTCATCGACCATTGGTCGCACAGCGACTTCCTTGCCTCGTTCACGGATGGAGATTCGGAAGTGATGTTTGTCGTCGGGAACCCGGATGTCGCTGCGACAACTGTCGCCGGTCTCCTTGCGCGGATCCTCACACAAAACGACCGAATCGCTGCGTCCTTCGTAGATTTCGCGGACCAGAACGATCTGCTGGTCCCGTTCCACGACGAGTGTGTAGAGACGACGTCCCACCCGATGGTCGCCGCGCGGAAGGTGGCGCGTGTAGAGCCGCAACGTGCGGGGGCCGTAGAGGTCGAACTCAAGCGGCTCATCCAGGCTATAGTAGGTTCGGTCCTTGCCGCTGATCTCCAAGCAGACCCGTTTCCCGTTGCGCAGCTTGAGCAAGGAGAAGTCCTCGTCCGCAGCCGCGAGGGGTACAGCCGCGCCAAGCGCCATCCATGCAGTCAGCACCAAGGTGGTCAGTACCAACCTGGTGCGGATCGACGTGGTTCGCGCCGACGCAATTCGCGCCGACGCAATTCGCGCCGACGTAGTTCGCGCCGAGGGGGTGCTTGCCGACGCCAGGGGTGTCAAGGCGGTGCCTGTCCATGCGGCCGGCACGGTGGCGGTCCCGGGCGCGACGAACGGGGACCGTGACCGCTTGACCGTCGTCACAGGATGGCTTGCGCGACCCCAGTATGCTTGCATGTCGATCATGGCCTATCTCTATCCCGATGTTTGCGTCCAACTCCCCTTGCTGTGCTTCACTGCCCCGGCAGAAAACTAGACTGCCTGGCGCTTCGCGAACCGCTCGCGAAGGGCCGGCATTGTCAGTGCCAGGGTGAGACCGAGATAGACGACGAGCAAGACGATCGCGATACGCGTATCGTAGGCCGGTCTTCCGAGAGCGTGTCCCTCGCCGGCCACCGGCATGTAGCTGGGCGCCACCGGCAACTCGTACTCGCGAGCTAGGTCGCGTGGATTGCCGAGCTGGACCACCGGCGTGCCGAGCTTGGCCATATGGACGAGCGTGCCCGAGCGCGGGAAATTCAGCTTCCAGAGGTCGAGGTGGAGCCCGGTGCTGATCGGCACCTCGGTGAGCGGCGATCCCAGGCTGGCCAATCCGCCGCCGGCATTGACGTAGGCCTTGATCTCCCCGCCCTGGGCTCCCTGCTGGTAGATCTCCATCCGGCGTTCGATGCTCTCGTAGAGGTTCGACGTGCGCAGAGGCCGGATGCCGTTGCGCTCGATGATCTCCCATACGGTGGCCAGACCCTCGGCCGTGAGGCCGTTGCCCATGTCGTCCGAGCCACCCGGGGTGGCCGCCACCGTGCGGAACGAGATCAGGCCTTCCTCGGCCAGCGCGCGCTCCATGTCCAGCCAGCTGAACTGGGGATCCGAGGCGCCATAGTTCGAGGTGCCCACCGTGTGGATGATGATCGGCCGCAGCTCCATCGCCTGCATGGCCGCATAGAGGTTGACGTTCCAGCCCGGCCACGAGCCGCTCATGGCCACCGCGACCGGGTCGCCCTCGCGGAGACCGATCTGCTGGAAGTAGTCGACCAGGATGGCGGCGAAGTTGGGATTGAGGGCGGTGCGCTTATCGGCCTGACGGCCCCGGGAGTTGGTGATCGGGCTGAGTCTCGGACCGATGAGTCCCGTGCCGGCGGGATCCAGATCCAGATTGATGTCCCCGAGCTGTTGCACACGGGCCACCCGCAGAGTCTCGAAACTCCGCGTGGCGAGCTCGACGGCCTCGTGCTTGGTCTCGTAGCCCCGGACCCGCTTCTCGCTGCGGGTGGCTTCGAGGATCACCTGGCAGCCGATCGCCAGCACCGCCAGCACCGCCAGGACGACCTTCCGATTGGTTTCCATCTGATAGGCCACGCTTCGAGTCCTCCCTCTACGCTCTTACAGCATCATCCCGGCCGCGCTACCCAAGTCACCACCGTGAATGATGATGAGCACCAGGCGGACAATGATCGATGACATTAGAATCGTGCAGACCGTTTCGACGACACCCTGGCGAACCATCCAGTAGGCAATGAGACCACTGATGATGTAACCGACCACCAGACCCTGTTGCAGCAGGTCGGAACCGACGGTCAGACCCTGGAAGTTCACACGCAGCATGCTGTGCACGGCGATGCTGATGAGGTAACCGGCCAGCACCGAGATGACCATCGTGCGGCGGCCGTAGAGCAACACGAATCGTCCGATGATGCGCACGATGACCATGCCGACGATGCCGGCCAGCAAGGTGGCGGCGATTCGCAGCGGCTCATGAAGGTGGGCGGCGACATAGCCGGGCACCACCAGGCCTCCCGCGGTCAGCATGAGCAGCTCCGAGAAGAGCAGACTCGTGACCAGCCCCAAACCGATCGCTTCAATCAGGATCATCAGCTTTTCCCTTCTTTCTCCAGCAGCTGGATGAACTGCATACCGAAGCCGCCGATATTGCCGATACCCAGGACCATGGTCTGTTTCTTGGTCAGCTCGAAGAGTTTCTCGAGCACCGCCTCAGGCTGCCGATTGCCCACGTGGATCAGCTTCTCCCGCGGAACCTTCATCCTCGCGGCCAAGTCGACGAAGGCGGTGGCCTGTTCGCCCGCGACCAGATACCAGCTCGGGTGAATCTGCTTCTCGAAGATCTCCGCCAGGTCGACCGCGCGCCGCATGCGGTCCGCCCGGTTGCTGATCAGAACGCCGGCCTCGACCTCTCCTTCGCAGGTGTCGATGAAACGGGATTCGGCGGGGGCATCCATCCCCAGGAGGCGCCACAAGAAGGCGGTTGATTGAGGATCGTTGGCCGCGAAGGCGTTGGCGAAGAGCACCTTCTTCTCGCCCCGACTCAGATGGAGGAGGGTGGTGGCGCCCACATCCGGCGTGACCCGGTACATGCCATCGAGAGCGGTCGCGCGGTCGACCCCCACCTCGGTGCAAACATCGAGTGCCAGCGCGACGTTCTCGGGGATTTCCACGTAGCCGAAGCCCTGCATCTCCTCGGCGGTGGGCTCGCGTCTCTCGTCGATCAGATGTAGGGAAGAGCCGCGCCGCTTCGCGACCCGCCCGAAGAAGTCGTCGAACCCTGAATGGGTCGTGAAGAGCTTGCCGCTCCGGGGAATCGTGCCGCTCAGGGCGCGGGCCACATCGCCCAGGTGCGGGCCCATCACCTCGAGATGATCCGGACGCACGTTCGTGATCACGCCGATCGTGCTGTGCACGATCCGCTTCTCACTCACCCGCTGCAGGTCGGGGCGGATCGCCATGCACTCGATGACCAGGGCCTCGGCTTCCTCATCGGCGGCTTGCTTCACGATACCGGTCTGCTCACGGATGTTCGGAGCGCTGCGGCGCACGACCGGCTCCTCGGTGCCGTCGGTGTGGATGTACCTGGCCGCTGAGCCGGTCGTCTTGGCGAACGTGCGAATGCCGCCCGCTCGCAGGCCCGCCGCGATCAACCGGGTCACCGAGGATTTGCCTCGCGTTCCGTTTACATGGATTCGGATCGGGATGCGCTTGAGAGCCGCGCGATGCTTCACCATTTCAATGATGAGGAAAACCAGCACGCCGGCCAGCAAAATGATGAGCAAGGTGGCCAGGGACTTGAAGGCGGGGAATAGCATCATGGACGTCTATCGACCTCCGCGGTGTGCGGACGGCCCAACCCGTGGTGGCCAGCCGCGACAAATCGAATGCTGGCCGCGGGCGTGGATGCGTACGGATGTCACACCCCTGGTGACACCGCCAGATACCGCACCCTACTCGCGACCGAACCTCAAACGCGAAAGAGTATACCATCGTCCCGCCGGAGTCGATAGGGGGGTTCGGCGATTGCGCATTTTCCCGCCGCCGGCGGTCGACCGGGAAGCCGACAAGGGGGCCGACGGGTGGGCAACCGCAGATCTCCGTGTGCGAGCCGGGATTGACAGGACCGGTCCGCAATCCGTACCGTGGGCCCGATGTGGCCGGGCCGTCGGGTGGTGGTGTATCGGATGGCGGGGGAAGCAGGAGGCACAGGTGGGGCAGAAGAGCCGGTATCTATTCGTCGACCAGCTGCGTGGCATGATCATGGCTTTCATGGGCCTCGATCACGCGTCCGACTACTTCAATTCGGTCTGGAAGCGGGTGTCCTACGACAACTACCTGTTCGATAGCTTCGGCCAGTTCATCATCCGCTACCTGAGCTATCTGTGTGCACCAGGGTTTCTTATGCTGGCCGGCGCCATGGTCTGGTTGTCATTCGACAAGCGGAGGAAGGATGGCGCCGAGCCCTGGAGCGTGCGCCGCTCGCTCATGCTGCGCGGAGCCTTCCTCATCTTGGTGCAGATCACCTGGGTCAATGCCAGTTGGGGCGGCTTCTCGCGTATCCGGCTCGACCACTTCGGGATCATCGCTTCGATCGGGACATCGATCATCCTGCTGACGCTGATCGTCCAACTGGCCTGGCGCATGCGGCTCGCCCTGGCGGCCGGCATTCTGCTCATTCATCCGCTCTTGCTGGCAATTCCGTATGACAAAGAAGCGATGACACTTACGACTCGGCTAATGCAGATGTTCATCGATTCGGGCAAGTGGAACCTCTACCCGGTCCTACCCGGGTTTGCTCTGTGCATTCTCGGTTCGGTGGCTGGAGAGGCCTGGTTCGTCCATTGGAAGGACGACCGGCGCCGGTTGCGCAACACGCTCGTTGCGGGGTTGGCCGGCCTGGTGGGCTTCTTCATCGTCCGGGCCGTCGGCGGCTACGGAAACATCTTCCCCTACGAGCAAGTGGGCTCGATCGCCTTCTTCTTCATCCAGAAGTATCCGCCCAGCCTGGCGCACAGCTTCCTGTTTCCGGGTCTGATCATGCTCTGTGCGGCGCTGTTCATGGCGGCCGGCGGCCGCCTGCGCGTACTGCTGCACCCCCTCGAGATCTATGGCCGCACGCCTTTCTTCTTCTATGTCATCCACATTCCGCTCATGGCGGTGCTGACTCGCCGGCTGGGCCTGCTGCCCCACCAGGAGGGAGACGTCGGGACGGCGCTGGTGGCGTGGGTCGGGTTGCTGATCGTGATGTATCCGCTGTGCCGCTGGTTTGGCGGGATGAAGGCCCGTACCACGAATCCGCTGATCCGGATGATGTGATCATGGAGATGACGTAGCCGACGAGATGACGCAGCCGACTCTGGCGGGCGATGTCATCCGGCCCGGGATGTGTCATCCGGCCCGGGATGTCGTCCGGCCCGGGATGCCGTGCCTACTCAGGTCGTCGCAGGACGATCACGCTCGCCTCACTCTCATGGGGATCGAACGGCGTGCGCGCGTAGTCTCCGAAGTGACTCTCGACCTCGAACCCCACGTCCTCGTGCAGGTCCATGAGGTCGTCCGCCGGGATAGGGTAAAGCCACAGATCTTCGGTGAAGAGGGTCGCGTTACCCTGCTCCAGCGTGAGGACGAACAGAACCCGTTTCCTGGAGATCTGGCGGTACTCGCGGTAGAGACACAAATTGTGCTTGCTGAGGAACTTGGGCGGAAAGATAAAGGTCTCGTGCTCCAGAATCCGGTCCCAGTTGACCGTCTGCACGACCCAGGTGCCCCCGTGAACCAGAAGGTCTCCCACCGATTGCAGGAAGCGCCCCAGATCAGAGACCGGTAGGTGGGAGAGGCCGTTCCCGATGCAGAACATCAGGTGGAAACGCTCGGCCAGGGTGGATAGCTCGCGCATGTCCTTGCGGTAGAAGGTGGCATGGGGATGGATCAGGCGGGCCAGGTCGATCATTTCCTCGTCGACGTCGATCCCATGGGCGGCGTAGCCATCGTGGGCGAAGCGGCCGACGTAGTGGCCCGGACCACACCCGATGTCGAGCACGTTCTGTGGATCGGCCTTCACATGGCTTGCCAGAAAACGGTACGTGCTCTCCTGAAACGGAAAGACACGGTCATAGAACCCCGAAAGGGTCGAGTACAATGACATCGATGCGAGACCCCATCTGCGTGGCTCCCCGTGTTTCCCAACACGGCTCCCGAGATCGGTTCGGAAGCCTTCCCGGCGTATCCTACTCGGTCGGTTCCGAGTGGAAGGGAGCTTCACCCTCTGCGTTGACGATTTCACCGAAATACACGCGATGATAATCCCGCTCAGGGTAGGCGTTCTCGATGTCCGATGCCAGAAACTTCTCGGGCCGGAAGTCATCTGCAAATATCTTGCGGCACTCGAGAATCAGGCTGGCTTGCCCGAAGACCGGGGAGGCGATCCGGCGTCCGGCGGCGGGAGTCAGACCGGTTTTGGCGATCTTGTCTCCGTCGCGCCCCGATTCGCTTCCTAGGAGTTGCAGGTCCTCGCGGTAGGCATCCGGAAACGCACACAGCGAAAAGTCGTCGTAACGCTCCATGTACTCGTAGGTGTGTCGGGTCGGGCGCACGACAACCTGGGCAAACGGCTTGTTCCACATCGTGCCCAGACTGCCCCAGCCGACGGTCATCGCATTGAAGTCGCCTTTCTCGAAGTCACCCGCCGCCAGCAGGAGCCACTGCCTGAGCCACAGGTGATGAACACGGGCGACGAGATGATCGGGACGGATCGGGACTCTGGGCATCGTGACTCTCCTCTCCTACGGCTGGCTCCACAGGCTCGGGCATCATCCGCCTGGGCACCTTCATCATCGGCGGCATTCTAGCTGCCATGCGCGGCCGCGGTCCAGGGGAGCAACCCTGAATTCAGCTCCGGGCTCTCCCGGTCTTGGCCTATGCCGCCGGGTCGGAAGAAGCTTGGGCCAAGAGAAAATAGTGGCGGGGCGACCCCGCCGCTAGGGCCGCCCCGCTCCGTCATTCGTAGAGTTGGAGATCCGAGTGCGCTTACCGGTACAGGCTCTTGATCGATCCCCAGGTGCCGTCCTCGACCGGTGTCACGCCGCCGACGTCGTAGCCGTACCACATGTCCAGGCTGTCATCCGACGAGAAGAGCAAGCCGTTGGCGAATGCGAGCGAGAAGCCGTAGTGACCTTCGGGGATCTCCCAGTTCTCGAGCTCGTTGCCGGCCATGTCATAGACATAGGTCATCGTGCCGTCCCAGGTGAACAGCCGCTCGCCGTCGGTCGCAATGGCGCTGCTGGCGGGGAAACTGCCATAGTAGAAGCCCGACATTGAATCGATCATCGAGCCCGTGTCGCCATCGTACCAGTAGACCGTGCCACTCACATGCTCCAGGATGTGGGCGCCGTCGGGGGTCAGCGCGACCGAGCTCTGCGAATCCTGGAAGATGCCGGCAAACACCGTGGTGAACGTACCGGTGTTGGGATCCACCTCGACCCAGTCATTGGTGTAGGTCTTCGCGTAGCACTTCCCGTCGCCAGCGTTGTAGTGAATGCTGCGGGCGTCGATTCCACAGCTAACCGTGTTCACCGGATTCCCGGCGAGGTCATAGGTGCGGATTTCGCCCCAACTGGCGTTGCCGCCGTTGATGGTGTAGTAGTAGGAACCGTCCGATGCGATTCCCATGCAGTGATACTCGATCGGATCGTGGAACGAAATGATGAGCGTGGGCGGCTCCCGAGTGGGATCACTCGGATCGGGCGGGTGGATCGCCGAGCCGTCGAGTGTCGAGTCTTCGGCGAGAGCCAAGGGGCCGGCCACGATGAATGCGGCGGCGAGTAGCAGAAGCAATCTGCAGGCGAGCTGAGTTGTCCTTGACATGGAATCGTCCTCCCTCATTGGTGTTGGCATGAAACAGACGTTGCCACCAAGGTCATGATCCCACGAGGGACGATGCGGCGCTAATGATGCGGATGTCTTGACTGTCAATCACCCTCGCGAGAAGAACATACTTCAGTCGACTTCATCATAACGTACCGAGGATCGAGTTCCTAGTCACAATCGTGTGGAATCTGGTGCGGAGAGCAGCCCATGAACCGGTGCCGACGGGCTTTGGTGCAACTACGAAGCTTCCGATTCCCTTTTGATTGGCAAGTTGAGGTCCAAGCACTTCGTGCTGAACAGCTTGGGCGGTCGGGCCAGTTCCGGGCCGCCACGGTGGTGAGCTACGTAGAGCAGGTAGTGCTCACTGGGCAAATCCCCCAGGAACGACTTCGTCTCGAGATAGCGGTAACGGCGTTCGACCGTGGCGATCTCCAGCGCGGCCCTCGAGGGACGCAGGCTTCCGTCGGAGGCCACCTCCTTGAATCGAAGCCGCCGGCTGCGAATGGGGTGGCCGCTCACCGTCAGCAGGGTTTCCGGACCCTGGGAGGCGAGAGCGTACTTCGCTGGACTGCGGCCGAAGGCGGTCCGCTCAAAGAGCCGGAATCGGCTCAGCGTGAACGAGTCGATGTCGTCATGGAGGCGCTCGAGCAGCTCGATCGTATCCCATACGTCCTCGTCCGTGCTGGTCGGCAGCCCGAAGATGAGCATGAGCAGATTCGAGATCCCTGCCCGCGAGGCCTGCCCGATGACCTGTTCGATGTCGGCGACCCGCGTGCCCTTCCGGCACAGGTCCAGCAGGCGCTGGGAGGCGGTTTCCACGCCCCAGCTGATCCAGCGGCACCCGGCTTCGGCCAGCGTGGCGAGGCGCTCGGACGTGTAATCCTCCGTCGGCCGGCCCATGACCTGGAAGCTGATCGACAAGCCTCGATCCCTCAAGCCCAGGGCCAAGCGCTGGGCGTCTTCGGCTCCGACGTACTGGTCGGCCAGATAGAAGTGGCGCGCGCGATGGCCGGCGGCAGTTCTCTCCAGGTCCGTGACGAAGTCTTCCACGCGCTTGCGACGGTATCCCGCAAAGGAGAGGTTGTGCGAACAGAAGCGGCAACGGCGCCAGTCGCACCCGCGGGAGAAGAGTGCCGGGAGGACGGGCTCCGGGTTGAAATAGGACGCCAGCGGCAGGTCCGAGAAGTCCGGGGTCGGAAGCTGTTTGCAGCCGATCGAGACCGAGTTGGGGTTGTGCTGGATGTGATGGCGCCTCCGATGGACAAGGCCGGGGATCGTCTCCCAGGGTGCCCCGCGGCAGAGCATGACCGAGGCCGTCTCGCCCTCGCCGAGGACGAGACCATCGATGAAGGGACAGGCCATGAGCAGGTCGTTCTCACGGACCACACAGAGGGCGGCACCGCCCAGAAGGATCTGCGGGCGCTCGAATGCCGCCGCGGAGTCCCCTCTCGAGACGCGCGGTTGCGATCCTGTCCCCGCTATCCGCGCGCCGCTTTCCCGGATCCGCTTCGCCAGCGCCAGGGCGTAGGCCATCTGGTCCAGATACATGACCGAGATTCCCACGATCTGCGGATCGGTGCGCAGGGCAAGCGCCACATGGGCGTCCAGTACCCGCGCGATCGGGGTCTCGATCTCATCCGCTTCGACGAAGCGGGCGGCCCCGGCGATCAGTGTTGTGACCGACCGCGTGACGGCTTGCCAGCCCGGGTGGTGCGCTCGATACGAGTTCTCATCATAAAAGTCCCCATGATCCGTTTGAAGGAATTCGAGGAGGGCAAGGCCCTCGGGGAACTCACGGGCCGCACGCTGCCAGAGGTCGATATTCAGGTCGTGCGCGTTCACCTGAATCGCGGGATCCTGGGTGCGCACGTAGGCGCACAGCGAAGCCAACCCCAAGGGCACGTAGGTAGGGCTTGCCACGGGAGGGAAGAGGAGACAGATGCGCATGATGTCGATTCGCCTCACGAATGGATGCTGTGGAATCGTGAATGGGATCTCAGGGGGATCGAATCGCCAGGTTGGATCTGCCGCGGCAGCGACGATTCGATGGGTGGTGTTCCTCGCAGGGCCCCAACCGAGATCCCAGAGGCAGGTGCCGGTTGGCGCCCCCGGGGGTCAATGGGGGCATTATACAGAATTCCAGATCGCCCGAGAAGATCCTGATTCGGGCGCGGGGATTCCCCCGGGGGCCTCGCCCGGGCCCATTCCGCCCGGCAACCCACGAGCCGATCGACTTCGTTCAACCTCCGCAATCCCTTGCCACGTTGGACACAGCGGACCCTGTGCTGCCGCCGACACGGCGATCGCGGCAGGTCTTCGCTCGGTCGGCGCCAACTCCGCGGCGAATGCCCCTTGGCCGATGCGGCCGGTACGCGTCTGGAATCGCAGACGGCACGAAGCGTATGCTGGAGAGGAAAGGAGAGCGAACGCGAAGCAAACCAGCAACCAAGGAGTCTTGACGCATGAATGTCCACCACGAGCAGGCCTCGAGCCTGATGGACCGTTTCGCGGTTGCGACCAACCTCACCGATGGGCTCACCGGGCGTCGCTACTTGTGGACCGACGCATTTGCGGTGTGCAATCTGCTCGAACTCTGGCGGGCCTCGGCGGATGAGACCTTTCGCCGGGCCGCGCTGCTGCTCGTCGACCAGGTGCACCATGTGCTCGGCCGTCATCGGCCGGATGACCACCGCCAGGGATGGATCAGTGGGCTGGATGAGCGCGAGGGTAGTCTCCACCCCACCGCGGGGGGGGTGCGGATTGGCAAGCCCAAGCTCGAGCGACCGCCCGAGGAGCCGCTCGACCCCCGAAAGGAGTGGGATCGCGACGGCCAGTATTACCACTACCTGACGAAATGGATGCACGCGCTCCAGCGCGTCTTCGAGGAGACAGGGGATCCCAGCTACCACCGCTGGGCAGTGGAGCTCGCTCGGGTGTCCCATCGCGCATTCATCGAGGTCGACGACCATGGCCGGCCCACCGGCATGGTATGGAAGAAGAGCATCGACCTGACGCGAACCCTCGTGCCTTCGATGGGACAGCACGATCCACTCGATGGACTCGTGACGTTCATCACACTCGAAGCTGGGGGGAAGAACGAGGACCGAGAGAGCGAAAGCGACCTGGGCGGTGGGAGCGAACGCGAGCTGGGCGATGAGATCGATGATCTCGCCCGCATCTGCACCGGCCTGGGCTGGACCACGACCGATCCCCTGGGCGCCGGTGGCTTGCTCACCGACCTCTATCATCTGGTCCGGCTGACGCCCGAGAGGGATGGCCGTCTCGAACCCTTGCTGGAGAGTGTTCTGAAGGCCGCGCTGGCCAGTGTGGACCACTGCGCGGGATCAGGGATGTTCACGCGCCCGGCCGATCGGCGATTGGCCTTTCGGGAGATCGGACTTGCCGTCGGCCTGGCGGCTGTCGAGCGCCTGTCGCGGCTGCTGCGGAATCGAGACCGCGGGGCCGCCTGGGTGCGGGGTGCCAAGCGGTTGCGACGCCATCTGCCGCTCAGAGAGAGGATCAACAGCTTCTGGCTCGATCCGGCGAATCGTCAGGTGCCGATCTGGACAGAGCACGAGGACATCAACGGTGTCATGCTCGCCACCAGTCTGGCGCCGGCGGGTTTCCTGGGGCGCCCCGCGCATGTGGAGCAGGCGTCGGCTCGATGATCACGACGCGCATCCCGAGGGCAGCGGACTCATCTTCGCGGGCACACCGTTTGACGAGCCGGGGCGATCGTCTCCGTTCCGGTTGCCTTCCTCGAACCAGCGTTCAGAACGGCATCGGCCACGCCGGGCGCCTCCTTGACGCAGTGGTTGACCGCGATGCCCCCGTAGGCGTTCCCGGAGATGAACAGGCCCGGATGGGCGGATAAGCATGCGCGAATTCGCTCCAACCGCCCGGTGTGGCCTGGCTCGTACTGCGGGATCCCGTCGCGGTAGCGGTAGATGCGGTACATCGACGGTTCGGCCGCGATGCCCATCGTGGTCTGGAGGTCGTGGGCAACGACCTCCAGAAGCGCCTCGTCGCTGAGCTCGATGGCCTCGGGATCGTGGGCGCCGCCGACCATGGTTCGCAGCAACACGTATCTGTCGGGGGCCCGATTCTCCCAGATCGAGGACGTCCACAAGCATCCCAAGATACGCACCCCTTCCCCGCGCGGAACGAGGAATCCGAACCCCCGGGGAGGGGTCTCGAGCTTCTCCTTGGGATAGGCCGTGGCGACCACCGAGATCGAGGCGCTGGGGATCCGGCCCAGGAGGGCGGCGGCCTCGTCATCGGTCTCGGCCAACAGCCGGGCGCTGACGTGGGCGGGGCCGGCCAGCACGACGCGGTCGGCCTTCACCGGCTTGCTCCCCTCGATATCCACATGCCAGAGATTGCCGTGGCGCAAGACCCGCGTCGCCCGCGCGCGGGTGCGCAGGGAGCCGGCGAGCTTGCCCGCCAGTGCGCTGATCAACTCCTCCATCCCGTGCTGGAACGAGGTGAGCTTGCCGCCGGGGCCGGCCGGGCCCGACGAGGTCCGGCCCTCACGCTTGCGCTCCCGCTTGATCGCGAGCAGCGCCTTCACCAATCCGCCATAGTTGGCCTCGAGTTCGGTCATCCGGGGGAAGGCCGCGCGCAGCTCGAGCTTCCTGGCATTGCCGGCGAAGACGCCCGAGACCATCGAGTCGACCATCACGCGAGCCGCCTCGCTTCCGATTCGGCGGGCGGCGAAGTCGAAGACGGTCTCTTCGGGGTGCCCACCCTGTGGGATGAACGGTTCCATGAAGATCCGCAGCTTGCCGGGGAGGCTGAGCAAACCGGTGCCCAGCATGCCCGCCGGCCCGGTCGGCACCTCGTGGAGCTTCCCGCCGCGGTAAATGAACCGGATGGCGGAGGTCTCGCGGCTGGGAAGGATGCGCTCTTCGATGCCCAGGCGCCGGATGAGATCCAGGGTGGGAGGAGAATTGTCCAGAAAGCCGTTCGGGCCCCACTCGATGCGAAAGCCCTCGGTTTGATCGGTACGGATATTACCGCCCGGGCGTGCCTGCGCCTCCAGAACGACGAGGTCTTCGGGGCGCAGACCGCGCTCCAGCAGCTCGAATCCGATCGTGAGACCGGAGATGCCGCCGCCGCCGATGACGACTCGTTGCATGCGTCGATTCCTATCCTGAATGCGAAGTCTGGCTCGAAGGCCGGTCTCCAGCGCGCAGGTCCGCCGCGGGCGGGGCGTGGCGGACCAGGTCGGCCAGCGCATCGGCGAGATCATCGCTGTCGTTGAGGGCCGGGGCGCGCGCGAAGCAGTCGATGCCGGCATCGCGCGCGAGCTCGGCGAACTCGATGTCGATCTCGTGCAATGTTTCGATGTGGTCGGAGACGAACGAGACCGGCACGACGAGCACTGTTCGTTTCCCAGCTGCCGCCAACTCCCGCAGCACCTCGTCGGTGCGCGGGCCGATCCACTTGACCGGCCCCACCCGGCTTTGCCAGGCCAACCGGTGTTCGGGCACGGCCGCGCCCAGCTTTGCGACCACCCGCGCGACGGTCTCTTTCGTTTGAGCCACGTACGGGTCGCCCGATTCGGCCAGTCGCCGGGGGATCCCGTGCGCGGAGAAGAGCACGACCGCCTCGAGGCGCCGACCCGTGGGGATTCGGGCCAGCCCCTCACGCACACGCCTGGCGCAGGCGCGGATGTAGTCGGGGTGATCGTGAAAGGAGCGAACGATGCGCAGGGCGGGAGCCGTCGGGCTCCCAAGGCCGGCACCAGCGCCGGCACCAGCGCCGGCACCGGCGCCGGCGCCAGCACCGGCGGCAGCGCCGGCCTCCGGGCGGGCAGCGGCTTGCTTGGTTGCGGACGCGCGCTGGCGCCTCCACGCCCGTTCCAGATCCAGCAGGCTCGATCCGGTGGTGGCGTGGCACTCCTGAGGGTAGAGTGGGACCACCACGATTTCGTCGCAGCCTTCCGCGGCCAGCTCGGCCAGGGCCTCGGCGGCGCGCGGCGGCGCGTAACGCATGGCCACCCGGACGACGTGATGGCGCGCCCCCTCGTCCCCGCGTGAGGCGGGTGCGTTGATCCGCTTGGCCAGGGCGGCGGCCTGGCGCAGCGACCAGTCGAGCAAGGGGGACTTCCCGCCGATCTGCTCGTAACGCTTGCGCACCGCCGGGGTCCGCGCGCCGGCGATCATCCGCGCCCAGATGCCTTGCAGCAGGGGACCGCCGGGGAAGGAGATGATGTCGCGGTCGCGAAACAGCTCGAGCAGAAAGGGCTTCACGTCCTCCGGCGACCAAGGCCCCCCCATGTTGAGCAGGATCACGCCGCGTCGCGACCGGCTTCCCGCGGAGGAGGTTGGCGCGTTCTGGGCAGGGTTGCCGCCCGGGCCCGAGTCGCCCGCTCCAACCTGGCCGCGGCGCTCGCGCGCTCGGCGCTCTCGCTCTCGTCGGCGGGCCCGCTCTTCGGCGGCCTTTTCGCTCCATTCCAGACGCTGTTCGAGATCGATCCTGGCCATGTGCGTGCCTCTCGGTCTACACCGTCCGCGAGAAGACCGGCCGGTCTCCTCGCTTCTTGCGCAGGTAGGGGTCGAAGATCATGCAGATGTTGCGGATGAAGAGCCGGCCCAGCGGGAGTACGTCCACCCCATGGCTGGACACCTCGGCAAAACCCTGCTCGGCGGCCCCGCCGGGCTCGCTCAGTTCCTCCAGTTCCCGGGCGAAGTAGTCCTCGAAATCGATGCCGAACTCGGCTTCGGCTTCCGTGGCGTCGACGCGGAAGTTGCACATCAGCTCACGGATCACCTTGGCGCGGATCGCATCGTCCCGGGTCAGCACGTAGCCGCGTTCGATAGGAAACCGCCCAGCACTCAGGGCTTCGTAGTAGCGCGGAAGCTTCTTGGCATTCTGAGCGAACGCGCCCTGCACCGATCCGATCGACGAGACTCCCAGGCCCAGGAAATCCGCGGCTTTGTGCACGGTGTAGCCCATGAAGTTGCGGTAGAGCGTCCGATTGGCCGCGGCGCGGCCCATGTCGTCTTCGGGCAGGGCGAAGTGATCCATCCCGATCTGCAGATAGCCGGCGCCCAGGAACGCCACCAGGGCTTCGGTGAACAGCGAGAACTTGACCTCGCGTTCGGGCAGTTGGGATTCGATCAACTTACGCTGATTGCCACGGATCCAGGGCACGAAGGCGAACGAGTAGACGGCTACCCGCTCCGGCCGCATGCCGATCACGGTATCGAGCGTCTGCCGGAAGGCGGCTGGCGTTTGCAGCGGCAAGCCGTAGATGAGGTCGATGTTGACCGATGAGAACCCGATCTCCCGCGCGTGCTCGATGAGCTCGCGGGTTTGCTCCACCGGCTGCACGCGGTTGACCGCCTCCTGCACCTCGGGCGTGAAGTCCTGTACCCCGATCGAGATCCGGTTGAAGCCCAGTGAACGCAGCGTCTGCAAGTGCTGTTTCGTGGTGACCCGTGGGTCCACCTCGATCGCGGCCTCGGCGCCGGCCGGCAGTCGGAAGTGGCCGGCGATCTTCGCATGCAAGCGCTGCATCTGCTCGGGCGTGAGATAGGTCGGCGTGCCGCCGCCCCAGTGGTACTGGAGCAGGTCCCGGCGGTTCGGCAGCGTGCCGGCCAGTAGATCGATCTCCCGGTGCAGATGCTCCAGGTACTTTTCACAGATCTGCGGCTTGCGAGAGATCACGACGTTGCAGCCACAGAATGTGCAGCGCTGGTGGCAGAAAGGGATGTGCACATAGAGGGAGAGGGGTTCGCCGGCACGCTGATCGGCCGTGGCCAAGCGCTTCGCGTAATCCTTGGCCGTGAAGCTTTCACGGAACTCGACCGCGGTGGGATAGGAGGTGTACCGGGGTCCCGGCCGGTCATGCTTGGCCAGCAGCTGCGGGGTGACCTGCGCGAGGTAGTCGGTGGTCGGGGTTCCGACGGTGCTTTGAGAGTCCATGCTTGTCATCCTCGAGGGGCGAGCGTACCCGGCCGCCCCGGTTTCTATCGGCCCGTCCTAGCCGTGGCCGCATCGCGGCAAGGGGACGCCTCGCCGCGAAGGCCGCGTCCGGCAGGTGCCCGCGTCATTGTGCCCGATCGGCCACCCGCTGGCTGAGCCGGTGCACCGCGGCCACCATGAACTCAGCATTTTCGGGCGGAATGTGGGGGAGGATTCCGTGGCCCAGGTTGAACACGTGACCGCGGCCGGCCGGCGCTTCGGCCAGCACCCGGCGCACACCGCGCTCGATCGCTTCGTGGGAAGCGGCCAGCAACGTGTTGTCCAGATTGCCCTGTAACGCCGGACCGGGGCCGATCCGCTCGGCCGCCAGATCCAGCGGCATCTTCTCATCGAGCGAGAGCACATCGGCGCCGGTGGCGGCCAAGAGGTCCAGCAGGTGCGCGGCATCGCGGATGTAGTAGATGATCGGTACATCCTCGTGCCCATGCCCTTCACGGCCATGGTCCTCCCCGGCGAGGCCCCCACTGCCATCGTTCTCTTCGCCGCGGCCCCCACTTCCGCGGCCCTCACCGCTGCGACGCTGACGGCTACGCCCTTCACGCCGCAGTCCCTCGACCAGCCGCTGCATCGCCGGCAGCTCGAAACGCGCATATTGCTCGCGTGACAGCAGGCCGCCCCAGCTGTCGAAGATCTGCACCGCGTGGGCGCCGGCGCGGATCTGCGCGCTCAAGAAGGCGATCTGCGCGTCGGCCAGATGCTGGAAGAGATGCTCGGCCACCTTCGGATTCTCATGGAGGAATCCCCGGAAGTGGTGAAACTTGCCGCCACCGCCCTCGATCATGTAGGCCGCCAGCGTGGCCGGTGCGCCGCCGAAACCGATCAGCGGAACCCGTCCTGCCAGCTCGCGCTGGAGCATGGCGATGGCCGCGAGGACGTAATCCAAATCTTCGGCGGGGTCGGGCTGCCTCAAAGCCTCCACCTGAGCCCGGCTGCGAATCGGCGTGGCGATGGCCGGCGCGGGACGGAATTCCACCGGGCACCCCATCGGGGGTAGGGGTACGAGGATATCCGAAAACAGGATGGCGGCGTCGACGCCCAACCGGTCGATCGGCTGTAGCGTCACCTGCGTGGCGAGCTCGGGAGTCCGGCACACGGTCCAGAAATCGTACTTCTCGCGAACGGCCCGGTATTCGGGCAGGTAGCGCCCCGCTTGGCGCATGATCCACACCGGCGTGCGCTCGACCTCCTGCCCGAAGCAGGCGCGCAAGAACAAATCGTTCATCGTTGGCTCCCGATTCCGCGCCTTTCCACCCTTCGGTGGGGCTCTTGATACGTCACCGCCGTTGCCACCTCTCGTACCACCTCTTACACCACCTCGGCCGCCGCGGCGAACCCGGCCCGCGCGGCTTCGATGGTTCGGTCCAGATCTTCTTCGGTGTGCGCGGACGATACGAACATCACCTCGAACGGCGACGGCGCGATCCAGACGCCGTGGGCCAGCAGGGTCTGGAAGAAGGCGACGAACCGCTCGCGGTTCGACCGGGCGACCTCGGCCCACGTGGTGACCGGACCCGGAGTGAAGAAGAGACCCAGCATGCTGCCCAATCGGTGAATCGTGACCGGCACACCGGCGGCCCCGGCTGCCTCACGCAACCCCGCCTCCAGGTGGGCGCCCTTTTGCTCGAGCTGCTCGTACAGGTCCGAGGCGGAGCGCAGCTTGCGCAGCGTGGCGAGTCCGGCGGCAACCGCGAGCGGATTCCCCGAGAGGGTTCCGGCCTGGTAGACGGGCCCCTCGGGCGAGACCGACTTCATCAGGTCGCTACGGCCGCCGTAGAGTCCTACCGGCAGCCCGCCCCCGATGATCTTCCCCAGCGTGGTGAGATCGGGAGTGACCTGGAAGCGTTCCTGCGCACCGCCCGGGGCGACGCGGAAGCCGGTTATGATCTCGTCGAAGATGAGCACGGCGCCGTGCTTGTCGCAGAGCATGCGCAGCCCGGCCAGGAAACCGTCGGCCGGCGGGACGCAGCCCATGTTGCCGGCCGCTGGCTCCACGATGATCGCGGCGATCTGGCTGCCGGCTTCTTGCATCAGAGCGGCCACCGCACCGAGATCGTTGTAGGGCACCGAGAGCGTATTCGCCGCGGTCTCAGCGGTCACGCCGGGTGAATCGGGTTGTCCGAAGGTTGCCAACCCAGAGCCGGCCTTGATCAGGAACGAGTCGGCATGGCCATGGTAGTTGCCCTCGAACTTGATCACCTTGGCCCGTCCCGTCACGCCCCGCGCCAGGCGCACGGCGCTCATCGTGGCCTCGGTGCCCGAGCTCACGAGTCGCATCCGCTCGATCGAGGGCATCAGCCGCCGCACTTCTCCGGCC
This sequence comes from uncultured bacterium, assembly GCA_964573295.1. Taxonomy (GTDB): domain Bacteria; phylum Eisenbacteria; class RBG-16-71-46; order CAIMUX01; family WJJG01; genus CAYQJL01. Next base: position 38,533 of record CAZNJE010000010.1, on the reverse strand, counting down.
AGCTCGACTTCGCCCGCGTGAGGAGCGCCGAAGGAGGTGCCCCGCGTGGCGGCTTCGGTGACCGCGCGGGTCACGTCGGGATCGGCGTGGCCCAGGATCAAAGGGCCCCAGGACATGACGTGGTCGATATAGCGATTTCCGTCCGCGTCCCACAGATAGGCCCCTTGCGCGCGATCGACGAAGAACGGTTCCGACCCCACGGCGCGGAAGGCGCGGACCGGAGAGTTCACCCCACCCGGCAGGTGATCACAGGCCTGCCGGTACAGATCGCGGCTCTTGGCTCCGGGCGTCCAACGGGTCATCGTGCTCAAAACTGCACCTCCTTGAGAATGCGAGCGGCCTCCTTGGCGAAGTAGGTCAGGATGATGTCGGCCCCGGCGCGGCGGATCGAGAGCAAGGTTTCGGCCACCACCCGATCGTGGTCCACCCAGCCCTGCTCGGCGGCGGCCTTGATGAGGGCGTATTCACCCGAGACGTTGTAGGCCGCCACCGGGACGTTGAAGGCGTCTTTCACACGCCGGATGATATCGAGATAGGCCAGCGCGGGCTTGACCATCACGACATCGGCGCCCTCTTCCAGGTCGAGCGCCACCTCGCGCAGCGCCTCCTCGGCGTTGCGCGGATCCATCTGATAGGCGCGGCGGTCGCCGAACTGCGGCGCCGACCCGGCGGCCTCGCGGAACGGCCCGTAGTAGGCCGACGCATACTTGGCCGCGTAGGAGACGATCGGCAGCATGGCGAAGCCGGTGTCGTCCAGCGCGAGGCGGATCGCGGCCACCCGGCCGTCCATCATGTCGGAAGGGGCGATGACATCGGCCCCCGCTTGAGCGTAGGCGACCGCGGCGCGCGCCAGCAGCGGCAGGGTGGCGTCGTTGTCGACCTCGCCGTCGCTGATCACGCCGCAGTGACCGTGATCGGTGTACTCGCACAAGCAGACATCGGCCCACACCGCAAGGCCGGGCCGCGCCTCCTTCACGGCGCGGATGGCCTCGGGCACGATGCCTTCGGTATCGTAGGCCTCACTGCCCTCGGCGTCCTTCGTCTTCGGGATCCCGAAGAGAATCACTCCTCCCACACCCTGCTCGCCGGCGGCGGCTGCCTCTTCCACCAGCAGGTCCACCGAGAGCTGATGGCAACCCGGCATGCTCGGGATCGGCCGGCGCACGCCCGTGCCGTGGGTGACGAAGAGCGGGTAGATCAAGCGCTCCGGTCCCAGGTCGGTTTCGCGGACCATCTCGCGCAGCGCCGGCGTGCGGCGCAACCGTCGGGGACGGGTGTCGGGAAAGCTCATGGTCGACTCCTCTTCCAGCTTTCGGTCAGAGCCACGAACAGCGCGTCGGCGTCCGGCCGCGCCGCGGCGGTCGTGTAGGCGAAGCCGGCCTCCTCGAGGGCCGCCCGGGTGGTCGCCCCGATGGCGGCGCAGGCCCAGGCCGACGGTGGCCCGCCGCCGCGAGGCGATGTTGTCGCCGCATTCGAGTTCGTACTACCCAGAACCTGCAGAAAATGCTTCACCGCCGACGGACTCGCGAAGACCGCACCGTTGATCCACTCCAGGTGCGCCAGCAGGTCCTGGCGCTCGGCATCGCCGGGCGGCAGGGTTTGGTAGGCCTCGACCCGCTCGACCGTCACGCCGGTGTTTGCCAGGCTCTCGGCCAGCATGGGAAGCGCCAGGCTCGAACAGGGGTGGAGAATCCGCAGGTTGCGCAGCTGCTCTTCCGGCACCTCGTTCACGAGCCGGTCGGCCAATTCCAGGGCACCTTTGCCCTCAGCGACCAGGTCGGCTCTCCAGCCCAACGCCTCGGCCTCGGCGGCTGTCGCGCCGCCCACCGCCGCAATACGAGGGCGCTCACCTTCCCGTACCACGCCCGCCAGCAGCGCGCGGGCGGCGTGGCGACTCGTGAGGGCGATCCAGTCGAAGCTCGCGAGGGAAGAACGCGCCCGCTCCAAGGCCGACGGGTCCGCCGGCGGAGCGACACGAATCATCGGAATGACGAGCGACATTCCTCCGGCGGCATCGATCCGCTCTTGCAGCAGGCCGTTATCGCCGGCCATCCGGGTGATCAGGATGCAGGATCCCGCTAGCTTGCTCATGGCTTCTCTCCGCCATCGGCGAGTACCCGTGTCAGGATCTCCCTGGCACCGCGCTCTTCCAGACGAGCGGCCAGCGCGCGGCCGGCCTCGCCCGGATCGGCGGCGCGGATCTGGTCTTCGACCACCTCGCCTCCGTCCGGGTCGCCGACGAAGCCTCTCAGGTGGATGCTGCCCCGTGCATCGACGATCTCGGCCAGAGCGCCGACCGGCACGTGACACCAGCCACCCAGCGCCTCGAGAAACTCCCGCTCGGCCGTGACGGCGCGCGCGGTCGGCGCGTGATTCAGTTGCATGAGCAGATCGAGCAGCTCTTCGTCGCCGGCGCGCAGCTCGGTCGCGACCGCGCCCTGCGCCGGAGCCGGCAGCATGACATCGGTGGGCAGGATCTCGCTGACGACCCGTGCCCAGCCCAGGCGGCCGAGCCCGGCGACGGCCAGGATGGTGGCATCGTAGGGCGAGTCGGCCGGAGCGTCCTCGCCGGGCTCGACCGGCACCCCCGCCGACCGGATACGGCCCGGCACGTTGCCGCGCAGATCACCGACAACGAGGTCGGGACGCGCGCGCAGAAGCTGTGAGCGCCGCCGCAGGCTGGAGGTGCCGAGGCGCGCGCCGGGCGGCAGCTCGTTCAAGGTCCAGCCGCCGCGGGCAATGAGCGCGTCCCGCGGATCTTCACGCTCGAGCACCGCGCCCAAGCGCAACCCCTCGGGAAACCTCACCGGCAAGTCTTTCATGCTGTGGACGGCCACGTCGCACCGGCCGTCGAAGAGCGCCTCCTCGATCTCCTTGGTAAAGACGCCCTGTCGTGCCATGCCATGCAGAGCGGTGCGGCGGTCCCGGTCACCCAGTGTCCGGACCGTCACGATCTGTACCTCGAGCCCGGGGTGCGCGTGACGGAGCTTCGCGGCCACCCATTCGGCTTGCCAGGTGGCGAGCTGGCTGCGGCGTGTGCCGATGCGGACTCCTCGTGTGCTCATTTCTTGCTCCTCTCACCCACCCGCGTATCCAGGCCGAAGAGGCGCCGGACCCACAGCAGCTTCTCGCCATTGGCCTCCGGATGCCGGGCGGCGTCCCGGATCTCGACGGTGGGGTGGTGGAGCAGCTTCTGAATCAGGTCACGCGTCAGGCGATCGGCGAGCTCTCGATCCTCCTCGCGAAAGCGTTTCACAAAACGATCGAGTTCATGCCGGCGCACGGCTTCGAAGCGGTCGCGAAGGTCCCGGATCATGGGTCCGGCTTGTATGCCCGCCAGATGTCGGAAGAACCCCTCGGTCTCGTGTGCCACGATGAGCTCGACCACTGGGACTTCCTTGGCCCGCCGGCTCAGGTTCTGGTCGACGATGCTGCGCAGATCCTGCATGTCGTGCAGGAACACGTTCTCGATCACGCCGGCCTGGGGATCGATGTTGCGCGGCATGGAGACATCGACCAAGAGCAGCGGGCGGCCCCCGCGTCCCTTCATGGCGGCGGCCACCGACTCGCGGGTGAACAGATGAGCGGGCGAGTGGGTGGCGCAAACGGCCAGATCCGACTCTCTGAGCAGAGAATCGCGTACCTCCAGGATCGCTGCCTGCCCGCCCAGCTCCTTGGCAAGCGCTTCGGCGCGCGAGAGCGTGCGGTTGGCCACGATGAGCTTGCGCACGCCGCGGCCCCGCAAGTGTTCGGCGGCCAGCCGGCCGGTCTCGCCCGCGCCCACGATCAGGGCGGTGCGCTTCTCCAGATCGCCGAAGATGCGTTGGGCCAGATAGGCGGCGGCCGAAGCCACCGAGACCACGCCGGTCGAGATCGCGGTTTCGGTGCGGGCGCGCTTGCAGGTGCGCGAGGCGGCCGAGACGAGCTGAGTCAGATAGCCCTTGGCGGTGCCGGCCTGACGCGCGAGAGCGAGGGCCGACTCGATCTGGCCGGCGATCTGGGTCTCTCCGAGCATCATCGAGTCTACACCGCAGGCGAGGCGCAGCAGATGACTCACCGCATCGCTGTCCTGTCGGAGAACCAGGTGATCGCGCGCGAGGCCGTGGCCGTCGCGCTCCCGGCCGAGGAGCCAGTTCTCCAGTTCCCGGGTGGCGACGACCGGATTGTCCGTGGTGGCGTAGAGCTCGGTGCGGTTGCAGGTGGAGATGACCATCACCTCCTGCGCGCCGGTCCGTGTGCGCAGCTCGGGCAAGAGGACGCGCATGTCGCCGGGCGCGAGCGCGATGGCTTCGAGCAGGGCGAGCGGGGCCGTGCGATGGCTGGCGCCGACGAACACGAGCCGGCGCTGATCGTGAAGGGGCAGGGTGGCGTTGCCCGGGAGCGAAGGGGCATCACCTTCGCGGCGGGGATGGGCGTCCCAACGGTCGGTCGGCTTCAACGGATTGGAGGATACGTGCGTGCTCATGGATCATCCTCCAAACCGGTGAAAGGTGTCGAAGAAGAGACGCAGGGCCAGGAACGAAACGAAGAGCAGTGCGAAGGCGGCGAGATTGAGATTGACGATGCGGCGCCCGGTCCACTTGGCGAAGTGGTGACTGGCGACGGCCACGCCGTAGCCTGCCCAGACGATCATCGTGGTGATGAACTTCGGATCCGACCAGAACCCTGGCGCGGCCCGCCCCGCCCAGACCATGCCGAAGATGAGCGAGAGCGACAGGAAGACGAAGCCGGTGCTCGTGGCGCCCATCGTCATCTTGGACAGATCGTCGAGCGAGGGAAGGCGCTCGAAGAACAGGCCGAAGCGCTTGGCTTGCAAGGCGCCATAGAAGACCCGGTACATCACGCCGTAGACCGCCGAGAGCAGGAAGGCCGCGTAGGCCAGCGCGATCGTGCCGGTGTGAAAGCCGAACATCGGATCCCGCAAGATGGGATCGAGCGAGTGTTCGGGCTGAATCCATACCGAGCCGGCGAGCTGGAAACCGAAGATGATCGGCAGAACGAAGACGCCCATCGACTTGTTGCGGTGGACCGTCTCGACGATCAGATAGACGATCGAGAGCGCCAGCGCGATGACCGTCAAGACCTCGTAGATATTGGCCATCAGATGGTGCCGATAGTGGATGCCGAGCAGGATGACGTAGACGATCTGCAGCGCCACGGTGCCGACCAGAAAGGGCGTGGCGGTGCGCTGCGCGAACGGGTCGCGGCGCACGAAGTAGATGCTGTAGTTCACCCATGCCATCGCCAGCAGGGCGGGCAGCAGGTGATTGAGGATCGAGAGCAGGCTGTCCACAATTCGCACAGTTCTGGTTTGGTGCCATCCCGGACCGGGTCGGGGGCGACCGACCGAAGGGGACTACCCGGATACCTTCCCCGAATAGGAATCACAAACGATACCCAGCTTCCGTGATCCGTGTCAACGGTCGCCGGATCGCCCTATCGGGACGCCGGACCGGATCGCCGCGTCCGATCGCTGCGTCCGGTCGCCGCGTCCGGTCGCCGCGTCCGAACGATGCGTCCGATCGGCCGACCGGATTGCGTGCTCAAATCGCAATCTTGTGACGTCACCCTGCCGAGAGAGGGAAGTTCCGCACTCTATCCGATCCCATAGGATTGCCGCAGCCAAGAACCGATGCCGTAAGCCACTGCCGCCGCCGCACCTCCGGTCAGAAGCGTCTCGAGTCCCGACCGCCACACCGATTGGCCCACGACGACCCCGCGGACCAGTCCGATCAAGACGAAGGCAAACCCCGTGATGGCCATGCTGATGAGGAATGCGCGCCCGATGGGCTCGGGAGATAAGAGAAACGGCGCGAGCGGAACCACGCCAATGGCCAGGAAGGCCAGGAACGTGGCCGCCGCCGCCTTGATGGGGTGGGAGGTCTTGGTCGGAAGGTGAAGCTCCTCCTTGATCATGGTCTCCACCCATGCCTCGGGGTGGCGGCTCAGCACCTCGACCACCTCGTCCAGGATCTTCCCGGTGAATCCTTTCTGTCGGAAGATGTAGCGGATCTCCTCGCGCTCTCCCTCCGGGGCGTGCTCGATGTGGCGACGTTCCATCGCCCGGGCCTGTTCGATCTCCTGCTCGCGGCTCCGCGCGCCCAGGTAGTTGCTGGCGGCCATGCTGAAGGCATCGGCGACGACCTTGGCGAGTCCGAGAATCACGATGACCGTCCCGGTCAGGCCGCCTCCCACGGCGCCGGCGACGATCGTGAAGGTCGTGATCGATCCATCCATCGCCCCCAGAACGGCATCGGACAGATGGCCGTGTCCACCGTCGCCATCGATGCGCGTGCGAATCGCATGAGGTTGATGGCCGTGTTCGAGGTCCTGACCCGGATCGTCATTCGCCATGGATCGTTCCTCCCAATGTCACGAGCGGCGATTGTGCGGGCCGCGAAGCCGTGCGGGCCGCGAAGCCGTGCGGGCCGCGAAGCCGTGCAGGTGTGCCCCGGCCACGGTCCTCGAGAAGCTTCCAGGCCCCGTTGATGCTCATGCTAGGCCGGCCTGCGTGAGCCGGGAGTCGGGCGAGACTGGATCCCGGGGCGGGGGAGGACCCCAGGGTATCACGTCCCGGGCTGCCCACGGGCTATCCACGGGCTGTTCAACGGCTGCCCACGGGTTGCTCACGTCAACGGTTTCCCACTGCCGTAGGTAAGGTCACGTGAAGGGTGGGCCGGCCTCGTAGACGAGCAGTTCACGGCTTGACAGGAGGTGAGAGCATCAAACGCACCATGGAACGTACTTTGAGAGAATCGCCGTGTGGAATAGCAATCATGGTGCTTACAGCGTGTCTGCTTACAGGCCATGGGATTGGACGGGCGGAGGCGCTCGGGCCAGCGAACGCCCCGCAAGAGGAATCGCGCCATCCGATCGCGTTTCGTGGCGGCGCAGGATTCGGTGTGCCGTACGGCTTCATGGGTTGTCAGCTGGGCGTCGCTGCCGGGCGGTTTCACGAAAGCACCGCGTTCGGCTTCGTTCCGTGGGCGTGGGAACCCGCCGTGGCCCACTTCGAAAGCCGTGGGTACGTCATGGAGAACGAACAGCTCTCCCTTGGTGGACCGAAGATCTCGGTGGGATTGCTGTGGTCGCCACCCAGGACGCACTAGGCATTCTCTCTCCGGCCGTATGGGATGTGGACGACTCCACAGCAGACGATGCACGTGCCTAGAGTGATTTGCGGAAGGAGGCAAGCCATGAACCCCTTGTTGAAACATGTTGCCAAGCACCCGATGAACGACGCGATGTCGAGTCTCTTCGCCTCCACGATCATGAGTCCCACGATCATGAGTCCCACGATCATGACTGTTGCCGTCGTAGGACTTCTGTGCGCGATGCTCTGCGCTGGTTGCGGAGATGACGACAATGGGTCGAACGCGATCCTTGCTCCGCAGTCAGGTGCGATCGAAGGAACCTGGGATCTGGCCCGCGTCACCTCGGAATGGGACGGGCAGGTCTACGACTATACGGTATCGGCCACGGAGCTCACCTTCGAGTTCGATGTGGAAGATGAAGGTGAGGTGTATCACATCTCGCATATCTTCGAGCGGCAGTAGGCGAATCATGAAGCAGGAGGAGCAAACATGGCTAGATGGATCATTATCCTGGCGGTGACGGTTTTGTGCTCGTGGTCGTTGGCTGGCAGGGGGAGGGCGGCGGAATTCGCTGCGGACATGGGATCGCTTGAGATCGGGGGTAGCGCCAGGCTCGAGCAGCGGAAGGGGGATCTGTACGAGAACGATGAGGGCGAGAGCAATTCTCTTATACAGATCTTGCCGCGAGTCGGCTACTTCGCGATCCCGGGATTCGCCTTCGGAGTGACGTTCGAGTATGTCAAGGAGGGCTTCAATGCAGGGGCCGACGTGACCACGTTCGGTATCGGCCCGAACGTGGGGATCTACTTGGGCGCGGGACGCTCACGCGTGATGCCGTTCGCCACCGCGGGCTTCTATCGGAAGGATGACATGGACGTGGATGTCATGGATGTCATGGATGATTATGGCTATGGGCCGAGACGTAAGGTTTCGCTTTCGGGGACCAAGCTGGGCCTGTCACTGGGCTTGACCGGGTTCCTGTTCTGAGCGAGGAGAGGTTCCTCCGGCACGACGTTGGGAGGCCGCACGTCGTTGGGTGGCGCGAATCCCAAGGCCCCTCCCAACCAGGCCGGGAGACACAACGCTTCCACTTGCATTTCGGCCTCGTCCATTCTCATAATACTGCCACGCGGATCGAAGACCCTTCGGTTGCAGCGGGGTGGGTGGGAGCGATCAACCCGAGTCCCAGTCGGGCCGTCGCTCGCATGCGTCGCCGCCCGGCCTTCAACGAAACGATCGAAGGAGGATCCGATCATGGCCGTCCTGCTCACCGGCAAGAATCTCACCGTCGATGACGTCGTCGCCGTCGCCCGCCACAACGAACCCGTCGAGGCGCATCCGGATGCGATTGGCCGCGTCCAGCACTGCCGCGACTTCCTGGAAGAGCGGATCGTGGCGCGCGAGATCATGTACGGGGTCAACACGGGGATCGGTGAGTTCTCGGAGGTCGTGCTCGACGACGAACAGGTCAAGCAGTTCCAGCGCTATCTGATTTACAACCACGCCGCCGGCATCGGCGATCCGATTCCCATCGAGCAAGCCCGCGGCGCGATGCTGCTGCGTGCCAACGTGCTCGCCAATGGCTATTCGGGTTGCCGGGTGGAGATCTTCGACACCTTCATCCAACTGCTCAACAAGGGTGTCACCCCCGTCGTGTGCCACAAGGGATCGGTCGGCGCCTGCGGCGATCTGGCGCCCATGAGTCAGATCGCCTTGCTCCTGATGGGCGAGGGCGAGGCCTTCTACCAAGGCGAGCGCATGCCCAGCAAGCAGGCCATGGAGAAGGCCGGGGTGCCCGTGCCCGGCCTGCAGGCCCGTGACGGCCTGGCCTCGATCAACGGCTCGAATCTGATCAACGCCATCGGTTGTCTCTGCGTCCACGACGCCGAGCGTGCCCTGCTGCAAGCCGAGATCGCCGCGGCGATGACCTTGGAGGCCCTGAAGGCCAACATGAAGCCCTATGACACGCGCCTGCACGAACTGCGCGGGTTCCAGGGGGCGGTCACCTGCGCGAAGAACCTGCGCAAGGTCATGGAGGGTTCCGACCTCATGACCGGCAAGGAGAAGGTCAAGGTCCAGGACGCCTACTCGATGCGCTCGACGCCGCAGGTGATCGGTGCCGTCCGCGACCAGCTCCGCTGGACGCGCAGCCAGCTCGAGATCGAAGCGAACGGCGTGGGTGACAACCCCATCTTTCTGGCCGACGACAAGGTCGTTCTGACCGGCGCCAACTTCCAGGGCACGCCCATCAGCATGCCGCTCGATACGCTGGGCGGCGCGATCACGATGGTGTGCGTTCTCTCCGAGCGGCGGCTCAACCGCCTGACCAATCCGGCCCTCAGCGTGGGCTTGCCGCCGTTCCTGACCAAGGGCGCGGGCATGATGAGCGGCATGATGCTGAGCCAGTACACCGCCGACATGCAGATCGTCGAGCAGCGGATTCTCTCGGCGCCGGCCTTCACGCAGTCGATCCCGGCGGCCGCCGACCAGGAAGACTTCGTCTCGATGGGCATGAACTCGGCGATGAAGACCCGCCAGATCCTGGATGTTTCCGACGGCGTGCTGGGCATCGAATTCATGGCCGCGGCGCAGGGCCTGGACTTCCGTTCCTACACTCCCGGCAAGGGCACCCAGGCCGCCAAGGCGGTGGTGCGCAGGCACGTCGACTTCCTCGACGAGGACCGGCCGCTCTACGATGACCACAACAAGATGATGGCGCTGGTCAAGAGCCGGGAGATCCTGGCCGAGGTCGAGAAGGCGATCGGACCGCTACAGGTGTACTAGAACGAATGACGCAGGCGACTCCGCGGTAGGGCGCTGGCCGGGATCGCTCTCGGCGGGACCTACCGCGGTTCGCGGCTCATCTCCGCCACCATCGCGCGTAGGCGCTCGAAGTGGGCTCCCTCCCAGTAGATTTGGCCGCACTCCCGGCACTGGAAGAAGCGGTCATAGTGCGCTCGCGTCTTTGGAGGCAGGCGGTCCAGGATGGCGGCCTTCTCGACCGGCTGAATCTCGCCGCCGCAGGCCGTGCATCGGCTGAAGGGATGTATCTGGTCCCACAGATCGAACCGGCGGAGCACCTCGCGCACCTGCTCGGTGGCGTCGGTGGAACGTACCCAGTAGCCGTGCGTCACCGCTCCGTGTTTCAACAGATCGCGGTCGCGGGTGAGGATGATCAGCCTCTCCTGTCGCGAGCGGCGGATGATCTCCAGGCCCTCGAAGTCGTTGCGGTAGATCACCTCGAATCCCAACATGCGAAGACGCCGGGTGAGCTTCCCGAGATGGCAATCGGCCACGAACCGCGGCCGGCGGAGCGGCTCGGGTCGCAGCCGTTGGACCGGTGAGATGTCGAGGCCTTCGAAGACCGGGTAGACCGCGATGCGATCACCGGGTTGAAGCCGGTAGCCGAAGCCCACCGACTCGCCGCCGGCCAGGATCAGATCGACCTCGGGGTGGGGGACGCCCAGTCCCTCGATGACGTCCTTGATGCCCGGGGAACCCTCGAATGCGTGGACGATGTCGCGGAAGCGCTGCGTTCGGGGCAGGAAGTCGTTGAGTTCGGCGTAGAATCGGATGTGGGCCTGTTTGTCCTTCATGGTGGGATCTAAGGTACGGTTCCTGGGGGCGGCCGGCAACGCCTCGCAGGGCCGATTCGTTTAACTCATTTGAAAACAAGAAGTTGACACCCAGACGATCGACGCGCCGAGGTCCAATCTCTCGGTCCACGGCCTGCTGCTTCTGGCTGCCGCCACCCGCCGTCGCTGAGCTTCGGGTGAGCCTCGGATGGGGCTCGGGTCGCCGTCTGGTCATCCTCGGGTCACGGTCTGGTCACCCTCGGGTTTCTCCGTGCGGGCGAGCCCGACTCCCTCGGGGGGGCGAGTGACGCCGGTGTGCTACAATCCGGAGGTGAACAGCCATCGTTTTCGGGCGGCGTCCGAGCCGCCCGCTCAGAGGAGATGACCCGTGCGTTTCATCCTGGTACTGACGGCTTTGTGTGCCCTGCTGGCTTCATCGCGGGCGGTGGAAGTCACCCTCCTGACCCAGAATGAGCTGGGGGAAGCCTTGCCTGCCCGGCTCCATGTCACCGATGCGCTGGGAAGCCCCTTTCCCGGCTATCCGGACAGCTCCTATCTGAGCCACGGCCGGATGGGCGGGTACTTCTACTCGATGGGTACGGTCACCATGGAGCTTCCCTCCGGCCCCACCACGATCGGGGCCATGCATGGTTTCGAGCACGAACCGTTCGAGGACATCGTTGTCATCGAAGGCGATACGACCCTGGTTGTCACGCTACCGAAACGGTTCGGATTGCGGCAACTGGGATGGTACGCCGGTGATATGCATTCGCACACGATTCATGAGCCCGTGGATTTCGTGGTCAGTCCGTACGGCGTCTTGAGGACCGCGCTGGCCGAGGATCTCCGGATGGTGTGGGTGCTCGATAGCGGGCACGAGTTCACCGGCGGTCCCCATGCCATCAGCACCCCGGAGCACATCATCTACTACACGGTTGAGTATCGTAACCAGGCCTACGGACATGTGGCGCTTCTCGGTCTCGTGACCCATTTCGGGGACTGGTGCTGCGGTCCGCCCAATCTGCCCGCCTACCCGATGCTCACCTACATCCACGACGACTGGTCACCCGGATTCGGTCAGGTGATGTGTCTGGCGCATCCCCAGACTGGAGGGGATTTCTTCAATGATGAGACCTGGCCCGGGGTTGGATTGGGGCGCGAACTCCCCGTGATGGCGGTCATGGGTACGCTCGACGGGCTGGAGCTGGCCTCGTACTCGAACAATCCGGACCTGTTCATGGAAGACTGGTATGGCCTCTTGAACTGCGGACTCCGCGTACCGGGGGTGGCCGGCACGGACGCGGTGATGTGCAACTACAATGCGCCGCCTCTCGGAGGACACCGCGTGTACGTCTACGAGGGGCTCGACCAATCCCACCACGCTGGGCGGTGGACCGAGGCGCTCAAGCAAGGAAAGACCTTCGTCACCAACTTCCCCCTCATCCCGCGCTTCGAGGTCGCAGGTGCCGGTCCGGGCGCGGGTCCCGGCGAGGAGGTGCTTCTGGAGCAGGCCGTCAACGAGGTGGAGGTGGAGCTTCGCGTGGAGTCGATCTTCGGGCTCGACGCCGCGGACCTGATCTTCAACGGCACGCCCCTGCTGTCGATTCCCGATCCGTGCCAGAACGAAGCCGGGGTGCTTGACACCACCGTGACGGTCAGCATCGACCGGAGCGGGTGGCTCGCGCTCTCGGTCGCGGGCGAAACCGATGCATGGGGGCCCGTGAGTCCTGAGCTGTACGCACATACGAGCCCGATCTATCTCACCGTGCCCGATTCGGACGTGTCTTCCACGCTCGATGCGGGGTTTTTCCTCGACTGGATCGATTCCTTGGAGGTGTTCGTCGAGGTGCGTGGCCATTGGGGCGAGGGGCAACGAGCAGAAGTGTTGGCGACCCTGGAGGCCAGCCGAGACGTTTTCCGCACCGCCTTCCGCGAGCCGCCGCTGCCGTTCGAACTCATCGCACCCGAGGAGAATGCGATGATCGGACTCGATGAGGCGGTCGAGTTCGATTGGCAGATGAACGGCGACAGCGAGCCGGGAGATCGGGTCATGTATCGCCTGGAAGTGGCCGAGAATCCGGAGTTCCTGCCCCTGAGTCTGGGCATCCTCTGTGAGGCGGCGCCTCAGACGATCCCGGCCGAGCTGTTCGATCCCGATCGCGTCTACTGGTGGAGGGTACGCGCGTTCGATCGTGCGGACAACCAGACCATGAGCACACCCGGAGCATCTCCTTTCGAGACGTTCGATTCCTACGCCGGTATTCCCGGAGAGGAGGCGGCGGGTGTGCGAATCAAGCCGCATGCGGTTCTATGGCCGGCGCCGGCCGTCGACCGGCTCCACCTGCAGCTCGTGCCGGCGGATGCCTCCATCACCAGAATGCGAGTGCTCGACAGCAGCGGCCGCGTCGTGCGGGAGATGCGGGGTGACCAGGTTCCCGTTCAGGCCGGGTTGCGGCGCGCCGGTACGGGGCACTTCTCCGGCCTCTTGCGCGATTCGTTCGGCCATCCGCTCACCACCGGGCGGTACTGGATTCAGCTGGAAGGCCGGCTGGCGGACGATGCCGCAGCGTCGGCAGGCGGGCCGACCTGGCGTCAAAGTGCGCCGATTCTGATCGTGCGATAGGAGTTGGCTTCTTTGGCGAGAGCTTCCAGCAGGGGCCAGGAGGGCCCGGTGGACATGCAGCCGGCGGACATGCAGGCGGTGGCAACGCAGCCGGCGGACATGCGGCCGGTGACGACCCGTCGCTGGTTCATCTACGGCATGCTGGTGCTGCTCTTCATCCTGTGGTCGAATTCGTTCCACGCCATCTCGTTCATGCGCCAGCAGGCCGGGGTCGGCGCGCTGGATCTGGTGACGCTGCGCTTCGCGCCGGTGGCCCTGTTTTGCTTGATCTACTGCGGGCTGCGATGGCGGGACTGCCGCGATCTGCTCTGCCACCACTGGCGGCGGGTGTTGCTTGGGGGATTGCTGGCGGTGATCGGCTACAATCTGCCCCTCAACTGGGGGCAGGGGCGTGTGCCCGCCGGCACGGCCAGCCTTCTGGTCGCCACCAATCCGATCTTCGTCTACCTGATGGCGATCGCATTCCTTGACGAACGAGTGCGACCGGCGAAGATCCTGGGGCTGGCGCTGGCCTTCGCGGGCGTCTATGGGCTGATCGAGTTTCAACACGGCCAGTTTGGCGACACCTACGTGACCTACGCCCTCGTCATCCTGCTGGCACCGCTCTCCTGGTCGTCGGTGACGGTGATCGGCAAGCCCATCATGGACCGCCGGGATCCGCTGCTCTATACAATGGCGGCTACGGGAATCGGGAGCCTGCCGTTTCTGATTGTCTTGCTGGTGGGAGCCGGGCAAGCCCAGAAACTGCTCCAGGGCCTGCAGGTCACCGGGTGGCTTGCGCTCCTACATCTCTCCCTGGGTTGTACGATCCTGGGCTATGCCATCTGGTTCTGGGCCCTGCGCCATCTGGCCGCATCCAGCGTCGCGGTCTTCGTCTTCCTCAATCCCCCGCTCACCCTGCTCTTCGGCATCGCATGGGGCACGGAGGCCTTCCACTGGAGCTTGCTGGTCTTCGGGGCGGCCATCCTGGGCGGCGTCGCCCTGGGCGCAGGCATGTTGCGTTGCCGGTTGCTCTAGGCCCCCCGCCCGCGGGCTGCTATACTTCCGGGTCGTTTCGCGCATTGGCGGGACGAACGAGTCGTTCTTACGGTGGAACACGCACGCATTCTGCGGAGGTTGACCATGGCGAAGTATCGGATTGCCTACCTGCCGGGCGACGGCGTCGGCGGCGAGGTCCTGGATGCCACCCGTTTGGTCCTGGATGAGATGGGGTTTGACGCCGAGTACATTCACGGCGACATCGGCTGGGAGTTCTGGAAGAGCGAGGGCAATCCGCTTCCGGATCGCACCAAGGAACTCATTGCCGACACCAAGTGCGCGCTCTTTGGCGCCATCACGAGCAAGCCGAAGGAAGAGGCCGAGAAAGAACTCGATCCATCGCTACGCGGAAAGGGTCTGGTCTACTCGAGCCCGATCGTGGGCCTTCGCCAGCACTTCGACCTTCACACGAATCTGCGGCCGTGCATCGCCTTCCCAGGCAACCCGCTCAACTACCGCGATGACGTCAATCTGGTCGTCTTCCGGGAGAACACCGAGTGCCTCTACGCCGGGATCGAATTCCATCCGGTACCTGACGACGTTCGCGCCGCCCTCGCAGCGGCCAATGCCAAGATGAACAAGTTCAAGGACACCGCCGGCGAGGACATGGCGATCTCCTGCCGGGTCATCACCCGCAAGGCATCGGAGCGGATCGTGACCGCGGCCTTCGAGTACGCCAAGCAGCACGGCTACAAGACGGTGACCGTCGTCGAGAAGCCCAATGTCATCCGCGAAACGAGCGGCTTGATGGTTCGCACCGCCCGCGAAGTGGCCAAGAACTACCCCGGCATCGAATTGTGGGAGACGAACATCGATGCGATGTGTATGTGGTTGGTGAAGAACCCGCAGGACTACGGGGTCCTGGTGAGTTCGAACATGTTCGGCGACATCATCAGCGATCTGGCCGCCCAGCTGGTCGGTGGCCTGGGCTTCGCCGCCAGCGGCAACATCGGTGACCAGATCGGTGTGTTCGAGCCGTCCCACGGCAGCGCCCCCAAGTATGCGGGCATGAACAAGATGAATCCCTGTGCGATGATTTCGACCGGTGTGCTGATGCTGCGCTGGCTCGGCGAGCAGGAGATCGCCGACAAGATTCACGCCGGCATCGCCAAGGTCATCAAAGAGGGAACGGTCCGCACCTACGATCTGGGCGGATCGAACTCGACGACCGAAATGGCCGAGGCCATTCTGGCCGCGGCCAAGGGGTAGACGGCGACCCAGGCCCCCCAGCCCGATGGCGGGAACGCTGGCCACGGCCAGGCCTCGGCCAGGCCTCGGCCAGGCCTCGGCCGGCCAGATTCTTGGCCTGTCTTTGGCCCGTGTGATCGGGGAGCCTGGTTTCGTCTGGCTTCACACCCGAAGGGAGGAATGCATGGCGCATCCCCCGGGATCGGAAAGCGGTGGTCTGTGCGCGGCCATCATGATCGGCATCATCGGTATCGCCGGATGGCTGGCCGTGCCCAGCGCATCGGCCGCCGGCGCATGCGCGGAACCGGCCGCGGATCAGGGGGACTCCCTGGCGCCCGGGGGCACGACGGTTCTCTTCGCGGGAGGATTGGATCTGGCGTGCCGTCCGGCGGTTATTCACTCGCATGAGGGGCAATGGACCTTCTTCTTGTACGGGGCCGACGCCTTCGGGATCGATCGCGCGCGGCTCGTGATCGGTGAGGATGCCCATGTCCCGGTGGCGATGCGCCGGCCGACTCCTGAATCACTACTCATCGACTTCGAGTACGCCGCGGTGCCTCTGGGCACGGCGGCTCATCTCGAGATCTTCGAGCGCAGTGGCGCGGAGCCGACCGCGAGGTTCGATCTGACCGTTACCCCTAGCCTGGAGGTCGCCCCGGAGAACCGCCAACCGGACCTCGTGCGGGTGCAGCTCGAACCCGGCGTTCTGCAATACCTGCTGCATGGGATAAAGCCCGGCGATCCGGTCCGCGAGCGGCGTCTTGAAGAGCTCGACGGCGACGAGGAACTCATCGACGCGCTGCGGGCCTTGGGCATCACGCGAATGCGCAAGATCATGCCGCGCTACGCGGAGGACGACAGCGTCCACTGGGATCCGCGCTACCTTCGGGAGATCCACTATCCGGGTCGGCAATTGCGCCAGTACGTGATGTTCCTGGACCAGGATTGGTCGGAGGCGGCCTACAAGGAGATCTTCCTGAGCCTTCCTCATGTGGAGAAGGCGTTCGTCAACGAAGACCGGTCCAAGCGACGGCACTAGGCGGATCCGGCGGACCCGGCGTTGACGGGAAGCCGGCGGTCACATCAAGTGTGTGCCTCGAGCTTCTTGGTGATCTGATCCTTGCTCTGGAGGCCGACGAAGCGGTCGATCTCTTGGCCTCCCTTGAAGAGGATAACCGTGGGCACGGCCATCACACCGAATCGCTTGGCGGTCTCGGGAGCCTTCTGGACATCACAGTGTCCGATGACGATCTTGCCGTCATACTCGGTCGATAGCTCCTCCAGGATGGGTGTCAGCTTCTTGCACGGCTGGCACCACGTTGCCGAGAAGTCGAGCACAGCCAGCTTGTCGGCGTCCAGGATCTCACTCTGAAGATTGCTGTCGGTAATATCGATCATCTCCTACCTCCTTACCCGAAACCACACGAACGCATAGTCTGCCTTCCCGAGCGCCGGGCTGCAAGTGCGGTTTCTTTGAAGCAACTCTCTGACTATACTGACTGTCTGGGAGCCAGGTTCCGGGCGCACTACTGTTGCCGGGACAGTCGGGAGAGACTCCGGGAGCCTCGGCGGATCTGGGGGCGCCGCGCCGGACGGCGCCGCAGACTCGCCGAGTCGGAGAACGTGGGCGCAAGGGCCCGCCGCGACGCAGGGAGGATCGAATGGTCATGGACGGTTTGCGCGCAGACCAAGCCAGATGGACGCATGGGACACCCTTCTCGGGAGCGGCTGTATCGCCTATGCCCCCCGGTCCAGGCAGGGCGTCATCCCGGGCATTGGCGGAAGGCCGGCGGCCGGGGCCCCGGATCCTCATGGCCTGCCTGGCTGTGTTGACCGTTTGTCTGACCATTCTGACCATTCTGACCGTCCCGACCGCTCCGGCGGGGGCCGAGCAATTCGAGATCGACGAGAGCGTCGCCGGCCGCCCGGCGCCCTTCTTCATCCTGCCCAAGCTGGGCGTGGACGGTGAGGCGGCCTCGGATACGCTCTATGACGCCAATGCCGTCACCCTGGTCGCCTTCTGGACAACCCATTGCCATGAGTGCACGCGCCGGTTGCAGCGGTGCAACGATCTGGCCGAATGGGGCCGGGCCGATGGCCTGGGTTTCGTCTCCATCAACTGGGACAGCGAGTTGACCTCCAGGGTACGCCACATGGCCGAGAGCACGGCCCCTCTCCTGCTGCATCTGCACGATGGCGGCGGCCGTGTGACCGCCTCCTTCGGCGCCAGCGCCCACAGCTTCAGCCTCTACCTCGTCGATCCAGACGGGATCCTGCAGGTGGCCTACCATGACCCGACCCCGTCGGAGATCGTCGCTCTGCGGGACGGCGCGCTCGCCGACTGGCTCGGGGTGGAGGGCGGATCCGACGGTTCGACAACCGCATCGAGCGGGACCACCGTCGGTGAGCCCGGCGCGGGGTCTGCCGGCGCGCGGTTCTTGATCGATGAGTGGACGCCGAAGCTCGCCCCCAAGATCCACCTCTCCGGAAGCGGGCGCATGCGCTGGATGCACATCGACACCACCGGCACCGGCGCGGTGGGCTCGAATGGGGAGCCGCTCGAGCCGGGGGCCTCCCTGCGTCACCGGGTGGAACTGGAGCTGGCCTATCAGATCTCGCCTTCCCTGGTCGCCGGCGGTCTGATCCGGATCAGCAATGAGGGCGAGGCGGTCCTGCGCAGCGGGCCCGACTACTTCTCGCACGAGAACGGCAGCTTCTTCTTCCGGCATACCACGGGGGGGGCGCTTCCTGGCCTGGGCATGGTTCGCTCGACCCTGACCGGAGGCTTCTACCGCGTCTCGCTCACGCCCCTGACACTCATGCGCTGGGACCAGGACGACACGCCCATCAGTGGCGGGCAACGCGCGCAGGGATGCGGTGTGTGTGGCGGGGATGCAGGGATGGCCGGTTTCATCCGCTCCGAGAGCCTGGAGGAGCTGGGTCCCGACCTCACCTTCGAAGGGGCCCGCTGGGCGGTGACCCTGTGGGATCGGGCCGATATCCTGGCCCTCTACGCGCGGCCGCAGACGCCCCACACGCGCGATCCTCTGAAGTGCGGCGAGTTCGACGTGGAGGACACCTACTATCTCCAGCAACTCTACGGCGGCCGCCTGGGCACCCAATTCACTCTGCCGTGGTCTGTGTCGCCGCTGGAGCTCTCGGCAGTGGCCCTGCTCGTGGACGAGGATGAGGATCAGCCGCTCTGCCACGGAACCCTCATGCAGTCGGCGCCCATGCGCGACCGGGTTCTCTCGGGACAGGTCATCATGCCCATGCCCGGTGACATCACGCTCGAGGGCGAGTACGCGACCAGCCACTGGTGGCCGGACAAGGATACGGATTGCGGAGATGATTGCTACACCGGCGGCGAGGCGCTGCGTGTCGAGGCGACCCACGAAATGCGGGCTCCCGAGGATGCACAGATCATGGGCGTGTCGACGAAGGGGCTGCGCGGCAAGGTCAATCTGGCCTATCAGAGACTCGAGAGCGCCTTTTACTCGCCCTACAATGCGTTGTCCTACGAGTCGAACCTGCAGGGTTTCCGCGGATCGGCGCGAATCGACTGGGGCCCGGCGGGCGTGGGGTTCTTCTACAAGCACATGAAGGCCATCCACGAGATCCGGAAGCCTTCCTTTGCGCCCGAGCAAGACGCCACGAAGACCACGGCGAGCGTATGGGCCGATGCCGAGATCTGGCCCGGCGGGGTGGTGATGCTCGGCGCGGTGCAGGAAAATCGTGATCTCTACGAAGCCGGCGCGATCACCGATCGCCTCGGGCCGGCCTCCTCGGATGTGCTCATCGTGAGTTTCACCCAGGAGCTGGCGCCCGATTGCGTCTTGATGGCCGAGGGCACTTGGCTCGATGGTGACTGGCTGGAGGGCTACACGGCAACCGGCGGCGCCACCGAAGCGATCCTGCGCGAGTACACCTCTTCGGTTGTGCGTGTGCTCGTGGATGTGGAATTCTAGGACGACCCGCGCAAGGAGTTGCGGTATCATCCCAAATGGTCCGGGATCGTCCGGGATCGTCCGACATGGTCCCGGATCGTCGCAGATCGTCAGGGATCGTCGCGAAGGTCGCCGGGAACAGTGTCAGAGAACAGGATCCCAACACAGGAGAGAGGAATGCGTTACAGCACACGCCAGGAAGGGGATGTGCGGGTTTTCGACTTCAAGGGCAACCTCGAGGGCGGTCCGGAGTTCGTCAAGATCAAGGAAGACCTGGGGAGGTTCCTGGAGGCGGGCGACCGCAAGTTCCTGCTCAACATGGACGGGGTGGGCTTTTGCAACTCCACCGGGATCGGCATCGTCGTCACGCTCTTCACGAGCATCACGAACGCCGGTGGCAAGATGAAGATCAGCAACACCAATCAGAAGGTCTCGCGCGTGATGATGATCACCAAGCTGCTCGAGGTCTTCGATTCCTATTACCAGGAGGATGAGGCGCTCGCGGCTTTCGCGAAAGACGACTAGGCCGCTCGCTTTGATCGGTCCAGGCCGATCTGGCACGCTTCGTCCCACCCGCGGGCGTCTTCGCGAGACCGGGTGGGATCCTGTGCCCGCGGCACCCGCGGTACTCGCGGCACTCGCGGCACTCGCGGCACTCGCGGCACTCGCGGCACTCGCGCGCCAGGATCCGAGCCCCATCACACGTGTCGCCCCCCCTGGCGGGGAATTGTGATCGCCGGGTCACTTCTTCTTCAGCAAATTCTCGAGCAGTCCCTTGACGCCCTCTTCCAGATCCTTCTTCTGGCCGGTCTTCGATGAGTCGGCGCCGGTCTTCTCGTTGTTGAGCAGCCCTTCGATCAAGCTGCCGGCCTCATCCCCGAGACGATCGGTGATCCGGTCGCGCTCCTCGGCCAGTCGCTGTCGCAGCAGCCCTTCGGCGCGAGCGGATAGAGCCTGTGTGTCGAGCGCGACCTTGGGGGAGTTGAATTGGCCCGACACGAGGATCGGCAGCTCCAGCTGCTTCCCCGAAGCATCCAATAGTATTGGGCGTAGCTCGCCGGGCAACTCCTTCAGGGCCTGGCCGGACATTGATTTGGGCAGCGTGAGATTGAGTTCCATGCCCACGCTACCGTCCAGGGCCTGCCAACCCGAACCGGTGAGCCCCACATCCTCGGCTTCCAGATCCAGATCCTCGAAGTGCAGCTTGCCGTCCCGAATCTCGAATCGCTGCATCCAGTCGGAGATGGCGAGATGCTTGATCTGGGGGGCATCGAGGTAGGATGCCAGGCTGTTCTGCAGCGGATGGTCGGCAATCTGCGCGCCGTGGGTTTCGAGTTTGCCGTCGGACGAGAGATTTTCGAGATCGAGGCTGAAGTCTTCCAGCAGGTTGCCGCTCAAGGTCGCCTGCGTACTGATCGTGCCCGAGAGGAACTCACCCAGGCGGGCGTAGCGGTTGAGGCCCGAGGCATAGGTGTAGAGCTCGCGGGCTTGCGCACCGTTCACGTCCACCCGCACATCGAAGGGCAGACGAAGGCCGGCCCCTTGCCCCTCGCCGAGCTGCTCGCCCGGGGCACCACTCGGCCGCTCACCTGGGGCGTCACCCATCTGCGCGCCCAGGGCACGGCCGTCGAGACCGCCCGCAACCTGGATCTGGCCGCCGAAGGCCTGGAGGTCGGCTTCCTCGATGGTGATGCGTCCTCGATCCAGAAGCACCCGGCCGTGGAGGTTTCGGGCCTGAGTCTGGTTGAAGGTGAGCTGGTCGACGGCCACCGTGACCTGGCCCGACACTCGGCCCAGCGGCGCCAGGCTCTCCAGGCGGGAGGCGGGCGATTCTCCTGGGGCGTTTCTCTTAGCCGCCGAGCTACCCGGGCTTGCTTCGGACGGGGGCGCCAGCTCATCCAGATCGAGCCGCCTGCTCTCCAGAGAAAGATCGGCCATCAGGACGCCCGCGCCCCCGGTTGTGTCCATCAGGGCCGCCCAGTTCCGCAGCGTTCCCCTCAGGGCCAGGTCGCTCTGGCCGATGTCGGCGACGATCGAATCGAGTTCGACCGTCTGGCCGCGCAGGGTGACCGTGCCGTGCGCCTTCGAAACCGGCGCCGGCAGAGCCTCTCCGCGAGCGGCCACCTCCGACCACGATACGGTGCCAGAGGGATGCAACTTCTCCGGCTCGGCCGGGGAACCCGACACCTCCAGATCGGCCGAGAGTCGGCCCTCGAACGCCACGCCGCTCTCGGGCGGCAGCCACGGACCGATCTGCGCCAGATCGAAATCGGCCTCGAGGCCCGCTTCGAGATGCTGCTCGGCCGGGGGCAGGAGGGGTTCGCGCAGGGTCGCGCGTGCGCGCAGACGACCCGCGCCCGTCGCCGCCGACATCTGCCTCAGCTCGAGGAGCTCTGGCGTCACGTGTAGGTCGATGGTCAGATCTGTCACCGGTTCGGCGAGCTGGGGATGCTCGATTCGTCCCTGGGCGACGGACAGCCGCACATCGAAACCGGGCGGCTGGGGCGCGCCCAACGCACCGCGAATCGAGGCGGCCAGCTCCAGCATGCCCGAGGATCGCAGGCCCTCGGCTTCGGGCAGGGTGCCGGCGGGCAGATACGCGAGCAGGCTTCCCACATCGGCGGGACCTCCGCGAAGCTCGAGGTCGGCTTTCATGTCGCCGCCGAGCAGGCCCGTGATCACGCCGGTGGTACCGACCGGGAGATCCCCCAGGGAGAGGGTTGCTTCTTCGACGACGAGCCGATCGCCGGAGGCTATGTACTGCAGCTTCTTGCGGAAGCCCACCCGCAGACCCTCGCCGAAGGTTCCGGCCGGCAGATGAGCGCGAATCGACTCGATCCTGGTCAACCCCTCTAGCTGCCAGTCGCCGTCGGGCAGGGCCGCTGCCGAGAGGTCCTCGCTCAAGCCTGCGATCGCGAGCAAGGGCGGCTGGTTGGGCTCGGTGCCGCCCTGGGCGAAGACCGTGATCTCTCCATCGCGGATGATGAGTTCCTCGATACGGATCTCCATGGGAGGAGCACCCGCCCCGGGGGAGGCATCGCTTCCCGCATTCGGCTGGCCACGGCCATCCGCGGCCCTTTGCGCGCCGGCTCCTGAAGCTTCGGCTTCACCGGTCTCTCCCGCGGCCTGGTCTCCGGCGGCCTCTGTTCCGCCCCGGCCGATCTCGGTCGCCTCGCCTGACTGTCCGGCCGCCGCCGCGTCACCGGATGTGCCATCGGCCGCGGCGGGAAGCTCCATCACCACGCGGGGTGAGTGGATCTCGACGCGCCGAACCTTGACCTGGCGCTGCAGGAGCGGTAGCAGGGCCACGTGCAGGTCGCAGCTCTCGAGGCTGATCTCCTGGCGGGGGCCTTCGGGAGGCGAACCAAGCTCCAGGCCACTCAATCGCAGCCGCGCGGAGGGGATCAGACGGATCGAGAAGTCCTCGACCCGTGCGGGGCGACCGAGTTGCTCTTCGACCGTGGCCATCAGACGCGAGCGCAGCTGGTCCCGCGGCAGCAGCAGGGGGGCGACGACGAGCAGGAGCACCAGCAGGGCGACCAGGATACCGGCAATCCATAGGACAATCTTGAGGGCGCGTGGCATGATGCACCTCCAACTGCGGTCGTTATGAACCCGCGCGATCGGCGCGGCGGCCGGCGGGCGCTGCCATGGTGGCACGACGACCCGGGCCTAACCCCCGTCATCACGTTTTTGGCTTCGGTTCGGTGCCGGCGCGATGATACCGTGTTTCTTCCGCCGGAGGGAGGCCGTCGCCGTGCCCTCAAAGGCGTCGCTCGTGTTGGCGCGCGCGATCACGAGGCTACCGCCGACATCCCGTATCCGGCGATTCGTTGTCAAGAAGACTACTCCATCCCTTGATGTCAAGGAGGTAGAGAATGTTCCCCCTGCAGCGACACCAGCCGTACCTGATCCAGGGCCCCGAGCTCGTAGCGCGCATCGCTTCGTTCCAGAAGCAGTTACGGGATGCGGGGGTGGATCTGGCCTGGATCGATCACCAGGCCGATCGTTTCTACTTCACCGGATCGATCCAAGACGGCACCTTGCTGCTTCCCTCTGAAGGCGAACCCCACTTCTTCGTACGCCGCAGCCGCAGCCGGGCCGAACAGGAGTCCCCCTTGCCGGTCCGGCCTTTCCCTGGGCGGCGCGGTCTGGCGGCCGCCGCGAAGGAACTCCTGCCGGGCGGTGGGCGTCTGGGCGTGAGCCTCGATGTGACCTCGGCGGCCACCTATCTCTGGCTACAGAAGCAGGTTCCCGAGACGGAACTGGCGGACATCACGATGCCGCTCAAGCTGCAGAAGGCGGTCAAGACCCCGTGGGAACAAGAGCAGATTCGCATCGCTTCGCGGAAGGCCACGGCCCTCTTCGATGAGATCGATCAGCACCTGCGCGAGGGCATCACCGAGCTCGAGCTCAGCGCTTCGGTCGAGCACCGCCTGCGGCTCTTGGGCCACGGCGGCACGGTGCGCATCCGCCGGCCGGGCGCCGACCTTTCGATGCTCTACGCGGTTGCCGGCGAGGGCGGCCTGTATCCGACCAACTTCGATGGGCCCGTGGGGGCCGAGGGCCTCTACCCATTTTCCTCGCCCGGGTCGGGATGGAAGAAGATCGCCGCGGGCGAGACGGTCATGCTGGACATGGTCTTCGCCTACAACGGCTATCACACCGACAACGCCCGAACCTTCTTCATGGGTGCGGAAGTGCCCGACCGCGCTCGCCAGGCGCATCAGCTTTGCCTCGATACGCTCCTCTATCTCGAGGAACGCCTGCGACCGGGCACCCATTGCGCCGAGCTGTTCCGCGAAACACAGGGTTGGGTGCAAGCGCAGGGCGAGCCCGAGGGGTTCATGGGGTTCGAGGACAATCGCGTGAAGTTCTTCGGGCACGGGGTCGGCCTCGAGCTCGATGAGTTTCCCATCCTGGCCGATCGTGTGGATCTCGTGCTGGCTCCGGGCATGGTCGTGGCCGTGGAACCGAAGGCGTTCCTGTCGGGCGTGGGGCCGGTAGGGATCGAGAACACTTACATCATCGGCGAAGATGGGTGCGAAAGCCTGTGTGGTAGCCGGCGGGAGATCGTCCGGATCTCGTAGGTCGAGTACCTCGGCGGGATGGACCGCGGGTGGGCTTCGGTTGGACCTCGGCGGGATGGACCGCGGGTGGGCTTCGGTTGGACCTCGGCGGGATGGATCGCGGGTGGGCTTCGGTTGGACCTCGGGGGGGCTGCATCTCAGTGCGCGCGTGGGGGGCGGCGGCCAGCGCGTCTGGACACGTCCAACCGGTGGCGCGGAAGCGCTCGCTTCACTGGGCTTGCCGGCGAGGGCGGGCGAGGTCTGTGATCTCCCCATCCAGACGCTCGAAGAGATCGCGGTTTCCGTTGAAGCGCACATGGTCCCGGTCGATGTTGCGGACGAAGTAGCCCAGGCCATCCAGGAACATCGTCAGTCGCTCGAGCGTGGGATCGAGGTCGTAGAGGCCGTAGCCCAACTTCTGCAGGTAGTAGCCGTTGAGCATCTGCTCGAACTGGTGATCGATCGGGACCGAGTAGATCGGGGTTCGCAGGTACAGGGCCTCGCTCATCAACGTGTAGCCGCCGTTCGTAATGACCGCCTTGGCCGCGGCCACGTCGCGCAGGAATCCATCGGTGCTGGGTGCCCGAAAGGTGATGTTGCCCTGCGGCCCAGTCGGTTCATCGAAACCGTAAGCCACATACGTCTCCTGGGTTTGCCGCGCCAGATCCAGCACCTGCCGGGCGCCTGAGGTGGTCGCGTAGAGCACGATCGGCCCATGGCAGGAGGGCGTCTGGTCGAGAACTTCCCGGCGCAGGATCGGTCCTACCAGGACGGCTCGCCGGCGGTAGGTCTTCTTCACGGGCGGGAAGAAGAAGCTCGTGACGAAGTAACGCTGGGCCCGGCGGTACATGTTGTCGGTCACTGCCCGGGCAGCCCGGTAGTCCGCGCGCCAAGCGTAGGGAAACTCCAGCTTGTAGTGGGTCAGAATGTGCTGATGGTTGATGCTGAGAAAGGGAACGCCGAGGCTGTGCACATAGGGTACGAAGGGCTCGAAGTCGGTGATCGCGACCTGTGGTTTGAACTCGCGCGCGCATCGCGCCAGCGTGCTGACGGTGCGACCCGCCTCACCACTGCCCTCCTGGATGTTCTTCTGTACCGTGCGCAGCAAGTCCAGGCGGTGGCCGTCGAAGACAAACCCCAAACCGAGGATGGGCGTCACGTGCTGGAAATACTGCGAAAGGTAGTCGAGGCCCTTGTTCGAGGTGAAGATGCGCACCTCGTGTCCCGCCGCCATGAGGTGCTCGATCACGAGCTTGCTGCGCGAGCTGTGCCCGCGGCCTTCGCCCTGAACCCCGTAGATGATGCGTGCCATGGGTCTCTCCGCCCGCTCGATGCTCTCTTATTCGGGTTCCTCCACCCGCTGCGCGCCCTCGGGCGGCTCGTTGACCAGCGGCAAGCGAATCGTCACGGTCGTGCCGCGGTCCTCCTGGCTGTCGATCGACAGGGTTCCGCCGTGCAGCTCGGTGGCTTCCTTGGCGATCGAGAGTCCCAGGCCGGTACCTTCGTGGGCATGATGCTTGGCGTTGACGGCGCGGACGAACTCCAGAAAGATGTCCTCGAGCATGTCCTGCGGTATCCCGATGCCGTCGTCGGCGATCGTGACCGTGGCCCAGCCGTCGGCCGAGGCAAGTGCCATGCGCACCGTGCCGGGCGCGGCGGTGTACTTGATCGCGTTCTGGAGCAGGTTTTCGACCGCGTAGTGCAGGTCCTCAGGCGAACCCCAGGTGAGGGTCACCGGCTCGGAAAGGTCCACCGACAGCGGAATCCCGCGCTCGCGCGCGTAGGCGGCGAGAGACTGCTGAACCCGGCCGAGCAACTCGTCCAGGCGTAGATTCCGGACCCAGGGCGTGGACTGCTGGCCCTCCCGGATCTTGGCCAACCCCAACAGGTCATTGACGATCATCAGGAGGCCATCGACCCGCTCGACGCATCCGGCCAGGATCCGTTGCCCACGCTCGGAGTTTGGGTCCACCGTGCCACGGGCCAACACGTCCAGACTGGCCTTGACCGTTCCCAGGGGCGACCGGAGTTGATGAGCCGATAGGCGCATGTAGTGCGACTTGCGTCGTTCGACATCTTTGATCTCGGCCAGCGCCTGCTCGAGCTGGTGGGTCTTCTCACCCAGCAACATGGTCGTATCCAGGAGGTTCAGGTTGCCCTCCCTGATTCGCGCCGTGACCCGGCCGGTGAGATACACCGTCCCGTAGATCGTGACGGCAATGGCCAGGAAGACGAGCCCGCCGGATCCCCCCGGCACACCGACCGCATCCAGCGACGCCGGCGCCTCGAAAAGCCCCATCTGAGCGAGCAGGGGTACCAGAAGGAGCGCCAGGCACACGGCAGTCGCCACGAGGTACATCGTGCGGTTCGGCAAGAGCATCGTGCCGATGGCCATGTGGAAGACGAAGAAGGGGAGGATGGGGCTGTCGAGACCTCCGGTGAAGTGCACGGCGAACAGCAGCGCCAGCAGATCGAGCGCCATCTGCACGAGCGCCCGAGCCTGTAGGTAGCCGAGAGGCCCGGCCGCTTGCCGGGCATCGCGAAGACGAAGCGCATAATAGAGGTTGTAGGAGGCCACGAAGAGCGCGACCAGGAAGAGAGAGGGCCACAGGTGGGGCAGGCCGACCGAGGGCCCCAGCATCGCCGCCGTGGCCAGCCCCGTGACGGCAAACCACCGCAGCCGCACGAACATGCACAGGCGGCCGTAGAGCTCGGTCGTCAGGGCGAAGGCGAAAGTGGCATGCGCCATGTTCACTCCCCGGGCGCGTACTCCCGGATCGTCTCAATCAGCTTGTCGGGATCGATCGGCTTCTCGAGGTAATGGTCGTGCGGGGTGCTTCCGCTGTCTTCGACCACCAGACGGTACTTGTAGAGCTCATCGACGCCGGTCAGCATGATGATCTTGATGTGGGAGGTCTTGGGATCGTTCTTGAGCTTGCGCGCTACATCATAGCCTTCGGAGATGTGGTCCATCATGACATCGAGGAGGATGACATCGGGCGGGTCGGCCGCCACCGCCTCGAGCGCCGTCTTACCGTTGTTGGCGGCGCGAACGTCGAAGTGCTGCTCGAGCACGGCGCTCACCGCATCGATGAATACCGGATCGTCGTCGACCATCAGGACTTTGGTCTTGGCCATCTTCCCTCCTCGTTTCGTCACGCCAGAGGTGACTTGCGGGCCCCGGCAGGCGACCCTACTCACCCGCCTACGTTACAGGCATCCTAATCTCCATGGCAAGACGATCTTGCCAGATTCGCCGGTCAAGGCCGCCCTGTCGCGGTGTCCGCCCTGTTGCGGTGTCGGCTCTGTCGCGGTGGCCGTTCTCTCGCGGTATCGGCCCTGTCGCGGCGCCCACCCGGATCCCTCCGCCGAGCGTGGCTCTTGTTGCACATCGGCGGCCCGACCCTTAGAATCCTCCTTTCGAGCTCGACTCGCGCTCGACTCGCGCCCGACTCGCGCTCGAGTCGAGTTCGACCCGCCGGATGGCGGATTCGGCGATTCCCCCTTCGGGCCATAGCATGAACACAAGGAGGATAGAGGTGGATCCACGCAACGCCGCGTTGGCCGATGTTCTGGTCAACTACTCGTGCGCCGTCAAGAAGGGCGAGAAACTCTTAGTCGAGGCCAACGGCTTCGAGCCGCTCGAGCTCGTGGAGCAGATCGTCAAGATCGCGACGAAGAAGGGGGCGCAGGTCTACTACGACATCCACCATGATCGCCTCACCCGCGCCTTCCTGCTCGAGGCCAGCGAAGAGCAGATCAAGGCCCAGAAGAAGTATCCGCTCTACCGGATGAAGGACATGGACTGCTACATCGGCGTCCGGGGCGGAGACAACATCGCCGAGCTCTCCGATGTGCCCTCGCAGAAGACCGGCTGGTACGCGACCCACTTTCGCAAGCCGGTGCACCTGGGCGTGCGGGTTCCCAAGACGCGCTGGGTCGTGCTGCGTTACCCGAACAACTCGATGGCCCAGAGCGCCAAGATGCCGCTGGAGGCCTTCTCGAAGTTCTACTATGACGTCTGCACGATGGATTACCGCCAGATGTCGAAGGCCACCGATCCGCTGGTCAAGCTCATGAACAAGACCGATCAGGTCCATATCAAGGGCCCCGGTACGGATCTGAGCTTCTCGATCAAGGGCATCGGAAGCGTCAAGTGCGACGGCAAAATGAACATCCCCGACGGCGAGTGCTTCACCGCGCCGGTGCGCGATAGCATCGAGGGCACTGTGCTCTTCAACGCCGGCTCACTCCAGAACGGGATCGTCTTCGGTGACATCAAGCTCACCTTCGCCAAGGGGAAGGTGGTCCAGGCCGAAGCCGGGGGCAACACGAAAGCGCTCAACGAGATCTTGGATCGGGACAAGGGCGCCCGCTACGTCGGTGAGTTCGCGCTGGGCTTCAATCCCTACATCAATACCCCCATGCTCGATATCCTCTTCGACGAGAAGATCGCCGGCTCCTTCCACATGGCCCTGGGCAACGCTTACGACGAAACGCCCAACGGCAACAAGTCGTCCCTGCACTGGGATCTGGTCTGCATTCAGACGTCCAAGCGGGGTGGCGGCGAGATCTGGTTCGACGGCAAGCTCATACGCAAGGACGGCAAGTTCGTGCCGGCTGCGCTCAAGGGCCTGAATCCCGATCAGCTCAAGTAGATCGCTTTGGTGTTCCTGAGGCGTAGAGGTCCTCGGGCCTCCACGCCCTATCCATACCTGAGCAGGGGGCGGGAGCGTCCACTGCGTGATCATGGAATCGCAAGTCATTGGGTTCCTTCTCAGAGGAGCGTGCGGCGATGAAAGCCAAACTCACCTGCTGGCGGCCGGCGGTTTCCCGCATGATGGGGGGCGGCCTGCTCTTGCTACTGGCTCTGGTCTGGGGGCCGCCTGCCGGGGCGCAGGTCGCGGATTTCCACCTCGGCCTGTCGGTGCAGGATGCGCCCTCCGACGGCGGCCAGGCGCTCAGCTTGACCTGGACGACGGCGCTGCCGGCCATTCAACCTCCTCTGGGACCCCTGCCGGCCGCCGAGGATATCCAGATCACGATCGAGCGGCGCAGCACGGCCGATACCGCGTTCGAGGTCGTTCAGACGGTGGGCCTCAGTGAAGGTGCCTACCGGGACCGCGGGCTCGAGGAGGGCGTCTCCTACCAGTACCGGATCGCTCTCGAAGCGGCCCCCGGCCAAATGCTCTACAGCGAGGTCAGCGTTCCGGCCGCGCCCGAAGCCAACTTCTTCCGCCTCTTCCGGCTCAACGCCTTGGTTGCCATCGTGCTCATGTCCGGCCTGGTGGTCGGCTACATCATGGCCGCCCGCCGCGGGGCCGACCTCTACATCCGGCGCATCGCGGGCCTCGACGCGATCGATGAAGCCGTGGGCCGCGCCACCGAGATGGGCCGCAAGATTCTCTTCGTTCCCGGCATCATCAGCATCAACGAGCCGCAGACCCTGGCGGCGCTCGGGATCTTGGGCTACGTGGCCAAGCTGACCGCGCGGTATGGTACGGGACTCGAAGTACCCAACGCCGACCCGCTTTCGATGGCCGCGGCGCGCGAGATCGTCAAGCAGTCCTATCTCGAGGAAGGCGCGCCCGAGGGTTTCCATGAGAACATGGTCAACTACATCACGCAGGACCAGTTCGCCTACGCCGGCGCGGTCAGCGGCATCATGGTCCGCGATCGTCCGGCGGCCGTGTTCCTGCTCGGCTGGTTCGCGGCCGAGTCGCTCCTGCTCTCGGAGACCGGGCAGAGCATCCAGGCGATCCAGATCGCCGGCACCGCCCAGGTCACGCAGTTGCCGTTCTTCGTGGCCGCCTGCGACTACACGATGCTGGGCGAGGAGCTCTTCGCCGCGAGCGCCTACCTCTCCCGCGACCCGCTCATTCTGGGTTCGATCAAGGGACAGGACATGATGAAGGCGGCCATCCTGGTGGTGATCGTTGCCGGTGTCATCATGGCGACGTTTGGCGTGGATGGGTTCGTCAACTGGTTCGCGGCTCTATAAGGAATCCGCCAGCCGCGTCGCACGGAGAGTCCGTGCCCAGAAGCGCGCGGCCAGGCCGCTACAGAGACAGTCCGCGGTTCTTGTTTGCGGAAGGGACAGACGATGAAACGACAGGTTCCGATCATGCTGGCCGTTGTGGCCGGTCTGCTTCCCGTGATCGCCTTCTTCTTGCCGGATCGGACGATCAACAACTGGTTCAACACCCAGCTCGATGAGTGGATGGTGATCATCGCCAGCTTTGCCCTCCTGCTGGGGATCATCAGCATGATCCAGGTCAACCTCGCCAAGGTGCGCCGGCGGCAGAAGGGATGGATCTTCAGCATCATCATCCTGCTGTCCTTCACGATCATGGCCTCCTTCGGCCTCTTCGGGCGGCAGGGCGAGCGGGAGGACGGCAGCCTCTATCCGTTCACCTGGGTATTCCAGAACATGTACTCGCCGATGCAGGCGACCATGTTCTCCCTCCTGGCGTTCTACGTGGCCTCGGCCTCCTACCGCGCCTTCCGGGTGCGCAACGTGGAGGCCACGCTTCTCTTGATAGGCGCCCTCATCATCATGGTCGGGCGCATCCCGCTGGGGCAGGCGATGATTCCGGTTTCGGCGGACGTCGCGGAATGGCTGATGCAGTTCCCCAACACGGCGGCCCAGCGCGGCATCATCATCGGCGCTGCCCTGGGCGCGGCCTCGATGTCGATTCGCGTGCTGGTGGGCATCGAACGGCCGTACCTGGGCAAGAGCTAGGGAAGAAAGGACGAACACGCCATGCAGTGGGCGCAGAAACTGTTGTTCGTGGACCGGCGGATCATCTTCGCGCTGGTCTTCCTGGGAGCCATCATCCCGATCATCAAGCCGATCGGCCTGGGGGTCACGGTCTCGCCGCCGGTGGCGGCGGTGTTCAACCGGGTCGAAAGCATGAAGGAAGGCGACTCCATCATTCTTTCCTTCGACTACGGGCCCTCCGATGGTCCCGAGCTCCATCCGATGGCCGATGCCATCATGCGCCACTGCATCCGCAAGGGCGTCAAGGTGATCGGCGTTTCGCTGTTCCCGCTGGGTGGGGTCGAGATGGCCATTGCCCGCATGCGCCAGCTCGACACCGATGTCGAGGCCCTCGAGGGCCGGGACTACGTCAACCTGGGCTACAAGGATGGCGCCCAGGCGGCGATGAAGCTCATGGGCGACAACATCAAGGTGCTCTACCCGGCCGATGCCAAGGGCACGCCCATCGATGAGATTCCGTTGATGGAGAAGGTCCGCAACTACGAAGACGTCGAGATGGTGATCTCGCTGGCGACCAGCATTCTGGGCGAGTGGTGGGTCAACCTGGTCAACGCCCAGTTTGGTGTGGACGTTGCGATCGGCACGACCGCCGTTTCGGCCCCGAAATACTACGCCTTCATGGAAGCCGGCCAGGCGCTGGGTGTCATCGGCGGGATGAAGGGCGCCTCGGAGTACGAAGAGCTCGTCGAGCGAGCCTACCCGCAGTATGCAGGGCTCACGCGGACGGCCACGAAGGGGATGGACGTCCAGTCGATCGTCCACCTGGTGATCATCTTCTTCATTCTCTTTGGCAATGTGATGTTCCTGCTCGTGGGGCGTAGCAAGAAGGGGGCGAAGTAATGGAACTGCAGTTGCCCGGCATCGGAACGTGGATCGCGGCCTTCTTGACCCTGTTCGTCTTCAGCTTCCTTTACCGGGACAATGTCTTGTACCGGTTGGCCGAAAGCATCTTCGCCGGGATTTCCTTCGGCTACTACGTGGGGCTGGCGAAGCTCAATACGCTGGAGCCGAATCTGTTCCGGCCGCTATTCAGTGACTTCAGCGGGCATTGGTCGTTGCTGATCCCCTTCGCCCTGGGCCTCATCCTGTACCTGCGCTATGTGCCCAAGCTGGCCTGGGTGGCAAACTGGTCGCTGGCCGTCTACATCGGCTACTACATCGGTGTGAACCTGATCCAACGCATCCACGGTGAGATCATTCCACAGGCGAAGGGGACGATGCTTCCTCTCGTCGGGGTGGGCTTCAATCAGCTGATCGGCAATCTGGTCGTCATCGTTGGGGTCGTGACGGTGCTGATCTACTTCTTCTTCTCGAGCCCGCACAAGGGGCCTTTGAAGGTTGCTTCCCGGATCGGCATCTGGTTTTTGATGATTTCCTTCGGCGCCAGCTTCGGCTACACGGTGATGGGCCGTATCTCGCTGCTGATCGGCCGGCTCACCTTCCTGGTCGATGATTGGGCGCGGCCGGTGTTGACGTCGATCTTCGGATGAGGTGCCCGGGCGGACGAGGCGCCCGGAATCGGTTTTCCGGCGGCGGAACGAATCGGCGATGCTTCTCGTTGGGGAAGCGTAGTCATCCGGAAAGCGCAATCAGCCGGGAAGCGCAGTGCACGCGAAACGTCGTGATCAGGGCCGCGGAAGGATGCGCGCAAGCATTCTGCATCGACACATCCCCTGGCGGGCGCTCGTTGCGGCCGGCATCCTGAGTGTGCCATGTCCACTCACCCCTCTCGCACTGGCCGGCGGCCCGATGTTCGGTCCGAACGTCCGCGTCAATCATGCCGGTGACGCATACCAGCAGGACCGGCCAAGCGCGGCCTTCTCCCCACAGGGTATCCTCTACGTCGTCTGGGAAGACTGGCGGCACGGTACCGGCTCGGCCTACCTGGCCCGATCCTTCGATGACGGCTTGACCTTCGAGTCCGAGGTGCGCGTGGACGCGTTCGGACCCCAGAGCTCAGAAGAAGGCTTCTCTCCCGAACGAGACCAGAATCTGCTTCTGCTGCAGTGGCCCCAGGTGGCCGTCGACGGCTGGGGCATCGTCTATGTCGCCTTCACGGCCTGGATGACCGGAGAGGTGGGGCAGATCTACTGCACGCGTTCGACCGATCAAGGGCAATCCTTCGAGCCCCCCGTGCGAGTGAGCGACGCCGACACCGGGGATCGCCATTGGCCGGCCATAGCGGGAGTGCCCGAGGGTGGCGCGCATTTGGTCTGGTGCGACTTCCGAAACGGAGAGGACGTGATCGACCTGTACACATCACGCACGGAGAACGGTGTCACATTCAGCCCGAATGTGAAAGCCAATTTGGCCCCGGTGGGGCCTTCCTGCACACCGCCGCTACCCAAGATCGCAGTATCGGGCGCGAGCCGCGCGCCGGATGATTCGCCGGCCGGCCGCGCGAACGGGGTGGTCCACATTGCGTGGCGACAGACAACCCTTTGGCCCCAACGGTGGATCTACGCCTGCCGGTCGGAAGACCAGGGGGCCAGCTTCTTGCCGGCCGTAGCGGTGAGTCACGAGCCGTGGTTCTTCGACGGCTGAATGATGCCGGCGGCCTCACTGGACGTGGGGCCCGGCGGCCGGGTAGGTGTTGCCTGGACGAGCGCCCACGAGGACGGCACCCACAACGTCTACTTCGCCGAGTCGGCCGACGGCGGGGCCAACTTCGGGGTCAACCACCGCGTCCATCCATCGCCGGAAGGCGTCCAGGAGTTTCCCGATGTGGCCTACGACGACGACGGGTGCATTCATGTGATCTGGGGGCATGCCGAGGCGCCGGAGTGGGACTACGACCTGCACTACGGTCGCTCTGAGGACGCCGGTGTCACCTTCTCCGTACCGGTTCGGGTCAACGACGATCCAGAAGAGGAGACCCACGCGCAGGACTCGGCCCACCTGGCACGACGGGCGCGAGGTGGACTCGATGGAGATCATGACCCGATCGCGGCCTGGTCGGCGGCAGCGAACCAGCGAACGAGCTCGGGACCGATGCCAGGTGCCTATGCGGTCTGGGTCGACGGACGCGAGGCGAGTGGGCCGAACATCTACGCCGCGCGTTCGGTGGAAGCCATGGCTGTGGAAGAAGAGCCCGCGACGGAGGTCGGAGCCTCGTCCCTCTCCCTTGCCTTGGGCCCCAGCCTCACGTGGGGTCCGATACACTTGCCGGCGGGCGTGGTCTCGGTGCACGACGTCACCGGCCGCCAGGTGTGGCGCCAGCCCCGCCACACGGCCGGGAGAACCTCGGCGAGCGGGGGCGCCAGCACCCGTCTGCGTCTTGGCGCCGGCGTCTACTTCGTGCGATGGTGGACCGAGACGGGTACGGCCACGCAGCGGGTCACGGTTCTTCGGTGATGCCGCCGTCGCTTGCTTGGTGGTAGGGCGTTCTGCGAGGGGTCCAACCAACGAAACGGTCGTCGGGATCCGCTTTATGACGCCACCCGCTGCGTCGGCCAGCAAACGGTTGGGCGAGCCTCCCCACCCGGGATATGACCCAAGGGAGGAGGCTCTCAGCTTTGCGTATCAGCGCAGCAGGATCATTGTATCCGTGAGTTCGATCCCGGCTCCTGTGCTCCGGTAGTAGTAGATACCGGGTGCGGCGGCGCGCCCACTGCTCCACCGACCATCCCATTGCACGGAATGCGAGCCGTGGACAAGCTGGCTTGACATGAGAGTGCGGACAAGGCGCCCGCTGAGGTCGTAAACACGCAAGTCAAGGGGCTGCCTGCCGGCGGTCTCGACGGTTAGGCGAATGGTCGTCTCCTTCGCGAAGGGGTTCGGCCAATTGTGAGAAGCGACTTCTGCACGGCGTCCAGCCACCTTCTCGATTGCTGCCGTTCCATCGCCTAAGATTACAGGACGCGGGCCGCCGGAGGACGCAAGGTCAACGGCGGGCGCAATCAACCGACCAGATTGCGAGTCATTGACAAAGCAGTAGATGCCGCCGTCGTTGTCGCATGCGAAGACACGCGAGTTGTCAATGGCCGGCGAGCTCCAGGCGCGGCAATCGGTGTCATAGCTCCAGACCGTGTCAAGATCCAAGTCCAGCGCATAGATCCCATCGCCGTAGTTGGCGCCACCGTTGCCGATGAAGAGCAGCGTCTCCTGCTCGGCGACCGTATGCCTGGCTGAAACAGCGAATGAAGACCATAGCTCTTCATTGCCTCCTGGCTTGACACCCGCGCCAGGTCCGGTACCGATCTCCATGCTCCCGTCGTCTTCATCAAAGGCGAAAAGCCCCTTGCCCGTGCTGACATAGACGAGCCCGTCCAGGAGTACGGGTGTTCCGCGAACGTCACACTCTACTCCCGCGGTCCAAAGAGGTCCCTCCGGTTGACCGTAGGGAGGTGGCTGAGAATCGCCAGTGTATGTGAGAGCGAATCTCAGCAGAGCTCCTCCGGTATCACATTCGTCCCATACGGTGTTCGCGCCAACGTAGACCGCGTCGTCGGAATCGACGACAAGCGGGGAGCCCATGGTGCCCTTGTCGTTCCCTTCTTCGTAGACGTGTCGCCACAGCGGATCTCCGTCGTCGGCATCGAGGCACACGACAGCGCTCATGTCCCCGTCGGTTGGAATCTCCACCGTCCCGACGTAGAGACGATTCTCCTTGGCGCTGTACCCGGGGGAGGACACCACGGCCAGGCCAATCTCGGTGCTCCAGATCTCGCTCCCGTCGTCTGTGTCGAGGCAGTAGACCTTGCCGTCGCGCGAACCGACGAAGAGAACGCTGTCGCCGACGACCACGGGCGAGGATTCCATCCACGCTTCCCTGCCGCCTCCATAGTACCATGACGAGCCAAGCTGGCTGCTGGCCCATATCGAGTCGCCGTCGGCAGCGTCGATGCAGTGGACCCTACGATCTGTAGGTCCACCCAAGACATAGAGATGGCCGTCTGAGATGCATGGCGTCGAGGACAGGGTATCGGAGACATCGGCTGCCCAGAGTGAATCGCCGCAAGTACGGCCGAAGCAGTAGACCTTGCCGTTTCGAGCCGCCACGTAAACGCAGGTGTCGGCCACGACCGGGGATGCCCAGATCAGGTCCTCGCTGCTCGACCATCCGCTGTGGGATATGTCATAACTCCAGGCAGTCGAGTCACTTTCGGCGCCATCATGGCCGGTGACGCCGCTGTTGCGCACGTCCTTGTGGAACATGGGCCATTGCCCGTTGGCCGAGGGCACCATGACCAGAACCAGGGCCAGGCCGAGTAAGTGAAGAATCGCCAGGTAAGTACGCGCCCGCATGCTTCCTCCTTTGCACCAGGTTGGGATTGCAACCGTATCCGCTTCACGTTCAGGGTGTGCACTGATGTCAGAGAAAGTGGCTGGCGGAGGCCGCGCGAGAACAATCAAGATCCTCTCCCCGGTAGCGGCTCAAGGAGGCTTAAGGTTCACCTCCTTTCCTTAGGTCTGCTATCATAGTACTGAGCTGAAGGTCAAGAAGTGAAAGTGTCTTATCATGAAGGGGGATCCTCGATGTGGCGCATAGTGCTCTCGTATATGGCGTTGGTCGGGTTGGTCGGCACAGCCAGCGGGGAGCTGATTCTCGTCGCTCCTGATGGCTCAGGCGATTATCCCAACCTATACGAAGCCATCGTCGCTGCGGCTGACGGAGATACCATCGCTCTGGAAGATGGGGTCTTCAGCGGCCCTGGGAATCGAGAGCTAGAACCCGGAAGCAAAGACCTGGTCATCATGTCCCTCAGTGACAACCCCAAGACATGCCTGATTGACGGCGAGCAAGCGTTTCGTGCTTTCCGACTCGATGGCAGTTCGAGCTCCGAGTTGACCATCCAGGGAATCGGCATGATCAATGGGACGGCGACCTTCTTTGGAGGCGCGATCTACCTCACAGGCTGGAGCCGACCGGTTATCAAGAACTGCTTCTTCTACCGAAACATTACGCCGAGCAACGGCGGAGCGATTTGTGTCACACACGCCTCTCCAAGCATTGTGGGATGCGAGTTCCGTGAGAACGTATCCCTTGAGCAGCAAGGCGGTGCCATTAGCTTCACGGTATCAAACTACTCCAGCATCATAGACTGCGAATTCTATGAGAATGAGGCGAGGTACGGCGGTGGACTACAGCTTCAGGACTGTGACACCTTTGTTAGTGGGTGCTACTTTGAAGGGAACATGTCCGAAAACTACGGCGCCGGGCTCAAGACAGTCAGCGGTGATCCCACCATCACCGATTGCGTCTTTGTGGGGAACCACAGCGACATGTGGTTTGGAGGTATGCATGTCAACGATGCCACGGTGACCAATTGCCTGTTTCTGGAAAATACGGCCGGCGTCGTCGGCGGGGCGCTGGGGGTATTCGGCAGCGAATCGGACCCGCTGATTTCCGACTGCGTCTTTATTCGTAACTCCGCCCCGTGGGCTGGAGGTATTGACTCCTGGGAGTCGCACCCGACCATCCGCAATTGTACGCTGGTGGGTAACTCAGCAAGCGAAGAAGGTGCCGGGATCTACTCAGCCGGCGAGGATCCTGGTAGCGTCATTGTGGAGAATACCATAGTTGCCTTCAGCCCTGACGGCGAAGCCGTCATGGTCGATCCTGGAAATAGCATGACCCTGATCTGTTGCGATCTCTACGGCAATGTCGACGGGGATTGGATTGAGACGGTAGAGGACCAGTATGGGATCAACGGGAACATCTCAGAGAACCCTCTCTTCTGTGACGTCTCCAATGACAGCTTGAAGCTCCATGAAGGTTCGCCCTGCGCCCCGAACACGCCTCCAAATCCGGAGTGCGACCTCATCGGCGCCCTGCCAACCGGCTGCGCCTTCCAGGCCGTGGACGACTCCTGGTTCGCAGAGGCGGGATCCGAGTTGCGCGTGGCTTCACCCTCCCGAGGCTTCGTGCACCTGCAGATGACCAATCCAACAAACCGCACGGCCTTCGCGCGGATTGAGGCATTCGATCTAAGCGGACGCCGGGTGGCCGACGTCTTCGAGGGGATGATCACACCGGGTTCCCACAGGCTCGACTGGGACGGAATCGGTAGTGACGGCTCCTCACTTCGGAATGGGGTCTACTTGCTTCAGCTGAGCGTCGAAGGAGAGGTGACCGGGCGGGGTCGTGCGATCATACTGCGCTAAGCCGATGGTGCGGATGGGGCGGCATCCCTATGTCATAGATGGTTGCCGCATCCCAGCTCGACAGTGCAATGTTCATCTCACGCCACCATGTTGAATCCTGGGATTCTATCG
>CAZNJE010000009.1:71840-122505 GCA_964573295.1 uncultured bacterium | reverse complement strand
GGACGCCGGAGTGGGACGCCGGAGTGGGACGCCGGAGTGGCCGCGGGGGTGGCCGCCGGGGCGGGCGTGAGATCTATCCCGCAGGGCCGCGGCCGATGTTCCCAGACCCATTGCCCCCCGACCCGTTGTCTGCCGAGGAAGCGTCGAACCGGGTCAGCCAGTCGGCCAGCCCGCCCGACTCGAGCGCATTGCGCGCAGCATGCTGTTCGGCCGACTTCTTGTTGTGGCCCGAACCGCGGCCCAGTACCTCGCCCCGCACGACGACCTCGATCGTAAAACGCTTCTCGTGATCGGGGCCTTCCTGGCGAACCACGCGGTAGCGCGGGTGAACGCGCACCAGGGCCTGGACCTGCTCTTGAAGCAGGCTCTTGAAGTTCTGTTTCTCGCTGTCGTTCAGGATCGACTTCACGTCGCTGAGAAGCCAACGTTTCACGAAACCCCGCGCGACCTCCAGGCCCTGATCCAGGTAGATGGCACCCAGGAGGGCTTCGAAGGCGTCGGACAGAATCGAGTCGCGCTCCCCGCCGCCGGATTCGCGTTCCGCATCACTGAGCAGCAGGAATTCACCGAGCTCGAGTCCGTCGGCACAATCGGCCAGCACCGGTTTGCTCACCAGAAGAGATTTCTTCTGCGTGAGCTCGCCCTCGCGATCGTCGGGAAACATCCGGAAGAGGTGCTCGATCACCGTCAGTTCCAGAACGGCATCGCCCAGAAACTCGAGGCGCTCGTTCGAGGCGGGCAGGTTCTCGACCTCTCCGCCCAGGAACGAACGGTGGGTCAGGGCCTGTTGCAGCAGGTACGGATGGTGGAAGCGCAGGCGTTGGCGCGTTTGGAAACCTTCGAGCGTCCTGTGAACATCGGGAATCTCGGGTAGCGAGCGAGGCGCCCGGGGGGGATGCCGAACCCGCTCCCCCGCGGAGCCTCGCCGGCCCCTGGGCCATAGGGCCGACAGCCAGCGCCTCACTCTGCTCATGCTTGATTCCTCGAGCCCGCGTGGCTCTCGGCATCCTTTACGCGGTCAGCAAGGACACCTCCGCCCCATCTCCCGCACGGAGCATCACACCGCGCGGAAGAGCAACGAGACGTTGTGACCGCCGAACCCCAGCGAGTTCGACAGAACCACCGAGATCTTCTTTTCCCGGGCTTCGGTGCCGACCACGTAGTCGAGGTCGCAATCCTCACCGGGGACTTCATGGTTGATCGTGGGCGGGATCAGGCCTTCGCGCAACGCCAGAATCGACGCGGCCGCTTCCGCCGCACCGGCGGCACCCAGCAGGTGCCCGGTCATCGACTTGGTCGAAGACACCATCAGCTTGTCGGCATGGGCTCCGAACACCGACCTGATCGCGAGGGTCTCGCCGCGATCGTTCAGGGGCGTGGAGGTCCCATGCGCGTTGAGGTAATCGACTTCCTCGGGACGGATCCCGGCAAACTCCATGGCCAGCTTCATCGCCCGTCCAGCCCCCTCTCCATTGGGTTCGGGGGCGGTAACGTGATGCGCATCGGCCGTCGAGGCATAGCCGATCATCTCGCCCAGGATGTCCGCGTCACGCGCCTTGGCGTGCTCCCAGTCCTCGAGCACCAGCGTGGCGGCGCCCTCGGCCATCACGAAGCCGTCGCGATCCTTGTCGAACGGGCGGCTGGCGGTTTCGGGGGAGTCGTTGCGCGTGCTCAGCGCCTTCATGGAACAGAAACCGGCCAGCGCCAGCGGTGTTATGGGTGACTCCGCCCCACCGGCCAGAACCGCATCGCTGTACCCTTCGCGGATCAGGCGATAGGCCTCACCGATGGCGTGCGCACCCGAGGCGCAGGCCGAAACCGTGCAGAAGTTCGGTCCCTTGGCGCCGAAGACGATCGAGAGCTGACCGCTGGCCATATCCGAGATCATCATCGGAACGAAGAAGGGACTGACCCGGGAAGGATTGCGTTCGAGCAACACCTTGTGCTGCGTTTCCAGCGTCTCGATGCCGCCGATGCCTGAGCCGATGATGACCGCCAGGCGTTCGCCGTCCATGTTGGCCTCGGTGAGACCGGACTGCGCGTACGCCTCGAGCGACGCCACCCACGCATACTTCACGAACCGGTCGGAATGGCGCAGGGCCTTGCGGTCGATGAACTCGGTGGGATCGAAATCCTTCACCTCGCCCACCACCTGGCTTGTGAATCCCTCCGGATCGAAACGGGTCAGGCGGCCGACGCCGCCCTTGCCGTGGATCATGCTGTCCCAAAACGTCGGCAGGTTGTTGCCGCAGGGCGTGACCGTGCCCATTCCGGTGATCGCTACACGCCGTGTCATACCAGGATATCCCTCTCCTGGCGCGGGCACCCCAGTCGGCTCACCCGGGCAAACCCCGGGAGCGGCTCGGTCGAACCGCTTGGCGGACCGCTGCACGCAGCGTGGCGAGGTGCGGTCCACCTGGCTCCGGCGGGAAGAGGATCCTCCCCGCCCACCTGCCTCCTGTTCGTAGCGCCCGGCCCCAGGCCAGCGGTTACGAAGGCGTCGCCTAGCTGCTCGCCTTCTCCGATAGCTTCTTCTTCAGGTAGTCCTGCGCGTCGCCGACACGAACCATCTTCTCCGCGTCCTCATCGGGAATCTCGATCTCGAAGGCATCCTCGAACGCCATCACCAGCTCGACGGTGTCGAGAGAGTCGGCGCCCAGATCGTCGATAAAGGAGGCTTCCGGAGTCACCTGGTCGGGCGTCACACCGAGCTGTTCGACGATGATCTCTTTGATCCTCTCTTCGTAATTCTCCATGATTCCTTTCCTCCTGAAATGACCATCAGCGCGCGCGCATCCCGCGGGCGGGAAACCGCTACCGCTATCCATTTCTCCGAAACGACTCGATCTCCTCGGCCTTGCCCATGGTCCGGCAGGCGACCCCTCTATCGGTTTGCCGCAGGAGGCCTTTGAGCACCTGGCCGGGGCCGATCTCGAAGCACTCCTCGGGCTGACGGGCCAGCATGGCCCGCATGGTCGGCTCCCATAGCACGGGGCTGAGGAGCTGATCAACAAGTGATTTGCGAATGGCCTCCGAGGAGGTCACTTCTTGGGCGCTGGCATTGGCGTATACACTAAAGGCAGCGTCCCGGACCTCGACGCCGGCCAGTGCCGCTTCCAGCCCCTTGGCGGCCGGTTCCATCAGAGGAGAGTGGAACGCGCCGCTGACGTTCAGGACCACGACACGCTTGGCGCCGGCCTCCCGAAGCTTCTCTCCAGCGGCTTCCACCGCCGACGGCTCGCCCGAGATCACGATCTGCCCCGGCGAGTTGACATTGGCCGGGGTCACGATACCCTCGATCTTTGCGCACACGTTGTCGACCGTGTCGGCATCACAGCCCAGAACGGCGGCCATCGTCCCGGGTTGGGCTTCCCCGGCCTCGAACATCAGTTCGCCCCTCCGGCGTACCAGGGCCAGGGCATCCTCGAAGCGCAGCGCTCCTGCCGCGGTGTAAGCCGCATACTCGCCCAGGCTATGCCCTGCCGCCATCAGCGAATCCGGCTCCCAGGACGGCTCCATGGCCGCCCAGGCCGCCAGCGCATGCGTGAGGATGGCCGGTTGGGCGTTGCGTGTC
Organism: uncultured bacterium; assembly: GCA_964573295.1. Lineage (GTDB taxonomy): Bacteria > Eisenbacteria > RBG-16-71-46 > CAIMUX01 > WJJG01 > CAYQJL01. The sequence continues at coordinate 118,931 of CAZNJE010000009.1, read as the reverse complement.
TGGCGCAACGTGGCCTCCGGGCCCTCGAACATCAGCTTGGACAATGAGAAACCGAGAACCTCATCGGCTCGATCAAAAGTGATCCGGGCGGCTGGAACCGACTCAGCAAGGTCCTGCCCCATACCGACATACTGGGAACCCTGTCCCGGAAAGAGCAGTGCTTTCATGTCCTCTCGAATCCCGTCCTATGTCGTGGTGCCCCGATCTCCGCGCACGGCATCGGGGCGCCCTGGTTCAAAAGCTACCCTCTCATACCCTGGATGGGCTCCGAATGCAAGCCGATTCAAGGTCGAGCCCGCGGGGTATCCGTCCACTGCGGTGCATCTTCGGTCGCCGGCGCCCCTTCTGTGACGGTCGCGGGAGATCCCTCTATGACCCGCACGATCGCATCCTCGAGATTGCCGCGGATCGTGCGTGCGGCCACCTCCACCGCGCGCTGGATGGCCCGTGGCGAGGATCGCCCGTGACCGATCACGCATACCCCGCGTGTGCCCAGCAGAAGGGCGCCGCCGTATTCCTCGTAGTTGATCCGGCTCTTGATACCGCGGATGGCGGGTCGCATCAGAAGCGCTCCGGCCATCGCCGGAAGGTGGGCGCGAACCTCCCGGCGGATGACCTGCCCGCCGACGCTCAGGATGCTCTCGATGAGCTTGAGGATCACGTTGCCCGTAAACCCATCGCAGACGAGGACATCAGCGTTTCCCTCGAAGACGTCGCGACCCTCGACGTTGCCGATGAACCCCAGCGCCTCGCGGTCCTGGTCCATGAGCTGGTAGGCCGCCTGAGTCAAAGCATTCCCCTTCGAAGGCTCCTCGCCGATGTTGAGCAGTCCCACGCGAGGATGCTCCTTCGCCAGCACGAGTTGAGCGTAGATGCGGCCCATCTGGGCAAACTGATAGAGGTGCAACGGCCTGCAGTCGGCGTTGGCGCCCACGTCCAGGACCACGCAGTTGCCGGTCACCGTGGGCACCACGCTGGCGATCGCGGGACGCTTGATCCCCCGCATACGTCCCATGCTGAGCAGCGAGGTCGTGACCACCGCGCCGGTGTTGCCCATGCTCACCAGCGCGTCGGCGCGCCCCTGCTTGACCAGGTCGGCCGATACCGCGATCGAGGAATCCCGCTTGCGGCGGAAGGCTCGCTCGGCCTTCTCGCCCATGGCCACCGCATCACGGGCATGCGCGATGTAGAGCGGCAACGGCTCCGGAGAAACCTCCCGCAGCGCTTCCCAGATCTGAGGTTCGTCCCCGACGAGGAGAACCTCCAACGTGTCGGGCTGCTGGCGTACAGCCGCGGCAGCGCCGGCCACGACGACCCGTGGGCCGCGATCGCCACCCATGGCGTCTACCGCCACGCGCACTCTGCGATTGGAATGGATCATGAAATCGGCCCCGGCGCGGCTCCCCTTCGAAGGAAGACCGGCCGGATCAGTCCTACACGACCGGATCAGTCCTTCACCAACAGAACTTCTTCGCCCTTGTAGTAGCCGCAGCTGTTGCACACCCGGTGGGGTCGCTTGGGCTGGCCGCAGTTGGCGCACGTCACGCTGGTGGGGCGGGCCAACTTGTGGGACGAACGCCGCTTGTCGCGGCGAGCCTTCGAATGCCTTCTCTTCGGCAGTGCCATCCTCGTTCTCCTTCTTTGGCGAGGCGCTCGCTGGCCACACGGCCAGCAACGCCCGGTGAGTTTATCACGCCTGGGAGCTTCCGGGTTCCTCGCTTTCGGGAAGCTCGCCACGCAATTCGTGCAACGCGGCCCAGCGCGGATCCAGCGCGCCGGTGGCCGGACAGTCACAATCCCCCTCATTCAGGGTCTTCCCGCATCGCGGGCACAATCCACGGCAGTCGGGCCGGCACAACGGGTGCGAGCTGATCTCGGTCAGAATCGCGTCGCGCACCTCCGTTGCGAGCCCGAAACTCTCCCCATCGTGGATCAGGATGCCCTCCGACGGGGCCTCGTCCTCCGGCGCGCGGGCATCCCGGGGGCGCACCAGGATCTCGAAACTCACCTCGATGCTCTCTCGTGTCGGCGCCAGGCACCGCACACATGACTGACGCACCTCGAGCTCACCACGTCCCCGAATTCGGAACTCCTCGTGGGTGCGAACGATCCGCAGCCCGATCCGGATCGGCCCCTCGACCAGGAAATTGGCCGTCTCGGCGCGGTGTCCGGCTCCGGCGCGGGATGCATCCTCATCGCCAACCAGCTGCTCGAGCTCAATGGACGCACCATCGCGGCCCCCTTGGGGCAGCACATCTTCCAGAGGCTCGTAACGCTCGATCTCCAGATCCGCCGCCGTCAGCTCGAGCTCGAGCTCGGTCGTACCCTCGGCAAACTCGCTGAGGTGAAATTGCAGCGCGCGACTCATCTTCTCCCATCTACCCACCGGTCTCAGCGGTCTCACCGGTCTCACCGACCGGCCACGCCTACCTTGCGTCTCGATCCAGGGTCAGGCCGAAGAAGGCGATCTCCTCTTCGGCGGTTTCAGTAGCATCGGAAGCGTGCACCGCGTTGTGACCCTTGTCCACACCGAAGCGCTGGCGGATGGTTCCCTCGGCGGCCTCGGCCGGATCGGTGGCGCCCACGAGCTCACGCAGCTTGGCGATCGCCTCCTCCCGCTCGAGGACGATCGCGCAGATCGGTCCCGAGGACATGTACTCGACCAGATTCTCCAGGAAAGGCTTGCCCTCATGGACATGATAGAACCGGCGCGCCTCCTCGGGCGAGAGGCGCACCATCTTCATCCGAAGGATTCGGAAGCCGCCGGCCTCCATCATCGCCAGAATCTGACCCGTCTCGCCGCGCTCGACCGCGTCGGGCTTCACCATCGTGAAGGTTTGCTGCAGCATGCGTACGTCGACTCCCTCGTTGTGGACACTCGGGCCCAGGCAGCCGGCCGCAGCCATCGCAGCCGGCCGCAGCCATCGCAGCCGGCCGGGCCATCGCAGCCGGTCGCAGCCATCGCAGCCGGCCGGGACCCCATCCAGCCTCAGGCCAGCCCCCCTACCCTTCCAGAACTTGCTTCATCAGCGGACCGATCTCGGAGGGCACCTTGGCGACCGGGATGCCGGCCGCTTCCAGGGCCTTCGTCTTCTCCTCGGCCGTTCCCTTGCCCTGGGCGATGATCGCACCCGCATGCCCCATGCGCTTCCCGGGCGGCGCCGTGCGGCCGGCGATGAAGGCGATGGCCGGCTTCTTCAATTCCTCGGCGATGTAGCGCGCGGCCTCTTCCTCGGCCGTGCCGCCGATCTCCCCGATCAGCACGATGCCGTGGGTGTCGTCGTCATCCTTGAACATCTCCAAGACGTCCAGGAAGTCGGTCCCGATGATCGGATCGCCACCGATGCCGATGCAGGTCGACTGGCCCAGGCCGTGCTCGGTGAGCTGCCAGACCATCTCGTAGGTGAGCGTCCCGCTGCGCGAGACGACCCCGATGTGGCCAGGCGTGTGGATCTGTCCCGGCATGATGCCGAGCTTGCACTTGCCGGGACTGATCAGCCCGGGGCTGTTGGGCCCGATGACACGGGTTTCGCTGGCGTACATGTCGAGCATGACACGCGACATCTCCAGCGCCGGCACCCCCTCGCTGATCACGACGACGAGTTCCAAACCCGCGTCGGCAACCTCACGCACCGCGTCGGGCGCGAATGGCGCCCGGACGTAGATGGCCGAAACGGTGGCGCCGGTTTCATCGACCGCCTCTTGCACGGTGTTGAAGATCGGGATGTCGTCGAGCCGGGTGCCGCCCCTGCCCGGGGTCACCCCAGCCACTACCTGGGTGCCGTACTCGCGCATGGCCCGGGCGTGGAAGGATCCGTCCCGCCCGGTAATGCCCTGGATCAAGACCTTCGTCTGTTCATCGATCAGGATACTCACGCGACACCCTCCTTATCTCGCAGCCGGCTCGGCCCGGCGAATCGCTTCTTGCACAGCTTCTTCCATCGACGCGGCGAAGATGGCCACGCCGCTCTTCTCGAGGATCTCACGTCCTTCTTTCTCATTGGTCCCGGTGAGCCGAACGATGATGGGCAGATCGATGCGGGCTTTCTCGAGCGCCTGGACGATGCCCGTCGCCACGTGATCGCAGCGGGTGATGCCGCCGAAGATGTTGAACAGGACCGCGCGCACCTGGGGGTCGGCCGTGATGATCTCGAGCGCGGTCACCACCTTCTCGGGGCTCGAGCTACCGCCGATGTCCAGGAAGTTGGCCGGTTCGCCGCCATAGTGTTTGACGACATCCATGGTTGCCATCGCCAGGCCGGCCCCGTTGACCACGCAACCGATCGAACCCTCCAGTGGAATGTAGGACAGGCCGAATTCACGCGCCTTGGCCAGTTCGCGCGATTCGGTGTCGTGGTCACGCAGGGCGGCGATCTCATGGTCGATCGCCACGTAGCTGTCATCGATCGTGATCTTGGCGTCGAGCGCCAGAAAACCGCCTTCCCGGACCTCGACGAGGGGATTGATCTCGGCCAGGGAACAGTGCGTGCCGAGGAAGGCCAGCGAGAGCTTGCGGATGACCTCGGCGATACCGAGCGCCTTCTTGCCGTCGGGCTCGATCGCGTGGGCGAGTTGGCGCGCCTCGTAGGGCCAGAGCCCGATATCCGGATCGAAGTGGAGCTTGTGGATCCGCTCGGGGGTCTTGGCGGCCACCTCCTCGATGTCGATGCCGCCCTCACGGCTGACCATCATCAGAGGCAGACCGGCCTCGCGGTCCAGCAGCGCCCCCAGATAGTACTCGTGGCCGATGTCGGCCGCCGGGGTGACAAAGACCTTCTTGACCGTCAATCCCTTGATGCTGAGCCCCAGGATCTCGCGGGCCTTGCGTTCGGCCTCATCGGGCGTGGCGGCCAGCTGGATGCCTCCGGCCTTCCCCCGGCCACCCATGTGCACCTGGGCCTTGACGACAACGGGGGCTCCGATCGCCTCGGCCGCTTCGCGGGCTTCCTCGGACGTGCGGGCCACGCCCCCGCCCCGTACGTTGATGCCATAGCGGCCCAGGATCTGCTTGGCCTGGTATTCGTGGATATTCACCTGCGCGCTCCTTCCCTGATCGGGGCCAGCGGCCCCGGATGGAACTGTCTCTCCCACCGCCGGCCCGGGCAACCCTTGCGGGGTCCAGGCGGGGAGGCACCGGCTCGTGGCGCCTCCCTCCCGGTCTCATGCTACCGGTCGCGCACCATCGGACGCGCAGGACCGTATGCCCACACTGCCGCAGGAACATGGCCCGCGCACACTGGCGCGCGAACATGGCCAGGCGCGCACAGCTGGGTGCCCATCCCCCGGCCCACGCCCGTGGTGCTTGCCCGTGTGCGTCCTAGTGCTTCGCCAAGAAGTCCTTCAGGATGGTTTCCAGCGTCGGCTGGCCGATCTCCTGCAGTTCGTAACCGACCCGTACGGCGGGCTGCTTGATCTTGACGATACGGCGCAGGTCGATCGGGGTGCCCACGACCACCAGGTCACAGTCGACCTTGGCGATCGTCTTCTCCAGATCCTTCACCTGCTTCTCGCCGTAGCCCATGGCGGGCAAGACCGAGCCGATCTCTGGATAGGTCTCGAAGGTCTTCTTCAGTTCCCCGACCAGATAGGGCCGCGGATCGACGAGCTCGGCCGCGCCGAACTTGGTGGCGGCCACCACGCCGGCGCCGTACTTCATGCCACCGTGGGTCAGCGTGGGACCATCCTCGACGACCAGCACGCGCTTGCCCCGGATCGACTCGGGGTCATCGACCGTCAGCGGCGAGGCAGCGTCGATCACCGTCGCGTCCGGGTTGTAGCGCCGGATGCTCTCGCGGATGCGCTCGATGCCCTCCGGACTGGCCGAATCGATCTTGTTGATGACGATGACGTCGGCCTGCAGGAAGCAGGTGCGACCCGGGTAGTAGGCCAGCTCGTGGCCCGGCCGGTGCGGGTCGACCACCGTGATCGTCAGGTCGGCCTTGTAGAAGGAGGTGTCGTTGTTGCCACCGTCCCAGATGACCACGTCGGCTTCCTTCTCCGCCTCACGCAGGATGGCTTCATAGTCCACACCGGCGTAGCAGATCGTGCCGTTCATGATGTGCGGCTCATACTCTTCCATCTCCTCGATCGTGCACTTGTGCTCGACCAGGTCATCGAGCGAGGCGAAGCGCTGCACGTCCTGCTTGGCCAGGTCTCCGTAGGGCATGGGATGACGCACGGCCACGGCCGTCTTGCCCATGTCGCGCAGGATGCCGGAGATTCTGCGCGAAGTCTGGCTCTTGCCGCAGCCGGTCCGCACGGCCAGCACCGAGATCACCGGTCGGCTGCTCGGGGCCTGCGTGGCGGCCGGACCGAGGATGGAGAAATGCGGGCCCAGGGAATGCACCCAGGCGGCGATCTCCATCACCTTCTCGTTCGACAGGTCCGAGTAGGAGAGCACGACCTCATCGATCTGCTCCTTCGCCACCAGCTCGGGAAGCGACGCCTCGGGAACGATGGGAATGCCCTTCGGGTAGAACTCCCCGGCCAACGACGCCGGGTAGGTGCGGTCTTCGATTCCCGGAATCTGCGTCGCCGTGATGGCCACCACCTCGACCGCCGGGTCGTTGCGGTAGACCATGTTGAAGTTGTGGAAGTCGCGCCCGCCGGCGCCCAGGATCACGATACGTTTCTTGTGGTCGGACATCGTTGCCCTCCGTGTCTCGTCGCCGCCGGCAAACAGAATGCCGGACGGCCTTGAGCCCCGCCCCCTGAGCCGGGAGGACCCTCGCAACCCGCCCCCTCATCCGAATGAATCGGGAAGACTCACCCAGCGGCTTGCGCCTCTCGCGAAGCAGGCAGCGGCCAGGGAGGGCGAGATTGGTTTCAAAATGCCAAGCCCGAGATGATACCAGAGCCGCCCAGGGCTGTCAAAATCGCAGGTAACTTTCCTCGGAAAGGCTCTGCGCCAGGGCCAGGGCCCCGAAGGCCAGTTCCGCGACCGTCCAGTCGGCCGGTTCGGTAATCCGTTCGCACAACCGCGCGCGGCCCGCCTCCACCAGGGGCCCGGTCCCCGCCACCGGTCCCAACACCTCGCCCAGGGCGCTCAAGAGCCCCACCATGCCGAAGGCTTTGGCGCGTCCCGGCCCTTCGGCGGCCAGCATCCAGCCGGGATCGCGGAGGCGTTCGATCAACCCCTCCTCTCCCCAGAGGTGCTCGAGCAGAGCGATGCGCAGCGCCTGGCGCAGCTCCTCGCGTTCGGTGGCGCGATAGACCCACAGAAGCCCATCAAGCAGGTAGTAGCCGTTGTGGAAGGCGGTTGGCGCGAGCACGCTCGTCCGGCGCGTATCGTGCGGGTGGAAGGTGAACCGGCCGTCGGGGCGCACCGTCCCCACCAAGAAACGCGCCGCATCCTCGGCCCGGTGAAGGCATGCCTTCTCGCCGGTGGCGTGGTAGTGGCACACCAGCGCGTGGGCTTGATTGGCGGTCCCCACGCTGTAAGGCCAGTCGTAGAAGGTGCCCTCGAAGAGGCCGTTGCAGAAGGCGCCCCCGGTCAGGTCGTGCCGCGGAACATGCAGGCGCAAGTAGGTTTCGTGGGCGGTGAGCGCGGCCGAGCGCTCGCCGGCCGGTAAGTGGGGCGCCACCAGCGGGAGGCACGCGGTCATGCTGGCCAGATCGGCGATGTTGCGGCTGTACCGGCGTTCGGGGACGGTGGTCTCGTAGCTCTCGGCAAACCAGCTGCCGTCGTAGCGCTGTTCGCGCAGGAATTGCCTCACCGTCCGTAGGGCACCTTCGAGGTAGCGCGCATCCTCCAGCAACTCGTAGCCGCCCAGCAACGCGCGGGTAGCGATGCCCGCCCGCCACCAGGCCGCATTGAGCGACTCGTACCGCCCCACCGAGTCTTGCCGCGCCAGAAGCGAGTCGCAGTAGGTGGCCAGGCAGGAGAGCGTTTGTTCGCGGGTCGCCGGATCCGCCCGCACGGGTGCAGGAGCAGGCAGTGCGGCCAGAAGGAGCAGCGAGAGGACCGTGCCGCGGACTGCCGGGGTCGTGATGCGCGCTGGCCGAGGGCGCAAGCCTGCGGTCGGGCTTGCGGTCGGGCTTGCGGTCAGGCTTGCGGTCAGGCATGCGGTCAGCCAGGAAGGCCGTCGCTTCCACGCGGCCACCAACGGCCAGCGCAGGCCGGACCCATGTCGGCATCGACCCAGCGTCGTCACGCGCAACACCCCTCCTCCTAAGGATTCCCGCCGGCTGCCCCTTCGCCCCGCACGCGGCGAATCAGATCGGAGGTCGAGAAGCCCGGCACCAGCGCAAGCGTGACCACTTCGCCACCGGCGGCCTCGACCACATCGGCGCCAACGACCTCCTCGCGCCGGTAGTCAGCACCCTTCACCAAGACATCCGGCACGATCGCTTCGATGAGCTCAGCCGGAGTATCCTGGCCGAAGAACACCACGTAATCGACCGGCCGCAGGGCCGCCAGCAGCAGGGCACGGGGCTCCTGCGGCACGATGGGGCGGCCCGCGCCCTTGAGCCGGCGAACCGACTCATCGGTGTTGAGTCCTACGACGAGCACATCGCCCAGCGCGGCCGCCTCCTGCAGGATCGTGGCGTGGCCGGCATGGAGGAGATCGAAGCAACCGTTGGTGAAGACGATGCGCTTGCCGGCCGCGCGAAGGGCCCTCAGGCGAAGCTGCAGATCGGTCAGCGAGAGGATGCGCTCGCGGGCCCACGCGGCGCGGGTCGAGGAGGCGCCTGGCGAAGCGGATGGCAGATCACCTGCCGAACCGGCCGGCGGGCCGCCTGGCGAACCGGCCGGGGGGTCACCTGCCGAACCGGCTGACTGGTCACCCGACAAACCGGCCGGCGGATTGCTCATCGGGCCGTCGGAGAGGCCGGTCATGGCCGCGTCCCCGTCTGGGCTTGTTCGAAGTGGTGTTGCAGGCTCGCGATGATCTCCTCGCGGGTCGTCGTCGCCGTGCCCAACTCACGGATGACCCGGCCGGCGGCATGATTGGCCAGGAGCGTTGCATCAGGCAGGGGCAGCCCGGCGGCCAGTCCGAGCGCCAGCGTGCTGACGACCGTGTCGCCCGCGCCGGTGACATCGTAGACCTCCCGGCCCACCGACGGAACGTGCAGCGTGGCGGCGCCGGGGCGAAACAGCGACATGCCCTCCTCGCCGCGGGTGATCAGGAGACTCTCGGCCTCCAGCCCCTCGAGCAGCCGGCGGCCGACCTCCTCGAGCGAGCGTTCGTCGCGGATGGGTTGCCCCGCCGCGAAGGAGGCCTCCTTCTTGTTCGGCGTCAGAATGGTGACTTGCTTGTACCCGTGGAAGTGCGTCTCCTTGGGATCGACGCACACCGGCAGGCCGCGCTCGCGGAAAAGGGGCAAGAACTTCTGCAGGAGCCGTTCGCAAACCACTCCCTTGCCGTAGTCGGAGATCAGCACGGCCTCGGCGCGGGGCAGAAGCACCTCGATCTCGCCGGCCAGGCTCGCGAAGAGGGCATCGCTCGGCTCGCAGACTTCCTCGCGGTCGATGCGAACGACCTGCTGGCTGCGAGCGATGATGCGGGTCTTGCGGATAGTGGGCCGGTCGCCATCGGAGACCAGATGCCCGGAATCGATGCCCCGCCGGGCGAGGGCCTCTCGGAGAAGCGTGGCGCCATCGTCGGTTCCGGTCACGCCCACGAGCAAAGGATGACCGCCCAGCGAGGCCACGTTGTGGGCCACGTTGGCCGCACCGCCCAGGCGCTGGCTCTCCCGTTCCACCTTGACCACCGGAACGGGAGCCTCCGGGGAAATGCGCAGCGCATCCCCCCAGATGTAGTGGTCGAGCATGACGTCGCCGAGCACCATGACGGTACGGCCCGCCAAACGCTCGACCTGTTCATGTAGACGCTTGAGGTCAGCCGTGGTCATCGACTCTGGTATCCCGAATCAGGCGGTAGACGCTTCCCATCAACGTCCGAGCAGTGGACCACAAGCCAACCCCCTAGCGCAAGCCGGCACCTACGAGACCGCGCGTCTAGTAGCGATCCTCGCGCCCGCCCTCGAATCCGCCCCCGGACTGCCGGGGCCGCGCCTCGTTGACCTTCAACCGCCGACCCATGTGTTCCTTCTCGTTGAGCTCCTCGATCGCCCGGGCGGCCTCCTCCCCATTGTCCATCTCCACGAAGCCGAAGCCGCGGGAACGCTGGGTGTCTCGATCCATGATCACACGGGCCGAGGACACGGCGCCAAAGGCCCCGAAGAGTTCCTGCAGATCCGTGTCGCTGCACCGATAGGAGAGATTCCCCACGTAGATGTTCGTCGCCATCAAGCAAAATCCTTTAACTGGGGTGTCTGCCGCCGCACTGAACAGTCACCCGGGTTTCACGACTTGGTCTCGAGTCCCCTTCGTCGACGATGGACACAGCTGGACGATTGGCCGCATCAGTCTCTGTGGTCGCAAACCGGTACGGAGACGCGATCGCGGCAAGACAGGTACTGAACGGGGCATCAATATCCGGCCAGACGCTTCCGAAGTGCGGAGTGGGTTATAGCTGGAAACGGAAAAATCCTCCCGACCAAAAACCTCGGACCATTCCCCCACCATGGCCAAGAGACCTGGAGGGTTCAGCGAAAAGTTTGCCTCACAACTGCCCCTCTGTCCAGCGAAAATGGGGTGCGAAATGGTGTGCACAATGATGTCGACCGGCCCTTCGGCAACATCCGATCGACTGCGCGGCATCGCCCGTCTCAGCCGGCGGCGGCCGCATCACCGGCGCTGCCGGCCCCGGACAAGAGCCCTTCCTCGCGGAAGGAGAAGTACCCCGTGCCGGTGATGATCACGTGATCGAGGACGTCGATGCCCACCAGTTCCCCCACCCTGACCAGGCGCGTCGTGATCTCGATGTCATCGGCACTCGGTGACGGATCCCCGGAGGGATGGTTGTGCACCAGGATCAGATTCGCGCTGCCTTCGGTGATCGCGGCGCGAAAGACTTCGCGCGGATGCACCAGACTCGCCGAAAGCGTTCCGACGCTCACGACCTCGAGCCGGTGGGGCACGTGACGAGTGTTCAGGTGCACCGCCAGGAAGTGCTCGCGGTCGGCGGAAGCATACCGGCCGGCATACTCGTGAACGTGGCGCGGGGTGGAAAGCACGCGGCACTCGCGGCCTCGTAAGGCCCGGCGCCCGAGCTCGAGCGCCGCGACCACCCGGGCGGCCCGGTTGCCTCCGGCCACATTGCGCAACCGCCGCGCACTCCAGCGCCCCAGCGATGGGGCCCCGCCTCCGTCGAGCAACCGGTCGGCCAGTCCGAGGGCCTCCCGGCCCTCGGGCTCGTCTTGCAGCAGCACGGTAAGCAGCTCGAGATCACTCAAGACTCCGGGCCCGTGCAGCACACTCTCGTGCAGAAGCGTCGCGTCCTTGGCCTGCAGATAGGTAACGCGGCGGCGACATGAAGCCATAGGGATTCCTCCTTCATGTCGCTGCTCTAGCAAGGCAGGGGCCAGCCTGCGCCGACCTTTGTGCATGGAATGCCGCGCAGGGACCTGCCCTGTGTTGATAAAGCTACGCAGACGAGGCCATCTTCGGATGGCGAAACTCAGACACCGAGCGGATCGACCAGGGCGCGGGCGAACTCTTCCGGACGGAACTCCTCGAGGTCATCGATCTTCTCTCCCAGGCCCACGTAGCGCACTGGCACGCCGAGCTGCGAGGATACCGCCAGGATCACGCCCCCCTTCGCGCTGCCGTCGAGCTTGGCGAGCACGATTCCGGTGACCCCCGCGGCCTCGCTGAAGGACTTGGTCTGGGACAGCGCGTTCTGGCCCACCGTGGCATCCAAAACGAGCAGGGTCTCGTGTGGGGCGTCGGGCTGGGCCTTGGCGATCACCCGACGGATCTTACCCAGCTCGGCCATCAGGTTCTGATTCGTCTGCAGGCGGCCGGCCGTGTCGACGAAGACCACTCCGGCTCCCCGGGACTGCCCCGCCAGAACACCGTCATAGGCCACCGCGGCCGGATCGGCCCCGGATTGGCTGCGGACGATGTCGGCTCCGGCACGCTCGGCCCACACATCGAGTTGCTCGAGGGCCGCCGCCCGGAAGGTGTCGCACGCCACCACCAGCGGCTTACGGCCATCGGCGGCGTACCGGTGGGCGAGTTTGCCGATCGAGGTCGTCTTGCCCGCTCCGTTGACGCCCACCATGAGAATGACCTTCGGCCGGCCGCCCTCGGGCTCGGAGATATCCTGCCCCGAGCGCCCCTGAGCCAAGATCTCGGCCACCACCTCACGAAGGAGCTCACGGGCACCCTCGGCATCCTCGACGCCGCGCTCACGGGCCAGCCTACGCAACCGCTCGATGATCTCCGTCGTGGTCTCCAGGCCAACATCGGAGACCAGCAGCAGTTCCTCGAGTTCCTCGAGAAGCTGTTCGTCCAGCTTCACGCCGGCCTGGAAGACATCCTGGATGCCGTCGGCCAGGACACTGCGGGTCTTCTGGATCTTCTGCGCAACCTTCTTCCACAAGGACACGTTGGCTGATTTCCTTTCTACTCGAGCTGGTCGCGGCCAGTCACCACCGACTCCGGCCGGTCACCGCCGGTCGCGGCCGGCGCGTGGATGTCTAGCTCTTCTGTCTCTCGTCGGCGGTTGCCGGCGGCACCTCGGGGACCGCGGCCCCCGCTTCAGGTGGGTTCCAGACCGGGGATTCCTCCACCGGCATGCCTTCGACGATCTCGATGAACTCGTTCACGCTCTCGAAACGACGGTAGACCGAGGCGAAACGCACATAGGCCACCGGATCGTGCTGGCAGAGTTCCTCCAAGACGAACTGGCCGACCTGCTTCGTCGAGACCTCCTCACCCCCCTGGCGGTGCAGGCGGGCTTCGATCCGGTCGATGATCGCATCGATGTCGCCGATCGAGAAGGGACGTTTCTGGCAGGCGCGCCGGATGCCCTCCCGAACCTTGTCGCGCTGGTAGGGCTCGCGGCGCCCGTCACGCTTGACGATCAAGAGCGCCACAGCATCCACATACTCATAGGTGGTGAACCGGTGGCCGCAGCTTTCACACTGCCGGCGCCGACGCACCCCCTTGCCGTCACGGACGGCGCGCGAATCGATGACCCGGTCTTCCTCATGTCCGCAGCGTGGACAGCGCATGGCTTCATCCTTCCTCTAGCGGTGGATCCACCCGCAGCACGTAGCCGCTGGCAATCGTGTGCGCCGCGCCGTCGTCGTCGCGGATACGCAACTCACCCACCGGGCCCAAGTCCACGACGCGCCCCGCGCGGACCTGGCGCCTGTCGGCTGGCGCAGCTTCCCCGGTCGGACCGATGACGACGCGCCGCCCCATCAAAAGGCTGGCCTCGCGCAGGGCCGGCCGCAGCGTCCCGGGCCCGCCCCGCTCGAAAGCCGCCCACCGGTCCGCCAAGCTCGCGAGAATGGCAGCCAGCAACTCGGTCCGGTCGACGGATCGGCCGGCCAACTCTGCCACCGAGATCGCCCGGCCGCGCAGATCGGGCGGGAAATCGTCTCGGGACTGGGCAACATTGATGCCGAGTCCGAGCACGATCAGCCCCCCGGCTCCGGTTCCGGTCGCAGCCCCAGACTCGGTCGCCGCCCCGGACCCGGTCGCCGCCCCGGTCCCGGTCGCCGCCCCGGACCCGGTCGCCGCCCCGGTTCCGGTCGCAGCCCCAGACTCGGTCGCCGCCCCGGTCCCGGCCAAGGCTTCGGCGAGCACGCCGGCCAGCTTGCGGCCGCGGCCGTACAGGTCGTTGGGCCACTTGAGTCCGGCCTCGCCGGGGGCCCACCGGTTCACACCGTCACGTGCGGCCAGCGCGACCAGAGAGGTCAACACCGGCCATTCGGCCCGAGGACGTGCCGAAGAGAGTACCAGACTGAACCACAATCCGGCACCTTTGGGAGAATGCCAAACGTTACCCCTGCGGCCAGCGCCGGCGGTCTGCTCATCGGCCACGACCAGATACGCCTTCCCCGGCGCCGGGCCTCCCACGGCCTCCACGTCGCCGTCATCAGCCCGACCGACCGCGACGCTGCTCACACCGGCGAGTTCCTTTGCCAGCCGCTGGGTCGAGTCCGTGCTCGGCACCCAGCGGGCCTTGACGATGTATCCGCTGCCCTCGGCAATGCGCTCCAGGGCACGTGGCCCAAGCCCGTCGCGGCTCTCGTTCGGGGACGCGCTCATCCGCAGGCACTCACTGCGGTCTCTGGTCCGCTTCGGGGGGCGAGCTGGTACTGAGCGGCTCGACATAGAGCGCCAGGTCGGCCGCGCGCGCCGAATGCGTCAGGGCCCCCACCGAGATGGCGGCCACCCCGGGCAGGGCATAGCGGGCGACCGTCTCGAGCGTCACGCCGCCGGAAACCTCCACGGCGATCGGGCGGCCCCCACGCGCGCGCTCCTCGCGCAGCAGGTCCAGCGCAGCGATCACCTCTTCGGGTTCGAAGTTGTCGAGCAATATCCGGTCAATGGGAAGCCGTGCCGCCAGCGCCAGTTCATCGAGACTGCCCACTTCCAGGATGATGGGCAGCGTGGGACGGGTCTCGCGCAGGGCGGCCAGGCGGCCGGCGATCGCGCCCACCCCACCAGCGGCTTCCAGGTGGTTGTCCTTGATCAGGATCGCGTCGTCCAGCCCCATCCGATGGTTCACGGCGCCGCCATCGCGCGCGGCGATCTTCGAGAGCAGGCGCATCCCGGGAACGGTCTTGCGGGTATCGAGCAGCGCGGCACCGCTTCCGGCGATCCGATCGGCAAAGCGGGCCGAGAGGGTTGCGATGCCACACAGCCGCTGCAAGAAGTTGAGCGCGGTGCGCTCGGCGGTCAGGATCGAGCGGGTCGAACCGCGTATCTCGGCGACCGCATCTCCGGCGCGCAAGCGGTCTCCCCCGCGGGCGAGAGCGCGAAAGAGAAGATCGCCGTCCACCTCGCCGAAGACCGCCTCGGCGACCTCGAGGCCGGAAAGCACGAGATCCTCCTTGGTCAGGATGACCGCATGCGAGCGATGCGCCGGAGGAATCATCGTCTGGGAGGTCACGTCACCGGCGCCGATGTCTTCGGCCAGCGCCAAGCGGATCAGGGGCAGGACCTCCCGCTCCCAGCGAGCGCCCCGGTCCGCCTCGCCCCGATCCATGCCACCGCCCGCGCCGGCGATCCGGTCCGCTTCACCCCGATCCACGTCACGGCCCGCGCCGGCGGCCGCGCGATGGTTCCTGTCAGGATCGTTCCCCGTCATCAGGGCTTCCTCCGAAGGGCCAGCTGGCTCTCGAGCTCGAAGATCCGGTCACGCAAGCTGGCCGCACGTTCGAACTCCATGGCCTCGGCGGCCTCCAGCATTTCGGCCTTCAGCATCTCGATCACCTTCTTCGCCTCGCCGCCCGAGGTCTCGACGGCAGAGAGCAGTTCCTCGAACTCCCGTTCGGGAGCCCGTTCGCGAACCTGGTCGCGGTCGGCCACCACCGTCTGGCCGCGGATGTCTTCGATCGACTTGACGATCGTGCGCGGCGTGATGCCGTGCTGGGTGTTGTACTCGAGCTGCCGGTATCGTCGCCGTTCGGTTTCCTCCATCGCGCGCCGCATGGACCCGGTCACCACGTCGGCGTAGAGCACGACCTGACCGCTCACGTTGCGCGCCGCGCGCCCGGCGGTCTGGATCAGGGAACGCTCCGACCGGAGGAACCCTTCCTTGTCCGCGTCCAGAATGGCGACCAGCGAAACCTCGGGCAGATCGAGGCCCTCGCGCAGCAGGTTGATGCCGACGAGCACGTCGATCTTGCCCATCCGCAGCTCGCGCAGAATCTCGACCCGTTCAATCGCAGCGACATCGGAGTGGATGTAGCGAACCTTCACGCCCATGCCCACCAAGTAGTCGGTGAGTTCCTCGGCCATCCGCTTCGTCAGCGTGGTCACCAATGTCCGTTCGCCCCTCTCGGCGCGGCCGGTGACCCGTCCGAGCAGATCCTTCATCTGGCCCGAGGTGGGGTGCAGTAGAATCTCGGGATCCACCAGACCGGTCGGCCGGATCACCTGCTCGGTCACGATTCCCTGCGTCAGATCGAGCTCGTAATCGGCCGGTGTGGCCGATACGTAGATCGACTGGGAAGGAAGCCGCACGAACTCGTCGAAGGTAAGGGGCCGGTTGTCCAACGCCGAGGGCAAGCGGAACCCGTACTCGACGAGCGTCGTCTTGCGTGACCGGTCGCCCTCGTACATGGCGCGGATCTGCGGGATCGTGACGTGGGACTCGTCGAGGACCAGCAGAAAGTCGTCGGGGAAGTAGTCGATCAAGCAGCTCGGCCGTTCGCCCGGAGCCCGGCCGGAAAGGTGGCGCGAGTAGTTCTCGATACCCTGGCAGTAGCCCATCTCGCGCATCATCTCCAGGTCGTAGCGCGTGCGCTGGGCCAGTCGCTGTGCCTCGAGCGCCTTGTCGATCGATTTGAGCTCGGCCACCCGCTCATGCAGCTCTTTCTCGATTCCGGTCGTGGCCTCCTTGACCCGGTCGCGCGGCAGCACGAAGTGGCTGGCCGGGAAGACGGCCAGGCGCTCCTGGGTGCGCTTGCGGTCGCGGGTCAGCGGGTCGATCACCGTGATGCTCTCGATCTCGTCGCCGAAGAGACTCACCCGGAAGATCTCCTCGGCGTGGGCCGGCAGGATCTCGATCAGATCGCCCCGCACGCGGAAGGCGCCGCGCTCGAGGACCATGTCGTTACGCTCGTACTGCATGGTGACCAGGCGGTCCAGAATCGTCTCGCGGCTGATCTCCTGCCCGACGTGGACGATCATCGTCTGGGCCCGAAAGTCCTCCGGCGCGCCGAGACCGTAGATGCACGAGACGCTGGCGACGATCACGACATCGCGGCGCTCGAGCAGAAGCCCCGTGGCCTGCAGCCGCAAACGGTCGATCTCCTCGTTGATGCTCGCGTCTTTCTCGATGTAGGTGTCCGACTGCGGCACGTAGGCTTCGGGCTGATAGTAGTCGTAGTAGCTGATGAAGTAGCCGACCCCGTTCTTCGGGAAGAACGAGCGGAACTCCCCGTAGAGCTGAGCGGCGAGGGTCTTGTTGTGCGAGATGATCAGCGTGGGACGGTTCACCCGGGCGATGACGTTGGCGATCGTGAAGGTCTTGCCGCTTCCGGTCACGCCCAGCAGGGTTTGATGGGGATCACCACGCTCGAGGCCGGCGATCAGTTCCTCGATCGCCTGTGGCTGATCTCCAAACGGCTCGTAGGATGAGACGAGTTCGAACCTATCCATGGGCTGTTTGCGCGCGGCGGCCGCTTCCCTTGGGGGACGCGCCCGCCGCCTTTGCTCCCCTACCTGTGACGGCGTTGCGTGCGATGAGACCCTCTGCCGGAGCGCCTTTGCGTATCGTGGCGCCGTGCCCGGCTGCTTACCAGGTGGTGCGCACCGTGAAGGTCACCGTCTGGACCTCACCGGCCTTGACCGGCACCACGAACTCGATCCGCTGGGCGCTGGCCTTCTCGAACGCGTGGCTGGCGTTGCGGATGGTCCAGTCGCCGTAGAGGTCCTCCTCGACCACCACGGCCACATCCTCGTCTTCCTTGCGGTTACGCACCTCGATCTCGACATCGATCTCGCGGGCCCGCGGGCCGATGTCGCGCCGGTTGGTCTCGGTGCGCTCGACGACCAGGTCGAAGGCGTGGCCCACCAGGATGCGCATCTCCTCGTCGCGGGGGGTGTGATCGATCAGGTCCTCGCCCACGAATTGCAGCCGGCCCTTCGAATCCTCCTTGAACACCCGCACTTTGCCCCTCGGCAGCGGCATGCCCAGCCCGGCGTCCTCGCTGTTGACCATCTCGAGCACGACCCGAACCTTCGAACCGTAGCGACGCGGGTTGGCCTCGTAGGTCTTCTCCACATCCGCCCGGGACGGCGCGAAGAGGGTGAGCTGCTTGGTCTCGTTGTTCTTGATCGTGCTGGACCGGTCCAACGTATAGAGATGGTACTCGAAGAAGGCCTCCTCCTCGAACGGCGCCTGGGTGGCCTTGTCCATCTCGGCGGCCATCATGGCACGCCGCCGGTCGGGACGCGGCGGCTGCACGAGATTCGGCTCGCCGGCCACGAGTTGCAGCTCGGCCTCCGGGTAGGTGGCGCCCGAACGGTTCTCGATGCTCACCCAACCCGAGAATCCCAGGCTCTCGTCATCCTGGGCCACCACCGCGACGTACTCGGCGTGCCACTTCATGCCACTGGTCATGTAGCTCACCTCGAGCCGCCGGTCGGCGCCGTTTCCGGCGATGAGCCACTCGAGCGTGGGACGGGTGATCAGCCCCTCGGGCAGCTCGGGGAACTGCATGTCGGTGATCTTGTCGGTCATCAGGATCGTGAGGCCGTGGGTGCCGGTCTCATCCCCCAGCAGGATGCGCCCCCCGCTGTGGCTCAACAGGGCTCCCTCGTAGAGCCGCCCGTCCTCGGTCACGACCTGGATGGTTCGCTCCAGGTACCGGTCGAGGATCTTCTCGGGGCTGATGAGGTCGTAGACATAGTTCTGCTCGAGCACGCCCAGCGCCCCCCCATCGACTGGGGTCAGATGGACCGAGGTCGGATCGATCCGCTCGGGCACATCGCGAAAGCGCAGCCAGTCGGTGCCGTCGGGCACGGCCATGGTGCGCTCGTCACGAACGACGGCCAGGTCCTGATTGTAGACCGTGAGCGAGATGGCCCGATCGTTCCCGGGCGGCGTCTGCGCTGAGGCGGGCATGAGCCCCGCCGGCGCGGCCACCAGAGCTGCAAGACCCAGCAAAAGGCCACGGATGGGGCCATGAATGGGGCCACGGACGGGACCGCGGATGGGGCCGCGGATGGGGCCACTGTCCGTGTGGCCGATGGTGTGATGGATTGTGCGGGGCATGGTCACTCTCCCTGTGGTGATGGTGCAAAGAGTCCAGTTATCGAATCCGCCAGCGTGTCTTCGGCAAGTGCGCGTGAGCCGCGTGCCAGGCGCCGCGTGCCAGGCGCCGCGTGCCAAGTGAGCCCTGGGCCGAGCGCCCTGGGCCGAGCGCCCTGGGCCGAGCGCCCTGGGCCGAGTGCCCCAGGCCGGGCGCCGCGAGGCGCGCGCTGCGAGCCGGAAGCCGACGGTTGCAGATTCGTCCGTCCAATAGCGTCTACACGGCGTGGGCTGTTTCTATTCCCTCGCGCGGCGGATTCCGGGCGCCTTCTGGCTAGTCCTCCAGTGCGACCAGCGCCCGATCGATCTTGCCGCGCGTGGCTTCCCACTGCTGCTGTTTCTGACGTTCCAGTTCTACGACCTCGGGCTTGGCTCGTTCCAGGAAGTCCTGATTGGCGAGCTTCTTGCGCGATCCCTCCAACGCCTTCTCCACCTTGGCGATCTCCTTGCGGAGCCGCGTGCGTTCGGCTTCGAGATCGATCACGCCTTCCAGGGAAACGAAGATCTCGGCCTCGCCGGCAACGCCGGAAGCCGAGTGATGGGGCTTCTCGTAGGCCGGGTCAATGGTGAGATCGGAGATGCGGGCCAGCGCCATGAACGGCTGTTCCATCGTCCGAAGTATGCCGGCCTCACGGTCCCCGGCCTTGATCCCCACCGCCACCTGTTTCGCCGGCGTGATGTTCATCTCGCTACGAATGTTGCGGATCGCGGTCACCGCTTCCTGGAAGAACGCCAGGATTTCCGCGGCATCCGGCGTCGCCGCTCCGGCCCCGCGCACCGCTCCGGCCCCGCGCGCCGCTCCGGCCCCGCGCGCCGCTCCGGCCCCGCGCGCAGCTCCGCCCCCGCGCACAGCTCCGCCCCCGCGCACCGCACCAGACCCGGTCGCCGTACCAGACCCGCGTGCCGTACCAGACCCGGCCGCCGCGCCGGCCAGCTCCTGCTCCGGCGTGGGCCATGGGCCCAGGATCAGCTCGCCGTCCTTGCCCGGCAAGTAGCTGTAGATCTCCTCGGTGATGAACGGCATCAAGGGATGCAGCAAGGCCAGGATCTGACGGTAGACGTGAACCAGCATCCAGCGAGCCCGGTTGCCCTCTTGGGGCGTCCCCTTCTGGATCCGCACCTTGGCGATCTCGAGGTACCAGGCACAGAACTCCTTCCAGGTGAAGTCGTAGAGCAGGCGGCTGACATCATTGAAGCGGTACTCGGCCAGAAGCTGATCGGTCTCGCGCACGACCTCGGAGAGGCGCGACCGGATCCAGCGATCCTCCGGCGGGGCGCCGGCCGGGTCGGGCTCGGACACAACCTCGCCGTCACGCAGGTTGAAGAGGATGAAGCGGCCCGCATTCCAGAGCTTGTTGGCGAAGTCGCGGCCCACCTCGACCTTCTTCTTGCCGAAGAGGATGTCGTTGCCGGTGGGCGTGAGCATCAGCATCGTGAAGCGCAAGGCGTCGGCGCCGAACTCCTCGATCAGATCGATCGGATCGGGCGAATTGCCCAAGCTCTTCGACATCTTGCGTCCCTGCTCATCACGCACCACCCCATGGAGGTAGATGTCGGTGAACGGCTTCCGGCCCTGGAACTCGTAGCCGGCCATGATCATTCGAGCAACCCAGAAGAAGATGATGTCGGGCGCGGTCACCAGGGCGTCGGTGGGATAGAAGCGCTTCAGGTCGCTGGTCTCATCGGGCCAACCCAGCGTGCTGAAGGGCCACAGCCACGAGGAGAACCAGGTGTCGAGCACGTCCTCGTCCTGCTTCCAATCGTTGGCGCCGCACGTCGGGCACTTCGATTCGCGTTCCTCGGAGAGCACTGCCTCGCCGCACGACTGGCAGTACCAGACCGGAATACGATGGCCCCACCAGAGCTGCCGGCTGATGCACCAGTCGCGCACGTTCCCCAACCAATGGAGATAGGTCTTCTTCCAGCGCTCGGGGACGAAGCGCACCTCACCCCGTTCGGCCGCCTCGATCGCGGGCCGGGCCAGCGGCTCCATCTTGACGAACCACTGCTTGCTGATCGACGGCTCGACGACCTGGTTGCAGCGATAGCAGTGGCCCACGGCATGCCGGAACGGTTCGGTCTTGACCAGCAGGCCCTGCTCCTTGAGTTCGGCTACCACGGCCTTGCGCGCCTCGTACCGACCCATTCCCGCGAAGCGCCCGGCGGCCTCGTTCATGTAGCCGTTCTTGTCGATCACCGAGATGACATCGAGGTTGTGCCGCTGTCCGATCTGGAAGTCGTTGGGGTCGTGGCCCGGCGTCACCTTGAGCGCGCCGGTGCCGAATTCGGGGTCGACGTAGTCATCCTCGATGATGCGGATACCCCGATCCATCAGGGGCAACCGCAGGCCGGCGGCCTTGACCTTCTGGTAGCGCTCGTCGCCGGGGTGGATCGCGACGGCCGTATCGCCCAGCATCGTCTCCGGACGCGTGGTCGCCACCACGAGACCCTCGGCCGGATTCTCCAGCGAAGGATACCGGATGTGCCAGAAGTGGCCGTCGATCTCCTTGTGCTCGACCTCCTCGTCGGAGAGCGCCGTGTGGCAGCCGACACACCAGTTCACCAGGTACTCGCCACGGTAGATGAGCTTCTTGCGGTAGAGATGCCGGAACACCTCCTCGACCGCCTTCGACAACCCCTCATCCAGCGTGAAACGCTCGCGCTCCCAATCGCAGGAACATCCCAGCAGGCGAAGCTGCCGGATGATCTTGCCGCCGTATTGCTCCTTCCACTCCCAGATCCGCTCGATGAACTTCTCGCGCCCCAGGTCCTTGTAGTCCACCCCCTGATCCCGCAGGTGGTTACGCACCCGGTTCTGCGTAGCGATGCCGGCATGATCGGTGCCCGGCAACCAGAGCGTCTCGTAGCCCTGCATCCGCTTCCAGCGAATCAGGACGTCCTGGATCGTGTTGTTCAGGACGTGGCCGATGGTGAGGGCCCCGGTGACGTTGGGCGGGGGGATCACGATCGTATAGGTTTCCCCGCGCTCGCCCGGCTGCGGACGAAACTGACCCGCCTCGACCCAGTGCCGATACCAACGTTGCTCGAAGCTGCTCGGATCGTACGCCTTGGGCATTTCTTTCATGGCCATCTCCCCGTCACCCCATACCTGTACATGTGACGCATCTACCCGACTCTTGGGGCCGGAAGCAGAGCGAATTTCAATCCGTGGAGGGTAGCAGAGGCCCCGCGACCCGGTCAATCGGCGCCACGGGGCCTGGATATTGGACGGCGTCACCCATCCCGTTGATCGGCGCGCCGCTAGCGGGCCACGAGCTCTCCCGCTTCCTCGAGCACCTCGACGTGGCCGCTGTTGCTGAGCGAGCGTTCGACGGCCTCGAGTACACGCACCACCCGCAGCCCGCTCTCACCGTCAGCCGTCGGGCGGCGGCCCTCGGCGATCGCGCGCAGGAAGTCGGTGACCTCGGCCTGCAGCGGCTCGAAGGTCTCCATCTTCGGCGAGACGATATCACCCGCGCGGTAGCTCAGGTGATACTCACCAAAGGTATCTGGATCGCGGTAGTTGACGCCCTTATCGTAGATCTTGACCGCTTCGAGGTTCTGGGTGTCGTCGTAGACGAGCATCTTCTGACGACCGACCACGGTCGTGCGCCGCAGCTTCGAAGGCGCCAGCCAGCTCACCTGCACGTGGGCGATGGCGCCGCTGCGGAAGCGCATGTGAATGAAGGCGACGTCGGGAATGCCCGGCTGCACGAAATCCTTGCCGGTTCCCATCACCTCGTAGGGACTCTCTCCGAGCCAGTAGAAGAGCATCGAGAGATCGTGGGGCGCCAGGTCCCAGATGACGCTCGAGTCTTTCTGATGCAAGCCCAGGTTGACACGCGTCGAGCTGATGTAGAAGACCTCGCCCAGGTCCCCGGCGTCGATGATCTGCTTGATCTTGCGCACCGGCGGGCTGTACTCGAAGGTGTGACCCACCATCAAGACCTTGTCGCGTTCGCGAGAGGCGCGGATCAGGTCGCGGGCGTGCTCACTACAGAGCGTGAAGGGTTTCTCGACGAAAACGTGCTTGTTGTTGCTGAGCGTCTTGCGCGCAAGCTCGTAGTGCGACTTCGGAGGCGTCGCCACCATGACGGCATCGACCGCCGGAGAGACCAGCACATCCTGGGGATCGGTCGTCACCTGGACGCCGGGATAGCGCCGGAGGATCTTCTCCAGCTTCTCGGCCTCGAGATCGCACACCGTAACGCTAGAACAGAGGGGGTTTTCAACCAGATTACGAACCAGATTCGGTCCCCAGTATCCAGCTCCCAATACGGCCACATTGACCATAAGAATCTCCTGATGTTGACCACCGGCCTCCCAGCCGGCGTTGGACTAGCGCGCCCCCCTGGCGTACAGGACCTCGGGTATCGTACGACCCAGGAGCTTCACGTCCAGCGCAAAGCTCCAATTGGCCCCGTAATACAGATCTAACAATATCATCTCTTCGAAACTAAGCAAACTGCGGCCTGATACCTGCCAGAGGCCCGTCATTCCGGGCATCACGTCCAGGCGACGCTTGTGCCACTCCTCATAGAGGTCGTACTCGAACGGCAGACAAGGGCGCGGCCCGATCAGGCTCATTTCGCCCCGTAGCACGTTGATCAGCTGGGGAAGCTCGTCGAGGCTGGTTCGCCGCAAGATCCAGCCCAGCCAGGTGACCCGCGGATCGTCGACGATCTTGTAGATCGGACGTCCGGACGGGTCGAGCCCGGCCGCGTCGCCCTGGCGCATCAGGCTCGTCACGTACTCACGATGGTGCGAGTCATCGTTCGAAACCTTCATGCTGCGGAACTTGAGCATGTTGAAGTGACGGCCGTCCTTGCCGACCCGCTCCTGCGCATAGAGCACCGGGCCCGGCGAGGTGAGCTTGACGAGCAGGGCGACCAGTAGCATCACCGGCGCGAAGATCAACGCCATGATGGCGCTCAGAGCGACATCGAAAGCCCGCTTCGCGCGCAGCCCGATGCCGTCCGAAACCACCGCCCCCACGCGGAGCAGGGGCACGCCGGCCTCGCGCGTCACCGGGGCCGCGTCTACGTACATGCGGGTCAGATGCGGCACCACCATCGTCTCGATACCGCGGCGATGCAGGGCGCAGGCCTGTTCGACGGCCTCGCCGCGCTGGATGCGTTCGGTGGCGATCAAGACCTCGTCGGCCGCCAGAGCATGGGCCAACCCGGAAAGCTCTTGCCAGCACGATAGGCGGAATCGAGGCCACCGCTGCCCGGGCCCCTTGACCCACGGCTCGGTTTCGGCCAGCCCAATCACGACCGACTGGCCAGCGGGCTCGGCCTCCAGAGCCGCGGCGGCCCGGCGTGCTTCGGGACTGCCTCCCACCACCAGGATGCGTCGCGGGGCGAACGGCCCCACCTCGGCCAGGCGCAGGATCAGGCGGGAGAGCACCGGCCGCACGGTGAAGACGCCGGCGGTCAGGATCAGGGCATGGGCCATGAGCAAACGGCGCAGATCGCCGGGGGGATCGAGCGCGAGCAAGAAATCGAAGACGACCGCCACGAGCCCGCTCCAGAAGAGCGCCCGACCGGCGGTGGCCAGAGCTCGGCGGGGATTGTGAAGGATGCGCCGGCTGTAGAGGCCGAACATGCCGCCGAGACAGAGGAAACTGGCCACCAGCACGACCATGAGGGCCGCGAGCGGGATGGCGACCGCGGGCGTGAGCTGGTGAACGGCTTCCCGTGCCCCGGGGGTGAGCTGAACTGCGGCGAAGAAGCCTCCGGTCACCATCAGGACGTCGAGTAAGGCGAGGCCGGGCAGGACGAGGCCGAAGGCTCTACCGGGAGAGATGCGCGTGTGCTCGGCAGCGACATTCTGCCGGCCGGGCAGGTCGTTCCCAAAGGCGGTCCGCGCCGAGGTTGGATGAACGGCTGTTGAACGCAACATCTACTCCAAGAACATCTTGGGACTTCTAGTTCCCAGCTGCTCTCAAGCTGTGTCGGAGTCGCGCCCCCGAACCCCGAACGGGACTGCCGGGCGTCTTCGGCCAGGCACACTATAGAATGGGCGACAGTGGCGCAAGACAATTCCCTTGCATCCCAGGCTACCTGGCTCTCGCGCCGCCGCCGGCCAGGGCTCCTCCCCGGAACCACAGTTCCAGGCGCGCGAACCCTGCATACAGATTCTCCCCGGTCCGATAGGCGCCGGTCAAGCTCTGCCCACCGGCCGAGAACCGAATCTCTCTACCCGCAAACCGTTGGCTTACTCCCACTTCGACGCGGATCAACTCTCCCGGCTCCACCGGTAGCCAGTTGGCCTCCGCTCGGTGGACCCCCTGCACTTGCCGCAGCACTTCCAGCCACAACCGCCGGCCAGCGGCCGCCTTCGCCTCGGCCGGGCCAGTGGCGCGAACCGTCCCCTCCACCGCCGGCCCCCCGCTGATGCGCACGCGCCAGCGGCGGGCGTCCCCGCCCATCGGATGCCCCAGGATGAAACCCCGGTACGTGTACCCCGACCGGTAGACCTTGTGGTAGTACCAGAGGTTGTGATCGTCGGCGTTGTTGGTGTACTCGGCCTCGATGCGCAGGCCTGCCCGCGGCGCCACCCGGAGTCCGTAGGTGCGGCCCGGGGCCATCGGCATCCCATCTTCGAGGCGGTCTTCCCCTCCATAGTACCAATACAGCTCCAGATCATGGAGGCCGAGGGCGTGTCTCGCCCAGGCTCGTGGGGCGAGCCGCACCAGGTAGGCGACCTTCTGATCCGAGTCGCTCGGGGCGTAGTCGGGACCGCGGCCGCTCTCGCCACGGCCCAGAAGGATGTCCACCCAGTCGGCCGGCGAGAGCCGGTCGCCGCGCCCGGCCCCCCCCATCATGATCGTTCGCTGCGCCTCCAGGTGCAGCCAGTCGGCCGGCTGCCAGTAGCCGCGCATCCCCCACAGCAACGGATAGGGTATCTCTCGGTGGGCGTCATCGAGGTAGGCCAGGAACGACTCGGCCCGGGCTCGTCCTGTCGCCCAGGGCAGGCGGCCGGGACCGAGGGCCAGGTGAACCTGATCGAGCACGGGAGCATGTTCGGAAATGAGGAGCTTCTGGCCGGGGGCATCGTTCCAGCAGGGGGAGAAACGGCCGGCCGCCAGCTCGACCGGGCCCCAGACCGCCGCCAGGCGGGCCGCCAGGAGATCTCCGCTCGCCGGGCCGTATTCGCCCACGCGACCGCGCCAGGCAACCGTGGCATTCGCCCAGGAGCCGCGCCAATGGGCGCCGGCGGTCAACCGCCCGGCGGTTCCGGCAGACCACACCCCGCCCCGGTCGAACTCGGCCTGCCAGCTGCCGCCGGCAGCGGCGGCCGACTGCTGCAGCTCGAGGCCGGCCCAGTAGCCGAACTCAGGGGAATGCGAAGCCGCGGGCCGGCCCGAGGCCGCCCGCGGCAGCATGGCAAGAACGATCAGCAGTCCTGCAAGCAGCCCCGTCCGCAGTCTGGTCGGAGGCCCGGCCTGAGGGCCGGCCTGCAGTCCTGTATCCAGTCCCTCATGTAGTCCTGTATGCGAACCCAAAAGGGTTCCCATACGGATCAAGGTCCGATGCGTGACCATGTCCAAGAAGCTAGTCTAGCCGCCGGGTGGGCACAAGACGGGATCGGTGCCCCAACGATCTCGACTAGGCCGCTTCGATCGGGGCCAGAACGTCCCCGAATGCACACGCCCGGTTGCGCCCGGTCTTCTTCGCCATGTAGAGCGCTTCATCCACCCGCCCCAGAAGCTGATCGCTGTTGTCGCCGTCCCCGGGATAGGAGGCCACGCCCACGCTGACGGTGAGCTTCTTACGCCGGTAGAAGGTGTGCCGCTGAACGCGCGTGCGCAACCGCTCGGCGGCGGTGACCGCGCGCGGCTTGTCGGTCATCGGCAGCAGGACGACGAACTCCTCGCCCCCGTAACGCGCCACGATGTCGGAGCTGCGCGCCCAGTGCTTCAGGATCGAGGCCAGCTCGGCCAAGATCTTGTCACCGACCTGGTGGCCGTGGTTGTCGTTGAGCTCCTTGAAGTTGTCGATATCGATGAACATCACGCTGAAGGGGGTGCCGTAGCGACGGGCGCGGTCGATCTCGCTCTGCATGCGATCGAGGAAATGGCGACGGTTATAGATGTTGGTCAGGTCATCGGTGATCGCGAGCCGGCGCATGTCAGCGTAGAGCAACAGGCGTTGGATCGTCGCCGCCGCCTGGCCGGCGATCAGGGTCAAGAGGCGCAGCTGATCTTCGTTGAAGGCCTTCGGCTTACCATGGCTGATGTTCAGGACCCCGATCAGCTCGCCCTGGACCACCAGGGGCACGGACATGAAGCTGCCCACCAGCGTATCGTCGGGACGCCGGCCGCGGTGCAGCTCGGAGAGGAGCACGGGGCGCTTCTGCTTCGCCACCCAGCCGCTGAACCCACTACCGTGCTCGAAGTGCACGCCGCCGATCAGATCGACGTAGGCGCCCCGCTGCGCGGTCGGATGCAGTTTGCTGTTTTGCTTGTCCCACAGGAAGAGGGTGGCGTTGTCGTACGGGATGGCCTGGTGGATCAGATCCAACAGCCGCCGGTAGACCTCCTCCTTGTCGAGGGTGGTCTGGATCATCCGGCTGACTTCAAAGAGAATCTCCAGCTCCGAGTCCTGCCGCGTGGCGTCGGCGAAGTTCTCGCGGCGTAGCACCCGGACGACCTTCCGATTCAGGCTGAGCGCAGCCGAGAGGACGTCGGAGGAGCGCTTCTGCGCCGCCGCCCGTTCCACCTGTCCGGACAAGGTCGAGCCTTCCTTCTTGGTGATCAGCTTCTCGGTCTCCAGGATGCCGATCAGCTGGAGCTGAGCCTTGCGGAACTTCTCGGTGGCGTCCACCAGTTGGCGCGATCCCGCACCGTTCCTGCGTCTCATGCGATGGTCCTCCTTCTCGCAAATCGCCTATCGAAGTAAACTCCGTCTGTCCAATGCTCGAGGGAGCGCGCCGCGTTCCTACGCAAGCTGGAACACGTCCTGCCCCTGCTGAATGGCTTGGTCCAGTCGCTCGGCCAACCCCTCCAGTTCACCGAGCTCATATCCCATGGCCGCCAGTGCCGGCGGCATCGTCTCCGGCGGTTGCTCGAGCTTCGCCGCCCCGAAACCCTTCAGGCGCACCAGCTCGTCGGACGCCCGCGCCACGAGCACATGGCCTGGCATCTCTGCGGGCGGGCGGTGGTGATCCCGAGCCACGGCCACCAGTTCCTCGGGGAACGACCATTTCTCGAGAACGATCTGGCCGGCGATGGTGTGATCGGCGCCGAAGCGTGCCTGCTCGAGCGCCAGCGACTCCCCCTCGCGGTTGTAGATCGCGCGCATGACCGGCTCGTAGTCCTGCGGCATCATTAGATTCATGGCCAGGCGGCCGGCATCGTGCAGCAAGCCGCTCAGGAGCGCTTCCTCGGGATCCATCTCCCCGTGCTCGGTCGCCAGCATGCGACCGGCCATGGCCGCCGCGGCCGAATGCGTCCAGATGACCTGTTCGGCGAAGCTCGGCGACGTGGCCCGCTTCCAGGGCAGCGAGTGGACCAGGACGAGGTTGCGCACCGCTTTGAATCCGAGCAGCGCCACGGCGCGGCTCAGCGTCTTCACCCGGTGCGGCAACCCGTAGTAGGCCGAGTTGCAGGTCGACAGCACCTTCGACGCCAGCCCCGTATCCATGCCGATCAGTCGCGTAACCTCCGAGACCTGCGCGAACTCTGAACTCGCCACGCGCAAGATCCTCGTAGCTACCGAGGGCATCGGGGGGATGTCACCGAGCAGGTCGATCATCCGTTCCAGTTCTCGCCTCGCCGCGTCCGCAGCCATGAACCTTCTCCTCCTTTAGAGACCCTTCGAGACTCACGTATCGGAGGCGACCGTCAGACGGCCCCCTTGTCCACGTTCAAGCGCGCTCGTCAATCCAGCTTCCCCGCCGATCGGCCGCCTTCTCGCGCGAGGCGTCCACGATGAGGTCCAGGGTGCCCTCGTCGCGCGGGCCGAGCATCCGAAACACCGGATGCGAACCGGACCGCACGACCTCCATCCGGCCATACCCCAACCGGGGCCGCCCCCCACGGGCGCGAGCCCAGAACGCGCCGGGCCCGGCAGCCACGCGCACGTCTTCGCCGGCGATCTGCACCACTCTCACGGCGATCACCTCGCCGCGGTCGAGCGCCCCCAGATACCGCCGCAGCGTGGAGGTCGGAGAGCTCACAATCCTCGCCTCCTATCCGGCTGCCAGCGGACGAGAACTCAGTCCGCGCGCCCGCAGCTCACGAGCCAACCGCACCTCTTCCCGCGAAACGCCCAGGCGACGGGCGATCTCACCCTCGGTCCATCCCTCGCTGGAGAGGTATTCGATCTGACCCCGGATGCGCGACCTCGAGTCCGGTGTGGTTCCCTCCGCGGGTCGGCGGGCGGGTTCGCCCCACGGGCCGTCAACCGAGACCCTGTCCGCATCATGGGCCGGAGGTTGCCGGCGACCGGGTGCCGCGGCGAAAGGATCGCTCGCCTCCTCGTACGCTTCGTCCGGCTCGAGAAAGCGGCGGGCCCAGCTCGTGCCGGTTCGAGCGCCGGCTGTGTCGGCTGTGTCGGCTCTGTCGGCTGTGTCGGCTCTGTCGGCTGCAACCGTCCCGCCCATCGGTTCCTCGTTCGCGTTCGGACCCGGTGCGACAGGTGCGCCGCCGGCTCCGGCCCCATCGCGCTCGCGCAATTCGCGGAGCAGGGACTGGCGGGCGGTTTCCCACAAAGCGTCTCGTTCGGCGAAGAACGAGGAGGTCGGCGCGGGATCCTCCTCCGCCGCGTCACGTTCGGCACTGAAGAAGGAACCCTCCTCGGACGCGCCCAGGTCGGTGGACGGGGGCCATGGACCGGGCTGGGCCGGCTGATCCGCTTCGGCCGCAGGCACCGCTGAGGCCGGAGGCACCGCTGAGGCCGGAGGCACCGCTGAGGCCGGAGGCACCGCTGAGGCCGGAGTCGTCGGCGGGACGCCCGAGACACTCCCCCCCGGCATCGTGCGCTGGGCCTGCTGCAACTTGCTCTCGAACTCCTCCAGGGCCCCAATGACGGCCATCTGCAGGCTGCGAAGCCGGGTCTCCTCCGCCCGGCGGTCGGCTTTCAGGAAACCGCCGCCGCGCACCCGCCACAGCACGGCACCCACCACCGCCAACGCAAGACACACCGTGGCCACCGAAACGGCCGCCTGGCGCTTCCAGAACGTCTCGAGCAGATCGCGGCGCAGCGCCTCTTCCTGGACGGCAATCGCCTCGGCCCGGCGGGCGAGATCCCCTCGCAGGAACTCGAGTTGTTGCCGGCGCCTCGCCTCGGGATCGGTGCCAAGTGCCGCACGCGAGGGCGCTATGAGCGTCGGGTCGGCGGCCAGATCACCGCGCGCGGCCAGATCAGCGCGGGCGGCCAGATCACCGCGCGCGGCCAGTTCGGTCTTCTCGGGCACACCGCCCGCAGTCTCGCGCAGCCGGTCGAGCGCCGTGGGCAGCAAGCCCAGCAGGGCTCCCAGCATCGACCCGGCGATGACCATGCCAAGCAATCTGCGGTAGCGCTCTTGCTTTGCCATGTCCCTGCCCCTTCCTGTGCGTGTTCAATCCATCGGCGTTCAAGCCGTCACATCGATGACCGAACCCTTGCCGTCGTCCTCGTCATCGGTCCGGCCCGGCCCGCCGCCGCCGGCGGCGGCGTGCGTGCCGTCCTCGGTCAGATCCAGCCGCGCTCCCTTGCCGTCCTCATCCAGCGCGGACGCGTTCGAGTTCTCCCGCAGATCCACCGTATGCTCCTCATCATCCACGGGCGGCGGCTCCTTCTTCGACTCCTGTTGCCGTTGCCGCTCGCGAGCGTCGTGGTGTTTCGAAGAGCTGGGCTGCTCGCGCCCCGCGTCCGGATCGATCCGCGCTCCGTCGGGCTCCCGCGTCTCCTCCACATGGCGTCCCCGGATGTCGACCTTGTCGCGCAGTTCCCGGGTCTTGGCCTGCTGCTCGACCTCGCCCCGCCGGCGCGCATTCTCCTGCTGGCGCTGAACGGCGTGCGTCTGCGCCAGAACCTGTCTGAGATTGGAGACGTCTTGCATGTTCGCCGCCACCGCGCGGTCCGCCGCGCGCTACCTCAGCCGTCGCCAGAGCCACCCGCCACCGCGCGGTCCACCGCGCGCTACCTCAGCCGTCGCCAGAGCCACCCGCCACCGCGCGGTCCGCCGCGCGCTACCTCGGCCGTCGCCAGAGCCACCCGCCACCGCGCGGTCCGCCGCGCGCTACCTCAGCCGTCGCCATGGCTACCCGCCACCGCGCGGTCCGCCGCGCTAGGCGACCATCAACCGCTTTCGCATACGCGCCCGCAGCCGCGACACCGCCTTGGTGTGGATCTGCGAGACGCGCGACTCGGAGATATCCAGCGTTTCGCCGATCTCCTTGAGTGTCATCTCTTCGTAGTAGTAGAGCGCGACCACCAGACGTTCCTGCTCGCTGAGGATGTTGATGGCCTCGAGCAGCAACACCTGGGACTGCTCCTCCTCGATCCGCTCGAGAGCGTTGATCGTGGCGTCGTCTTCGATGAGCTCGCAGAGGCCGGTCAGGTCGTGCTCGTCGTCGACCGACACCGTCTGGTCCAGGCTCAGGAGCGATGCCCCCCGCACCTCTTCGAGCAGGCGCAGGTACTCGCTCACCGAAAGATTCATCTCGGCCGCGATCTCCTCCTCGGTCGCCGCCCGGCCGAAACGCTGGTCCAGCAACCGGCAGGTCCGTTCGATCTCGCGAGCCTTGCGGCGCGTCGTCCGGCTGGCCCAGTCGAGCGAGCGCAACTCGTCGAGCACGGCGCCCTTGATCCGCCAGATCGCGTAGGTCTCGAACTTCGTCCCGCGGCTCGCATCGAACTTCTCGAGGGCATCGAAAAGGCCGATGACAGCCGTGTTGATCAGATCGTCCTTCTCGATCGACTTCGGCAAACTGCTCGCGATTCGATCCACGACGTACTTGACCAGGGGCGCGTAGTCGCGCAGGGCTTCCGCCTTCGTGTGTTCATCGGGCGCCAGGCCCGGGGGAATCGGGCGGGCCGCCATCCGGAGTAGGGAGGCCGTGTCATGCATTGTATGTGTCGATCTCCTTCTGGGTGGTGAGCCAACGGGCTGTCCGGCATCTCGGGTGCGCCCGGGGCCGCGCGCCGGTCTACCGGGGGTGACCGATCCTTGTCCCGCCGGCGCCCGCGGACGGGCACAGGCGTTCTACGCGGCGGCTTTTCGAGCCGCGGATGTGTCCTCCTTCCCTTCGTCGATCTCCGGGACGCCGGCCTCACCAGCGAGCGCACGGATCGCCACGCGCGTCGCGGCATCGGCGTCGTCGCCAATTTCGACCGCCCGGTCTGAGGACGCGGCGCCCTCCTCTTCGGCCGCCTTCGCGGCCCGTTTCTTGGCGAGGTTGTGTTCGACCGCCAGGCGCAGCAGCGCGGCGCCAACCAGACCGCTCAGGATCCGCAGACCCAGGTACAGCACCGCGCCCACGACGACGCTACGCAGCACCATCGTGGACGGACCAATGCCGCTGGCCAGCCCGACGACCAGGATCAGGCAGGTGGCTCCCACCCCAAGTCTCAGTGCCCACATGTCGGCCCACGCCTTCATCGCCGCTCTTCCTCCAGTCCCTACGCCGCCTCGAGCGACCGCTGCTGCGCGGTACCCTCAGCGTCGAGCGGATGCGGCTCCGCGGTGGGTTCCAAGAGCCGTCGCATGAGTTCGCGCAGCCCGGCGGTGGCGGGACCGTCGGGGAACTTCTTCACGAAGGATTGCTGGCTTTTCACGGCCTTCGGCACGGATTCGTCCTGGGGAATGACCCCGTAGAGCTGTGGCTCGAAACCCAAGAACTGGTCGGCCACCCGCGCTACGCGCGCGGCGACCCGACCGGCTTCGGCCTCGGTGCGGGCCATGTTCACCACCAGCCGGGGCGGATTGGCCAGACGGCGAGAGGCCAGCACCTTGATGGTG
This sequence comes from uncultured bacterium, assembly GCA_964573295.1. Lineage (GTDB taxonomy): Bacteria > Eisenbacteria > RBG-16-71-46 > CAIMUX01 > WJJG01 > CAYQJL01. The sequence goes on along the minus strand of CAZNJE010000009.1, from coordinate 86,130 downwards.
GCATAGGCATCGGAGAAGGCCGTCGGCTCGGGCGTGGTGACGACCAGGATCTCGTCGGCCAGCTGGGCCAGACGAATGTTCTGCCGGTGAATACCCGAACCCGTATCGATGAGCAGGACGTCGCGATCTCGGGCCACCGACTCCAGGGAACGCACCAAGACCTCTCTTCGGTAATCGTCCAGTCCGGCCATCTCCTCCACTCCGGACGCGGCCGGAATGATCCGAATGTCGTTCGGGCCGCGCAGGATGATCTCGCTCAGGCGCTTCCGTCCATGGACCACATCGTAGAGGTTGTAGCGAGGCGCGAGCCCGAGCAGCAGGTCCACGTTGGCCAGACTGAGGTCGCCGTCGAGCAGCATGACCTTCAGGCCGCTCTCAGCCATCAGCATGGCCAACCCGGTCACCAGGTTGGTCTTGCCCACACCGCCCTTGCCGCTGGTGACGGCCACCACGAACGGCTGGGACGCGGCCGCCTCGGGCTCGGCCTCGGGCGCCGCCGGGTGACGGGGGACCGAACGGGCTCCGCGATCGGCGGACGGCGCCATCGGGTCATGCCAGGGCGATTCAAACCGGTCGCGACTCATGAAAGAACCTCCTTGATCGGAACGTGGGTGGGCCCGCGACCATGCCGAGGGTCGAGTTCGCTCGCGGCGGCCGCCGCGCACTGCTCGACCACCAGGTCCACCAGGATCCGGGGCTCGGCCGGATGCAGGTCGGTGAGGATGTTGCGGCCGAAGCCCAGGTAGCTCACCGGCAACCGGCTCTTCAGAGCCAGGCTGAGGATCCCGCCGTAGCTTCTTGTTTCATCGAGCATTGTGAAGATGAGCGCTTCAGGATTGGTCCCCGCGAACCTCTCGAGCACCGCCGCGCCGTCGGCCGCTTTGCTCGTGGCCGGAAGCACCAGATGTACGGCCGGCTCGGCCAGATGCTCCGAGAGCGAGCGGATCCATCCGTAGATTTCCTCGTCCGCGCCGCCCGCGCCGGGGCTGTCGACGATGAGCAGATCGCAGCGGGCCATGTCGGACCGGGCAGCCGCTGCACCGAGGTCGGTGGGTTCGAAGGCGGTGGCGAAGGGCACCTCGAGGATGCCGGCGTAGGATTCGAGCGCACTGGCTCCGGCGGCGCGGAACGCATCCGCCGACACCAGGGCCGGACGGCGGCCGCGGGCAAGCGCCCTCGCGGCCAGACCGGCTGCCACCGTCGTCTTGCCGCTGGAGGTCGGCCCCGCCAGCAGGACCACCCGGTGTGCCGCCTCTTCGACGACACCCCTGGCGGCCGGCAACACCCGCAGCAAGCGCCGGCGCAGCCCCTCGAGTGAGGGCGGGGTGAGTAGACCGGGGCGCTCTTCACGGGCCAGGTCCCGCAGCAAGGCGAAGGCCAGATTCGAGTCCACCTCGGCCTCGACCATGCTCAGATAGATGTCACGCAGGGGGATCGGAATCGCCGAGAAGTGATCGCTCGTCACCAGCCGGTTCAGATGCTGGATGCGGGCCCGCAGGCGATCGACCTCTGTGCGCAGGTTATCGGTCTCGGTGCTCATCGGCGGCGCTGGGCTTGCCGAGCGCAAGGCCACCGGTGCGATCAGGGGCGCTTCGGTCGGCCGGGCACCAAACGCCAGGGTCGCGCCGGATTCGATGTGCGGGCCGGGAGCCGGCGGTGCGTCGTACGGATCCGGCGCACGGCGGACCGCGTGGGCGGGCGGGGCGCTGGAGCGTACGGGCGAGCTGCGGCGTCCGAACTGTGGCGGACCGTCGGGTTGGGTGGCCGGATGCCGGTCGACCGCGGCCACGACCATGACCTTGCCTCCGCGCCCCAGCCGCCCGGACGCTTTCTTCGTCTCGAGGATGACCGCCTCAGGACCCAGCGTCTCGCGCACCTGGCGCAGCGCCTCGGTCATGTCACCGGCGGTGAAGCGTCTGATCCTCATGCCTTCGAACTCCTCTGCCTGGCCCATCCCGCGGCGACGGTCGCGGGATGCCGCCTCCCGGTACCCGCCGTCACGGCATCGCCCCAGGGACCCAGCGGCTCAACACCTCAGGCCGATCAGGCCGACTGGGCCTGCCGGGCCGGCACGGCCTGCAACGTCGGGCGGCCCTTGCCCTGGCGGCCCTGCGCCTGGCTGCCCTGCGCCTGGCTGCCCTGCGCCTGGCTGCCCTGCGCCTGGCTGCCGGTGGCGGCGCCGGCGCCGCCGGCACGGGGCTTCTCCTCACCCGCCGCATCGCTCCCGATCGCGGCCACCGTGCGGACGGTGGCCAGACCACCCACCTCCGCATAGGAGAGGACCACCACCTGGGGAACGAAACGGCCGATGAACTCCTGCAGGTAGGGCCGCAGGAACTGGCTGCACAGAATCACCGGATGCTGGGCCACCCTGAGCAGGGTCTGAATCGATTCGGACACCTGGTTCATCAGAACCTGGGCGGTGCCCGGATCCAGAACGAGGCGGTTCTGCCCCTCCTGCCCCGGCGCAACCGACTCGACCAGCCTCTGCTCGAGACGCGGGTCCAGCGTCACGACCGATAGATTGCCCTTGCCATCCTTGTAGGGCCGGATCAGCGACCGGTTGATCGCCACCCGGCACCGCTCGACCAGCGAGTCGAGGTCCTTGACGGCCCCCGCGTTATCGGCCAGCACCTCGAGAATCGTCACCATGTCGCGGATCGAGACCTGCTCCTTGAGGAGGCGCTTCAGGACCTTCTGCACGCCGCCGACGGTGAGCAGGTTGGGGATGAGTTCTTCGACCACCGCCGGATGGGTGGTCTTGACCTGATCGATCAGGGTCTGCGCGTCCTGGCGTGTAAGCAGCTCATGGGCGTGGGTCTTGACGATTTCGGTGAGGTGGGTGGCCACCACGGCCGACGGTTCGACGACCGTCACACCGGTCATCTCGGCCTCGCCGCGGCGATGCTCGGGAATCCAGACCGCCGGCAAACCGAACACCGGTTCGGTGGCCCGCAGCCCCTCGACCTTGCCCTCGGCGACGCCCGGCCCCATGGCCATCAGGCTACCGGTCATGAGGCTGCCTCCAGCGACCTCTTCACCGCGCAGCTTGACGCGGTAGTCCTCGGCGGAAAGCTGGACGTTGTCGCGAATTCGCACCGGTGGCACCACGAACCCCAGTTCGCCGGCGATCTGGCGGCGTGTGCTGGTGACCCGGGCAAGCAGGTCCCCGCCGGCGGACTCATCCACCAGCGGGATGAGGCCGAACCCCAGCTCGAGCTCGAGCGGGTCGATCTCGAGCAGGCTCTCGATCTTCTCGGGTCCGGACGGTTCCTGGCGCTCTTGCGCCTCGCGCTCGGCCGAAGCTTTGCGGCCCGCGCGGCGGGCCAGTAGACCCGCGCCGGCGGTCAACCCCGCCAGCATCCAGAAGGGCAGCAGAGGCAACCCCGGCACCAGACCCAGCATGGTCAGGATACCGGCGGCCGCGAACGGGGCGCGCGCCTCGCCCAACATCTGGGTAAAGAGTTCCTCGCCCAGGTGGCTCTGGCCCTCCGAGCGGGTAATCAGCAGGCCGGCGGCGGTGGAGATGATGAGCGCGGGAATCTGAGCCACCAGGCCATCACCGATCGTCAGCAGCGTGAAGGTACGGGCCGCTTCGGGCAGGGGCATGCCGAGCTGGATCATGCCGATCACGAAGCCGCCCAGGATATTGATGACGGTGATGATGATGCCGGCCACCGCGTCACCCCGGACGAACTTGCTGGCACCGTCCATGGCCCCGTAAAAGTCGGCCTGGCGGGCGATGCCGGTCCGCCGCTCGCGGGCCTCGGTCTCATCGATAAGCCCCGCGTTCAGGTCGGCGTCGATGGCCATCTGCTTGCCCGGCATCGCGTCGAGGGTGAAGCGGGCACTGACCTCGGCGATGCGGGCAGCGCCCTTGGTGATCACGACGAACTGGATGACGATCAAGATGAGGAAGGCCACGAGCCCGACGGCGTAATTGCCACCGACCACGAAGTTGCCGAAGGCGGCAATGACCTTGCCGCCGTAGCCGTTGAGGAGGATCTGGCGGGTGGTGGCCACGTTGAGCGACAGACGGAAGAGAGTGGCCAGCAGCAGAACCGTTGGAAACGCATTGAATTGCAGCGGCTGACGCACGTAGATCGTGAGGGACAGGGTTACGAGGGCAAAGGCCAGGTTGGCGATCAGCAGCAGGTCGAGCAACACCGGGGAAACCGGAATGATCATCACGCCCAGCAGCAGCAGCACGCCGCCGGCCAGGAGCACATCCGATCGCTGTTGCCAACTCGACACGCCGCTCATCTCCCCCTAGGCGCCCCAGCGCCCTCCCTAGGCCACCCCGGCCGCCCGTGGGCGGCGGTCCTTGACGCGATAGACATAGGCCAGCAGCTCGGCAACCGCCCGGAAGAGGGCCACCGGCACTTCCTGATCGATCTCCACCTGCTTGTAGAGCAGCCGCGCCAGGGGCGGATCTTCCACGATCGGCACACCGTGCTCGGTGGCCAGATCGCGGATCCGGGCGGCCATCTTGCGGGCGCCTTTGGCCACAACCTTCGGCGCCTTCATCGTTTCCCGGTCGTACTTGAGGGCCACCGCGAAGCGCACCGGGTTGGTGACGACCACATCGGCGGTCTTGACGGCGTCCATCATGCGCCGCGTGGCGGCCTCGCGCTGGATCGACCGCTGGCGGGCCCGCACGCGGGGATCTCCCTCGGTCTGGCGGGATTCTTCCTCGATCTCCTTGTGGCTCATCATGATGCTCTTCTCATAGTCCCAGCGCTGGAATGCGTAGTCGAAGAGCGCGAGGGCCAGAAGCGCGACACCGATCTTGAGGCCAAGCTTGACGGCCACGACGGCCACGTACCCAAACATCGGGATGGGGTTGGTGCCGATCATGCTCGCGAGGCGCCCGATCTCCCCCTTCAGGCTGAAGTAGGCGATGCCGCCCACCAGGGCGACCTTGAGCAGCGACTTCGCCAGCTCGGCGAAGCTCTGCTTAGAGAACATGCGCTGGAATCCCCGGACCGGGCTGAGCTTATCGAGCTTGGGAGCAAGCGGCTTCCAGGTCAGCATGAAGCCCACCTGGGCGAAGTTGACGAGCAAGCCCACCACCAGGACCGCCCCGGCCAGGGGGGCCAGGATCAACAGCACCTTGGCGATGCCACCGCTGAAGTACCCGTACAGAAGGTCGCCGCTCAGCTCGATCTGGCCGCTGCCGGCGAGCAGCAATTGGAAGAGTTCCATCATCCGCTCGAGCATGAACGGCCCGGCCACGGCCAAGAGGCCCATGGCCGAGAGCAGCACGAAGGCCGAGCCCAGCTCCTGGCTGCGAGCCACCTTACCCTCCTCGCGCGCCTGGCGGCGGCGCCGGGGGGTGGCCGGCTCGGTCCTTTCCTGAAACTGCTGGTCAGCCATCGAATGCTTCCCTTCCCTGCGGACGTGGCACCCGGGTGAGGGGTGTCCGGCGAGAAGCCATGCAACCTACATGCCAGCGAGGAGAACGAGGAAATCCCGCTCGAGACCCGAGATGAGCTCTTCGACGGTTCTGAAGAAATAGGGCAGAGTTAGGCCGATTCCGAGCAGCCCCAGGGCGATCTTGATGGGGAAGCCGACGATGAAGATATTCATCTGCGGCACCGTCCGGGCGACAAATCCCAAGGCAGCATCGGCCAGAAACAAGACAGCGATCAGCGGCCCCCCGACCGCCAGGGCGGTCAGGAACATGGTGCCGGCCAGACCGATCAGGTGGCCCGCCAGCCCCGTGGAGAGCTGAGCGCCGCCCAGGGGCACCAGTTCCAGACTGACCCCCAGAGCCCGGATCAGCAGGTGGTGGCCGTTGAGAAGCAAGAAGAGCACCAGGGCGAGCATGTGGTAGAAGCGAGACAGAATCGGGCTCTGCCCCCCCTCCTTGGGATCGATGACGTTGACGATCCCGAAGCCCATCTGGATGCCCACGAGGCTGGCGCCCAGCCGGATGCCGGCGATCGGCAGGGTGGCCGCAAACCCGAGCAGCAAGCCCGCGAAGGTCTCCCCCGCCACGGCCAGGCCGAAGCCCCATAGGTCGGCCGGTGGCGGTCCGGCGGTCGTGACCAGGGGCATCAAGGCCAGGCTCGTCACCACGGCCAACAGGAGCTTGATCTGGGAAGGAATCGTACGCTGGGCAAAGAGCGGTCCCGCGATGTAGAAGCCTAGACATCGGGAGAAGAGAAGCCCGAATATCTCTGCCGTTTCAGCGTTTATCGGCCACATACCCTCGCCGGCCCTTTCCCGGTTACCGCAACAGCGCCAGGCCGCCGAAGAGGTTCGTGCTGAAATCCAAGAGCTGGTTGACCATCCAGGGTAGGAACAAGAACAGACTGAGCACGACCGCCAGGATCTTGGGGATGAAGGTGAGGGTCATCTCGTGGACCTGGGTAACTGCCTGGAAGATCGAGACCAGCAGCCCGGCGATCAGGCCGAAGATCAGCATGGGCCCAGCCACGGTGAGGGCCAGAAAGATGGCCTGCTGGAAGAGCGCAATCGCGTCGGTGGTGGTCATGAAACCTCCTGGAACATGAGCTCCTCGGACGTGAGCTCCTGGGACAAGAGCTCCTGGGACAAGAGCTCCTGACTCATCCTCAAGCGAAGCTCGACACGAGCGACTTCACCACCAGGTGCCAGCCGTCGACGAGCACGAAGAGCAGGATCTTGAACGGCAACGAGATCATCGCCGGCGGCAGCATCAGCATGCCCATCGACATCAGGACGCTGGCGATGACCATGTCGATGATCAGAAACGGCAAGTAGATGACGAAGCCCATCTGGAAGGCGGTGCGCAGCTCGCTGGTCATGAAGGCCGGAACCAGCACGGTCATGGGCAGATCCTCGGCCGTCTCGGGCTTCTCCTGCTTGAGCATGCTGACGAAGAGGGCGAGATCCTTCTGGCGGGTTTGCTTCAGCATGAACTCGCGAAGCGGGGCGCTGCCCTCGCGCAGGGCGTCGGTGGCCGAGATCTCGCCATCCATGTAGGGCTTCATGGCCGTCTCGTGCATGGCCTGGTAGGTCGGCGCCATCACGAAGAAGGTCATCAGGAGCGCCAGGCCAATCAGCACCTGGTTCGGGGGCATCTGCTGGGTGGCCAGGGCCTGGCGGACGAAGGAGAGCACCACGACGATCCGCGCGAAGCTGGTCATCATGAGCACCAGCGCCGGCGCCACCGAGAGGATCGTCATGAGCAGCAGGATCTGCAGCCCGGTCGAGATCTTCTCCGGCGCGGCGGGGTCGCCGTCTGTATCGTCCAGGCTCAAGGTGAGTGAGGGGCCCGCACAGGCCGCCGTCACGATACCGGTGAGGAAGAGCCCGGCGAGCAGGCCCGCGACGAGCCTGGAGAACGGCCCCGGGTGGCGGAGGGCTCGCTTGCGATCTGTTGGGTATCCGAGCATCGGCAGCATCCTCTTCTACCGCTCGGCGGTGTTCAGCCGGCGCAGTGAGGTGACCAGATTCTCGCGAACCCGGCGGACCTCGCCGGCCAGTTCGTTCTCGAACAGGGATTCTCCGCCCCCGTCCAGGGCGAGGGACGCCGCGACCGGAGCAGGGCAGGCCGGACCGGCTGGAACCTCTGCTGGACCCGCTGGACCGGCTGGACCGGCTGGACCGGCCGGAACCTCTGTCAGCGCGTTCGAGCGGACCGCTTCGCGCCGCGCCTGGAACGGCGCGCTCGAGACGGTCGAATCCGGATGCCCCGTCACCGCTCCGGCGCTCGCGCTCGAGCTCGCGCTCGAACTCGCCTCACCGATGGGCGTCAGTAGACGAATCTGGTTCGGGGTGATCCCCAGCAGCAGGGTCTCTCCGGCGACCCGCACGACGGCCAGGGAACTCTTCTGCCCGATACCCCGCTGGGTCACCACCTCGATCCCGTGGCGCGTGCCGCCACCCAGCGATCCCCGGGTGGCCTTCTTGTAGAGGAAGAGCACGCTGCCCAGGATCCCGAAGACGAGCAGCAGGCCCAGTCCCACGCGCGCCAGCATCCCGCCGGCGGAGAAATGCAACGACTCCTCCAGCGCCTGGCCGGCCGTCATCGTGGAGCCGGCCGCCGCCGGGGAGCCGAGCAGGCCTGCGGAGCCGGCCGTCGCCGGTGAGTTGCTCATCGTCGCCAGGCCGGCGAGCCCGTGATCCGGGCTCCCGGAGGTCTCCGAGCCATCCTGGCTCCAGGCCGGTCCGCCGCAGATGATCCCGGCCGCTGCGAGCAGCATTGCGAGAGCGGCGCGGACAGGGTAACGATGCGGGCGCCTTATCATCACGCATCCCCCGCCAGGCTGCGGATCCGTTCCTTGGGCGAGATGAGCGAGATCAGGCGTACGCCGAAGTGCTCTTCGATCACGACCACCTCGCCGCGAGCCACCAGCACCCCGTTGACCAGGATGTCGACCGGTTCGCTGGCCATTCGACCGAGTTCGACGATCGACCCCGGACTGAAATCCAGGATCTCCTTCACCTGCACGTCGGTGCGACCGAGCTCGACCGAAACCGGCAGCTTGACGTCCAGGAGCAGATCGATGTTGGCCCTCTCACCAGCGGCACCCGAGCCGTCGAGCTGCCCGAACTCGACCGGTTGGACTTCGGTCTCTTCTTCCTCGCCTAGATCGAGATCGCGGGCGGCATTGCCGTCGAAACCCTCGTTCCCGACCGCCTCGGAGGCTCCATCGCCGGCGCTGCCGGCCGCTTCGCCGGCCGCCCCGACGTCGCCGGCACCGGCCGATCCGGACGCATCCTCGTCCCCGGAGCCCGATTCGGCCTTGAGCATGTCCTGGGCCTCGTCGCCGTCGAAGAGATTGTCGATCTCATCCTTGCTCATTGCCCGTTTGGGTTCTTGGGGATCCCCCATCATCGGCTTCTCCTCCTTCATCGGGGTCGATCACGGGCTCATCCTCGGGCTCCGCGATCCGTCCTAGGATTTGTACCGCCAGCTTGCGTTTCACCTGTCCGGCGCGACCGGCAAACTTGTTCTTGCCGCCGACCTCGATCCGCACCGGCTCCTCGATCCTGGTCTTGAGGCGCAGGATATCGCCCTTGCGCAGGTGAACGAACTCACCGATCGTGAGCTCGCCTTCGGCGAACTGCACGCGCAACGGCACGCGGCCCTCTTCCAGGCCCTGGCTCAGCCAGTGCACACCCTGCTCGGTGCGCCGGGGCCGGATGGCCCGCACCGCATAGGCCCCCGCGCTGGCCTTGTTGAGCACCCGTTCCAGCGAAACGAACGGATAGCAGTAGGTGAGCGCGCCGTTGATCGTCTGGGTCTTGATCTCCAGGGTGACCAGCACGACCGTCTCGGGATCGGGCAGGAGCTTGAGCATGTTCGGGAGTTTCTCGAACCCTTCGATCTCCGGCCGGATCTCGGCGACGACGCCCCAAACCTCGCGCAGCACCTCCAGCGACTGGCGCGAGACCTGCGCCAGGATCGTCTCCTCCAGATGCGTCAGCTCGCGCACCCGGTCCAGCGAGGACCCTTGCCCGCCCAGAAGGCGGTCGACGATCGAGAGGCCCAGGGCTTGATTGAACTCGATGGCCCCCGAGCCCTGCAGCGGATGCATGGCGAACGGGAACAGACAGGTCGACTCGGGCAAGCTCTGAACCCACTCACCGTAGGTAAGCTGCTCGACCGACAGGATGTTCATCTCCACCATCGTGCGCAGGTAGCCCGAAAGGACGCCGGTCAGCCGGCTGACGTAGGTCTCGTGCAACGTCTCCAGAAAGCGCAGCTGATCCTTGGAGATGCGATTGGGACGCCGAAAATCGAAGACGGCCACGCTCCGGTCGGCCTTGGGCGCCTCCTTCGCTTCGGCTTCCGGCTGGGGTTCTGCGGCTCCGTCCTCCTCGTCGGAGAAGGAGTTGAGCAGAGCATCAACCTCATCTTGAGAGAGAATGTTTGCCACGCCGCCAACCTCGCTCGCGCTACTGCCCTACTGCAGCACGTAGTCGGTGAAGTACAGGTTCGAGATCGTGCCCGCGGTCAACGTCGCGTTGATCTCGTCGATACAGGACAGCCGGACTTCCTCTCGCACGGTCGGGTCGCTGAGCTCATCGATCGTGCGTGAGCTGAACTTGCGGATCAGAAGGTCGCGCACCTGTGCCTTGCGCAGCTCGAGCTCGGCCAGCACGGAGGCGCCGTCATCGGTCTCCAGACACACGCCCAGCCGCAAGAAGCGTTTGCCCCGACTGCCGGCCGGATTGAGAACGATCTCGTCGATCATGTACTGGTCTCCGGGAGGCGCCACCACCGGCGGCACATCGCCGTCGGCCGTGGTCCCCGCCACGCTCACCGCGTCGACCGGTCCCACCGCCGGTCCGATCACGTCGGTGACGAGGAAGAACGCGCCCACGGTCAGACCGCTCAGCACGAGTACGCCGATGCCCATCCGTACGAGGGCGTCGGGGACGAGCAGGGCACCGAGCTTCGATCGCGATTCGGGTTCGGGTGCGCCGCCGGTTTCCGGGGCATCGTCATCCAGACCGCCGTCCTCGGCTCGGGCTGCTTGTTTGGATTCTTCTTCTCTCGCTGCCATCGGTCCTCGTGCCTCCTTGGGCCGCCCCGGTCCCCCCCGGCCGGCTCGGAAGCCGGCCGAAGGGGGACCACGGGCGAGGAATCCGGACGAACCTAGTGCGTCACGCTACCGCTTGATATTGATCAGCTCGGTCAGCACCTCGTCGGTGGAGGTGATGACCCGCGCGTTGGCCTGGAAGCCGCGCTGCGCCACGATCATGTCGGTGAACTCGGTGGCCAAATCCACGTTGGCCTGCTCGAGTGCACCCGGGGCGATCGTCGAGCCGATGCCTTCTCCCGAGGCGCCGATCGTGGGCGGCCCCGAGTTCGGGCTCTCGATGTAGGCGTTCGAGTCGATCTTGGTCAGACCGACCGGATTCGAGAATTCGGCGATGGCGATCTTGCTGATCGGACGAATCACGCCGTTCGAAAACACACCCATCACCCGGCCCGCCTCGTCGATCGTGAACTGCGTGAAGGTGCCTTTGCTGTACCCGTTCTGCGAACTCTCCAGGCTCTGGGTGCCGCGCAGCATGGTCAGGCCGTCGAACGCGCCGCGGGTGCCCACGTCGAGTTCCATGCGCAGGACGCCCTCGGCGCCGGTGTCGGGAGCGATCGAGAGCGCGGTCGGCACGATATCGCCACTGGCGTCATAAACCAGCGCATCGAGCGAGCCGTCGGCCCGGAAGGCCGCCCGGCCCGATCCGCCTTGCAGGATCTCGGTCTCGCCGTCATCGACCTCGGCCTCCCAGATGAACTCGTTGAGCCCCTCCAGACGCGTGAAGGTGAACTTCACGTTGTGGGCGAAACCGAGCGCGTCGTAGACGGTGATCTCCTCGTAGAACTGACCGGCATCGCGGGCATCCGAGATGTCGCTGAAGGCCAGCGCCGCGCTGAAGGTTCCGCGGGCCTGTTCGTTCGCGTCGGTGGCCGAGAGCGTCAGCGTGGCGATCTCGGCACCCGTGCCGAGCTGGTCGGGCGTCTCGGCATAGATGCGGCCGTCGGTACCCATGGCGACCGTGATGCCGCTCACACCCTCGACCGAATTCAGGGCCGTCTGCATCGCCTCGGTCAGATCAGCGATGGTCGTACCGACGGCGACCTCCACGTTGGCGCTGACGGTCTCACCGCCCACCACCGCACCGATGAAGATCGTGTCGCCGGGTTCGGTCAGTGACCCCACCCCGGTCTCCGCCTGGCGCAGATCGACCAGGGTAGTGTCCTCGGTCGCCAGTTCACCCAGGCTGTTGTACATCGCGTTGGTCTTCATGTAGGAGCCTGTCGGCTGGGAGTCGGCATCCATGTTGCCGCCCAGGTTGATCGTCGTCGTGGCCTTGGCCGGCTCGACGTCCTTGAGCGGCAGGTAGATGTCCGAGAGGCTGGACTCGTACGTATCGCTCACCTGGTCGTAGGCATAGCCCTGCAGGATGCTGCCGCTGCCCGGGCTCACCAGACGCCCCAAGGCGTCGGCCTGGAACGAGCCGTCGCGCGTGTAGATCCGCATCTCGCCATCGCTCAGGACGAAGAGACCCTCGCCCTCGATTGCCAGATCGGTGTTGATGCCGGTCATCATCAGACTGCCCTGCGTGTACATCTGCGAGACACTGCTCGTCAGCGAGCCGGTGCCGACCTGGATGGCGTTGGTGCCGCCGGACATCTCGGTCGGCGCGGTGGCCGATTGCTGCACCTGCCCCAAGGTCTCTTCGAAGTTCACACGACCCGACTTGAAGCCGATCGTGTTGACGTTGGCGATGTTGTTACCGATGACATCCATGCGCAGCATGTTGCCCGATAGACCCGACACCGCCGAGTAGAGCGAACGCATCATGGTTCGAAGCCCTCCTCTTTCCTTTCGTTCGTCCGCAACCGTTCCGCCGCGCACGTCCTGTGCGAAGCGCGGGGGCTCGGATTCCTTCTAGCCCAATGCCCGGCCCCTAAGGGGACCCGGCCGGATTCCCATTACCAATCCGTCATATTCCCCGGCTCGTCGGTACGCCCTGCACCATCCGCGCCGGCACCGCCGCCGCCCTCGTCTTCCCCGGGGACTTCGCTGCTCGATCCGGAACCGGTTTCACCGCTCGCGTCACCGCCGATCGCCGGGACATACCCCGCCTCGCCGGAGAGGACCTGGATCAGTGTTCCGATCGGCACCTGCGCGCCGGCCACGCTCAGATAGGCCGACCCCTGGTCGAACGAGACGCTGTCGACCTTCCCCGCCACGATCGCGTAGGCATCGATCTCATTGCCGGCCACGTCGACGGCCTCGACCAAGATCGAGTACCTGCCTTCGGGCACCGCCCTGCCGGCCGTGTCGAGACCATCCCACTCGATCACCTGCGTGCCGGCTCGAACATCCTGCATGGAGAGACTCCGGACCGTCTGTCCGTTGACGTCGAGGATGTCGATCCGTACCTCGCCGGCCGCGTTGGTCAGGTAGGCCCCCACCTTCGCCGTCCCGTCCTGCGAGATCCGGAAGGTGTCGCTCGAGACGACGACCTCCTGGCCCACGAACGAGGCGGTAAGATTGTTGTTCATCGATTGGATCAGCGCGCTCTGGTCGACGTAGGCCGAGTTCAGGTTCGTCATCTGTTCGAGCGAGCTGAACTGAGCGAGCTGGGCCACGAACTGCGAGTTGTCCATCGGATCGAGCGGATCCTGATACTGAAGCTGGGTGACCAAGAGGCTCAGGAACTCGTCCTTGCCGAGCTCGGAGTTCACCGCGTCGGTGAGGTAGCCCTGGTCATAGGCTCCCGTGACTTCTGAAATCTCCACGTCGACTTCCTCCTACCGGTGCGTGCCGTTTCGGCTACGCCGTCAAATCCAATATTGAATCGGTCCTGCGGCGGCGGGGCTCGCCGGCTTCCTGGTCACGTCCTGACCGGGTCCGTCCATCCTGCTCAGGCGCCTGTCTCGTTTGAGGGTCTCGCGCCTGCCCCTCCTGCCAGGTGCGACGCGCGTCGCCATCCTGACTCGCGAAACTGGGCAGCGATTCGGTCCACTGCGCCTGATCGGCCATCGGCGCCGGAGCGGCCGCTCGGGCCGCGCCCGACTCCACGACCAGCCGTTCGACCGGCATCCCCTGACGGCCGAGGCGGTGGCGAATCGCGTCGGCGCCTTCCCGCAGCAGGCTCTCCACCTCGGGCAGCTCGGCGCGCAGGACAGCCGTCAAGTTCGCCCCCGTGCCGCGCATGCTCAGGCGCATCCGGCCCAGCCCGGGCGGGTCCAGGGTAATGACCGTCTCCCGCTGCCCGGCCCGCAGCTGGACGCGCAAATGGTAGGCGGCCTGGGCCGCGATGTTCGCCGCCCGTGGGCTGAGCGCCTGCAGAGCACCTTCCCGGGCGGTCTGGATGGGCGTTTCGGACACCGGAACCGCGGCGGCGTTCGACGCGGTCGTCTGCGCCAGCGGACTCATTGCCTCACCCCGGGCCGCGCCGTCGCCCCCCGAAGCGGCACCCGCAGCCGCGCCGGAGGCCGCCCCCGGCCATCCGGACGAGGAGGCAGGCTGAGAGGGACGGGCGAGGAACTCGTCCGTGAGTTCGGCAGACGGCCGCCACGAAGAAACCCCTTCGGATCCTTCGTTCCCTGGCCGTACGGACCCGGCATGACCCGGCATCCGTTCGCCCCCGCGTACCCTCTCAGCTCGCATCCCCGTCGCGGAAAGCTCTCGCGCGGAAATCTCCTCCGGGACCGACCGTCCCTGTAGGGTCGCCCTGGTGTCCCGCGTTGTGTTGCTGTCACCGGCGGCAGCTCGCTCGGCGCCAGCGCCCCGCTCCGCGCCAGCGCCCCGCTCCGCGCCAGCGCCCCGCTCCG
>CAZNJE010000009.1:0-71740 GCA_964573295.1 uncultured bacterium | reverse complement strand
CAGCGCCCCGCTCCGCGCCAGCGCCCCGCTCCGCGCCAGCGCCCCGCTCCGCGCCGGCGCCCCGCTCCACGCCAGTGGCTCTCTGCGCGGCGCGACCCTTCGCCCCGGCTACAAGCTCTGGCCCGCGAGCCGTGGTGTCGCCCGCCATGGCCATCTCGCCGGCAGCGCGTGTCGTCGGAGTGGCCTCACCGCGGAACCACCAGGCACGGGGTTCCGGTGCACCGGCGCTCTGACCGCGTTGCGCGGGTGCCGGCGCAGGTGTCCGGTCCCGCACTGAGTCGATCAGCGTTTCGAGTGGTGCGGCCAGGTCCCGGCCGAGCGGTGTCTCCGGGGGCGCGCCATGGAACCGGGTTCCGGAGGCCTGCCGGAGACCACGCGGTTCCGAGGACCGCGCCGCGGAGAGTGTGTCCGCCGGCGCGTCCGCGACCTCTCCGGTCCGGGCTGAAACCCGGGTTGAAGCCGAAGCCGGACTCCCGACCGAAGCCGGACTCCCGACCGAGGCCGCATTCCCGACCGAAGCCGGTCGCGAGCCAGGTGTCGATCCCTGCGCAGGAACCGGTGCCGAGCCCGGTGCCGAGCCCCGCGCGGAAACCGGCGCCCGAGCCGGCGATGGTGCCGGCGAGGACGTCACCGCAGCCGGGGCGGCCCCAGTCCCCCGCGCACCGGCAGCTGCCTGCCGTGTGGATGCGGCGGCCGGATCGGACGCGGCGGGCGGCTGCTCGTTGGGCGCCGCAGAAGAAGATTGCGCTGCCGGTGCAGATGGCATCTGCGCCACTCGAACCCCTACCGCGCGGCCGGCGGGCGCCGGAACCGTGTCGAGCCGGCGTGTCGCAGCGGGGGCGCCCTTGGCGGTGGTTGCTCCGCCGGTCGCGGAGGTACCGCCGGTCGCGGAAGCACCGCCGGTCACCGAAGCGCTCGATACAGAGTGTCCGCCGCTGGACCGAACGCTAGACCGGGTCGCCGCAGGCATGGACTCGGTCGAGGCCGTTCGCAACGAGGCGCCCTCACCCGCGAGCCGATTCGCTCGGGCCGCAGTGGAGCGGTCCGACTGCTTGACTCCGGCCGGGACGCGGTTTTCAGGAGCGGGACCGGTCGCGGTCGTGGCGGCCGGCGCCTGCGCTGGCTTCACGACCGTCGCGGCCTTTGTGCCCATTGAACGGGACGTCACGAGAGAAAACTCCTCGGCCGGCTGCAGAAGCGTACCCAGGCGGGCCCCGGTCAGGGGAGTCGCGAAGCGGGTCGGTGGGGCGGCCACCTCGTAGAGCAATCCGGTGCGTACCGGCCCAGACGACGGCTTCCCACCCGTGCCGTGGATGGGAGGCTGCGCTACCGTCTCCGAAGGACGGCTCGCGGCGGGCTCGGGACCAAAAAAACGGCTCGCGGCGGGCTCGGAACCCAAAGAACGGACCGTGGCGGCTTCGGTCCCCGAGGCGGACTTCACGACAGCGCTCGCCAGGGATGCAGTCACGCGGGGGTCTGAGTTCGGCGTGACGATACCGCTCTGACGGCCGGGGGCAGCGGTGGAAACCGGCGCATCCGAGCGAAGCACGCGAAACGAGGCTTCTGCCGCGCGCCGTTCTACCTGCCGGGGCATCTGCCAGTCGGTCGCCATGGAACTCTCCTGGCGCGTGGAAACGCGGGCGGCACTGCGATCGAGCGGGGTGCGCCCCAGCCGGATCCGCTCATCCTGCCCAGCTGGCGCCGTGGCCGCACCAGCGGCCTTCGCTACCGGCCGAGTGGAGGCATTGGCTTGCGGTGAACGCGGCTCACCCGCGGGCGACCCGTCTGTAGATGCTGGGAAGAGGGTGGCCCCCGTGCGCTGCGCCGAACCGGCCGTGGGAGACGCCGGCGACGAAGCGTTCGACGAGACGTTCGACGAAACTCTGGCCGTCGTCGCTCCCCGCTCCACGGCCGCGGGCGTGGCGGTCGCCGAGGTAGAAGACTGACCAGCCGCCGCGGAGGACGTGGCCGTCGTGGCCGACGCGGATGCCGCGCCTGGCTCGGACGGTTCCGTGGACGCCATCGACGCGGATGCCGTGCCCGGCGCGGACGGCGCGGACGGCGCGGACGGCGCGGACGGTGCCGTGGACGGGCCCGACGCGGATGCCGTGCCCGCCGCGGACGGTGCCGTGGACGTGGACGACGACGCGCGCGTGCTGGACGCCAGGGTCGGCCCGTCGATCGTGGCGGCTATCGGGGTGGCAGCGCGTTCGCCCAGCAAGCCCAACCCCAGGAGTGGCGACCGGCCGATACGTGATCCCGCATCCGGCGCCGTGGAGCTCGTCGGGACACTGCCGGGCCGCTGGCTCTCCGTGGCAGACCGTTTCGCCGGAGCGGAGGCCGCCGCAGGGGCCGCCGCGGAGGCCGCCGTAGTGGATGTAGGCAGATGGCCGCCGGTCGAGGCGGGCGTGGTTTGCGCCCAGGACGGCACGGTCGAACCCGAATCGCGCGAGGCGACGGGCGCGGCGGATTCGTTCCCCGGCAACCGCTGCACGGAACTCAGTGGGGCCGACCCCTCGGGCGCCGTTCCTGAAGCCTTGGCCAGGTTCAATGCCTCACGAACAGTCTCCCGGAACAAAGGCTCTGATTGAGGCTCCGACCGCACCTCCGACCCAGACTCTGGCCGTGGCCCCAGCGGAGACTCCGACCGAGGCTCTGACCCAGACTCCGACGCCAACTCTGTCACAGGCTCGGCCAAAGGTTGTGCCGCGGGCTCGCTCGAAGGCACTGGAGCCGGCGTTTCAGAACCCCGGTCGCCCCGCCCCACGATCACGATCCGGTCGGGATCCGAATCCGCACCAGGCAGGTCGGTCAAATCGGAAGCAGCGCGCGTGGTGGTTCCATCCGCGCTCGCACCACCGGAAGCGGCCGGCGAGCCGCCGAGACGCTCCTCACCGGATGGATCCGTCTTGACCTCGGGCCTGTCGTGGGCTCGGAGCGTGAGCGCCGCGACCTCTTCATACGACGTGTTAGACGATGTCAGAGACGATGCCTCGGACGATGCCTGGGCCGAGGGCGCAGACGTCACGGCCCCCTCGCTCCCGTCCCGGAAACGAATCTGGGCGCCGGCCTTCAGGGAAAGTGCTGGGAAGAACTGCATCACGACTACCTCTCCTCCAGTCCCTGGGCGCCATCTCCGGCAGCTGGCGGTGCGGCCGGCTGTGCCGCCGTCTGCGCACCCATCTGCGCGGCCGTCTGCGCGGCCGTCTGCGCGGCCGATACCGCCGCCGACTCGGCGACCGACTGCGCCGCCTCCTCGGTAATGCGCGCCACGCGGACCGGATCGATGTAGGCCAGCGCTTTGGCGGCCTGGCGAACGTTCAGTTGATCGAGCACACGTTTGAAGGTCTCGTCGTCGAGATTGACCATGATGCGAGCCGCTGCCTGAGGCTTCATGCTCGACAGCACCTTCGACAGATCGGCCACCCGCTCGTCGGCCTCACGGTTGGCGGCTTCGCGGGCCGTTTCGATCTCTTCGGCGACCTCGGCCAGGCGATCCACCTGCTCCTGCAAACGAAGCTGTTCGAGCCGCACCTGCTGCCGCAGGGCCCCCAAGGAATCGGATGCCGCCGCGATCTGATCGGGTGAGAGGTGTGCACCGTCGGAGGCCGACGGCTGAGCGTTGCCAGCGGCGGTCGAGGGCGCGACGGGAACGGTTGGGACCGCCTCGGACGAACGGTTCTTCAGCCGGGGCAGGATGCTGCGCTGCGCGACGCCGGTGGCGAAGAGCATGATGATCGTGATGACGACCGCGGTGGCCAGGAACACGGCGATCATGCCCACTGGCCCGGCCGCGCCGCGCTCCCGCGGGGCCCGGCGCAGGGCCTGGTGGGCCCGGCTCCAGTGGTTCGATCCGGTTCGTGTCATTCCGCGCATCCTCTCTCGCTCTCCGTCTTCTCCGGCTTCCTCGCCGCAGGCAGGTTAGGCCACTTGCCGCGCGCGCTGGTGGTTCACGCCGGCAACCTCGTCGATCACGTCGTTCTCATCGCGAACCATGTCCTTGATGAACTCCAGGTAGCGGCGCTCGCGAAGCCGCTCGAGGGCCTTGCGCTCACGCCGGGCTTGCAGGAGACGCTGCCGCTCCCGCTCTACCGAGGCGATCCACTGCTCGAGGCGGCCCATCGCCTCCGAACGTTGATGCCGAAGCTGATGGAGATACGCCTCCTCCTCCATGAGACCACCCACATCCAAGACGCCCTCTCGCGAAGATGCCGTTGCCGCGCTGACCATGGCCTGCTCGAGCCCCATGATGTGCCCCTCCTCTGCCCGCTTCGCCGCCTCGCTCCTGGCCAGCGCCAGCTCGGCGCGGTCGACCGCCGCCTGCCGAACCTTCTCCAGCCCTGCCAACGAAAAGCGAAACGGTCTCACCCTGCCTCCTCACGCCCCGGTTCCCTCCGGGCGCGCTCATCCCTATCCGACCCTCGCCGCTGCCTCCGCCCGGACGCCGGGGGCTGCGCTGGGCGCCGCCTCCGCTCCCGAATCGGACGGCTCGTGGTGGGCCAGTGTCTCCAGCCACGCCAGCGTCTCCTCGCTGCTCGAGGCGTTCTCCGGCCGCTGCCGCAAGAACTCCTCGATGCCCGGAAGACGAGCGATGGCTTCGTCCACGAGTGGGTTCGAGCCTGCTACGTAGGCCCCCAGGTTGATCACGTCCTCCGCCTCGGCGTGTACGGCCAGCACGCGGCGAATGGCATCGGCGGCCTCGCGCTGCTCGCGGCTGGTCACCTCGGGCATCACGCGGCTGACGCTGCTCAGCACGTCGATCGCGGGATAGTGGTTGCGATGCGCCAGACGGCGCGAGAGCGCGATGTGCCCGTCCAGGATCGAGCGGGCGGCATCGCTGATCGGTTCGTTCATGTCATCGGCGTCGACCAGCACGGCGAAGAGACCCGTGATGCTGCCCTCGGCGGTGATCGACACCCGTTCGAGCAACCTCGGCAGCAGGGCGAAGACCGAGGGTGGAAACCCCCGGGTCGTCGGCGGCTCGCCCGCGGCCAGCCCGATCTCGCGCTGCGCGGTCGCCACGCGCGAGAGAGAATCCATCATGAAGAGAACGTCGCGGCCCTGGTCCCGGAAGTACTCGGCCACCGTCAGCGCAAGCATGGCCCCCTTGACGCGCACCAGCGCCGGTTGGTCGGAGGTGGCCACGACGACGAAGGATTTCGCGAGCCCGCCGGCCAAGTCGCGCTCCAGGAACTCGCGCACCTCGCGGCCGCGTTCACCGATCAGGGCGATCACGTTGACGTCGGCTCGGGCATGGCGCGCGATCGAGCCGAGCAGAACCGACTTGCCGATGCCTGATCCAGCGAAGATGCCCAGGCGCTGTCCCTTGCCACAGGTCAGCAGACCGTCGATGGTGCGAATGCCCGTGCAGATGGGTTCGCGGATCCGTCGCCGCGCCAGGGGTTGAGGGGCCGAGGCCGACAGCGAGCGATACCCACTGCCGTGCAGGGGGCCCAGTTCGTCGAGCGGTTCACCGAGGCCGCTGACCACCCGGCCAAGGAGTCTCTCGCCCACCGGAACCGTGAGCGGGGTGTGGCGTCCCCACACGCGGTCGCCCGGGCATACGCCGGCAAAATCGGTGAGGGGCATGAGCAAGACGACGTCCTGCCGGAAACCGACGACCTCGGCCGGTATGCGCGCGGCCTCGCCGGCTCCGCTGACGGCGCGGTCGCGGCGCGCGGATTCGAGCAGCTCGATCGCGCAGACTTCCCCGACGGCGCAGCGCAATCCGGAGGCCTCCACCAGACCGCCCACCATGCGCACCACGCGGCCGGCCGGCGCGATGGCGTCGACCCGCCCCAGCGCTTCGACAGCGCCACGAGTCTCAAGCCGCGGACTGGCCACCGTTGCCTCCCTCGTCCAGAACCTCTTCCCCGCGGGCCCATTCGGTCAGGGCCTCGGCGCACCGCTGCAGGTACCCGTCGAGCGTGCCGTCCAGGTGAAGCTCGGGGCTGTCGACCAGGCACCCGCCGGGCGCCATCGCATCGTCGGCCCGAAGGCGCAGGTCGCCTTCGGGGCCCAGCAATCCCTTGAGTTCGTCGCTGCGCTCCTGCAACCGCCGCAGGTCATCGGGATGTAGCCGGACGGTGATCCGGTCGCTCTCGGCCACCGCCTCGAGCGCCTCACGCACGATGCCGGCCACGAAATCGGGCTCCACCTCCTGCACGCGGCGGCACATCTTGCCGGCCATCGCCACCGCCAGCGCGACCAGGTCCTCAGCCGCCCCGGCCAGCACCCGCCGGCGGGCCGCCAGGATCTCGCCCGAGAGCGCTTCGACCGCATCGGCCTGACCCTGCAGCGCGGCGCGTTCGCCGAGCCGCCCGTCGGCCTCACCCTTCGCGTATCCTTCCTCGCGCGTGGCGCGGGTCTTCTCCTCCAGCGCTTTGATGCGCGCTTCGTACTCGCGACGCAGGACCCGGACCTGCTCTTCGGAGTAGACGGGCCGGTCGTCCCCCACAACGGGGCGTCCATCGGCGCCGAGCACGATGCTCGCGCCCTGCCGCTCGAGCAGGTTGACCGCATCACCCGTCACGCGGGCATTCCTGAGCACGCTGGAACTAGGCAACGAGTTCTTCTCCCTCTCCGGCCCGGGCGATCGTGATTTGCCCGCCCTCGTCCAGACGCAGGATCGTGTCGATGATCCGCGACTGGGCTTCCTCGACGTTCTTCAGGCGCACCGGACCCATGAACTCCATTTCGTCGCGCAGCATCTCCGAGGCCCGCTGCGAGACGTTGTTGAAGATTTTCTCCTTCAGCTCGTCGCTGGCGGCCTTCATGGCCAGCACCAGCGTGGACGAATCGATCTCTTTGAGGACCGACCGGATGTCGGCGTCCGAGAGCTTGAGCACATCCTCGAAGGTGAAGAGGAAGGACTTGATCTTGGCGGCCAGCGTGGGATCCTCCGATTCCATCGTGGCCATGATCTTCTTCTCGGTGGCCCGGTCGAGCAGGTTCAGAATCTCGGCCACCACCTCCACGCCCCCGGCGCTCTCCATGCCCGCCCGCTTCCAGTTGCTGAACATCAGGTTGAGGCTCTCCTTGACCTCGTTGATGACCTCGGGCGAGACATTCTCCATCGTGGCGATGCGCGAGATGATGCTGGTGCGGCCCTCCGCCCCGATCTGCGACATGATCCGCGCGGCCTGGCGCGGCTTCAGATTGGCGAGAATGAGCGCGATCGTTTGCGGGTGCTCCTTCTGGATGAAGCCTAAGAGCTGCTCATCGTCGATCTCGTTCAAGACCTCGAACCCGGAAGGGTCGAGCGCCGCGCGCACGCGCTCGATGATGAGGGCGGCCTGCTCCGGGCCCAGCGCCTTCGCCAGGGTTTCTTCCGCGAACTCCCGGCCCCTCTGCAAGAATGCGCCCATGGCGTGCTGGATCGCATCGAACTCGCCGACAACGCCCTCGACCACCTGGTTGGGCATGTCGTCCATGCGGGCGATGTGGGCGGTGAGGTTCTCCAGCGTTTCGTTATCGAGATGCGACATGACCTGGGCGGCCTTATCCGACCCCAAGGTGATCGCGAGCACCGCGGCCTTCTCGGCACCGCTCAGGTCATCGAGATGAATCTGCTGCTTGGGCATCGAAGCGCTCCATGAGCCGCTCAACCGGCGGCGCGGCCTAGCTGGCTTCCTGCATCCACGCCCGGATCACGCGGGCGATGTCTTCGGGCGGTTGCTCGGCAATGTCCTTGAGCTTGCGCTCTACACGCATCCGCTCGATGTTTCTCTCCGGCTTCTCGTCGTCGTCCTCGTCGTCGATCAGACGCGTCGTGCTCGCCGCGCGGCCCCCGGCTGCCGGGACCGCCACACGGCCCAGCAGTTTCCACAGGATGAAGAGGGCGCCGCCGGCCAGCAGCAGGGAGACGGCCACCGTACCGATCTTCTGAATCATCTCGAGCTGGTGGACCTTCTCCATCTCCTTGACCGTCTGCTGCATCTGCGTGTCGTCGAAGGCGATGTTCTCGACGCTGAGCTCGTCGCCCCGCTGGGCGTTGTACCCAATGGCCGCCTTGATGAGCGAGACGAGCTTGTTCATCTCCTCATCCCCGCGCGGCAGGTAGGCGCGCACACCGTCCTCACCGGTCTGGTAGGTCCCATCGACGAAAACCGAGGCCGACAGACGCCGAATTGCGCCGGGCTGATCGATCGCGTGCTGGATGGTCTTCGAGAGCTCGTAATTGGTGATCGACTCCTCGGTCGATCCGCCGTCGCCCTCGCTCTGCTCGGTCCGCTGTTCACTGCGCACCGCCGGCGTCTCGTTGTCGTAGATCTCGCGGGTGGTCTCGACCCGCTCGAAGTCGAGCTCGGCCGAGATGCGCACGACGGCCTTGTTGGGCCCCAGCACGCGCTCCAGAGCGCTCTGGGCCTTGCGCACCAGGTCTTCCTCGACGGTGCGGGTCAGATAGATCTGATCGCCGGTGACGCCCAGCAAACCGTCGGCGTCAGTGGGCTTCGAGAGGAGCCGGCCGCTGGTGTCCAGGACGGTCACGTTCTCGGCGGTCAGGCCCTCGACTCCGGCCGAGACCATGTGAACGATGCCCTGCACTTGCGGATCGCGCACCGAGGCGCCCGGCCGAAGCTTGAGCACCACCGAGGCGGTGGTGGGCCGTTCGTCTTCCTGAAACAGGCTGGGCTCGGGAATCACGAGGTGAATGCGAGCCTGGGCCACCTCGTCGAGTGTCTGAATGGTGCGGGCGAGCTCGCCTTCGAGCGCCCGCCGGTACTGCAGCTTCTGGACGAAGTCGGTCCAGCCCATCTTGTTGGTGTCGAGGATCTCGTAGCCCTGACCGGTGGCGTTGGGCAGACCCTCGGAGGCCAACTGCAGGCGGACCTCGTAGACGTCGCCCCGGGACACCTCGATCGTCCGTCCCCCGTCACCGAGCTTGTACTCCACACCCATCGACTCGAGCTCATCCACAATGGACCCGGCATCCTCGGGCTCCAGTTTGGCGTAGAGCACCGCGAGCTCCTCACGGCTGGCCCAGGACACCACGGCCACCACCAGGATGATGAGCGCAACGGCCACCGTGGCCATGAAGACCCGGTGGGCGGCCGGAAGGCGCGTCCAGATCTTCTTGAGCTGCTCAAACCACTCCACGGAAGCCCTCCTTTACGCGCCCGCGACCTCTCGAGCTGGCGGCCGGTGCATGGTTTCACTGCGCGATCCCATGACTACACCTGCGTCCTCATGAGCTCCTGGTATGACTGCACCAGCTTGTCGCGCATCGATTGCACGAGCTGGAATGCGATCGAGGCCTCCTGCTGGGCGATGATCACATCGTGCAGGTCCTGCACCTGTCCGGCGGCGAACTGCTCGGTCAGGTGGTCGGCGCGGTTCTGCAGCGCGTTGACATCGCGCAACACATCGCTGAGCGTGGTCTCGAACCCGCTCTTCGACGCGGCCTGAGGACCGGGCGTCAGCGTGAGGCCCCGCTGGGGCTCCACGTCACGCAGGGACTGGAGGGAACCCGCACTGCCCAGATTGCCAATGCGGCCCACTGCATCCGCGCCGCCGAGTCCACTCATGATTCGTTCTCCTCTTCGTGTCGCCGCCGACGACCTACCAGGTCTCCGGAGCGCTACCCGCCGGGCTTCCGGCCCGTTATCGGCCGGGCTTCCGGCCCGCTACCGGTCGGGCTACCGGACCGTTACCGGCCGGACCTTGCCCCCGGCGCTATTGCTTGCCGATCGAGAGCGCCATCTCCTGCATCCGTTTGTCCGCCCCCAGTGCCGCCACATTGGCCTCGTAAGCGCGCGAGGCCAGGATCAGATTGACCATCTCGGTGACCGGATTGACGTTGGGGTACCTGACCCACCCGCCCTCGTCCGCATCCGGATGGGCCGGGTCGTAGACCTGTGTGAAGGGGGTCTCGTTGTCCGCGGAGATCGTAACCTCGACCTGCGGCTGCGCCGAGTCCGTGGCGGCGGCACCGGCGGACGCCGCCATGTGCTCCGGATGGGTCTGGACCGGAGCCAGTCCACCCGGTCCGGCGGTACCGGAGGGGCCCGCGGGGGCACTCGCCGTCTCGCTTTGAATCGCCTGGAAACTCACCTGCTTGCGCCGGTAGGGACCGCCTTCGGCCGTGCGCGTCGTCTGGGCGTTGGCCAGATTCTCCGAGATCGTGTTCATCCAGCGCCGGTACGCTGAGAGCGCCGAGGCGCTGGTGTTCATTCCGCTCAAGTAGTTGATCGACATGGCATCCTGCCTCTGTGACCCCCAGGATTCCCCACTCCGTCCGCTAGAGCCCGCCTCTCGCGCCAGCCTCTCGCGCCACCCTCTCGCGCCGCCCTCTAGCGCCGCCCTCTAGCGCCGGCCTCGAACGTCAGCCTCATGCGCCGACCCCGGACTCCGGCCGCTTGCACCTACGTCTAACGGAGCGCGTTTTGAATCCCCTGGTACTTGCGGGCGATCATCTGGCTGAGGGCCTGGTAGTGGAGCTCGTTCTTCTTCAGCTGCACGAGCTCGGCCTCCATGTCCACGTTGTTGATCGCGCCGTCAGGAACCGGTGCGTCCGACTGCATCACGCGCGGGGCGGGCGCCGCCCCTTGCTGCCCGGCACCACGATGGCCGGTTTGGGTCTGATCGAGCTCGATGGCCTGCTTGGCCCGCGTGATGTGCTCCTCGAATTCCACCCGCCTCGCCTCGTACCCGGGCGTGGTCACGTTGGCCAGGTTTTCCGAGATCGTCCGCATCCGTGTGGTGCCCGCATCGAGGCCTCCTTTGAGGAGGTCCATCGTCCGGGTTCCGAAGAGCACCTTGCCGATCATCATCGAGACTCCTTCCGGGGCCGCCGGGCTCGTCTTCCTGACTCGCCCCCTGGCGGCACACCCCTTCAGCCCATGCCCTTCGGTGCAAGGGGCGTGCCGGGAGCCGCCCCATGGCAACCACCGTGCTAACCTCTTGTGAGTAAAGGTGTTCGCCATACGATCCGCGAGGCGCCCCTCCGGCCGGGGTGGGAAGAAGCTGCCCAGGGCGGCAAGATTTTCTCCCGCGGCTCATGCGGCCATACGTTGCTCCACCCCGGCAATCCGGTCCCCGCCGGTGGCCACCGGCGATTGCCTCTGATAGGAATGCAGCTTGTTGCGAATCGTCCGAACGCTGATGCCCAGCCGCCGCGCGGCCCGGGACTTGTTGCCACCCTCGAGCTTCAGGGCCCCCTCGATGCAGCGGCGCTCCACCTCGCGCAGATTGAGCCGGTCCCAGCCGGGCGGCAGTAGTGGTTCTGAAGAGACGTCGGCACCGGTCGGCGCCATGGCCGCGGGTGCACGGTCCGGCTCGGGCGCCGACGACAAGGTCGCAGACCGGATGGGCACGGCGCCGGCAGCCCACGGCGTCAAACTTTCGTCCCACTGCAACAGCTCCGGGCCGATCACCGGACCCTCGGTCAGCACCGCCGCGCGGTGCACCACGTTCTCGAGCTCCCGTACATTGCCCGGCCAGGGGTGATCCATCAGGCGGCTCAGGGCCTCGGGCGCAAAACCGGTCAGACGTTTCTTGTTCTCCGCGGCGGCCAGCTCGAGGAAGTGCGCGGCCAGGCGCGGGATGTCCTCGCGCCGCTCGCGCAGTGGGGCAATGCGGATCGGGATCACACGCAGCCGGTAGTAGAGGTCTTGGCGGAACCGGCCCGCCCGGGCACGTTCGGCCAGGTTGGCATTGGTGGTGGCCACGATCCGCAGGTCGACCTGTACCGGCTCGGTGCCGCCCACCCGGTAGAACTCCTTCTCCTGGATGGCCCTCAGCAGCTTCGGTTGCAGGACGAGGTCCATTTCCCCGATCTCGTCGAGCACCAGCGTACCTCGGTTGGCCAGCTCGAACTTGCCGCGCAGCATCTGGCTCGCGCCGGTGAAGGCCCCCCGCTCATGACCAAAGAGTTCGGATTCCATCAGCCCGGACGGCAGCGCCGCGCAGTTGACCTTGACGAGCGGCTGGTAGGCCCGCGGCCCCCAGGCGTGCAGGGCTTGGGCAACGAGCTCCTTCCCGGTGCCGCTCTCACCTTCGACCAGGACGGTGGCCGGCGACCGCGCCACGGTGCGGGTCAGGTCCCGCAACCAGCGCATCGGAGCGCTGCGTCCGATCAAGAGCGGCTCGCCCGGCGCGTCGACGCGGGCCCGCAGACGTTCGTTCTCGCGTTTCAGGGCTTGCACCCCCAACGCGCGCTCCACGACGACCTCGAGCGTTTCGACGGTGAAAGGCTTGGTGAGAAAGTCGAAGGCGCCCGCGCGCATGGCCGCGATCGCGGTCTCCAGGCTGCCGTGCGCGGTCATGACCACGTACTGGCACGCCGGCCGGCACCCGCGCAGCTCACCGAGCAGCGAGATGCCGTCCATGCCCCCAAGGCGGACGTCGAGCAGGGCGAGATCGAAGGTCAGCGACGCGGCCCGTGTGATCGCCGCCTCGGCGCTGGTCTCGACGACCACCGTGAGATCCATGCGCGTCAAGGCCTGCTCGAGGAAGCTCTGCATCAGCTCATCGTCTTCGACCACGAGCACGACCGGGCGCCTGCCCGGGCCCGTGCCCGATTGACTAGCGTTCGTAGCCTTCGTAGCCTTCGTCCGCATGGATCTTCTCCTGGGTCGTCCGGGTGGCCTGGCTCTGCGGAGCCATCCGCGTTGTCTCGATCGGTGGGTTGGCCGGCCCGTGCCAGGGCGCCGCGGGCAAGGTGATGACGAATGTGGTCCAGCCGCCCGCGCTGACGGCTTCGATCTCGCCTCCGTGACTGGTCACGATGCTACGCGCCAGGGCCAGTCCCAGACCGGTCCCACCCGGCTTCTGGGTCTCGAAGGGCTCGAAGATCGAGCGCAGCACCGCGGGCGCCAGACCGGGACCGTCGTTGCGCACCAGCAGGCGGACCGTCTCGGCCGCTTCGGTGCCCGCTGGGCCGCCTTGCAGCAGGACCTTCACGCGCCCGGTCGTGCCGGCCGCCTCACACGCGTTGACCCACACGTTCTCGATTGCCTGGCCGATCTGCCGCGGGTCGGCCTGGACGCACACCTTCCGGGCGAGCTCGAGCTGCGCGCGAGGCCCCTCCGGGAAGCGAGCCGCCACCTGCCCGCTGACCTGTGCGACGAGTTCGGCCAGGTCGACTTTTTCGATTTGCAGGGGCCGCGGACGCGCGTAGCAGAGCAGCTCGTCGATGCGGCGGTTGATCTCGGCAAACCCGTCGCGAATGCGAAGCGCCAGGCCGTGGGCCGGCTCACCGCGCAGATCCCGCTCGAGGAGGTCGGCGAACCCCATCGTCGCGCCCAGGGGATTGCGAATCTGATGGACCGCGCTGGCCAGGCTGCGCCCAAGGGTGGCCAACCTCTCCAGCCGGGTCCGGTGGGCACGTTCCATCCACACCGCTTGCAGATCGGTGACGGCGCAGACACGGCCCAGATGAACGCCGCCGGTGCCGGTAGCTTTCATGACCACCACGCGCACCGGCAGGCGCCCCCGAGGCGTCTCGAGCAAACCGGTGGCATCGCCCTCGCCCACGCGGGCCAGATCGCGAGCCAACCCGCCCAGGACCGTCTCGGCCCTGCGGCCGATCACGTCTTCAGCCTTGCGGCCGGTCAGACGTTGCGCCGAAGGCGACCAGTAGCTCACTCGCTCGCGGCGATCGAGCACGAAGACCCCGTCGGCGAGCCGCTCGAGGAGGGTCTCGAGAAGCACGACCGTCCGTTGCTCGGCCGGTTCGGCGCCGGGGAGCATGGGCCACCCCACCACCGGCGGAGAAGCCGGACGGGCGGAACCAGGGACCGGCGGAGAGGCCGGACGGGCGGAACTAGGGCCGGACGGCGACACGAGCGTCTCCTTTCAAGTCGGCCAGACGCATACGGGCAAACGGGGCCCAGAAGCTCTCGCTGTCCTCGCCGGCCACCTCGGTGAAGGCAGCGATGGCGCGTTGCGGTTCCCCCAGCTGCATCCAGCAATTGCCCAGCTGGTAACAGGCCCACTCGCGCTCGACCGTCGGGACCTCGGGCGCCAGGAGCGCCTCGTAGCGCTCGGCGGCTTCACGGTAGCGTCCGGTCCGGTAGCGGCAGTCGGCCCGCAGCGCCAGGGTCCGGAAACGCAGCGTTCCGGTGGCAATCGACTCCAATCGAGCCAGCAATGGATCGGCTTCCTCCCAGGCCCCTGCCTCCATGCGCGTCGAGGCGTGGAGAAAGAGGGCCCGGGGCGAGATCTCGAGTTCGGGGTGCGCCTCGAGGGCCGCGGCCACCCACTGACTCGCCAGGCTCACCTGCTGTTCCTCGAGGTAGTACTCGGCCAGCCGCAGTGCCTCCCGAGCCCAGGCCGCGGGCGCCGGACTGGCGTTGCGCCAGACCTCGAGCACCTGCGCTGCCAGAGGCGGGTTCTCGGCGCGGTAGGCCTGGTCGAAAAGAAGGGCCAGCAGCTCGTCGGTGAGCAGCGGCCAATGGCCGTCGGAGGCCGGATCGGCCGCCAGAGTGGCTTCGACTTCTCGGCCCAGCAGGCGCAGCACGAGGCTGAGCGCGATCGCCGCCTGCATGCCGGCATCGGTGTCGGCGTAGAAGCGCTCGCAGGTCTCGAATCGTTCGAGGCTCGCGGTGGAGTCGCCGGCGACATAGAACTGCTGAGCTTCCTCCAGCAGGCGCGCGGCCGCCAGTTCCCAGGCGGTACGGCGCGAGGTCAGCGGTGAGACCTCGAAAAGGGTGCTGTCGGCCAGGAGGCTGTCGAGCCCAGCTTCAGAGAGCTGCTCGTCCAAAGGCGGAGCCCCCGCGATCGCCTCCACCGGGCGGCCGGCATCGGCCTCACCCAGCGCTGCCGGCACCGGCGCAGAAGTGCCCGGCGCTCCCTGCTCGGGCGCGGACGTGCCCGGCGCAGAAGTGCCCGGCGCTCCCTGCCCGGGCGCGGACGCGTCCGGGCCTGCGCCCGAAACATGGGCACCGTCACCGTCGATCCTCAGGACCAGAGCCTCCCCCCAGGACGTTCCCTCCGGGGCGGACATCCGGATCCGGATCACCCCGTCACGCTGGGTCGCCTCGTAGCGACCGCTCTCGCGCAGCTCCAGCGTGACACGCACCGTGCGGTTCTGCGGCTGATTGCTGAACTGGCTGGTGCGTAACGTCCGTACCGGTCCTTCACCGAAGTCGTGGGCAAACAGTCCGGGCGCGCGCGACAGGGCCGACCGCGCATTGGCGAGGTCGATCACCAAACGAGACGGCGAACCCATTGCCCAGTGAGACCAGGGACCCGCATGGGGGATCTCGAGGAGCCAGACTTGCTCTCCGGCGAAGACCGTCAGTTCCGCGACCACCGTGGGATTGGGCGATGCGCGGCCCGCGCCGGCGGCGGCGGCGAGCAATACCAGCACCACGGCGAACAACCGGGCAAGGCCTTGGGCAACACCAGGCACCCGGCCGTGTAGCCGCCTACGCACCCGGCCATGCAGCCGGCCCTGGAGCCACCTATGCACCCGGCCGTGTAGCCGGGGAGACGGCGGTGCCAGCCCCGGCAAACGGGATCGCTGTGGGGCCGATGATCCGAATCGTTGCATGAACACCTCCCCTATTGCGCACGCGCGGTGGCCGGCACGGCCTCCACCCGGCGCCAGATCTCGCGGGCCGCCTGGATGTGCAGCAGAACGACCTGATCCCGCCCGACCAGCTTCGTCACCGGCTTGACCCACGAGGGTCCGGGAACGTCGGTTGCCAGAACGGCCAGGCTGCCCCGCGGGGCGCGGGTCAATTCTTCGAGCTGGAGCGCGGTCGCGCGCTCCTCGTGGGCGATGCGATTGGAACACTGCCGCGCCTGATAGCCAGCGTGGCCGTTGCGTGAGAGGTGGACCAGCGACCGGCCCGGAATCATGCGCCACTGGCCGCAGCGCAGCCGTTCCTGGTTCTGAAGTTCGAGCACGGTCCGGTTCCAGCGGCGCGAGAGGGCATCCTGTATGACTCGGCCCCAGCGCGCCGTGTGGGGCATGCGAATCAGAAGGGGGCCTCCGGCGCGATCGGGCAGGAGCAGACCACCGGCCAGCCGCGCCACGCTCGAGAGGGTTCCCAGGGCGGTGACCACCCGGAGGGCGCCGCCGGGCATCTCATTGACCGGACCGCCCAGCCCAAGACCACCCTCGGCAGCCATGACACGAATCCAGCGCGCGGTATTGCCCTTCGACCCGTAGGGGCAGATAGGGCCGCAGCCGGCCGAGGTGAAGGCCACGGGCCGGCCCTCATCGTGGACTTCGGCGCCGGCAAGGCGGGATAGTCGACGCGCCAACGCCCCCGCACCCCCGGAGAAGGCCACCGCGTCCGGACGATGCCGCTTGATGAAGACGTCTCGCGCACCGGCCAGCAGTCCCTCGATGGCCGCGTGGGCGTCCTCGCGGGTGTCCTGGGCCAGGAGGGCGATCGGAAGAGCGGTCCCGTCGAGGGTTCGCAACGCGGTCAGCGCATCGAATCCCGGGAAGGCGACATCGATGAGCAAGAGATCCGGCTGCATGTAGGCCAGGCGCCGGAGCAGTTCCTTGGCGTTGCGGAACTGCAGGGCACGGGCCCGGTCCGGCAGCGACGCGAGGGCGCGCTGGACGGCGCCGGCGGTCGCCGAATGACCATCGGCTACGAACACGGTCCACTCGGCGGACGGAGCCTTCACCGCAGATCTCCTTTCGACGGATCGGTCAGCGGGGCGTCGTGGACCGGCATCATGCCCTGGGCCACCGTCGAGCCCTCGGGCGGCGCCAGGTCTTGGCTTGGCCTCAGGCCTTCGGCCGGGGGCAGATCGTTTGCCAGCGACTGCATGGCCGCACCCAGCGACGCGGTCACCTTCTCGGGCGGGACCGCCAAGGCGGCCGCCAGTTCCTCGATGCCGAGTCCTTCGACGTAGCGCAGCGACAAGAGCAACCTTTGCTCGTGTGACAGGCGGTCGAGGGATTCCCGAAGCGCATGCGCACGGGAGGGTGTGATTTCCTCTGGCCCGCCCGGCGGCGGGTACGCTCCCTGTGACGACGTCCTCATGCCTCGCCCCTTCAGCCGTTGGTCCCCGACGAGCACACCTTCTCGCGGAGGTCGCGCTCATCCGGACGATTCCTGTGGCTACCGTTCCGGCCGGGGCGATTCCCGGTGCCCGAGCCTTGGCCGAGGCACATCCCCATTCCGGAGGGTCCTTCCCTACGGGCAAGGCAAGTGCAACCCTTGTGCCAGGGCAGGCACGGGTGGAGACCGGTGGCGATTCAGAAGGCGCCGCGGAAGGTGGCGGGCTGGGACGCTCCGTGTCACCGGAGTCACAAATAGACTACAGCGTGCACATTAGAGAACTTACTTCGAGTGGATTGAAGGCGGGATGGACATTGAAACCGGCACCCCGACCTGCGCCGTTGGCCGGTGACCCGCACCTGTGGCCGGTGCCCGGGCGCGGTCGGGACCTGGATGGCCGGCCAATTTTCGATCAGCGTGGACCGGACTCCTCCGCACTGCCGGCGGGTTCAGCCTCGGCGATCCGGTACTGCTTGACCTTCGCCCGCAGGGTCTGGCGCGAGATTCCAAGCACTTCGGCGGCCCTGGTCTTGTTCCAGGCGAGCTGGGCGAGCGCATGCTCGATGGCCAGCTTCTCGACCTCCTCGAGGGTGGGCACGCGCCCTGGCTCGAACAGGCTGTCACGGCTGCCCTTGGCCTTCGGGCCGCTGAGATTGAGCCGGATGTGCTCGGGCAGGTCATCGACATCGATCCAGTCGGAACTGCCCATCAAGACCAGCCGTTCCATGAGGTTCTTCAGTTCGCGCACATTCCCGGGCCAGTTGTAGGTGAGCAACAGCTCCAGCGCCCGGTCGGTCACGCCCTTCACTTGCCGGCCGATCTCCCGGTTGTAGTGCGCCAGGAACGTCTTGATCAGGATCGGAATGTCATCCTGGCGATCACGCAGCGGCGGCACGAAGATCGGGATCACCGTGAGGCGGTAGTAGAGATCCTCGCGGAAGTTGCCCTCTTCGACCTCGTGAAAGAGGTCCCGGTTGGTAGCAGCGACGATCCGCAGCTGCACGTTGACCGACTCGGTCCCGCCCACCGGCCGAAAGGTCTTCGACTCGATCACCTTGAGCAGCTTGGCCTGTAGCTTCAGTGGCATCTCGGCAATCTCGTCCAGGAAGAGGGTGCCCCCGCTGGCCAGCTTGAAGAGTCCCGGTTTGTCGGTCTTGGCATCGGTGAAGGCGCCGCGGACGTGGCCGAACAGCTCGCTCTCGAGCAGGTTCTCCGGCACCGCACTGCAATTCAGATCCACGAAGGGCCCGGCGGCCACATCGCTGTAAAGATGGATCTGGCGAGCGACGAGTTCTTTGCCCGAACCGGTTTCGCCACGGATCAGCACCGTGGCCGTCTTGCTGCGGGCGACCTTCTTGATGCTGCCGAGCATCTGGCGCACCCGATCGCTGGATCCGAAGACCACGTCGGCATCCAGGTCCCGTCGCTGCTGGGCCCGGAGCCGGCGCACCTCGCGGGTCAGCTCCATCGTCGAGAGCGCGTTGCGGATCAAGAGCTTGAGCTGATGCAGGTCGAGCGGCTTGGCGATGTACTGGAAGCAACCGAGCCGCGTGGCCTCGACGGCCGACTCGAACTTGCCGTAGGCGGTCATCATGATCACGATCACCTCGGCATGCTCTTCCTTGATGCGGCGCAAGATGTCGAGGCCGTTCTCCTGCGTGGCGCTCAGGCGCTGATCGAGCAGGACCAGGTCCACGTCTTCCTCGGCCAGGATGCGAAAGGCCTCTTCCCCGCCGATGGCAGACGAGACATGTGTCTCACCGTCCTCGAGCGCTTCGGAAAGCGAGATCCGAATCGATTCCTCGTCATCGACGATCAGCAGATGGCTCTTCAGCTGAGTCTTCTCCGTGGCTGTGCTCTTTCCTCCGCTCACCTTGCCTCCGTTCGACCGGTAGGTCCACTTCGAATACGGTGCCCTTGCCCTGCACGCTGCGGGCGGCGATCAGGCCGCCGTGCTCTTGCACGATCGACTGCGAGACCGCCAATCCCAGGCCGGTGCCCTCCGAACGGGTCGTGAAGAAGGGATCGAAGATCCGGGGCAGAACGTCCTGGGAAATGCCTGCGCCCGTATCACCGATACCTACGCGCACGAACCGGGCCTGCGGTCCCTCGGTGGGCACATGCACGCGATCGGTGGCCCGCCGTCCCAGGCGCCGCCGCATGTGGAGCCGGCGCTTCACGACCCCGACCTCGGCCGTGAGCAATCCACCCTCGGGCATGGACTGCTCGGCGTTGCGAATCAGGTTCTGGAGCACCTGGCGCACCTGTTCGGGGTCCACGTAGATCGGTGGAATGGTCCCGGCGATGCGCACCTCGCAGCGGATGCCCCTCTCCTGGCAAACCGGTTCCTCCATCTGCATCTGATCACGCACCAGCTCGTCGATCCGCGTCTCGCGCAGACTCGGCGGCCCGGGCCGGGCAAAGCGCAACATGCTGGTGACGATGCGTTCGAGCCGCTGCATCTCGCTCAGAATCAGGGTGGCCAGCTTGAGGTTCTTCTCGTCCTCCTCGAAGCGCATTTGCAGCACCTGGGCGCAATTGCCGATGGCGGTCAGGGGATTGCGGATCTCGTGGGCGGCGCCGGCCACCAGCTCACCGATCACCGCCAGCCGTTCGCGGCGGCGTGCCTCCTGGCCCAGCGCACGCTCTTCGGTCAGATCCTGGAACAACCCGATCAGGCCACGCATTTCCCCGTGACGGCCGCGTATGCGTTGCATCTGCAGCGAGATCGGCACATCCCGTCCGCTGCGGTCGGTGGCATAGAACTCGATCTCCCCGAGATCCCCCTCCAGCCCCTGCAGCAGCGGGTGCGGCCCATCCACCGCCGGACGCAGGATGCGGCTGCAGTCGGCGCCGAGGGCCTCACGCCGGTCCACGCCCAGCAGCTTCGCTGCGCCAGGGCTGAGATAGGTGACCCGGCCTTGCTGATCGACGGCGATCAGGGCTCGCTGCTGCACCCGGGTCAGCGCGTGGGTGTACTCCCACAGGGCCGTGGCCTCCCGCCGCAGGCGCCAGTGATGCAAGATCATCTCGACCAAGTCGTCGGCACCGCCCTCGGTGGGCGCACCCAAAAAGCCCCCCTGGCGATCCTCGCTCGGGCCCCGCTGCAGGGGATGGGACTCCTCGGAGGACAGCAGTGCCCCCAGCAGACGGTCCTGATCGCGATAAAAACGCGCTCCCAGCCGGGGTTCGTCGGGCCAGGATGGCAGGATCGCGCGCAGCTCACCGGCCGAGTAGTGGCGGCGCGACTCCACGCTGTTCCACAGAAGGGTCGATTCGAGGGCCTCGAGGAGCTGGGGCCCAATCTCGGCGGTCGGGATGGTGCCGCCCAGATGATGCGCCACCCCCTCGTTGTCGGTCGCAACGAGACCGAAGGAAGCGGCGCCGGCGGCATCGGCGCCGGCGGCCAGCAGCTCGGCGAACCAGTCCGGATCCCCCAACCACGCGGCCTCCTCGATCAGCCCCGGGGCAATCGCCCCCTCTCCAACCAAGGCTTCCGCCTGCCACTGCACATCGATTCCCTGAGTCACCACCGATCCTTCCCCCCGGCTGGACCGCTGCCTGTCGGGTCCGAACGCCTGTCGATGGGCCCAGACCGACCGCGGCATGACCTGCGGAACGCGCCGGTCAGTTCGGGGGCCCACCGAATGCTACCACGCGAGTGAGGGGCCGCAAGGAAGAACCGGGCCAAGGGGAAAGCCGCACGAGCGGTGCGCGCGGTCAACGGAGAAGCGATGCGTAGCGGCGAAGGAACAATCAACTCCCCGCGGCGGGCCGTGACGACGAACTCCGCCCGGCCTCCGCATGAAACCGTTCGCGGATCTTGCTGTGCAGATGCCGGAGGATTCGCGCCTCGTCCTCTCGTTCGATGCCCGTGAAGCGCACCCCCCACAGAACCGAGCCAATCCCGCTGTTCTGATCCTGGCGCGCGACCCGGCACTCCAGGCGCATCGGGGCTCCGCCGTCGTCGATTTCCAGGAAGAGGGTGAAGCGCATGTTCAGCTCCAGGACCTTGTCGTAGTCCTCGAGCAAGACGCCGCCCCCACTGAGATTCCAGATCTGGCCCCGGTGGAGGCATCCGGCCACGTCCTCCTCGCACTCGGGCTGACGAATGCAGATCACCCCGGACCAGCTTCCGCTGAGCCGGTAGAAAGCCCGTTCCTGAACCCGGCGAGCCAGATCGAACGCAATGCCGATCGCCAGGCGACGCTGTGGTTCGGCGTCGGTCCGGTTTTTGCACTGCAGCTTCTGAACCTTGCCGTAGAGATGGTAGATGCCGTCGAGGCGCTGGGCGATGACCTCGAGCTTCAGCCCGGGAATCAGCCCGTCGGCGACGGCAGCCGAGATTCCACCCGACAGGGTCACCAGCAGGCTCTTACAGGTCCAGTCCGCCACGACACCCGCCACGGCCAGGGGACTGGTGCCCCCCGGCGCCTGCAGCTTCACGCGGGCCCCCGCGGGGAAGGCCTGGTGAACGGCCTCCGGCGTCAGCTTCTCGATCATCACTCCGCCCCGAACTGCTCCAGCAACCGGCGACTCAGCGCCTCCTTGATCTCATCGCGCTCGTAGTATCCTTCGGCAATCCGGGCGCGCACCTGGGCTACCTTTTCAGTGCGCACGGGCGAGGTGGCGGTAAGCTCCACCGAATCCACCGGTACCCGCACACCGTTGCCCTCGGCAACCCCCTCGCCGGTCCGTACGCCGGCGCGCGACCGAGGGTCATCGGTACGCGAAGCCCCACCCGAACGTCCGGCCTCTCCAGCCTGGCGATAGGCTCCGCTCGCAATCGCGCGCAGAAGTCGTTCCTGGTCACCGCATCCTCGCGGTCCTTCGGCAATCATCCTGTCCATCCTCTCCTGTCCATCATTCCGCGTTGCCGGCGAACACTCCGGTCCGCCTTCTCAGCATGCCCGACCGGACATGCGCTAGCGGGAGAAGTCCAAACACCCTCCGCGCACGGGGGCCGCATCGGGCTCCCGCGAGCGCCAGTGCTGCTGTGCCCGCACTTGCTTACGTTCCCCTTCGAGACGGCCCGCCAGATCGGCCACCTGGCCCAGCATCTCGGTGATATCGCCGGCCAGCGCCGCTACCGCCTGGGCGTCGATCCCTTCCGAGTCCGAGCCGGGGAGGCTGCCGGCGGCGGCGCGGCGGCGCAACGCTTCAGCCACCACGTCGAGCTCCCGTCCGGCCGCCCGCACGTGCCGGTGCGCATCTGCCGTCCGCCCTTCGTTCAAGGCCTGCTGGGCCTCCCGGTACTCCCGTTTGAGCTGTTCCATTTCGTTCCAATCCGTCATCGTGAAACCCCTGGATCCTAGCCAGACCCGGTCAGGAACGAGGTCAGATCACTCCCCGACCCCATACTCTGCACCAGGCTCTTCTGTGAACTCAGTTCCATGAAGGTGGCCTGCAACGCTGCGAGCTGCTCGGTGAGCTGCTGCTCGCGCCGCGCCAGGTAGGCCTCCTCCCGCTCGATTCGCCGGTCGAGCGTTCGCTGCCGGGTACCGATCAATGACCGCTCCTGGCTGATCAACCCGCCGGCCCGCACGTACCCGCGAACGGTGTCGTAGAGCCCCACCGCGATGCCGTTCTCCTTGTCGGCGAAGAGGTCTTCGACCGCTTCGGCCCGCGTCAGAAGCGCATCCTCGAGCGCGTCGGCGTCCGAGACGCGCAGCTTGCCGTCGGTGGTCGTCGTGATGCCGATCTGCCCCAGGCCGCTCAATGCGCCCTCGGCCCCGGTGTTCGGTGTCAGCCGCGCGGCCACCTGCGCCCGCAGGCTGCTGCGCAGGTTCATGAAGAGCGAGTTACCCGTCATCGACCCGCGGCCCTCACCGTCCGAGTCGGCCCCCTGGGTCTGCGCGCGCACGTAGTCGACCAGCTCGTTGTAAGCGGTGATGAAGGTCTCGAGTGACTCGCGCACCACCTCGACATCGCGCTCCACGGTCACCGTCAGCGGCTCGTCGGCGACCTCGTTCAGATCCAATCTGATGCCGCGGATCGCGTTCTCGACCCGATTCGAGGAGGAGACGAACGCCAGCCCGTCGACGCTGAAAGACGCATCCACCGCCTCTTGGACCGTATTGGCCGCGAAGTCGATGCCGTCCGAATCCCCCTGGATGCCGACGTGGGTTGCCAACTCACCGGTGAGGTCGCGCACGCTGTGGATGACGTGCGAGGTGCCGGTCTTCTGACTGGTCAGGAGGATCCGGTACTCGCCGGTGCGTGAGTCGGTCTGCACGAGAGAGGCGGTGACCTGCGCGTCGGAACCGTTGATGGCATCGACGATCGCCAGCAGCGCTTCCCGATTGGTGGCGCCTTCGTCAATGCTCACGGCGATCTTGTAGGTCTCCTCGCCCTGCGCCAGCTCGAGGACGTGTTTGCCGCCCATGCTGGCAGCCTCCTCACCCAGGAAGGCATTCGACGCAATGCTGTGAGCACGAGCCATGGTGTGAACCGCCACCGTGTGGGAGCCTTCCGAGGCGCTGCCGTCCACGCTGACGGTCACGGCCTCGCTGCTGGACTTGGCGGCGAAGCTGTTGAGGGGCGTCAGAGAGCCGGTCCAGCGGAAGTCGCTGATGGCATCGTTGAGGGCCCGCAGTTTCGAGCTGAGGTCGGTGAACGCCGTCAGGCGTCCTTTGTAATCCGACTTCGACGCCTCGAGTCGCTGAAGCTGCTGTTCTTCGCCCATCATGTAGGTCTGGACGAGCTGATACAGGCCCGATTGCTCCACACTCGATCCGAGGCTGCCGATGTAGGTCATCGCAGTGCCTCCTCCTCCCACCGATCGCATCTACCGAAAACGGCTGCCGCGGGCCGGCCAAACCCTAACCGGCCAGATCCAGCAACCCTCCTCCGCCCGGGGACTGTTCCCCCGGCGCGGCCGGGCCGGGCGCCCCTGCGTAGGGCTGGCCGGAGTGCTCCGCGTGGAGTCCGCTGGCCTGATCGGCCGCAGTCGGCGGCACCCCGCACACTTGCTGCCAGGTCGTGTGCAGCTCGGTGAGCACCTGCTCGGCGTCGGCGAATTTGCCTTCGCGCAGCAGCCGGAAGACCCAATCGTAAATCGTCAGCAAACGGCCGCCGATCTCATACTCGAAATCCAGGCCTCCGATGAGGACCTGGACGGCGCGACGGGCGCGCCGACGGTCCTCGCTCCGGCAGGCGCAAATGCCCTGCTCTAACGCAACCAGCACCAACTGCTCGGGTCGCATCGACTCGAGCTGTTGGCGCCGGTATGCATCAATGCCCGGGCTTCGCATGCGCATCATCCTTGAGATGGCGCAGTCGGCGTCCGTCGTAGGAGGACGCCGACCGCTACGTTCTTCCAGGACCGCCTGGGTCCCGCCGAACGCGAGCCCGAATCAGTTCAGTGCTCGAACCCTACTGGAACAGGGCCAGCACCGACTGCGAGTTCATGTTCGACTGCGCCAGCATGCCGAACGAGGTCTGCTGCAGGATCTGGTATTTGGTGACCTCGATCTGCTCCGCCGCCATATCGGCATTGTGGATCCGGTTGTAGGCCGCCTCGGTGTTGTTGCGCATCACCGCAACGACGTTCTCCTTCGCGGTCAGCCGGTTGGCCAGCGAACCGAGCTCGGTCAAGCCCTCCGAGACCGTCTTGATGGCCGCGTTGACCTCGGCGTAATAGTCGGAGTAGTTGGTGCTGTCGATCGTGTCGGCTGCCGCCAACGACGCCATTTTGGTCATCCCGAGGCTCGCAACGTCGAAGTTCTTGGTCGTCCAGGTCGTCTGGTTGTTGGCCCCGGTCTGGAAGTTGAAGTCGCGCGAGGAACTCAGCAGAGCGACCCCGTTGAACTCGGTCTGCTGGGCGATTTCGTCGATCTCCTGGACGAGCTGGACGACCTGCTGGGAGATCGCCTGGCGCTCTTCGGCGCCCATGCTGTCGGAGGCGGCCATCATGACCTTCTCGTTCATCGTGACGAGGATGTCATTGACGTTCATCAGGGCGCCCTCGGCAACGCTCAGCAGGTTCTTGGCGTGGCCGACGTTGTCGTAGACCTGGCCGAGCACGCGATAGCGCGAACTGAGCTTGGTCGAGATCGTCAGACCGGCAGGATCGTCACCCGCGCTGTTGATGCGCTTACCCGTACCAACCCGTAGCTGGTGCGTGGCGAGATTGCTGTTCACATCCCGGAGGTTGTGCAGAATGTTCAGGCCCTGGATGTTCGACCTGATCCGTGTGAGATCGATATTTGCCATCGCG
This sequence comes from uncultured bacterium, assembly GCA_964573295.1. Taxonomy (GTDB): domain Bacteria; phylum Eisenbacteria; class RBG-16-71-46; order CAIMUX01; family WJJG01; genus CAYQJL01. The sequence goes on along the minus strand of CAZNJE010000009.1, from coordinate 46,552 downwards.
TCACTCTCCCTACATGGGGCCGCCCAGATTGTGGTGCTCGGACGACCGGGTTTCCGTACCCTAGACCGACCTTCGTGCGGTCTGGCCTAGCGCGGGCAAGTGCCCCTCGCCTCTGACGCTCGACCGCTTTCAATGTCAGATGTCGGCATACCGCCGGATCTGCTTTAGTCTGGGCCGTAGGGCCGCTTGGCCGTCTTCAACCAAGTGCCCTCCGGCAACGTGATCAGCCGCTTTCGTGGCCGCCTCGTTTCTTCTTGGTTCGGAACACGCCGGCCACCTCCTTGAGGGTGCGCGGCGACAGTCCGGTAGCTCGGCGGTTTTCCTCACGGATCCGCTCGTAGATCTCTTCCCGGTGCACGGCAACATGAGGCGGGGCCTCGATGCCAAGCTTGACCTGGCCCCCTTTGACATCCAGAACGGTGATCTTGATCTTCTCACCGATCCGGATGTTCTCCCCCAACTTCCTGGTGAGGATGAGCATGGGTATCCGTACCCCCTCTAGCTCACTAACTGGCCCTGGCGGTGATGTCTGGGGCATGGCCCGGAAACGGCACCACCGTCCGACGTAAAAGCGGCTGACAGACCGGGAACGAATTCCCGTAGATGACGTTTTGCCGAGCCAGCCGGGTCCTCGTATTGAGCACGATGGGTCCCTTGAGGTTGCCGGTGATCCCCCGTTCCTTCTCCCGGAACGTCACGATGACGAACACCGCCAGCGTGTCCCTTTCCGCAACCTCCAGTGCCTCTTCATCAGTGCTCGACAGACTGAGCTCGTAGGGCGCCGCGGTGAAGTAGAAGGGATCGGCTACCGCGAAACAGATCTCTGGATCCTCGGTCGAGAGGAACCACAGAAACGGGCGATACTCTTCGGCGTCGATCAGAGCGAACTCGTGGAGGTCCTCGAAGCCCAAGAGTCCGTCGGGAAAGCGGACCAAGGCCTCCTCCTCCACGTCGAGTTGCCCCCAGTGCCGCGTCGTGATCTTCATTCGCCCCCCTACTGCATGAAGTTGACCAAGCTCAACCCCAGGGTCTCGGTCGTGGCCGCCAGCGCCGCCTGCAGAATCGCCTGTTCGATCTGCAGCTGCATGGTCGCCTCGGCCATGTCGAGATCCTCGTATTCCGCGCGGGAGGACTCGAGCTGGAGCGCCTCGGCGCCCAGCTGTTCGTTCAAGTTATCCACGCGCGTAATCAGCCCACCGGTCACCGCCAGGGCCAGGTTGATCTGGTCCCCGTCGGCTTCCAGGGTCGGGATCAACGCCGCGGCCGTTGCGGTGTCATTGCTACGAGCCGCATCCCGCAGCTGCACCACATGGTCGACGAAAGAAAGCCCTTCGCCGAAGAGATCGGACCCGCTGAGGTTGATCGTGAGCAGAACATCCTTCCCCACCAGCCGCTGAACATCCTCTTCCCCACCCCGCACGCTGCTGGCGAAACCCGAGATCTTGCCCTCCTCGTCCCGCATCGCCTGGAAAGCGTTGCGGTCACTGGCGTGCCCACCGAAGATCCGAATGCCGGCGTATTCCGTGTTCGCCAGCGAGAGCATCTCTTCGAGCAGCTGATCGAGCTGGTACTCGAGCGCCATGGCACCCGATTCGCCGGTCGCGTCATCGGCGAGCTGAACGGCGATCGTCTGGATCTCGGCCGCCACGTCCGCCAACCGCAGAACGGCGCCCTCACTCGAGTTGACGAAGAGCTGCGTCTCCTGCAGCGTCCGCTGGAACTGCTCGTTGGCTCGCAGTCCGCTGCGCGCCGAGATCGCCCGCGTCGTGCCGATCGGATCGTCGGAAGGCTGCGAGATCCGCTTTCCAGTACCGAGTTGGGCCTGCAGCCGGCCGATGTCGTTCCACGACCGGGTGAGGTTGTCCATCGACTTCTCGAAGATCATGCGGGTCGTCACTCGCATCATCGTATCGGTCTCCTCATGCGCCGCCCCGCTCCGGACGCGATGCTCCTTGCGGGCGCTCCATCATCAGCGAATCACCGCTCACCGCTCTACATGCTGGTCAGGCGGTCCATCATGTCTCCGACGATCTCGAACAACCGCACCGCCGCGATGTAGGCTTGCTGGGTTTGAATCAGATTCGCCATCTCTTCATCCAGCGACACCCCGCCAGATTCTTCGCGACGTTCCTCCAGCGCGGACCGGGTCAGCGTGAGCGTCTCGCTCTGCATCTGCGCCTCGCGACTGGCCACGCCGGTGCTGCCGACCACCCCGTTCCAGAATTCGCCCATGCTGCTCGTGTTGCCGCTCATGACCTTGGCGTCACGCAGCTCGGCCAACGCCAGGGCGATGTCGTTGTCCCCGGCAAGGCCGGAGGTGGATGTGTTCAGTTGGGCAAGGCTGTCTTCGAGTTCGGCGCTCACCGCCACATCCGCGGCCCCGGTACCGACGAAGAAATCCGCGCCCGAAGGTCCCGTACCGTGGATGGCGTTGACGTTGTCGATCACGCCCTTGGCGAGAGTGTCGAGATTCTCCTGGAAGCCGGGCACCGTCTCGTCGTGCAGCTCGAAGAGCGCGCCGAGCGAGCCCTGCGAGACCTCGACCTGGGCTCCGGTGCCGATGCGCAGGAAGAAGGTGGTCTCGGCGCCCCGATCGTCCTGGACCAGCTCCAACGGCCGGAAGGTCGTTTCATCGAAGATGAGCTTGCCGTCCATCCGTAGGTAGAAGTCACCGTTCTCGCGCTCGCCGTAGGCGATCTCGGCCGTCCGCGCGAGTTCGTCGAGCAACGCGTCGCGCTTGTCGATCAGATCGCTGGAGCCGATGCCGCGCAAGTCAGAGGCGCGGATACTCGTCGTCAGATTCCTGATCTCCGAGAGGGTCATGTTGAACTGATCCACCTGGATACCGATCTCGGTACGGATTTCCTCTTCCATGCGCGCCAGCTGGCGCGCCATGCTCTGGAAGCGGTCGCTCAGGACCCGGCCCTGCTCGCGTACCGTTGCCCGGCGCGTCGTGGCCGAGGGATCGTTCGAGAGGTCGGCCCAGGCGCTGAAGTAGTCGTCCAACACGGCCGCCAGACCGCTGTCGGACGGTTCACCCAGCGCCTGCTCGAGCCGCGTGAGTTCTCCGGCCCGGGTGTCCCAGTAGCTGTGCAGGGAAGTCTCGTTGCGGTATTCGGCATCGAGGGCGGCGCTGCGATTGCGCATGACCGAATCGAACACCACCCCGTTGCCGTAGGTAATGCCCGAGTAGGCCGAGGGCCGGAGGGTGCTCAGGTGGCCGATCTGACGGGTGTACCCCGGCGTGTTGGCGTTGGCGATGTTGTGGCCGACGACGGTGAGCACCGACTGCTGGGCCGCCATGGCCCGGCGCGCGACGTCGAGCGTATGCGATAGACCCGGCATGAAGAGCCCCCTACCCGCGACGATCCACTAGCGATTGGCCGGCCGTGCGCTCCGTGCGCAGTTTCCCGGAGGCGCCGTAGGGCGCCGGTTCGGATGGCGAGTCCAGGAGAATGCGGGCCTCGTTCTGATTCCAGTCGGCCATGCGACGGATCAGATGACGGTTGATCGTGGCCGCGCGGGCCGTCTTGCGAGCCGTGCGCAAGATCGAGCGCACCTGCTCGGCGAAATCGCCCTTGGCGTCGAGGTCTTTACGTTCCGATAGGCGCTTCAGGTTGAAGGGCTCGTTTTCGTCCAGGAAACCCGAGTCGCGCATTCGGACGGCTGCCTGCCGCTCATGCTCGCGCAATCCGGCGATCAAGGTTTCCATCTCGCGCACGCCGGTTCGGATCTCTTCCTGCTGGCGGCGGATCAGGGCCTCGCGCAACGCCATCGAGGTGGCGTAGAGGCGTTCGTAGAGATTCTCCTGCTCGAGCAGCAGGTCGGTGAGCTCTCGTTCCCGGTCCTTGGGTTGGCTGGGCACAATGTCCTCCTTGTGCAAACTGTTCATTGTATGCATCGGTGCGGGCGCGAGGCTTCTTCACGTTTGTTGGGGTTGCGGCGCCGGCGGCCAGCCCTCGGTGAGCTGGCCCGGGGGGCTACTCGGTGAGCTGGCCCGGGGGGCTACTCGGTGAGCTGGCCCGGGGGCCTACTCGCCGGGGTAGATCCGATCGAAGAGGCCCTTCAGCGCCACTACGTTGCGCACGTACTCCTGCGTCTCGCGGAACGGGGGAACACCGCCGAAGTCATCCACGCGGGTCGGGCCGGCGTTGTAGGCAGCCAGGGCCAGTTCGGGGGTCGGAAACCGCCGCATGAGGCTGGTCAGGTAACGGGTCCCGCCGCGCACGTTCTGCTGCGGATCGAGGCTGTCGGCGACGCCCAGCGCCCGGGCCGTGGCCGGCATGAGCTGCATCAACCCCTGGGCCCCGCGAGAGGACTCGGCTTCGGGCCGTCCGCCGGACTCCTGGGTGATGACCGCGCGGACCCAGTTCGAAGAGATCCCCGACTCACGCGCCGACGTCCGAACGACCTCGTCCACCGTGCCCAGTCGTTTGAGCACGGGCCTAAGGTGGACGGGCAGGTCGGCGGCCTGTGGGGAAGCGGAGGTGCCCGCGGCGCCCGAGGTGCCCGCGGGAACCCGGGCCCCTTCAGGCGCGGCAGGCGTGCGGCGGGTGGCGGCGGTGTAGTCTCTGGCCTCGAGGTCCCGGATCCTTCTCGTCTCGGACGCAGATTCACCGCCCCGCAGCAATTCGATCGGATTCCGCGTCGGTTGGACCGACCCCGTTGCCAACTCGGCCGAACCCCGTGCCAAGTCGGCCGAACCCCGTGCCAAGTCGGCCGAACCCCGTGCCAAGTCGGCCGAACCCGGTGCCAAGTCGACCGAATCGGCCAGCAACTGGCTCAGGTGGGTCTTCCAAAAGTGGGCATAGATGTCACCCGGCGCCCCCCGAGGAAACAACCCCGACTCGCGCAGGCTGCTCTCCAAAGGCTTGAGCATCTCCCCCAGCAGGAGCGCCTCGAAGGCGTTGCGGGCCGCCTCCGGACTGGCCGACCGTCCGCTGGGCAACGGACCGTAGAGCAACCCGGTGCCCAGCGCGGAACCGCGCCCGACGGCACCACCGGTACCGGGGATGCGCGGCATGTCGATCGGCTGTGGCGTCATCGACCTCTCGTGCTCCCACCGCGAAGGAATGAGGGGGACCCCGTGTAGGGTCGAGGTCCCCCCGGACCGGAAGCTCCTAGTGCCGGCCAGAGTTCGCCCTCCGGACGACCTCCCGCCCCCGCCGGATCACATCCTAGGTGATGCGACGGTCGCAGCCTCAGAGCACCACCAATTCAGCTTGCAGGGCACCTGCTTCCTTGATCGCCTGGAAAATCGCTATCATGTCGCGCGAGCTCACACCCATGGCGTTGAGAGCCCGTGCGATCTCGTTGAGCGTCGTACCTTGGTCGAGCACCGTGAACTGGCCGCCGCCCGACTGCACCCCGACGTCGGACTGCGCAACAACGGTGGTCGCTCCACCCGAGAAGGGCGGGGGTTGCGAGACCCCGGTAAAGCCGTCGATCCGGATGTTCAGGTTGCCGTGGGCGATCGCGACCGGCTGGATCACGATCTCCCCGCCGGCGACGATGGTTCCGGTGCGCTCGTTGATGACCACGCGCGCGGGCAGGACCGGCACGACGGCCAGGTCTTCGACCTGGGCCAGAAAACGCATCGTGCCCTCACGCGTGCTGTCCGGACTGAGGAGCTCAACCGTACCGGCATCGAGCTGGCGGGCCGATGCGGGACCCAGTGCGCCCCGGACCGCATCGGTGATCCGGCGGGCGGTGGTGAAGTTGGGCTCCGCCAGGATCAGCTCCACCGATCCGCTGTGCAGGAACTCGATCGCCACCTCACGCTCGACGGTGGCCCCGTTGGGGATTCGCGCGACGGTCAGGTGATTCGTGGTTTCGCGGGTACCCCCGGCGCCCTCGGCGCCGAAACCACCCAACGAGACCGGCCCCTGGGCGACTGCGTAGACGCCCCCGTCGGCCCCCCGCAGGGGGGTTTGGATCAGGATGCCGCCCTTGAGGCTCTTCGCATCTCCCAGCGATGAGACGGTGACGTCGATTCGCGACCCCTCGCGGGTGAACGCCGGCAAGCGGGCGGTCACCAGGACGGCCGCCACATTCTTGACGCTGATATCCTCGGGCCGGATCGTCACCCCCATCGCTTCGAGCATCGTGCTCATCGAGCGCAAGGTGAACCCGGTACCACTCTTGTCCCCAGTGCCGTCGAGGCCGACGACCAGCCCGTAGCCGACGAGTTGGTTGTCGCGAACGCCCTGGATGCGGGCCAGGTCTCGAATCCGGGAAGCACCAGCCGCGCTCGCGCGCCCCGTCTCTCCAGCGGCACTCGCGAGCAGGGTGATGGCCAGCAACACCGTCACCAGCGCCGCGCCGGATGAGGCGCGGCGGCAAGTGCCGGGCAAGGCGGCGCGCCGGCAAGTGCCGGATGAGACGCCGGGGCAAACCCTGCGCACGACGCCTCGGTAAGCCACCGGTTGCAGGCCCGCCCCCCCGTAACTGGTACGCTTCATCGGTCGCACTCCTCCCCGACCGGTCCCTAGAACAACAGATCCAGAATCCGGCTGATCAAACCCTGACGACCCGCGTTCTTGTTCGGCCCACTGCCGGTGTAGGAAATCTGGGCCTCGGACAAGAAGGTGGACATGACCGTGTTGTCGGCCGCGATGTCCTCCGGGCGAATGACCCCGCGTAGCGTGATCTCATCGACATCCTCATTGACCTGCACCATGCGACTGCCCTCGACCACGAGGTTGCCGTTGGGCCGGATCTCGATGATCTCGGCGGTGAGCCGCGCATTCATCGATCCATTGAGGGTGGTCTGGCCCTTGCCCTGATGTTCCTTCGAGTAGTCCATCGAGGCGCTGAAGAGCTTGATGAAGTCGAGCTCACCCGCCCCCGAACCGGTCAGATCGTTGGTCGTCTCCTTGGTGAGCTTCGTCTGGCTCTGGTTCGAGGCCGATGAGCTCTCGACGATGATCACGGTGACGATGTCGCCAATGTGCATGGCCTTGTGGTTCGAAAACAGATTGATCGACTCATCAGACCATAGTGAACCCGCGCCCGCCGGCGAATGACACGCCGCTGCGAGCAGCACACCGGCCAGCAGGATCGCTGTGAGGAGTGCCGTGAGGATGGCCGTCACGGCCGAGACAGATGAGACCCGATGCGTTCGATTGCTCATGGCAAAGTCACCTCGACTTCCTCCCGGGCGCTGATCACCGCTTCGCAGACCCGCTGGCCATCGAAGGGCCGCACCCGAATCCGATCGCCGAGCCCCCCGTTCTCGAGGGCCTCGGCCTGGGTGGCGATCGTAAGCGCCCCACTCTGATAGATCATGCGCACGGTCGATCCGCGCTCAATCAGGTACGGTTCGCGCAGATGGTCGCTCGAGAGGATCTGGCCGGCTTGAACGCCATGGCGCAGGCACTGCCCCACGGGCGATTGCGGCATGCTCACCTCGGCCCGGGCGAGGGCGTGGGTCCGCCATTGGCGTCCAAGGTCGCCGGGCCCGATTTCGTATCCAGCCGGCAGGGCGCGACGATAGACCCAGACGCTGTCCTGCCAGGCGATGTCGATGGGCAAGAGGTAGGCGTGGGGGGTGGCGCCCTCCCCCTTGAGCTGGAACCAGTTGCGACCTCCCGCCAGCTGCGCCGGCATCAAGAGCCGCAGAGGACTCTGCGTGCCTTGCTGGAAGGGATGATCCCGGGTGAAAGCCCATTCGGTGTCGCGACCGGGGAAGGCGTCGGCCACGATGTGTGCCAGCGCTCCCTCGAGTTCGGCGCTCGAGCCCACGAGCGGCCCCTCCACGGTGGGACTGGCAACCGCGGCCTCCGGCCCGAACCAGGCCACTGCCATGAACAAGATCCACCCAGCCCAGACCACCGGTGCCCAGCGCGAACCTGCCCGCAGTATGTGCGGCCAGCTCGACATGCGCGGCCAGTTCCACACGCGCAGCCGACTCGCAGTCGCTGGCCGTCGGGCCGCGGAAAGTCCGCTCGTTGAACGCCCGATCGTCGGCCGTCGGGCTGCCGGGGCGACATCCCCGGCTTGGACTCTTATCGCCTGCATCAGGTGCATCACGTGCATCACGATCCCCATTGCCTACCGTTTCAGGTTGCTGACCAAGCCCAGCAGATCGTCGGCGCTACGGATCGCCTTCGAGTTGATCTCGAACGCGCGCTGGGCCACGATCATGTTGATCATCTCTTCGACCACGCTGACGTTCGACCGCTCGAGCGACCCCTGCCGCACGGTGCCGATTCCGAGCTCACCGGGCGCGCCAAGGATCGGATTGCCACTGGCCGGGCTCTGGCGAAGGACATTGCCCCCCGCCGCCTCCAGGCCCGCCGGGTTGACGAAGCGCGCCAGCAACATCTGTCCAAGCTCGGTCGCCGTCTCGGTCCCGGCCTGGCGGACGAAAACGTTGCCCTCCGCATCCACCAGGACCGACTCGGTGTCCTCCGGCACGGTGATCTCCGGCAGGACCGCCAGACCCCGCGCGTTGACCAGCGTGCCCTCCCCGCTGATGCGGAAGCCCCCGTCACGCGTGTAGCCGGCGGTGCCGTCGGGCAGTTGGATCTGGAAGAAGCCGTCGCCTTCGATGGCCAGGTCCAGGGGATTGCCGGTGGTTTCCGAATCGCCCTGTGAATAGATCTTCGAGGAGGCCACCAGCTTCGATCCGTGCCCGACCTGCAACGGTGCGGGCGCCTGACCTTCCTGCTCCGCCGCTCCAGCGGGACGCAGGGTCTGGTAGAGCAGATCCTCGAACTCGGCCCGACCCTTCTTGAAACCGGTCGTATTGACGTTGGCCAGGTTGTGAGCGGCCAGATCGATGTAGAGCTGCTGGGCGCTCATGCCGGAAGCCGCGGTTCTAAGGGCCCGCATCATGGCGGCACCTCCTCATTCCATGTGCGAAACGCGGCTGCCGTATCCGCGCTCCATCTGAGTTCGCCTTGGTCCAGCGCATCCGGTCCCCTTGGACCACGCGTCAGGCGCGTACCCACGAAAGCAGATGCCCCAGGCTCTCATCCTGGGCCTGCAAAGCCTTCTGATTCATCTCGAAGTGACGCAGCAAGGTGATCATGTCGACCATCGCTTGCACCGGTTCGACATTGGCTCCCTCGACGACGCCCTGCAGCACTCGAGCCTCCGGCGCGGGCGCGACGTCCCCCTCCCCCCCCTCCACCGACAGCAGACCGCCTCCGGTGTGCACGGGGGATGCGTTCTCGGGTAGCGTGACGACCTGCAGCCGGCCGATGAGCCTGTCGCCGCTGCGAACCTCGCCGCTCGGCGCGATGGACACCGGGCCGTCGGGTGGCACCATGAGCGGGCCACCGTCTCCCATCAGCGGATGTCCCTGGGGCGTAACGAGCACCCCCCCGTCCCCCACCCTGAGCTGGCCGCCACGGGTGTAGCGCGCCCCCTCCGGCGACTGGACGACGAAGAAGCCGTCACCTTGAATGGCCACATCGAGTGGACGATCGGTGACTTCGTAGGCGCCCGCGGTCAGGTCGAGGCCGGTCGAAAGACCCGGCGCCCCGGCCAGGGCACTGGTGGGTGAACCGGCTTCGCCGGCAAGCAGCTGCTGGAAGGCCACCCGGTCCTGACGGAATCCGGCCGTATTGGCATTGGCCAGATTGTTGGCCAGAATCGAATGCGCCGCCAGCGCGGGGCGCATGGCGCCCGCGCTGGTCAGGATCCCCTTGACCATCCTTCAGGTCTCCTCGTCATGCGCGCCATCCTGGCGCACCGCGGCTTGGTCGCCCCCTCCTGGGGGGGCAGCATCCGCCGAGAGTCCTGCATGGATTGTGCCAGGCGACCGGCCGGGGCCCTCCGGCGCGGCGCCGACCTGTAGCCGGCCGATTCCGACCGGTGCCACGCTCAGGCACCTGCTGCGGATCCTTCCGCGAGCGACCCTCGGGACCGTTCCTCCAACTAGCTACGCTGCAAAGAACTATGGGCCTAGATTCGTACATGGCCAGAAGGTGACTGCGAGCACCCCGCAGGTGGCGCAATCCATCCGGACCGCGCCGGCGACTCCGGATACGAGGACGGGCGGGTTACCGGCCGGACGGCAAGAGCGTCCACAGAGCGGAAAGATTCCGACCGGTGCGGAAGAATTTTCCCGGCCAGAGAGGTCCCGCCGCCCTGTCCCACCACCCTCCGGGATGCGGCCATCGAGGCGAGAACAGCAAGACCTCATCGGAGATGCCCCGGATCGCCCCAGGACCGGGGGCGGTCCAGGACCGGGGAGAGCCCCCATCACAGCATCTTGACGATCAGCAGCGTGGTGTCGTCGTCGAGCGGGGTTTGCGCGTAGTCACGCACCTCGCTCATCACCGTCTCCTGGATGGCCCGGGCGCTCAGACGGCGGTGACGCCAGACGAGGGCCTCGAACCGCTCCTGTCCGTACATCTCCTCCCCACGCCGCCGTTCCGTGATCCCATCGGTGAAGAGGAGCAACAGATCGCCCGCTCGCATGCGGGTGCGGCCGCTTTCGTAGTGGGCCTCGTCGCGAATGCCCAGCGGCAGCCCGCCCTCCTCGAGGCTTTCCACACTGCCACCGGACCGAAGCAAGAGCGGATTCAGGTGGCCAGCGTTGCAGTACTCCAGAATGCCGGTCAACGGATCGACCCGGGCCAGCGCGAAGGTCACGAAACGCTCGGGCTTGTTCATCTCGCTCAGGCGCCGGTTGATCCGAGCCGTGATCAGGGCCGGATCCTCGCGCCGCAGCGCCTCGCCCTTGACCAGCCCTTGCAGGTTCGCCATCAGGATGGCGCCCGACACGCTCTTGCCCGATGCGTCGGCGATGGCCAGGACGACCTCACCCCAGGGCGTGCGGAAGTGGTCGTAGTAGTCGCCGCCCACGCCGTCGGCCGCGATCGAAACGCTGCTGATCTCGAGCGACTCGACCTTGGGAACCTCGGTCGGGAGAAGACGTTGCTGCAGGTCGGCCGCCACGACCACTTCCCGCCGCCAGGCGGCGTCCTCGAGCGCCTTTTCGTGAAAGCTGGCATTCTCGAGGATGATTGAACCCTCGCCGGCAATCGTCTCGGCCAGGCGCACATCGCCCGCGGTGAAGCCCTCTCCCAGCGTCCGGCTGCCCACGAAGACCAGTCCGGTCAGGCCTCCCTCGCTACGCAATGGGATCATGAGTTCAGCGCCGATGGCCTCGAGCACCTCCTGATCGACGCCCGAGATGTAACCAAACGGTAGATCGGTCTCCAGATCGCCCCGGTCAATGGGCGCGCCGACGGCGATCAGCTTCTCGCTGAGCTGGGGACTGAAGTGATAGCGGTGCAGCTTCTCGGCGGAGAGCCCGTCAAGATAGCAGGCTTCCAGGGAACCGGTGGGTTGCGGTTCGAAGAAGGCCACCCGCTCTGCTCGCAGCGCCTCGCCGACGAACTCACTGAGGACCTGCACCAAACGACCTCGATCCCGCACACCGCGCAGCGAACATCCCAGGTCGTAGAGCAACGTTTGCTGGTCGCGCGGTTGGGGCCCACCGGCACGCAGCAGTAGCGACTGCATGGGCCCCTGCACCGCCAGGAACACGAGCCCCGCGGTCCCCAGGCTCAACAGGGACACCCACAGGGGCGAGAGCAAGGCGTGCGGCGCCAGCAATTCCCGCAGCCCGAGATTGGCGCCGAAGTAGGCCATCACGACGAGCACCACCGTCACCGTCACCGCCAGGCTGCGACGCACCAAATGGGTGGCGTCAAAAATGCCGTGGCGCACGATGGCGTAGCCGAAGCTCAGGGGAATCATCACGATGCCCAGGACGCTGAGCTGCCCGCCCGGCAGGGCGGTATCCGGCCAGATCTGATGGGCCAGCGTGCTCACCGCCAGGGGCAACAGCGCGATCACGCTGCCCCACAGCACCACACGCACCTTGGCCCGCGAGACGTCCGAGCGAGCCCGGCGGTAGGACCGGATGAAGAGCCACAACGCCAGCCCACTGCCGAGCAGCCAGATGAGTCCTCCCATCAGGTGACCCAGCTCCGCAAGTCCTCCGGCGCCACTGCCGGCGACACTGCCGGCGATACTGCCGGCGCTACTGCCGACACCTCCGCCCGGTGGCGCCGCGATGCTGCTGGCGTGGAACAGTCCGAGCAGCAGCACGCTCGGCGCGTAGAGCCAGATGACGATCCAACGACGCCGTTCGAGCACCGGGGCCCGGAACGGAAAGAGCAGAAACAAGTGCACGAGCAGCGGTGGGGTCAGCAAGGTGAAGAACTCGAGGAGCGAGGCGCGCAGCAGCAACCACGTGCGTTCGAGCGGGACGAAAGGAGGATAGATCGAATAGGCCATACTGAGGCAGATGCCCGCGAAGATCAGTGTCAGGACCCGCGGCTTCTTGAAATAGACCAGGACGCCGATCAAGAGCGTCAGGATGGCTGTGCCGGCCATCGCCAAGCGCCAGAAGACATCCCCGCTCGTGGGTGCGGGCGCCACAAACTCGACCGTCCGGGGGATGCCTTCGCGGTCCAGCATGAGCACGACCCGCTCGCCGACCGCGTGGTGTTGGATGTACACACTCGGGTCACCCACGGGTGGGAGGGTATGGGACCCCACCTTCACGATCCGATCCCCGGGAACGATCCCTGCCCGTGCGGCGGGCCCGGCGGGTTCGACCGAGATCACCTCCCTGCCGCGCAACGACATGCTCAGGGCGGGTCGGCTGGGAGCCCGCTCCGCGTCCAAGACCTGACCCGCTACGATGACCAGTGCCAGGAGACCCAAGATAAGTCGCCCGGAGCGATGGTGACGCGGGCTGTCCATGCTGCGTTTCCTCCCCGAGCGATCCGCCCCGGCCAAGGACGGTGACCTCCAGCGGTGACTTCCAGCGGTGACCTCCAGCGGTGACCTCCAGCGGTGACCTCCAGCGGTGACCTCCAGCCAGCCTCCTGCCCGTCCAGTCAAAACGCTACGCTGCAATGCGATTGCGGTCAAGCGTGGCGAGGGTGTTGGAAATTACCAACCACGAATGAGAATTTGACACCGATGTGCAAGAGATGACCACGTCGTCCAAACCGAACGCCGCTTCGATGCGCCACCGGACCATGGATCCAACACGCGTTCGCCCTCACCCCCGATGTGTACCCGACATGAACCATAGGGCGATCAAGATCATATTTTATTACAAGAAAAGAATTTAGAAGCCCAAATCACGTCTCGATGCGACCCATCCGTGGTGGGTTCCAGCCGCGCACGAAACGCAACCTGATCGGGCTTTGAAAAAACTCAAGCTGGCATGGAATCTGCCCGATCGATTGGAGTGGTCACGCAAAGGGATGTGCATGGGTTGGGACGGGATTGGAGCCCGAATGTGTTATGAGCTACGGCTCAGAAAGAGGGAGGCAAGGCATGGAAGTCCTACTGTTCTCCTTGGTACTGATCGACCTGTTCTGGTGGATCCGCCGGTAGAGTACCGGCAGCAAGCCGCACACATCCGCTAACGTTTGGAAAGGGCCGGCCAGCCCTCTCCAGCGGGGCACCATCTCCCCCGATGGTGCCCCTCTTCGTGGCACCGGAATAGCTCCCGGCCTCGGTATCATCTCCGCGGTGCCGTTTCTAGTGTACGAAGAGGAAACCCAGCAAGCCGGCCACCAGGCAGTAGGCGCCGAAGACGAAGAACCGTCCCCGCGCCACGATTCGCAGCAGGATCTCGATCGCGGCAAGCCCCGATAAGAACGCCGCCACGAAGCCGGCGGCGTAGGGCAACACCTGGCCGCTTTGCAGTAGATCTCGCAGTGCCGGCAGCTCGAGCACCAGCGAACCTGCGATCGCGGGAATCGACATCAGGAAGCTGAATCGCGCCACCTTCTCGGGCGCACCGCGCACGAAGAGCCCACCGGTGATCGTCGCCCCCGAACGCGAGATTCCCGGCATCAAGCTGAGCACCTGCATGCATCCCATGGCGAGCGCTGTCGCCCAGCTCACCCGGCGTCCCCCGCGCGGAATCCATCGAGTGCTGAGCAACAGGACACCTGTGACCATGAGGGCCACCGTGGCCAGGCGGGGCGACTCGAAAAGACCTTCGATCGTGTCCTTCCACAGCAATCCCACCACGACGACCGGCAGGGTCGCGGCCACGAGCAGCAACAGCGTGCGGAAGCCTTCCGGCCACACGGCCGCGTCGCCGGCTGTCGCCGGCCCCCGAGTCTCTTCCGCCGACCGGCCCCGCCGGGCCAGGATGGCCCAGGAATCGACCAGGATCATCCACAGGTCCTTGCGGAAGCTGCAGAGAACCGCCAAGAGGGTGCCCGCGTGCAACACGACCTCGAGCACGATGCCCGTCTGCGGAACCTGGAAGATCGATTGCGCCAGAACGAGATGGCCCGAGCTGGAAATCGGCAGGAACTCGGTGAGGCCTTGAAGCAGCCCGAGAAGCACACCGGCGAGAACAGATGGAACGGCCGCAACGCTTGTCGTCGCGCCTCCCGCTACCGCGGCGCTTGCCCCAACCGCGGCGGCGCCCGTTCCCACTGCGGCGGCCCCCGCTCCGACTGCGGCGGCCCCCGTCCCAACCGCGGCGACCCCCGTCCCAACCGCGGCGACCGGCATGGCCGCCCCCACGGTGGCGGAAGCGATGCTTCCGGAACTCCCGAGCTGGAGAGCGGCGTACAGGCCCGCCGTCAGACTCGCCAGGGAAACCACTGGCTAGGCTCTTCCCTGGCGCCCCTGCCGCACTTTCCGACCAGACTCGTCGGCCTTGCGGTAGGCTTCACGGGCACTCTGGGAGTCGCCCTTCTTGTCGTAGGAGAGGCCGAGGTAGAACCAGGCGTCGGCATTGTCCGGGGCGAGTTCGAGCAGCCGCCGGAAGACCCCGATGGCGTCGGCCGGCCGATCGGCCTTGCTGTAACAGACTCCCATGGCAAAGAGGCTCTCGATCCGAGAGGGATCGGCATCGGTGACGGTTCGGAACATCTCGATCGCCAGGTTCCACTTGCCCTGTCGCTGCGCGATCAAGCCCAGCTGATGGTGCGCGTCCAGGTTGTGACGATCCACCTTGACCGCATGCTGGAAGTATCGCCCGGCTCGCTCGGGCTCGTGCTGCAAGAGAGCCAACCCGGCATTGTAGGCCGCTTCGGACGACTGCGGATCCAGCGTGAGGGCCTGATTGAAGTGCTCGAAGGCCATCTCGTACTGACCCTGCTCACCCATCAGCGCGCCCAGATTGAGGTGGGCCTCCGCGCACCGGGGATCGATCGAGAGCACGCGCTCGAAGCACTGGCGGGCCTCCTGCACCTCATCCATCGCTTCACGCGTCAGACCGAGGTTGATCAGAGCAGGGATCAGGCGCGGCTTGAGCTTCAGAGTCTGTTGGAAGGCACGCACCGCATCCTCGTACCTCTCCAGGTGCATGTAGACGATGGCCTGCCGGTAGTGCGCCTCGGCCATGTGCGGTGAGATGCGGGCCGCCAGCGCATGTTCATTGAGGGCCGACTGCCAGTCGCCCATTTCCTCGAGCATCAACCCGCGCAGGATCCAGAACTGTGCGCGGTCCCGGTACAGCGAAGCCCAGCGGTTCAGGATGCGAACGGCGTCTTCCATGCGTCCGGCTTCCCGGTGGCAATCCACGCACAACCTGCAAGCTTCCCAGTCCGGGGTTCCCTTCTTGAGGTCAGATTCAAGTAGCTCGGCGGCTTTGTTGGCCTGGCCCGATTCGCGATAGGCCTCGGCGAGTCGGAGCAGATCCTCGCGGTCGGCGACGCCTTCAGCAACTCGACGTTCGAGTTCGCCCGTTGCCTCACTGAGGGTCCGATCCGCCATGGCCGTGTGATACTCCGTCACTAGAATGCAGAATGAGCGCTCCGCCCGACGGGCAGGTACACGACGTGGCGCATGCACCGCAGGATGAAGGCTCGGGATTCCGGTTCAGGCTGACTCTAGAGACCGACACCCGGTCCAGTCAAGATCAAGCTTACGCTCCCCGGTCCAGGCACGATCAAGCTTACGCTCCCCGGTCCAGGCACGATCAAGCTTACGCTCCCCGGTCCAGGCACGATCAAGCCTACCCCCCCCCCGGTCCGGCCGGGATCAAGCTCACCTGCAACCTAGACTCCTAGGCCGTTAGGCAGCTCGTGTCCAGGTCTGGTCCTGATCCTCGCCGTCGCTGCTCTCGATTTCCTCGGTGAGACGCAATTCCAGCTTGATGACGACCCGGCCTTTGAGCGCCGACGACGGAAGTACGACCGGCACGACGATTTCCCTGAGCGATTCGACGCCTCCCGGTGTTGCGTCGGGATCCTGGGCCACGGGGGTTTCGTCGTGCTCCCGCCCTGCCACTGCGTCAGGCTCCTGAGCGCCCGGCAAAGCGTCGCGATCGTTGGCCGCCGGCCTCGACGGGGCCTGGTCGGGTGCCTCGGGGAAAGGACCGGACACGCCGGTCGTTGTGGCACCCGCTGCGTCTGTTCCGGGCGTTGGAGGCTGGAATGCCTCGGGACCAGAGGTTGGTGCGGGCTCCCCCGGGCGCGAAGCAACGGCACCGAAGGAGGCGGCACCGCTGATGAAGCCCTCTACCGTATCCGCCTGCCCGTCGCCGGCCGAGGCGGCTGGGGCAGGAGCAGACGGTGTGGCCGGAGTCGACTGGTCGGCCGGAGCAGACGTCTTGCCCGTCTCCCCTTCCCTAGCCACTGATGGAGAGGCAGGGGCCAGAGGGGTCTGCGCCTCCTGGCCGTGTGCTGCGCCAGGTCCCGCCTGTTGCTGGTCTTCGCTGCGCCGATCGGCCGAAGGCACCGGATGCTCACGCATCTGAAGCTCCGCCGGTTCGCCTGGATCAGACTCGGCCTGACCCGGTGACTGAGGCTGGGAGGGTGTCTCCGAAGGCTCCTGGCTCGATGCGTCCGTCGAGTCATCCCGGCGTAGCCATCGCCAGAGCCCGCGAGATTTACGGCTCTCCCCAGAGGATTCCGCCTCGGTCTCCGCCCCGCCCCTTGCGCCCGTATCAGCACCGGACGCGCTCCCAGAGCCGGCCGGAGCCGCACCTGCGGCCAGCTCCTGTTCGGACTGCTGGCCCGGATCGCGTTGCTCGATCGACGGTGGAGAGGCCGCGACCCTTGGCGACATGGACTCGGCGTTCGCTGTAGGCCTAGGCGTAGGCGCAGGCGTGGGCGCAGGCGTAGGCGCAGGCGTGGGCGCAGGCGTAGGCGCAGCGTCGGGGGTCGGCGCTGGGGGCACCCCCCCGGTCTGGCCTGGCTCCGGGTGCTGACCGGAGGCCCCCGCAGACGCAGCAGGCGCTGAAGTCGTGGGAGGCGATGAAGCCGCGGAGGGCGATGAAGCCGCGGAGGGCGATGAAGCCGCGGGAGGCGATGAAGCCGCCTCAGAGGTCGAAGCCGCAGGTGGCGATGCAGGCGCGGGCGGCGCTTGCTTGACCTTGGCGTCCAGCGCGCGGGTGACGGCGGTGTCCTGCACCACAGCGGCACCAACCTCCTTCGACAGCTTCCCCAGCAGCAACTTCGATACCGAACGGAAGGTCTCGAAGACACCGATGCCCGTCGTCGCCACGCCCTCGAAGGCAGGCACCCGCTCGGTGTTGAGAACCCGATCCATCTCTTCGACCGAGTACAGGTCTGGGAGATCGCGCTTGTTGTACTGCAGCACGTAGGGAATCTGGTCCAGCGAGTGCCCGTGTTCCTTGAGGTTGTCCTTCAGGTTCTGGAAGCTCTCGATGTTCTCGTCCATCTTCCCGCGCTGGGAATCGGCCACGAACACGACCGCGTCGACACCCTTGAGGACCAGCTTGCGGGTCGCGTTGTAGTACACCTGTCCCGGAACGGTGTAGAGCAGAAACCGAGTCTTGAATCCCGCCAGCTCGCCCAGATTCAGCGGCAGAAAGTCAAAGAAAAGCGTACGTTCGGTCTTCGTCTTCATCGACACCATCTTCCCGCGGTTGTCCGAGGGAATACTGCCGTAGATGTACTCGAGATTGGTCGTCTTGCCGCAAAGCCCGGGACCGTAGAAGACGATCTTGGCGTTGATTTCTTTCCCGGAATAGCTGACCAGGACCATGATCCCTCCTCATGAGATGGATGGTGCGCATCCTGCGCCCAGACCCGCCCAAGATGGCAACCCGCCCCACGCGGGGTATGACGCATCCGCCCACCCGTCAGGGCGGCCAGACGCCTGACGAAAGGGTGTAGACCGGCTCTTGGTCAAACCATCGGCGTCAGCGCCGATCTACTTGAACCGAGACCATCAGGGACACGCGGCACGGTCTTGGGCCAGCGCCGTCCGAGAAGCAAGCCGGCCACCGACCGTAGAGGCCACACCGACCGTAGAGGCCACACCGACCGCAGAGGCCACAGAGACCGTAGAGGCCACGAAAGACGATCCCGGACCGCGAGGAAGGAGTACGTGCGTCGATCGCCCGCCAGCCTGCCCACCCGCCGAATGCGACCATCAACTGAGCCAACGAGTGCCGATTGCCCGCCAGCCTGCCCGCCGGGCGCTCCACATCCAGAGCCCCTCGTGGATGTGGTGGTGCGGAAAGCCGTGGGATACGGCGCCGGCGTACCCGTGGCGCTCGAGCACCAGACCGAGGCGACGGTCGCGCGGGAGGCCAGGAACCCACACATAGCGGGGCAGAGTCCCGGCATGCTCTTCGAACAACCGGCCCGCGCGGGCCAGATGCTCGTCGAAGCCCCGGCTTCGCTTCGGGGGTGTTTCACCGAGGTCGAGCTCGAAGCATACGTTATCGTCGTGGGTCCAGCTTCGCAGGTCCTCGAGCGTCCAACCATCGATGGCGCCCAGCCGCTCGAGCGATAAGAATAGGTGCACGGGCAGGTCGAGGGTGGTGAGCATGGGCAGGGAGAAGCGCAGGTGCGAGCTTTCGTCGCCTCGCAGGGCAATTGCGGTGCCGGCCGCTTGCAGGTCGAAGCACTCCCCGGGCTCTGGGGGGCGATCGTCGGGCAGGTGGCGTGCCCCGCGCTCCTCCAAGACGCGCGCGCAGAACTCTCGCAGGGCGCGCAAGGGCAGAACTCCCGAAGGTCGCGGTACGGAGGCGCCGGGCGAGACCCGTTCGATCCAGATCACCTCCGGACCCGGCACGGGACCTGATGCAACGGCCGGCGACCCGCCCGATGCGCTCAGGGCATCACCGCTCACCGGCTACCTCGCCGCCAGCGCGGCCATCCCCGATGTCCTTCGAATCGCCCCTCACCGCTCGCGGGAGGTCAGGATTCACGGGAGGGGCTTCCAGGCTCGCCATGAGCTCTTCGCGGAACAGACTGGTAGCCTCCTCCCCCGGGTAGCTGGCTTGCCACATGCTGAAGAGGTGCGCCAGCTCGTCGGCATGCTCTCGGAAAATGTGCCGGCCCGTCAGGGCTACCTCGTGGTCGCGCTGCAGCTCCCGAAGCCATCTCTGCAGAAGCTGCCGCGCTTCGCCCTTGATGACAGGCGTCTCTTCGGCCGGAGCCGCCGCTGTCGTGGAGTTGCCCACACTCGCGGCACTGGGCCCATTCCGAGGGACGGCATCGTCGGTGTGCCGGCCCGTGCCCGAGCCCACCACCCCGTCAACAAGCTTCCCCGCGGCCGGAGCACCCGCGTCGCTCGTCCAGTCTGGTTCCGGTGTCGTCAGGACGGTTGGTTGAGACGGCACCGTCTGCAACCCCCCGCACTCGGGACACCGGATCCGCGCGCCATAGCGCGGAATGCGCAAGCGCGGAATCTCGATCTGCCAACCGCATTGGCGGCAGCGCAGTCGTACGACCATGGCCGACTCCCAGGAGATTGATCCTCCAGGCCGATCCGTCCAAAGCCCCCGTGCGGATCTAGCCCACGCTCATCCACTGCATGCGATCCCCGAACCTCTCTTTCAGTCTACGGGCCAGCGCCGTTCGCGCAAGCTTCTCCACACCAGTCTCGCGCAGCAAATCGAACGCCTCACGGCGGGCCTGTTCCAGCAACTCGGGAGCGCCCACCGGATCGGCCAGCTTCAAGGGCGGCAGTCCGCTTTGTTGCGTCCCGAAGAAATCGCCGGGGCCGCGCAATCGCAGATCCTCTTCCGCGATCCGGAAACCATCCGGCTCTCTCACCAGCACCCGCAACCGCTCGAGCGATTCCTCCGCCAGCCTCGCCCGGCGGATGAGAAAGAGGTGGGCCGGTTGCCGGCCGCGCCCGACCCGGCCCCGCAGCTGGTGCAGCTGGCTGAGACCGAAACGCTCCGGATGCTCGATGACCATGAGGTTGGCGTTACCCACATCGACTCCCACCTCGATCACCGTCGTCGAAACCAGGTACCGCGTCTTGCCGGCGCCGAAGGCCTCCATCACGGCGTTCTTCTCCTCCGACCGCATCTGTCCGTGGAGCAGTGCGCCGGAGTGTCCCTCGAGAGCCGGATGCACCTGCAAGCGCGCAAACAGATCGGTGGCGGCCTTCAGATCGCTCGTTTCGCTCGCGGCGATGACCGGACAGACGAAGTAGGCCTGCGCCCCGGCGGCCAACTCGCGGCCGATGTATCCGAGCATCTCTTCGTAGCGCTCCTCGGGCATCAGATGGGTCTTCGGCGGCGTGCGCCCGGGGGGCTTCTCGTCGATCACCGAGAGATCCAGATCGCCGAAGAGGGTAAGCGCCAACGTCCGTGGAATCGGCGTTGCCGACATGACGAGCGCGTGAGGTAGGCGTCCCTTGCCCAGCAAGCGCGCCCGTTGGAGCACACCGAATCGGTGCTGCTCATCGACGATCACCAGCCCCAAGCCGGCGAACTGCACCGATTCCTGGATCAGCGCATGCGTCCCAAGGACGATGTCGATCTCTCCGGCGGCGACCCGCTCCCGCACCTCGCGGGCCTCACGGGCCGGCAGACCCCCAACGAGCGAGGCGACCCGAACGCCTGAGGATCCGCCCAGAGCCGTCATCGTGCGCGCGTGCTGATGGGCCAGGATCTCAGTGGGGACCATGAACGCCACCTGCGCGCCGCCTTCCACCGCCAGCAGAGCAGCTGCCATGGCCACGAACGTCTTGCCACAACCCACGTCGCCCTCGAGCAGACGGTGCATCGGGCGGTCGCTGGCCAGATCGGCTCGAATGTCCTCGATGACCCGTTCCTGCGCCCGGGTGGGACGGAAGGGCACGGCCTCGAGCAGGCCGTCCAACAGGCGGCCCGGGACGGCCAGTGCCCAGCCGGTCCGCGGGTGCCGGGCCTGACGGCGGGCCACCGCGAGCATCAGCTGCAGATCGAAGAGTTCCTGGAAGGCGATGCGGCGCCGGGCCTCTTCGATCGCGGCGGAGGTGTCAGGCCGGTGGATCCGTTCGTGCGCCTCCCGCCACCCGATCAGGCGCTGGCGCTGGAGAATCCGCGGGGGCATGAACTCCTCGAGTCCCGGTAGAAGCTGCTCCAGCGCGCTCGCGACGAGACGCCGCAGCAATCGCTGGGATATCCCGGCTGTCAAAGGGTAGACCGGCACGATCCCCGGGGCCGAGGCGCCGGTCTCGTCGATCTCATCGAGCAACTCAAATTCGGGGTTGCGGAACTGGAGCCGGCGGAAGTAGTCCACGGTCCCCGAAACCAGCAGCCGCCGGCCCGGGCGGAGCAGTTTCGTCAGGTAGGGCTGATTGAACCAGACGACCTCCACGGCCCCGCTGTCGTCCTCGAGAATCACGTGAATGTTCTGCATACGGCCCCGGGTCCGCCGGGCCGCGGTCGATCGGATCGTGCCCAAGCTGGTGGCTTCCTTCCCGGGCTGAAGCCGCGACAGGGGCGATAGGCGGGTCCGGTCCAGATAGGCTCGCGGAAAGTGTGAAACGAGGTCTCCAACAGTATACAGGGAAATCTTTTCGAGCTTTTCACCCTTGGCCGGCCCGGCCCCTTTCAGGAACTGGATCGGGGTATTCGGATCCATGACTTGGCTTTCCACGCTGAACTCAGCTCCTCGCTGGAGAGACACCAGCGGTGGGCGAACACCCATCGCCTGAGGATCTCTAGCCGATCGGGTGCCTCCGGCCGCAGCCGGCCCCCTCGACGGACAGGGACAACGACGGCCGCCGGTTGCGAGCCGCCCATCCCGCGACGGACACGGAACACAATGGCCGAGGACCGCAAGCCATGCCCGAGGATCGCAAGCCATGGCCGAGGACTCGCAAGCCATGGCCGAGGACTCGCAAGCCATGGCCGAGGATTCGTACAGAAGACTACCTGAAAATCCGTAAACTGTCCCTGAGACCTTTCTTGGATGCATGTTGACACGCCGGCTGCCGAGAGAGTAGACTGAGCTTTCTTTTTGAACCAAGAAGATTTCCGGAGGAATCCAATGTCTCGCCGTTGCGATATCTGTGGTAAGGGCCTGCTGCGTGGCAACCGCGTCAGTCACGCTCACAACACCAGCAAGCGTGTCTGGCAACCCAATCTCCAGCGCGTCCGTGCCATCGTGGACGGGCGGCCCAAGCGCTTGAAAGTCTGCACCTCCTGTCTCAAGAAGGGTCTGGTGGTGAAGAACGTGCGGATGCCGTCGCGCTCGACCGAAACTCCGCAGTCCTAGACCGAGAGGGGCCCCAGCCTGGGAAGCCCCGCCCCAGCCTGGGAAGCCCCGCCCCAGCCTGGGAAGCCGCCACCCGGGTGGCCCCAGCCCGGCTGGATCCTGGCGCTCAGTGGGTCCCGGTCACGCCTCCTCGGCGGACCGGGCCTTGTTCCATTCATCCCGCAACACGACTGTTTCCTCATCTCTCAGCAAGTACGACCACGGCAGCCGGCTCTCCTCGTCGACCGGTCCGGTAAGCATATCGGCCGAGAGCCCATCGCGGCGAAGCATCGCCGTGGGGGTAAGCTGCGCGCGGGAGGCACGCAAGAGCCGCTCGCCCCAGGTAACATCCCCCCGAGCCAGGAGCGCCTGGACGAGAGCTTCACGCAGGCTCTTCACCCGCACCTCGACCCCACGCGGTGCACCGGCGCGCAACCGGCGCGCCACGGGTTTCAGTTCATCCAGCGACGCCATGGGAGCCCACTGAAAGACGGTGCGTGGCTTGGGCACGAAGGCGTTGACCGTGGCCGATAGGCGGCAACGTCCGGCCAGCTCGGTCCGCATGGCTGCCAGCAGCGTCAGGATCGCTTCTCGGTCGTCGGTGGTCTCACCAGGCAGGCCGATGAGGAAATACGTATTGAGCCGCTCCAGGCCCGCCTCCCCCATCGCGCGGACGGCACGGAGAATGCCGTCGTTGGTCATGGGTTTGCCAACGAGGCGGCGCAGGCGGTCACTGCCGGTCTCGGGGGCGATGGTCAGCGTGCGGGCCCCACTGGCGAGCAGGTCGTCAAGCACCTCCCGGCGATCGAAGACCGCCGGCACGCTCGATAGCGAAAGCCGCACGTCCAGCGCGCGCAACCCCCGCGTCAGCACGCCGAGCCCGCGGTAGTCACCAGCCGAAAGGCTCATCAGCCCCACCACATCCCCAGGCCGCAGCTCGGAGCGCGCCTGCTCGAGCAACGCTTCGGCGCGGCAATCGCGTACCGGACGGTAGATCCTTCGAGCCGCGCAGAAACGGCAGGTGCGCGGACATCCGCGGCCGAGTTCAATGAGCACATCCGGGCCTGGAGCGTCGGGGGGCATGCGTCTGACGCGCAGCGCACCGGCGGGAGCATGCCAGGCAATCGTCTCGACCAAGCGGTCAACCTCATTCCCGCCCGAGTCGGCAGTCTTGCCGGCCGACTCGCCAGTCTTCCCGCCCGAGTCGGCGGCTTCGCGCGTGGTGTTCCCAGCTTGCCGCGATGGTGAGTCGCCGGGGGCGCGATCTGAGAAATGGCCGGTAGCGCGCACCCCGTCACTCCTCAGCACGACCGTCTCTGTTGCCCGCAACGGAAGCTCCAACATGGACCACACACGGTGGGGCCGTAGGAGAGGCACCAGAACACCAGGCCGGCTTGCGAGCGCGGTCAGCCGGTCAACCCGCGGAGCCGTTCGCAGCGCCTGCCAGTGGTCCAGGAAGCCGTGCAGGAACGCTTCGGCTTCCCCCACCAGAATGACGTCGAAGAAGGCGGCGACCGGTTCGGGGTTGATCATCATCATCGCACCGCCCCCGACCACGAGCGGATGACCTTCGCTGCGGTCGACCGCTCGCGCCGGCATGCCGCCCCCCTCGAGCACGGCGGGCACACCGATGGCATCACCTTCGTAGGAAACGCTGAGCAAGAGCAGATCGGCGCTCGCCAGCGCGTGACCCGAGGGATGCAAGCGGATCGATCCGGCCGGCACGGACTCGCCCGCCTCCGGCGAACGGCCGCCCCGCGGCAAATAGAATCGCTCCAGCTCGACCTCGGGCCGTTCCATCAAGAGGTCGGCCACGATGCCGACGCCGAGACTGGCCGCCGCGACAGCGGGGCGGTTGGGAAAGCCGAACCCAATGCGGATCGGCGGGCCGGGAGCTCTCGTGCGAGGTTCTGCCATGATCGATGGACCTACGAGTCGATGACGGGGCGGCCCGGGCTCACGTCGCTGGACGGCACGCACAGCCCCCGGCCGGACCAAACCGCGGCTGAGGAGGCAGGCCCGGTGAGTCCGACCGGGTTGAAGCCCGTGACCAGCCGGGTCGAGGCCCGTGGCCAGCCGGGTCGAGGCCCGTGGCCAGCCGGGTCGAGGCCCGTGGCCGACCGGCAGGCCGATCAAGCCGGGACGATGCCCGTGCGGACGCGCCGCGCAGCGCTGGCCGGGTGGATGCGGCCGGCAGGTACGGTCCCTAGTCGACCTGGCGACGTCTCAAGAATGAGGGCACATCCAACTGGTCGCGCCGCAGCACGCGCTGCCACTTGCTCGACATCGTGGGTGACCACTGCCGGCCGCTCAGGTTCTTCTTCCACACCAGCGGTACGACGTTCTGCGGCACCTCTTCGGGGGCCGTCGCCGCACCCGGGTCATGCGTCGTCTCGGAGGGTGCGGCCGGCATCATACGGGATGCCGAGAGTTCTGAATCGCTGCGGCGGATCGGTCGGGCCTTTCCCACCACGCCGTCGGACATCATCGGGTCGGAAGCCGAGGCGTAGGAGGCCGACTCTTGATACTCTCGCCGGTTGGGCGCCTGCCAGCGCCGTTCGGGGGACGATTCCGGTCGTGTCTCGGATTCGGTCTGGGGGTGCGATCCGGGCTGCATCCTGTGCGCGTCAGACTCTGCTCGGGTTCGCGCTCCGCTTCGCGCTCCGGTTCGCGCTCCGGTCCTCGCCCCTGGTCGCGCCTCGGTCCCCTGTACGAGCGCTTCGTCACGCTGCTGGTTCAGTGCGGGAGATCCGTGGGCGGGATCGGTGCCCGTCAGTGGCCTGCGTTGCAGAGGATACTCGCGTGGCTCGGCACCAGCGCCGGGAACGTGGTGCGGCATCGGTGCCGGGTGCGACGATTCGGCCGAGGAACGCGCGACCGTATCTCGAGCCCGTTCGGCCGTCTTGCCGGCGGATGAGTCCTTTGGCATCAAGGGCGGCGCACTGCCGCGCATCTCCTCGCGCAGGAAACGATCGGCTTCCAGTTCAGACCGCCCGGCCGGCCCGGCAGAACTGTGCACGGACTCTTGGACAAACCCATCGGCAGCCCGTTCGCCGAAGCCCTCGGCCGAACATTCGGCCGGAACGCCGAAGCCAGTAGCGATCAGTGTGACCCGAATCTCATCCTTCATGCGTGGGTCGATGACGGCGCCGAAGATCACGTTGGCATCCTCGCCGGCGGCTTCCATGATCTGATTGGACGCCTCGTCCACCTCGGCCAGGGTCATGTCGGGACCGCCCATGAAATTGACCAGGACGCCCCGCGCTCCGGTAATGGAGATATCCTCGAGCAACGGACTGGCCACCGCCATCTGCGACGCCTCTTGCGCGCGGTCGGCGCCCTGCCCGAAGCCCATGCCCATGAGTGCATTGCCCATGCCGGTCATGACGGTCCGCACATCGGCGAAGTCGACGTTGATCAAACCCGGCACGGTAATGATCTCCGAGATCCCCTTGGTGGCGTGCGAGAGCACATCGTCGGCCACGCGCAACGCTTCATTGAGCGGCGTGGTGCGATCGACCACATGCAGTAGCCGTTGGTTGGGGATGATGATCAGGGTATCGACATACTGGCGCAGCTCGGCGAGGCCTTGGTCGGCCTGACGCATGCGGCGCCGCCCCTCGAACGCAAACGGTTTGGTCACGATGCCCACCGTCAGCGCGCCCAGTTCGCGCGCCACCTGCGCCACGATCGCACTGGCCCCGGTGCCGGTGCCCCCGCCCATGCCGGCGGTGATGAACACCATGTCCGCGCCTTCCAGCCGCTCGCGGATCGTGTCGACATCCTCCTCGGCCGCTCGGCGGCCGACCTCGGCGTTGCCGCCCGAGCCCAGTCCGCCGGTGACCTGGGCCCCCAGCTGAATCCCGTTGGGGCAGGTCGAGGCGTTCAAGGCCTGCAAATCCGTATTGGCTACCAGAAACTCGACGCCACGAATGTCGCTCTCGAGCATCCGGTTCACCGCGTTCCCACCCGCGCCGCCTAGACCGATGACCTTGAGCACCGCGGGTGAGGATACGTTTTCGTTCACTTCCACGAGCATCCCTGCTCCTCCTTGCCGGCCGCCAGGCGGCCACCGGCGAAACCTACCCCAAGAAAGGTACATGAGCTTTCAGCCAACTCCGAACCTTGCTGTCCCGGCGCCAGGCGGCCGCGCCCCCCATCGGACGCTGGCCGGCGCCGAACTGCGCCAATCCCACACAGGTTGCCAATCGTGGGTCGACCGCCATGTCGCTCATCGCGCCCATGTTGAGCGGCACACCGATGCGGGCCGGCATCTCGAAGACCTGCTCGGCCATCTCGGCCACCCCCCGCAGCATGGCGGTACCGCCGGTCACCACGATACCGGCCGCAAGAATATCCATTCCCTGCAAACGTTCAACCTCGCTGCGCGCCAAAGTGAGAATTTCTTCCACGCGCGGCTCGATGATCGCCGCCAGCACATGCCGGCTCACCGCCCGCGCGGCGCGGCCGCCCACGCCGGGGATCTCGATCGCCTCATCCCGTTGTACGAGGGTCGCCAGCGCGCACCCCTCGGCAAGCTTGATCTGCTCGGCCGCCTCGAGCGGCGTGCGCAGGCCGATGGCGATATCGTTCGTGATCTGCGACCCGCCCATCGGGATGACCGCCGTGTGGTGCACGCTGTCGCCGTAGTAGACCACGACGTCGGTCGTCCCCGCGCCTATGTCCAGCAGCACGACGCCCAGGCGCCGCTCATCCTCTTCCAGCACGGAATAGGCGCTGGCCATCGGTTCGGCCACTAGAGCCCGCACTTCGTAACCGGCACGACCGATCGCCTTGCCGATATTGCGTACCGCCGTCGCCGAGGCGGTGATGATGTGCACCTCCGCTTCCAATCGAACGCCGGACATGCCGACCGGTTCGCGAATGCCGGTCTGGTCGTCCACGACGAACTCCTGCGGAATGACGTGCAGGATATCGCGGGTGGAGGGAATTGCAACCGTTCTGGCGGCTTCGATCACGCGCTGGACGTCTTCGGGGCTGACCTCGCTCTCGCGGCCCGAGATCGCGATCACACCACGCGAGTTGATCGAGCGAATGTGATCGCCGGCGATGCTAGCGTAGATCGATCGGGCCCTCACACCGGCCATCTGTTCGGCGTGACCGATCGCGCCCGTGACGGCTTCCACGGTAGCCTCGAGATCAACGACGTTCCCGCCGCGCAGGCCAAACGAGGGGCTGCGACCGATCCCGATCAAAGCCAGTTCGCCCGGATCGGCGGCTTCTGCGATGACAGCGCACACTTTCGTCGTGCCGATGTCCAGGCCGGTGACGATTCGGCTCGCGGCCATCGTGTCCTCCCTAGCCGTTCGCCCAGCCGCCCGGGTCCTGTTCACGCGGGGAGCGGATGATGATCTGCTTGCGAAAGCGCAGATCCACGACCACA
Organism: uncultured bacterium; assembly: GCA_964573295.1. Classification (GTDB taxonomy): domain Bacteria; phylum Eisenbacteria; class RBG-16-71-46; order CAIMUX01; family WJJG01; genus CAYQJL01. The sequence goes on along the minus strand of CAZNJE010000009.1, from coordinate 18,739 downwards.
TCGCGTGTTCCCGAGCAAGCCAGGTCTCCCATGATGCTCGACCAGGCCGTCAGGCGCTGGTGTGACAGGCGACCCCATCCCCAGGCGACGATGGGGTCATCGTTCCAGTAGAGCTCGTAGCTTCCGTCGGGCCGCAGATGCGCCTCGGACAACCCGTCCCACAGTCTCGGGAAATCGTCCCGCACCGTGGCGAGCACCTCCAGTAATGCCGACGCGCCTTCATCTGCGACGAAACCGCCCGGCTCCAGACTGTCCGGGTCGATCGCGGCGCTGAAGAGCGGCAGATCGGCAAGCCCCCGGCCCCGGGTGGCGATGCAACAACCGTCGCGAGCGACCTCGTAGGCCTGCCCATCGGGACAGAGGATCAGCGCCAGCGCCCGTCGCTCGGTCACCCGCACACGAAGCCGGTGAAACCACTGGTACTCGAAGGAAACCTCCGAGATGCGCGGCAAGGCCAGCAGCCGCGCTCGGCACGCGTCCCGGTCCAGGTCGAGAAAGCTCGCCTCCTCGGGCAATGCCAGCGTTGTTGCCAGAGACTCGGGATCCAGTGTGCCGGGACCGGCCACGGTGAAGCCAACATCGCGGATCACGAAGAGCGGGCCCAGCGAAAGCATCCCGGTCGCCAGCAGCACTCCCGCGACCGCCCCGATGAGCACCAGCGCGCCATAGCGCGCCGCCCGCGTGCGCCAGACGGAGCGCCGCCCGCGTTGCCGGCGCGTCTCCCAGCGCCAGCGGCTGTCGGAGACAGGTTGCGGTCCGCGCTCGATCACTCGGTCATCCTCTCGGGCCTCTACCCTCATCTGGCGGCCGCCCAACCAAACCGGCGATCCTACCAATCGGCCATGCTTGCGAGGCAGCCATCCTTCCCCGCCGGCGATCCTTCCCCGCCGGCGATCCTTCCCCGCCGGCCTCCGCGCTTCGGAGCTCACACCCCGTTGCTCACCTCTCTGCTTTGGTGCGTCGCACCCCGGGAGGCCACGAGCCGCATGACCTCATCGCCCCAGCGCCACACCGGGCCGGCCCCCAGGGTGAGCAGGACATCGCCGGGTTCGAGCCGAGCGGCGGTCGTTTCGATGGCCCGGACCTCCTGCGGCGCGTAGACGACCTCGACGCCGCTGCTGCGCACGATCTCCGACTCCAACAGCTCGCCGGTTATCCCGGTGATCGGCAGCTCCCCCGCCGGGTAGATATCGCTCAGAATCAGCAGGTCGGCATCCGCGAACGCCGTGCCGAATTCAGCGTACAGCGCGGCGGTGCGGCTGTAGCGGTGGGGTTGGAAGAGCACCACGATGCGCCGCGTCGTGTAGACCTCACGCGCCGCGCGTAAGACGGCGGCGATCTCGGTCGGGTGGTGCCCGTAGTCGTCGATCTGCACGATCCCGCCGGCCTCACCCCGGATCTCGAACCGGCGTCCGACGCCCTCGAAGGACGCCAGCGCGTCGCGAATCTGTTCGGGGTGCACGTCCAGGAACAGCGACACGGCGATGCAGGCCAACGCGTTTCGCAGATTGTGCCGGCCCGGCAGTGGAATCTGGTAGGGCCCCAGGTCCTGCTCCTCCACGCGCAGACGGAAGCGCGCCAGCCGGCCCTCCTGGTGCACCTGCTCGGCCCGAATGACGCATTCCGGTGACAAACCGTAGAGCACCACGGGCCGGTTGATCTCGGGCAAGAGCCGGCGGACGTTCTCGTCGTCGCCGCAGAGCACCGACAGACCGTAGAACGGCACGCTGGAGGCAAAGCGCAGAAACGCCGCTTGGATCGCGTCCAGATTGTGGTAGTGGTCCAGGTGTTCCCGATCGATGTTGGTCACGACCCCGACGGTGGGCAGCAACTCGAGGAACGACCCATCGCTCTCGTCGGCCTCGGCCACCAGGATGTCCCCGGCACCCACGCGCGCATTCGATTGAATCGATCGCAGCCGCCCCCCCACGACCAGCGTCGGATCCAGCCCGGCCTGGGCCAGCACGTGTCCGATGAGAGAGGTGGTGGTCGTCTTGCCGTGCGATCCGGCGATGGCGACCCCGTACTTGAGGCGCATGATCTCGGCCAGCATCTGGCCGCGCTTCAGGATGGGCATGCCGCCCGTGAGCGCCGCGCGCAGCTCGGGGTTGTCCTCGCGGATGGCCGAGGAAACAACGACCAGGTCGGCGCCGGTGACATGTGTTCCTTCGTGGCCTTCAAAGACGGTGGCGCCCAACTGCCGCAGACGAGCGACCGCCTCGGTGTTCGTCACGAGGTCGGAGCCGCGCACCTCATAGCCCAGATTGAGCAGGATCTCGGCCAGGCCACACATGCCGGTGCCACCGATGCCCACGAAATGGATCTTGCGAATCGACCCACGAATCATACTTCTATCGGGCTCCCCTCTGCCGCGCCGGCCAGCGGCTGTCGCGACGCGGGCGGCGGCCCCCGCGCCGGCCGCGCCTGGAACGTCGTTCGGCTGTCAGAGATGGCTGCTCGGATGATGCCACCGGGCGCGATGCGCCGCCATTCTCGCCGTCGGCCACCCCACCGAAGGCCAGCAGCGCCGCGGCAATCTTCTCGGCCGCCGCGGGCCGGGAGAGCATCCGTACACTAACGGACATTTCGCGCAAGATTGGAGGCGTGTCAATGAACTTGACTACCGTCGCGGCCAGGTTCTCCGGTTTGAGTTCGTGGTCCAGGATCATCTCGGCCGCGCCCATTTGCATCATCGCCCGGGCGTTGGCCTCCTGATGGTTGTGCGTAGCGTGGGGAAAGGGCACGAGGATCGACGGCTTGCCGCAGGCGGTGATCTCGGCGAGGGTCATGGCTCCAGCGCGGGCAACGACCAGGTCCGCCAGATCGTAGGCATCACCCATCTGCTGGATGAAGGGGCGCACGCACACGCGATCCCGATAGCGCCCCAGTCGCCCACGTACGAAAGCGGCGTCCCGCCGGCCGGTCTGCACCACGAACTGCAGATCCCGCCGGTCGCGCAGCAGCCGGCCGATCGCACCCACCGCCGCCCGATTGATCGAGCGTGCCCCCTGGCTTCCGCCCAAGATGAGCACTGTAGACCGGTCGCGCCTGAGGCCGAACTCCTGGCGCGCGCGATGTCGATCACCCTCCAGGATGGTCTTGCGGATCGGATTGCCGGAAAGCTTCAGATGACGGCGCTTCGAGAAGTAACGCCGCGCGCCGGGCATGTTCAGGTGCACCTCGCGGGCCAGACGGGCCAGAATCCGGTTCGTGATCCCGGGAACGCTGTTCTGCTCGTGGAGCACCAGGGGCCGCCCGCGTAGCACCCCCGCCAGCGAAACGGGCCCCGACACGTATCCGCCGGTGGCGAAGACCACGTCGGGATCGAAGTGGGCGATGATACGCAGGGACCCGATCAAACCGCGCCAGGTGGTCCAAAGCACGATGGGAATGGCGAGCGCTTTCTTGCCCAGCAGGCCTGTTGCCGGCACGCCCTCGAACGCGAACCCGGCATCGGGTACGGCCTTGCTCTCGAGACCCTGCCGTCCCCCCACGAACAGAATCTCACAATCCGGCGCCGCAGCGGCGACTGCTTCGGCCACGGCGATCCCGGGAAACACGTGTCCCCCAGTGCCCCCACCTGTAATCAGTAGTTTCACACTCTTCTCCTGGCCGCCTCCGGCCGCAACCACGAAAACCGCTCGGCCGGAATCCACGGATCCGCTTCCACGCGGCGGCGTGATACCGACAGCACCAAGCCCACTCCAAGCAAGTTCGAGATCAGTGCGCTTCCCCCGAACGACACCAACGGAAATGGGATGCCGGTCGTCGGCGCCCAACCCATGCACACGGCGGTGTGCAGCAGGAATGCCATCAGGAAGTGCAGGCCCACGCCGAAGCAGAGCAGCTCGCCGAATCCGGACGTGCAGCGATGCCCCAACACGAAGATGCGCCATAGAATGAACCCGGTCACGAGAAACAACACGAGTAGGCCGAAAAACCCGGTCTCTTCGGCCAGAATGCTCAGGATGAAGTCGGTGTGCGGATCGGGCAAGAAGAAGTACTTCTGCAGACCGTGGCCCAACCCGCGGCCGAAAAGCCCCCCGGAGCCGATTGCTACCATCGACTGCTCGGGCTGAAAGGCCAGTGCCCCACCGTCGCCTTTCAAGAAGGTCATGATCCGGGCCAGGTGATAGCTGTTGCCCGAGACCAGCGCGATTCCGGCCGCCAGTGCCGCGCCGCCGAAACCCAGCACGAAGAGACGCCAGATCGACGCCCCGGCCAGAAACAGGAGCCCGAACCCGGTGGCGGCGATCAGGAGCGCCTGGCTCATGTGCGGCTGCGCGGCCACCAGAGCAGCCGTCAAGGCGATGGCACCCGCGGGAATCCACAGTCCCCGCCACGACTGCAGGCGTCCTCGTTCCTGCGCCAGATGGCTGGCGAGGGCCACGATCAGGCCGTACCGGGCGAACTCCGATGGCTGCAACAACACCCCTCCCAAGCGCAGCCAGCGGCGCGCACCGCGGACCTCGACACTCATCTCGCTCGGAATGAGCAGGATGATCAGCAACACGACCACCAGGCCCCAGGCCAGCCAGCGCGCGTTGTGATGAAAGACGCGCACGTCGAGCCGGGCCACCAGGAGCAGCAGAGCGATCCCCATCACGCAGCGGATGAGCTGATTCTGCAGAAAGAGCAGGTCGTTCTGCCCGCGCACCTGGCCGAGCACGCTGGTGCTCGAGTAGACCATCAAGAGGCCGCCTCCGCACAACCCCAGCACCGCGAAGAGCAACCAGCGATCGATACGCCGCGGGTCGCTGCCCTGCAATCCATCGCGAAGGAAGCTCGCATAATCGATCATGATCTCACCTCGGAAGATGACCCGCCCGAACGTTGACGAGCTCGCACGTACGAGCGGAACGCCTCCCCACGTTCCTCGAAATTCCGAAACATGTCAAAGCTCGCGCACCCGGGGCTCAAGAGCACTCGCCCGGTGGGCTGGGCAGCCCGCACCGCGCGGCCGAGCGCGTCTTCGAACGAAGAGGCCCGCTCGCTCGGTACCCGCGGCCAGGCGGTTTGAATACGCTCGGCAGCCTCCCCCACCGCCACCAAGTGGCCCACGTGTCGGCAGGCAAGCTCGTGCAGCTCTTCGAACGGACCCTGTTTGTCCCGTCCTCCGGCGACGAGCACGACCGGTTCGGTGTAGCTCTGCAGCGCCACGCGGAGCGAATCGACATTGGTCGACTTCGAATCGTTGATCATCGCGACGCCGCCGATTCGGCCCACCTCCTCGAGCCGGTGCGCCAGCCCGGGAAAATCGCGCAAGCCTCGAACCAGTGCGCCGACCTCATCCACGACGGTCGAGGCCAGTGCGAGCGCAACCATCGCGTTGCACCGGTTGTGCGGACCCGGCAGCGCGAGCTGATTCGCCGGCAGGAGTTCCCGCTCCGGGCCCCCCAGCGCTCCGGTCCATAGAAGCAACCCCTCACGCACGATCACCGCGGCCATCTCTGCGGGCTGACCAGTCGTCCCGGCGGGTTGACCGGCGCTCGCGGTCGGGGCCGTGGTCGGAGCCGGGTTCGCGGCCGCGGTCGGGGCCGGGTTGCAGCGCACCACGCGCATCGGCAGCGTCAATCCGCCGGGCAGCGGTAGGTCCGGGCCCACCACCAGCAAGTCCGTGGTCGTTTGATTCGCCACCAGGGCCCATTTGGCCGCCGCGTAGGCTTCGAAGGAACCATGCCGGTCGAGATGATCGGGCGTGATGTTCAGGATCGTCGCGGCGTGCGGGTGGACGTCGGGGCTGTCCTCGAGCTGGAAGCTGCTGACCTCGACCACGAACACGGTGCCATCCGGCTCCTCCAGCACCGCCCGTGAGAGCGCGTGCCCGATGTTGCCCGCGGCCCGCGCGCGGACACCCGCCGACCGCAGAAGGTGGGCCGTCCAGGCCGTCGTGGTCGACTTGCCGTTCGTTCCGGTGATCGCGATCATGGGAGTCGCGATCTGCGTCGCGCCCAGGTTCAGCTCCGAACGCACCGGAATGCCCAACTCCTTCGCCTCGGTGAGCATTGGAGACTCGGACGGCACGCCGGGACTGCGGATGAGCATCCGGCAACCCGCCAATGCACCCGCCGGCGGCTCCCCGGCCACCAGCTCGGCGCCGGCTTCCCGATGGGGTTCCCAGGCCGTGCGCACCTCGTCGGAGACGCGTTGCTCGAATGCCCGGACCCGGCAGCCCAGTCTCAACAGCAAGCCGGTCGCGGCCAACCCCGAGCGTCCCAGACCCAGCACGGCCACGTGGTCGCCGGACGCCAGGCCGGGCGGCATCGTGAGTGGCCTCCTGTGGATGGGCGTGGGCATGGGCCGATGATCCTTCCGGGATGGTCTTCTAAGCAGCGGCCGCGTGCGGCTACTGCAGCTTGATCGTCGAGAGCGTCAACAAGGCCAGCAGGATCGAGATGATCCAAAACCGGATGACGACCTTCGTCTCCGGCCAGTCACCAAGCTCGAAGTGATGATGAAGCGGCGCCATGCGAAACACGCGCCGCCCGCAGAGTTTGTAGGAGAGCACCTGGATCACCACGGAAAGAACCTCCGCGACAAAGAGCGCCCCCACCATTGTGAGCAGAAGCTCGCGCTTGATCAAGACCGCCACGGTTCCGAGCGCGCCGCCCAGCGCGAGACTGCCGGTGTCGCCCATGAACACCTCGGCCGGATGCGCGTTGAACCACAAGAACCCCAGCGCGGCCCCCACGAACGCGGCGCAGAAGATCGAAAGCTCCCCGGCACCCTCTAGGAACGGGATGTTCAGGTACTCGCTGAACCCCATGTGCCCCGACACGTAGGCCAGGGCCGCGAAGGCGGCGGCCGGAGGCGCCACCATGCCGATGGCCAGCCCGTCCAATCCGTCAGAGAGGTTCACAGCGTTGCTCGAGGCCGTGATGACCAGCGCCACGAACGGCACATAGAGCCATCCGAGCGAGAGAAATGTGTCTTTGAGAAAGGGGATCACCGTGCGACCGCTCAGGGCACCGTAGGGTTCGGACTGCATCACGATCAAACCGACCGCCAGGCCGGCCAGACCCTGCACGATCAGCTTGTAGCGGCCCATGAGGCCGCCGGGGTGCTTGCGCACCGAGTGCAGGTAGTCGTCCAAGAAGCCGAGCGCACCCAGAAGCAACGTGACGCCCAGCGCCAGCTGGACCTGCAAGTTGGTCAAATCGGCCCACAGAAGCGTGGGAATCGCGATGGCCCCGACGATCAGGAGCCCACCCATCGTGGGGGTCCCTTGCTTGGCGTAATGGGTCTGCGGTCCGTCGGCACGGACTTGCTGGCCGATCTTCCACCCGCGCAGCCGCCGAATGAGCCAGGGGCCCAACAGGAAACTGAGCACGAGCGCGGTGACCGCCGCATAGGCGGACCGAAAGGTGATGTAGCGGATGACGTTGAACCCGCTGAAAATGTCAGTGAGAGGCTCGAGCAGATGGTAGAACACCCTTCTAACCCTCCTCTCGGCCGGATTCGTTCTCCAGCGCGCCGCGATCGCTGTCCAGTGCTGCGGATCCGCTCTCCGGCGCGCCGCGGTCCCCGTCCAGCACGCCCAGCTCCCGCATCAGATCTTCCAGTCGGGAGAGTCTCGCCCCCTTGACCAGGATGACGTCGCCCTCGCGCACGAACTCGTTCAGGAATCGTGCCGCATCGGCCAACTCCGTGCACCACAGCACCTGGTTGACCCCCGCCGTCTGCGCGGCAGGCGCCGCATACCGCGCCTGCTCGCCGAGAAACACTCCCGCGTCACAGAAACCCGCAGCCGTCCCCACCTCCTCGTGCAAGGCCCGGCTATCCTCGCCGAGTTCACGCATGCCGCCGAAAACGAACACCTTTCGTCCTGTCGCCGGCAATCCGGCCAGGAAGCGCAGGTTGCCTTTCGTCGCTTCGGGAGAGGCGTTGTACATATCGAGTAGCCACGCCTGCCCCCGATGCCGCACGAGTTGGAGCCGTCCGGACATCGGTCGCAGGTGGGCGAGGCGCGAGAAATCGGGAGCCGGCTCACCCATCGCGCGCAAGGCGGCGATCCCCGCCAGGACCGAACGCGCGGCGCCCTCGCCCAGCAGGGGAAGATGAATCCGCTCGTCGAATCCGGCAACCTGCAGTTCGGTGCCCTCGAGCGAAAAGGCGACCTCTACCGCACGCACGTCAGCCGCCTCCGTGAATCCGAAGGTCACGACCTTCCCCGACCAGCGCGCGGCCACCTCTCGGCGCAACGCTTCGTGATCGTCCGGGATGACCAGCGTGCCGCCGGCGGCCAGGCCTTCCAGAATCTCGAGCTTGGCCGCCAATACCCCACCGGGTCCCCCGAGCGGGCCCTGGTGAGCCTGCCCGATGGAGGTGATCACCGCCACATCGGGCGCGGCGATGCGGCTCAGCGTGGCAATCTCCCCGGGCTGGTTGGTACCCATCTCGAGGATCAGGCGCCGAGTCTCGGTACGCATCTGCAGCATCGTCAGCGGCAGACCGATCAGGTTGTTGTGATTGCCCGGCGTCCCCACCAGTTCCGCTGCGTGTTCGGCGCGCCCCAAGAGCGCCAGCATCATCTCTTTCGTGGTCGTCTTGCCGCTCGATCCGGTGATGCCCACCACCTGCGGATCCACCACATGGCGAAGCCGCGCGGCCCACTGCTGCATCGCCTCGAGCGGATCGTCGACCAAGAAGTGGATGCCCAGCGCACGAGAAGCCTTGCGGCGACTCCACCAATCACGACGGGCCAGGGTGGCACCCGCCCCGGCATGGAAGGCGTCTGGAATATGGTGGTGGCCGTCGGTACGCTCACCACGCAGAGGTACGAACACCTCGCCGCCGATCACGCGGCGGCTGTCGATCCGCGCCCCCGAGAGAACGATCCGGTTCACGACGCGCCAGTCCTGCGGGTTCACCCCCGCGACCGTCGCCGCGGTCATCCGCGCGATCGAGGCCAACGACCAGGGATGGCCGGAGAGTTCCACCTCTTCGCCCCGACCGACCGGTGGCTGCCGCTCGGGTGTCACCGCCGGTTCCACCTCCTCGCCCCCGCGGACGGACCGACGGTGGTCAGACGTGGACGCCGGTTCCAGCGCCGGATCTCTGTCTTGCGGCTCTCTAGCATCCATCCGGGTGTGTTCCTCTGTCGCTACCGGAAGGACCTGGCTGACGGCTTGTGATCGGCACGATGTCACGATCGCGCCGCTCCGCGCCGGGCCAGCACTTCGCGGATCACGTCCCGGTCGTCAAACTGCTCGACTCGTTCCCCAAACACCTGCTTCGTCTCTGCCCCGCGCCCGGCCACCAACACCGTGTCCCCGGCCCGTGCCCGTCCCAGAGCCGCCGCGATGCCCTCCCGGCGGTCTACGATACGCTCGGCGGCCGCCCCCGCCGCAACCACCCCCGCGGCGATCATCTTCATGATCGACTCGGGATCTTCCGAGCGTGGGTTGTCGGTGGTGACGATCACGTGGTCGGCCAATCGACCCGCGACCGCTCCCATCGCCGGCCGCTTCTCTTGGTCCCGGTCACCACCGCATCCGAAGACGACGATGAGTTCGCCCTCGGTGATGTCGCGTGCCGAGGCCAGCACCTGCGCGAGTGCGTCGGCGGTGTGTGCATAGTCGACCACCACCGCGAAGGGCTGGCCCGCGCGGATCGTCTCGAACCGTCCCGGCGCGGGTGCGAGGGTTCGCATACCGCGCGCAGTGTCCGCGGGAGACAACCCCAGCGCCAGTGAAATCCCCGCTGAGACGAGTAGATTCTCCACCTGAAAGCGTCCCACCAACGGTGATTCGAACTCGAGTGGGTCTTGCTGCCAGCGCACCCCCAGGTGAGTCCCGCTGGCCGTAGCCGACGCATGCACCAGCTGCAGGTCCGCCTCGGCGGCGCGCCCGACGGTGATGCAAGCATCACCGGTGCGCCCGGCCAACGCGCGGCCGGTCTCGTCGTCGATATTCAGTACCGCGGTAACCGGCCGAGTCTCCAGCAATCCGCCCCGGTAGGCGGGCTGGAAGAGCCGCATCTTGGCTTCCGCGTAGGCACCCGCATTGCCATGATAGTCCAGATGGTCTCGCGAGATGTGCGTCAGGGCAACGACGGCGAACTGGCTGCCGAGCACGCGTTCTTGTACCAGGGCGTGGGAGGAGACCTCGGCAATCACGTCCTGGACACCCTCGGCGGCCAGGACTTGCAAGGCAGCCTGAAAGACCGGTGCTTCCGGGGTGGTCGGCTGCCAGCTACGGTGTGGTTCCGGCGGCCCGGCCGCGCGCCCCCCGGCCGCGAGCGCCCCGGCCGCGAGCGCCCCGGCCACCTGTTCCCAGGAACGTACCTGCTCGCCGTCACCCTTGATCCCTAGCGTGCCGGCGGCCACGGCCTTGCGGCCGGCGCTGGAGAGCAGGCCGCGGACGATCCAAGTGCAGCTGGTCTTGCCGTCGGTGCCGGTGATTCCCACCAGGCGCAGTCGCTTCGACGGCTGTCCATGGACCAGGGCCGCGAACAGGCCCATCACCGCTCGCGCGTCTCGGGCTTGCAACTGAATCGGGGGACCCTCAGGGTGCCGCTCTCCTTCGACCACGGCAGCCACCGCACCCCGGCGATAGGCATCGGGCAGGAACTGCCGCCCGTGAACCTGCCCACCGGGAAGCGCGAAAAACAGATCGCCGGACCTGACCGCGCGGCTATCCCACGTGATGCGCTGGACCGCCAAGTCTGGCGGCAACGACGGCACGACCACCCACATCGAACCGGGAAGCGCGCTGGTCAGCTCAGCGAGTCTCACAGGCCACGTCCTCCCGTCGCACGGCATCCCGGCGGGCCAACGAAGCATCCGCCGTGGCCCAGGCCGTGCACAAGGTGCCGGGCGCGACCTCGCTACCCGGCGCCGGTTCCTGGCGGGCAACCCACCCGGCACCGCGCACGCCGATCTGCAGTCCGGCCTCGGCAAGCACCGCCGCCGCCCGCCGCAGAGACAGGCCACGCACGTCCGGAGTAGCGAGCAGACCTTCGGTGCCCCCCTCGGCAAGCGCCAGCACGATCCGCGTGCCCCGAGCCACGCTGCGATGGGCGGGCGGGTGCATCTCGATCACGCGATCCCCGAGTCCGTCGAGCACGGGCAGCAGGCCCAGCCGGTGCAGCGTCCTCCGCGCCGCGAGGGGCTCGAGCCCCCCGACATCGGGTATGGAGATCCGGTCGGTGGCGGGCTCGGCGAGCGCCACCGGATGCGAGGTCGTCGTCAGCATCCAGGCGATGTCTTCCACGATCGCGCCGAAGACCGGCACCGCCGCCTCCGAGGCGTGCAGTTCTCCGGGACAGCGCAGCACGACCTGGCACAGCACCTGCGGATCATCGTAGGGCGCAAATCCGCTGAAACTGAGAATGTGCTCATCGTCGGTGTACGCCCCGGCCTCGGGATCGTAAATCTGCGCCGTGCCGGTCTTGCCCGCCGGTGGAAATCCCTCCACCTCCGCCGCCGTGCCGGTCCCGGACGCCACGACCGCCCGCATGAGATGCCGCATGGTTTGCGCGGTCTCGACGCTCATGGCGCGCCGGACCACCTGGGGGGGGGTGCTCTGGCGAACAGCGCCGTCGGGGCCCAGCAAGGCGCGCACGATTTGTGGCTTCATGAGCAGGCCGTCGTTGGCGATGGTGGCGGTGGCCATGGCCATCTGCAGCGCCGTGCAGGCAATCTCCTGCCCGTAGGCGATTGTGATGAGCGACCGCTCCGACCATTGATCGTCGAGCGGGTGCGGCACGCAGCCGGCCGCCTCGCCGGGCCACCCCAGACCGGTCGTCAACCCGAAGCCCATCGCTTGCGTCGTCTCGTACAGGCGCTCCCAGCCCACCTGTTCCGCAATGCGTCCGGCGCCGATGTTCGAAGAATGCGTGAACGCCTCGGCCACCGTGACGGTGCCGAAGGGGCGGTGATCGCGAATCTTCCCACGAGTCAGCGGGCGCACTCCGTTCCCGCAATCCACGCTGTCGTGGGGTGAGAGGACCCCGTGTTCGAAGGCCGCCGCGAAGGTGACGATCTTGAACGTGCTGCCCGGCTCGTACTGGTCCTGCAGGACGCGCAGTTTCAACTGGTCGACCGAGTGAACCCCCTCGTGCAATGGATCGAAACTCGGTTCCTGGCACAGCGCCAGAATCTCGCCGGTAGCCGGGTCCATCAACAGGACCGAACCCTGCGTGGCGCCGCTGCTAGCCATGCCTTCACGCAAGCGGTGCTGCACGATCCCTTGCAGGTGGGCGTCCAAGGTCAGTACGAGACCGTGCCCGTGATCGGGCTCCTCGATCACTTTCTCGGGGCGTGCGTTGTGGCTCAGTCCACCGCCGGTCTGGAACCGCATGACCCGGCCTTCGCGGCCGCGCAGCAGCTCGTCATAGACCGCCTCGAGCCCGCTCTGTCCGATCCCCTCCCGGCAAGTCAGGCCCAACAGCTGCGGACTCAAAGGTCCCTCGGGGTAGAAGCGCTTCATCTCCGGCCGCAGGATCACGCCCGGGCCGGTCGCCGCGAGCGCTCGCACCTGGTCGGTCGTGAGCCACCGCCGCTGGATCCACTGGAATCCCGGGCGGTCGCCGGCCGTCCGGAGCAGGCGCTCGGCCGCGGCATCGCTGCAGACCCCGGTCGCGCGGAGCTGGCCGATCAGTTCGCGCGCCTCGGGGCTCTCACCCAGACGAACGGCGAGGGAGGGATTCTCCATCGTGCAGGCCAGAACACGGCCCTGACGGTCGTAGATCGGCCCCCGCACGCCCGGGATCGTATCGACCTTGGCTTGCTGTTGGGCCGCCAGCACCTCGTAGTGGTCGTGCTGAAGCAGTGTCAAGTACGCCCCCCGGCCGAGCAGCAAGAGCCACCCCAGGAGGGCGACCGACAGCACGAACAGCGCGCGTCCACGCAACGGCCCCCTCATGGCTTCACCGTCTTCCAGCTGGCCACTCGAACCTGGCCTACATCCGGAGGGCGCAGGCCCAGTGCACGGGCTTGCGGCTCAATCGTGCGGTAGTCGGTGCACAGCGCGATCGCGTGGCGTTTCTCCTGCACATCGCACTGCAGGGCTTCCCGGCGGCCGTGCAACTGATCGATGCGCTTCTCGAGGCGTTCGACCATGACGTGCAACCGGACCGAAGCGAAGAGCACCGCCAGGATGACCGGCAGGAGCCAGATCAGGCGATAGGAGCGGGAAGGCTTGCGCTCGCTGCGCGAGAGTCGGGCCGGCCTCAGGAAGGGCTGGGCGTCGTCATACGACGCAGGACCCGCAGCATCGCACTGCGGGAACGCCGGTTCCGGCGCTGTTCGTCCGCGGAGGGACGGATCGGTTTCTTCGTAACCGGCTCGAGCACGGTACCCACCCCGCTGCGCGGATCCTCGGCCGTGGCTCGTCCGGCGAGTTTGACTCTCCGATCCTCCTGGGACTGATAGGATAGCACGCACAGCACCCCTCCGATTCTGAGAAGACCCGGCAAGGTCGCCAAAGCCTCGTCGAGGTCGTCGGTCTCGTGATTGACCTCCATCCGCAGTGCGGAGAACACGCTGGAGAAGAGCTTCCGATCAGCTCTTCTCCCCAACCCTTGCCTCAAGCACTCGACCAACTCGCCCGTCGTGGTGAGCGGCCGGCGCGCGGCCCGCCAGTCGAGAATAGCGCGAGCGATTCGCCGCGGACGGGCTCGGGTCGTCCCGGCTTCCAGGATCCGCTCGAGCTCGCGCGCATCGATCCGCGCGAGCAAGTCGGCCGCGCTGGGGCCGGCGGCGGGATCGAAGCGCATGTCGAGTGGACCGTCCTGTTGAAACGAGAATCCCCGTCGCGCCTCGTCCAGCGCGCTGCTGCGCAAGCCCAGGTCGAGGAGGATTCCGCTGACCCGGCCGCGCCATGGCTCCGGACACAGGGCGGGCAAGTCCCGGAAGTTGCCGTGGGCGAGCTGGACGCGGTCCCCGAACGGGGCCAGGTTGTGGCGGGCGATCTCGAGGGCATCCGGATCGCGATCCACGCCGAAAAGGCAGCCGGAGGGCTCCAGTTCGGCAAGTATGGAGCGGGCATGTCCCCCCTCTCCCAAGGTTCCATCGAGGTAACAGCCGCTGCGATCCTCGATCAGGACCGAGAGCACCTCGGGCAGCATCACGGGTTCGTGGTTCAATGGTCTACCAGCTCAGCCGATTGCGGCGGCGGGGAAGCGGGTGGTTTCCCGAGGAGGACTTGAGGCAGGGAGCTCTTTTGCCTTGTGTCCTGCATCCCCCCGCTTCGACCCGCCAGCCGCATCGGGCTCAATTGGGATTCGGCACTGCCAGCTCGTCAGCGTCGAGGCGGCGGAGCAGCCCAGGTCGCATCGCACGCCGCGCCGTCTTGGACGTCGGTTCGTGCGGACCGTCCCAGAGGTGTTGCTCGACGAAATCGCGTCCTTCCACCGCGCCGCCCAGCTCGAAGATCTGCCGCAGGTACGGATTCAGTCCCGCCAGACGGAAGGCGGCGCGCTTCCGCTCCAGACGCTGCCCCAGTCGAATGAGCATCTCCACAGCGCGATAGTCCACGTGGCGGGCGTCGGCAAAGTCGAGCACCACTTGGCTGCCCGGGGCCAGTCCGAGGCTGTCGATCACGACCAGCAAGGCCCCGAGCTCACGCTTGCCCCAGTCGCCGCGCATCCGTCCCCAGAAGAGAGCCTTTCCCACACCGCGCAGACGCAGCAGATCTCTCATCGCTTCACCTCACGTGTTTCCGCGCGACCGAGATACTGGGCCGCCAGGCGGTCGTGTGCCGCCGGATCGGTAATCGGCGGATTCTCGGCTTCGAACCGAGCCGGTTCCCAGATCTCGATGCGGGTGAAATTCCCGAACACCACCGCCTGCTTCTCCAGCTGGGCGATCTGCATTTGATCCTCGGTCAGGGTGATCCGGCCGCTTCCGTCGAGCTGGCCAAGATTGCCGTAGCGGGCGAAGGCCGCCCGGAGCTGGAGCGCACCCTGGTCTCCCTGGAAGGTGTCATTGAGCAGGTCGGGGGTAAGCTCTTCCCAACGGGCGTGCGGGACGACCAGGAGGCTTCCTTTGTGCCCCACGGTCGTCACCAGGTAGGGTACCGGCTCGGTGGCGAGGATCTCCCGAATCCGGGCGGGAAGGGTCAGCCGGCGCTTCGCGTCGACCGTGCAGGTCCATCTTCCCAGAAACGGCAAGCGCATCGGATCTCAGATCCCCCGTAACATGGGAAAGGGCAATTGACGCCACCGTTACCAAACTGTGCCCTTTCGCCCCCCATTGCCCCACTCTGCTCCACGGCGCATCCTAGCGAACCCCTGCCGGGAACGCAAACGGGAAATCACCTTCGGCGTGTCAAACTTGTAAATTTTCTTATTGCAGTCACTTAGAATCCATAAGTGAAACAAAGAGTAGGTGTGGGCCGGAGAGACAGGATGGGTTCTCCCGGCTCCCCCTGTTCCCCCGCCCAACGAACCCGTGCGGGTTCCCACCGGGCCTAGGGAAACACATGCGGCCAGCCCTTGCGGCCACCCCTTGCGGCCAGACTTTGCGGCAAGGCTGATTCTTCACCGCCCGTTCGGCTGACCCGCAGCGGATAAAACGAGATGCAGGCCACGAACGGCGTGGCAGGCGGGCCAGCTTCTGTTTTCCACCGGCTTTGGTCAGCCTGCATGTGCCGTGGCGGGTGGGCGGCCTCCAGGCTCCGCTGTCCACGGGCGACTGTCAGTCTCCATCGTCCACGGCGACTGTCAGCCTCCGTCGCCCACGCCGACTGTCAGGCTCCGTCGCCCACGAGCGTCTGTCAGACTCCGTCGCCCACGAGCGTCTGTCAGCCTCCGTCGCCCACGGGCGATCGTCAGCATTCCTCCTTCCGTGAGTAGCACTCGTGGGAGAAGTCGATCTTGGCACGATCTTGGCACGATCTTGGCAAGGTTGAGTCCTATAAACCATTCGATATCAATAAGTTAAGTTTTTTGCCCCGGGGCAAAAATGAAGATACAATATTGCAACACGGACAACTAGGGTCGGGTCACAGTGCCTGCATGTGCCGTGGCGGGTGGCCGGCCTCCAGGCTCCGCTGTCCACGGGCGGCTGTCAGGCTCCGTCGTGCACGGCCGATCGTCAGCCGATCTTCAGCTTTCCTCCTCCCGTGGACAGCACGGGTGGGAGAAGCCGATCTTGGCAAGGTCTTGCCACGGTCGAATCCTATAACCCATGTGTTGGACGACTAGCAGCAGCGTGGACAGCTGCAACATCTGCAAGTATGCTCCTGCCAGATCGCTGGCCCGCAGATGAGAGGTGACCAAGTGACCGAGACATTGTCAGGCCTGATTGCCTATCCCTCCACGCCAACGGACGTTGGTGCAACCATTAACCGCGCTCTAGAACAGCTATCGACCACTGCGCGGACAAGAGAACTGCACAGCTGGGAAGAGAATGACATTCCGGGGCACTTCATTGCTACAGTTGTCTTGGCCTCTATTGAGCGAGGCACGATCTTCCTCGCCGACATTTCGGAGCTTAATTTTAATGTGGTCTTCGAAATCGGGTTTGCCATCGGAAGGCAACGCCGTGCCTTCCTGATTCGGCACGCTGGACTCCGCAGTGACGTGGAGCGTGTTCGAAGGGTAGGTATTTTCGATACGCTTGGGCATGCGACCTACTCTGATTCCCAGACGTTATCCTCTCTGATCTTGGAGATCAACGACCTCCGGCCCTTACATCAGGACAACCAGAAACGCAGCCGCTCCGCGCCCGTGTACTTGCTTCTCCCTGCTACAAAGGGTGATAGTGAGACCCACCTCATCTCACGAATTAAGAAATCGCGACTCGTCTTCCGCTCATTTGACCCAGAGGAACACGGACGGCTTTCGGGCCTTGACGCGATTGAAAACGTTGCTACCTCGCACGGTGTCATTGTTCCTCTTCTTGCAGCACATTATGAAGAGTCCGATGTTCACAACATGAGGGCTGCGTTCGTTGCTGGGCTGGCAATGGGGATGGAACGTCAACTGCTCCTGCTTCAGTCCGGTGACGAACCTGTACCTCTCGACTACCGCGATCTTGCTCGGTCCTTCAAATTCCTCGGGCAAATAGATGACTACGTGGCCGATTTCGCAACTGCTGTTGTGGCGAGCATGCAGTCATGGGTCCGCCCAATCTCTGATCAGCCCGAGACGCTGCTGTCCCGGTTGACTCTAGGTGCTTCTTCTGCAGAGAACGAATACCAGGAGCTGGGAGACTACTACCTGGAGACTGATGAGTTCCGCAGGGCAGTGAGGGGCGAGGTACAGATCGTCCTCGGGAGAAAGGGCTCTGGGAAGACTGCGTTATTCTTCCAGCTACGCGATCGCCTCCGCAGGGACCGTCGGATTGTAGTCCTGGACCTCAAACCGGAGGGTTTTCAACTCCTGAAGTTCAAAGAGCAGGTTCTCGACCTCCTGGAGGAGGGCACAAGGGAGCACACCATCACAGCATTTTGGGAGTACCTCCTGCTTCTGGAGATATGCCACAAGCTGCTACAAAAGGATCGCACGCTCCACATGCGCAATCACAATCTGTTTGAACCCTATCAGCAGTTGGCTGCCACGTACGACTCGGATGAATACGTGGCCGAGGGGGATTTCGCAGAGCGCATGCTTAGGCTGACGCAGCGTATTGCTGAGGACTTCGCAGGAAGTCGGGAAGAGGTTGAAGCACTGCTCCGCATGTCCACGGAAGAGGTAACGGAACTACTCTATAAGCACAACCTTCATGAACTGCGTTCTCAACTTGCCACCTACCTGTCACACAAGGACGCCATATGGATCCTGTTTGACAATCTTGACAAGGGCTGGCCTCCGCACGGCGTTGGACCAGAAGACGTCTTATCCCTTAGATGTCTTCTGGATGCCATGGGGAAGATGGAGAGGGAGTTTAGTCGTCAGAAGATCACAACAAGGGGCATTGTCTTCATCCGCAACGACGTCTTCGAGAATCTCGTTGCGGCAATGCCAGACCGTGGGAAGATTTCACATGCACTTGTTGATTGGACCGACCCTGCATTGCTTCTTGAGGTTCTCCGCCGACGATTTTTGTGCTCGGGCATTGACCCGGAATCCGATTTCGAGTCTATCTGGAATCAGATTTGCGTTCCAATGATGCGCGGCGAGGCGAGCGCCTACTACATGGTTGACCGTTGTCTAATGCGACCACGAGCCCTGATCGACTTCTTGCGACACTGCAGGAGCCATGCCGTGAACCTCGGGCACACCCAGATCGGTGCCGATGATATCAACCAAGGAGAGGAGCGCTACTCAACTCAACTGGTCAATGACGTATCCTACGAGATCCAGGATGTTTATCCTCCCGCATCCAATGTCCTATATGAGTTCATTGAGAGTCCGGCCAGGCTTGACGAGAATGAACTGACGGCAACACTAACTAGGCTATCAACTGACCCTGAGGTCCAAGCCCGGACACTAGATCTTCTCCTTTGGTACGGTGTGCTTGGATTTCAACGTGCAGGAGGTGATCCCTCTTTCATCTACTCGGTTCGATATGACTTCCGGCGCTTACGAGCATTGCTCGCCAATCGTGCTGGCGAAGGGATCATCTACGTCATCAACCCAGCATTCTGGAAAGGACTGGAGATCGACGCCCAGCAGGTGCGCTGATCGGAATCGTCCAACAACAGGGTCGAGCGGACGGGGACTACATCCGCGACTGTCACGCCACTGGCTTGATCCAGTGGCGCGCCAGGTGGAAGGCCCCGGCCCGACGCTCACCCAGGCGATATCAGTAAGTTGAGTTTTTTGCCCCGGGGCAAAAATGGAGATATAA
>CAZNJE010000008.1:101270-122710 GCA_964573295.1 uncultured bacterium | reverse complement strand
CAACCCGGGGCCAACGCGCACCGGGGCGGTGAGACTCCAGATCCCACCGCCCCGGCATCGTCAGATTTCTCAGAACTCTATCCCGGCTGTGCCGGGACTTCGGATTCCACAATCGAAGAGACACACCCGTTGGGAAGGCGGTCGTCGGGAAGGCGGCGCGGTCCTCGGGGGAGGGGGGAGGGGACCGCCTAAGAGCCGTCCTGCCTCATGTTCGGCATCTGGGGAGCATTGATGACCTTGGTATGCGGGGGCACCGACTGAGTGAGCCAGACGTTACCGCCGATCACGCTACCCTCGCCGATCGTGACGTTGCCCAGCACAGTGGCGCCGGAGTAGATCACCACGTCGTCGGCGATCTGCGGATGGCGGCGGATGCCGCGGATGAGCTTGCCACGTTCATCCTTCGGGAAGCTCAGGGCGCCGAGTGTGACGCCCTGGTAGAGCTTCACGTTGCGGCCGATGATGCAGGTCTCGCCGATCACCACCCCCGTGCCGTGATCGATGAAGAAGCGCTCGCCGATCTGGGCGCCGGGGTGGATGTCGATTCCGGTGCGCGAGTGGGCCCACTCGGTCATGATGCGCGGGAGGAGGGGGACCTTCATGACCTCGAGCTCGTGCCCGACGCGGTAGGTGGCGATCGCCACCAGCCCCGGGTAGCTGAAGATGACTTCGTGGTAGTTCTTCGCGGCCGGGTCGCCGTCGTACCCGGCTTCTACATCCAGCAACAGCATGCGCCGGATCTCGGGCAGCTTCTCGAAGAGACCGATCAGACAGTCCTCGGCGAAACGACGGCAGGCGTCGCGATCGTTGGCCATGGACGTGTTCTCGTGGCGCGCGGCCGCGAAAATTTGTTCGCTGAGGCCCTCGGCCACTTCGTCCAGCAGCGCGCCAATGTAGAAACCCACATTGCCACGCGTGAGATACTGCTTGCCGACGAAACCCGGGAAGAACGCCTCGAACAGACGTCGCAGGTGATGGATGATCGCGGTGCGTGATGGCAGCGCGTAGCGGGGCTCCAGATTGTGCCCCGGCACCGGCCCGTGGGCATAGGCGCGCGTGAGCGTATCGGTGAACTCGGGCAGACGAGCGTGCAAGCGCGAATTGCGCATGCCGGGGTCCGCGCCGCTGCCGGCGGAGGATTGTCTGTCTTGCGGCCTGGGATCCTGCCGTGCGTCATCGGATGTCATGACGGTGCCCTCTCGATTCGTCCGTGTCTCCCGTACCTGGTCAGGTGACGGCTACAACCCCTGCAAGAAAGGGTTGTGGCGGCGCTCCTCGCCTATCGTGGTCAGCGGCCCGTGTCCGGAGGCCACCACGGTAGCGTCGGGCAGGGTGAGCAACTGATCGCGAATCGAACCGAGCAACTGCTCGTAGCTGCCGCCCGGCAGATCGGTTCGTCCAATGCTGCCGGCGAAGAGTGTGTCGCCGGTGAGCACAACGTAGGGAGGCGCATCCTCGCTTCCGGCCTCGGTCGGGCCGGCCGGCTTCAGGTACCTTCCCTCGATGAGCAGGCACACCCCCCCGGGGCTGTGCCCGGGCGTCTCCCGCACAACGCCTTCGATCTTGCCCCAGCTCACTGTTTCCCCGCCGGCGATGAACCGATCGATGGGCACCATGGGCGGAAGCTCGATGCCGAAGCCCATGGCCTGCTCGGGCGCGCGCTCATACAGGAAGTGATCGGCTTCGTGGATCAGGATCTCGCCCCCCAGTTTCTCCTTGAGGCGCCCGGTGGCCCCCACGTGGTCGATGTGGCCATGGGTGTGGAAGTAGGCCACCGGGGTCAGCCCCAAGCTCGCCAGCTCGGCCAGGATCTGCTCGGGGTCTTCGCCCGGGTCGACGACCACGGCTGCGCGCGTTTCCTCGCAGCCCAGGAGGTAGCAGTTGGCCTGAAACGGTCCCAGTGGCATCGCCTTGATGATCATGAGGCCTCCTCGTTCAAAACACCCGCACCGCTGCCCGCGGACGCAGGAAGTAGAGCCACCCCTGGGGGGCGGCCACGTGCCAGATGTGAACCAGCGCCAGCCGGTAAAGTTGCATCTGAGGACGGTAGCCTTCGGCCCGGGCCGCGATCTGCTCGTCGCCGCTGACCCGGTCGCTCTTGAAATCGACCAGGATCGCCCGCTCGCTGTCTCCCCGCCAGAAGGCGTCGATCTGGCCTTGGATGAGCAGCCACTCCTCCTCGCTCAGTTCGGTCGCCTGCGGCCAGATCTCGGCCAGCTCACCGGGCGCCGCCCGCAGGCTGAAGTGGACTTCGCGCTCGAGCGAGTCCGCGTGCGCCCGCATCGAGAGCCCCAGGTCGCTTTCGAGGAACGCGGCGACCGGTTGCAGGTTCTCGGGCCGGACCCAGTCCCGGGGAATCTCGCCCGCCTCGGCCAGGCGCGCCGCAGCGGGCATCACCAGCGCTTCGAGTAGCGTGCCCGCTGGCCCGGTCGTCACGGTCCTCGCTTCACAACCGGCCGTCAGATCCAGTTCGGCGAGCACCGCGTGCAAGTAGGTGCCCTCGCGGGCCGGGAGGACTACCTCGGCCCGGGCTCCGTCGCGCGGGGTGGCCGGAGAGCTGATGAACGCGAATGCCGGCGGCGTCTCGCCCGGATCCAGCGGCGGCCGCGCGGCCGGCGTCTGGGTCGCGGCCGGGACGGGGACCGTCGATGGCGCCAGGATCGCGGCGCCCGCGGCGGTGCGCTCCTCCTCGTGCAGGGCCTGGTCGATCAGGCGCTTGATCTCGGTGACCCAGTACTTGCTACGCCAGATGGTGGCGGCTTCGTGCGGATAGCGAACCGCGGCCCGTTCGAGAGCCGCGGGCAAGTGGCGCCGGCAGATTTCCAGGACCTGGGCCGACTGCCCGCGCGTCCGTTGCTCCTCGTTGGCTGCCAGAGCTTGCAGGCGCTCGCGGGTCGCTACGGGATCGGTTTCGAGCTCTCCCTCGATCACGGCACGCAATGCCTCGACCGCCGGATCGACCGGCGGCTCGTCGGCGTGCGCGGCAACGTCCGGGAGCGCGTGATGGTGGATTGTGAGGTGCGGTCGGGGCCGGATGGTTGATGTCGGCTCGGCGAGTCCGCTGAGATCACAATGACGTGCCAGCACCGCCATGATCCAGTCGAGCGGGCAGCTCATGCGCGTGATCTCCACTTGTGAGGGCGCCATGCCCGCCCGCCAGAACGCCAGCTTCTTGAGGAGGTTCTCCCACCGGCTCGCGCAGCCGGTGAGCACGAGGTGGTCCTGCGCCCGCGTCAGGGCCACGTAGAGGATACGCAGTTCCTCCTCCCGTCCCCGCCTCCGGCGGTCGAGTTTCAGTGCATGACGCGCGATGGTGGGTGTCTTGACCAGAGTGCGCGGTTCGAAGTGATCGGTCCCGAGCCACTCGTCTCCGGTCAACAGATCGCTGCGCAGATCTTGCTCGACGAAGGTGTTTCCCAGATGAGCGAGCACGACCACCGGGAATTCCAGACCCTTCGACTTGTGCAGCGAGAGGATCTGCACCGCGGCGGTCTGGGCCGTGCTTTCATCGAAGGCGCAGAGATCCGCCTGCGAATTCACCAGGTCGTCGAGGTGTCGCAGGATCGTGGTGAGCGTGTGGCCCCGCTCGGCGGCATGCTGGCGGATCTTGCCCAACACGAGTTCGATGTTGGCCATGCGCTCGCGGGCGTCGGAGGCTGCCAGTTGCCGGGTGAGGTAGCCCGACTCGTCGAGCGCCATCATGAGCGCATCGGAGAGGTCGATCGTATCGGCGGCGATGCGCCACCGTTCCAGGCGCTCGATAAACGCGGCCGAGCGGGCCGAGAGATCGGGTCCGGCCGGACCGGCCTCCAGGACGCCGGGGTGGCCCGGGCCGCTCGATCGGGTCTCGCGGCCGGTGGCCGTGGCCCTCAGGGCGTCGACCAGGTAGAGGCTTTCGGGCCAGGCCAGCCGTAGCAGCGTCAGGTCATCATGGCTGAAGCCGCCCACCGGGCCGCACAGGGTGGCGGCCAGGCCGATGTCGTCATGGGCATTGCCCAGCAAGCGGGCGAGATTGACCAAGGCGCGAATCTCCTCGCGCTCGAAGAGGGGCTGACCGGCGTGCGAGACCGGAATGCCCTCGGCGCGAAGTCCCTGGGCGATCGAGAGCCCCTTCGACTTCGGGCTGCGCAGGAGGACGGCGATGTCGCCATAGCGCACCGGGCGCAGACCGCCCGACTTGTCCCGCACCGGTAGGCCCTCATCCACCATCGTGCGGATCCGCCGCGCCACGAAGCGCGCCTCCGCCGCGAGTTTGCGCTCGCCGGTCACGCGCTGACCCTCGAGGTCGGCGAGCACGTGCAGCGCGATGCTCGCGCAGCCGTCTGCGCTCGCCGCGCTCTCGGGCGGACGCAGCGCCTGGCTTTCGTAGGCCGTGCCGATAAGCTCGGGCGCGAAGAGGTCGGCGAAGAGCAGGTTCACGAACTCAAGCACGGGTGCCTGCGAACGGAAGTTCTCGCCCAGCAGGATGCGCACGCGTGCCTCAGCCCGCATCGCTTCCAGATCGGCTTCATCCTGCAGCGGCGCGGCGTGCTGGAACAGCTCTTTGAAGATGTCCGGCTCGGCCCGACGGAACTGATAGATGCACTGTTTGACGTCCCCGACCAGATACCGGCCCCGCGACGGCTCGAGGGCGCCCACAATCGAGGCCTGCAGGCGATTCAGATCCTGGGCTTCGTCGACCAGCAACGCGTCGTAGCGCCGGCGGAGGTCGGCGGGGGCGCACGTCAGCATGGCCAGGGTCTTGATCTCGAGATCGGAGAAGTCCAGCAGCCCGCGCTCGGCCTTGTAGCGTTCGTAACGCTCCATGAGCTGGCGCACGAGCGTCAGCACCGTCTTCAGCGTGGAACGTAGACCGGCATACTCACCGCTCATCGACTCGACTCGCTGGGGAAGGAGCTGCCACGGGCTCGTCTTGTCGCTGAAGAGCTTCCGGGCCCGCTCGTAGCCGTGCTTCACGAGATCCGGACTCCCGGTGGCGACTCGCGCGAAGGAGAGGGCCCACCCGGTTCCGGGCTTCAGCAGACCGCTCTTCTGGAGATAGTCGCGCAGATCGGCGAGTTCGGCTACCAGGCCGCTGGACTCTCCGGGGTGGCCGGACTCGCCGAGGTTTCCTGCCGGCGCCGTCGCACTCTCGGACGGCGGCTCTTCAGTGGCGCGTTTGCCCGGGCCCTCTGCCTGGCCCCAGGGCGCGGGCGCCGCGCACAATGCATCGAGGCCGGCCCGCATCTTATCGTACTTGCGCTCGGGCGCCACGCGTTCGGCATACTCGATCACACCGGCGATGCGGCTGAGCATTTCGTGATAGCGGGCGATCAGCTGTTGGCGAAAGACGGCGAAGTAGGGGGGAGCGGCCGAGGATATCGCCCCGTCGGCCGCCCCGGCGGCCGAACCAGCGGCCGACGCCGCGGGCGATCCGGCGGCCAACCCGGCGGCCAATCCAGCGGCCGACGCCGCGGGCGATCCGGCGGCCAACCCGGCGGCCAGTCCCGTGAGGTAGGCCTCGGGATCGCCCTGCACACGCGCGGTGCGCATTACCTCGGTCAGCTCATCGCGCAATCGTTCCCGGCCGCCGCGGAATCCGCACAGCTCGAGCAGACGCAAGAACTCGTGATGGGCCGCGCTGCCCTCACGTGGCACGCCTTCCCAGCTGCCTTCGGCGGCCTGATCGCTTGGGCGCCCCCGGTACCAGTGGTGGAATAGATCGTCCAGGATCTCGGTCTGGATCAACTCATCCTGGGGACTGGCCAGCACCGCGAAGGCCGGATCGACACCCGCCTCGACCGCGCGCTCGCGCAACAGCCGCGCACAGAAGGAGTCGATGGTCGAGATCTGCGCATGCGGCAACAGGAACCGCTGATCCCGCAGCGCGCGGTGACGGCCCAGTTCTTCGGCCACCCGGACCTGGAGCTCCGCGGCCGCCTTCTGCGTGAAGGTGATCGCGGCCAGGCGGGGCAGCGCAACGCCGTCGTGGAGTAGGCGCATCACACGGTGCACCAGGGTCCAGGTCTTGCCCGTCCCCGCACCGGCCGAGACGAGCACGTGCCCAGCATCGGCGCGAATGGCGAGCCGCTGGCCCTGGTTGGCGAGGCGCGGCAGATGGTACTCACTCATCCGCGCCTCCTTCCTCGCCGCCGCTGGCTCTTCGCACGGGATCCCGGCCCTCGACGAAGCCGCACATGGCGCGGTAGTCGCAGTGTTCGCACGGCAGGCGCATCTGAGACTGGGGCGCCGGGTAGGGCCGGATGTGTCCGCGCAGGATTCCAGCGGCCAGGTGGGCTACCTTGCGGCGAGCATCATCGAGCCGGGTTTCGAGCTCTTCGGAGGGCAGCCCACCGGTTGGTGATCCCCGCTTCGGGCCGAGGCCGAAAGCCCCATGCGGATCGACGGCCGCCACGACGTCTTGCCGAGGGAGCCCGTGAAATGCGAAATCGTGGGGATTTTCCTCACTGCGCCGATCGGCAGCCGAGCGCGGTTTGGCCTTGAAGCTGTAGTAGAGCCCCGCACCCGGGGCCAGGCCCAGCAGGTCGCGCGCCACGAGCAGGTAAGTGGCAATTTGCAGGTCCAGCCCGCGCGGCAGATTGGCCGTGACGTTGCGGTACTCGATGCTGCTCTTGTAGTCGATCACCACGGCCGCAGGCGAGCCGTCGGGCAGGTGCACCCGGTCGAGCCGGTCGATGCGTCCGCGCAGCAGCACGCGCCAGGCCGGCTCGGCCTGTGGACCGGCGCTCGGACGATGGCCGGGAGGGCCACCGGTGCGATGGCTTGTTTGATCAGCGGTCGGGGCGGTGGGGAGCGGACGATCGATCGTGGCGGCCGGAACGAGAAGGTTCCACTCCGGGATCGCCAGCGGCTGATCCGGTGCTCGTTCGAAGAAGGATTCGAGCTGCGGCAGATCCTCGGGCCGGCCGGGAAGCCCGAAGGCGAGTTCCAGGGCCACGGGCTCGCAGGCGCCGCTTTGGAGGCGACGCAATTCGGTCTCGACGAAGAGCTCGAGGTGGTGGCCCGTGCGAGACCACTGGTACGCGCTGGCCGGATCCTCCTGGAAGATCCGGAATTCGTCTTCCTCGCGCAGCGCGCCGAAGACCTCGTGAATCCGCTTGCGCGCTTGCTCCTCCGAGAGCCGGCGCGGATCGGTGAGGAAAAAGCGGCGAAGCGCCTCATGCACCGCCGAGCCAGTGGAGCGGGGCTTCAAGACGGCCTCGGGGCGCGGTTCGAGGCGCAGCACCTGGCGCGCATAGAACTGGTACGGACAGGTCGCGAAGGTCTCGAGGCCCGAAGCCGAGGTCAGGAGGTCGCCCCGCGGGTAGAGCAGGTCGAGGGTGGTTGGCGCAAGCCGATCCGGTAGCGCACCCTGGCACTGCTCCCAGGGGGGGGATGAAGTCGCGCCGCCGACTGCGATCGGCAGCTCGCTTCTGAGCGCGCTGCGGTCGGCCGGCTGGAGGTGCTCGGATGCCGCTTGCAGCGCAGCCGGGAGCTCGGCCTGGTGCTGGCACCAGGTGATGCGCGCCTCAAGGGTGTCTCCGGCGCCTTCGACGCGGGGTGCCGGTTCGAGAATGCCGCCGATTTCCTGCAGGTAGGCTGACGGCTCCAGGACGGATCCGTCAAAACCGGTCTGGGCGACGGTCAGCCACAGTGAGTCGATGGCCCGCGTGCAGGCGATGTAGAAGAGGTAGGGGTCTTCCTCCAGGTGGGTCTGCGCGACCGGCATCACCGGCAGGCCCTGGTTCGTCAGCTCTTCGCGCTCTGAATCCGTCAGGAGCGGATCGGGCTGGGGGATACGCGGAAAACTGGTGGCTGATACCCCGCCCAGGATGATCCGGCGGACCTGGTTGATGCGGGCGCGGCGGGGTTCGGCGATGATGACCGCGTCCAGATGGTGCGGTGTGACCCCGACGGTGGCACCCTGCAGCGCATCACGCAGGACGCGGCCGAAGAGCTGAGGACTGAACGAGAGATCCGCGAGATACTCGGCCCCTTGGGCCAAGGTCTCCTCGAGCAGATGCCCAACCTGGGCGCTCTCTTCGGGCGACCAGCCGGTTTTCACCGCCAGGGCCGTTTCCACCAAGAAGCCGCCCTCGAACACCTTTCGGTTGCGGTCCCGACCGTTTGCCAGGCAACTCGCCAGAAATTGCCGCAGGAGCCGCGCGCCTTCGGTGAAGGAGATCTCACCGGCCTGCCAGCCGCGGTGAAATCTTTCCAGAGCTTCCAGTTGCTCCTGGACGTCTCGCTCGATGGCGCGGCGACCGAGTTCGCGGCGTCGTGCCTGGCGCCGCCGGCCGGCGACGCCTTCTGCCGACCGGCCCCCATCCTCCCGATCGCCGTCCTCTCGCTCGGCCTGTGGCAGGCTGTAGAACTCCCATCGCGACGAGAACCAGCGCTCGTACTCGATGCCGTACTCGAGCGAGAGGTTCTCGAGCTGATCGAGCGTATCCGCCGGCAGGTTGAGCAGGGGATTGCGCAACACGGCGAGTACATTGGGGCGGCTCCAGCCGGTGCTTTCCAGCTCCAGCAATGCGAGAAGCAAGCGCACCAGCGGGTGGGCGGTCACGTCCCGCCGTTCGTCGATGAAGTAGGGAATCCGGTAGCGGCCCAGCACGGCCCGGATCAGCGGCCGGTAACTTTCGAGATCGCGAATCAGGATGCCCACCTCGCGATAGCGTATGCGGGTGCCGGATTCGCCGAGACGGGTCCACCGATCAATCGCACGGGCCCAGCGTTGCACTTCTTCATAAGGATGCGGCGCATGATCGAACCGCACCTGCTCGGTCATGCTCGAGTCTGTGTCGCCGCCAGATCCGGGGGCGACCTCAAGCCTGGCCTGGTCTTCGCCGGATCCGAACAAACCGCGCTCGAGGGTGGCCAAGAGAGGGCGGTCGCGAAAACGCGGCGGCACGGCATCGCCGCGCGGCAGTTCGATCCACTCGGGCGAAGTCGGCGCGACGGCCGCCAGCCACAGGACCGACCGCAAGGTGGGCAGAAAGACGGGCCGATCGAGCGTGCGGCGCAGGGCCGCGATAAACGCATCGCTCAGTTCGCGGGCGCCGTGGGCCGCGTGATCGGTGGCCAGGCGACGCGCCCGGCGGGCGTCGCCGGGATCGCAGCACAGCGAGACGGTGACCGAGGCGGCCGTCTGCAGGAATGCCAGCAGGAAGCCCTTCTCGGCGGGGGTGAAGCTGGCGAAGCCGTCGATCCAGATCGGCACACCGCAAAACAGCTGATCCAGGGGCAGTTGTTCGGCTGCCAGGTGATGGCGGTCCTGGGGATCGATCCGCCCGAGTCGCTCGAGATGCTCGTCGTAGGCGCCGATGATGGTGGCCAGCGCTTGGAGGCGTGGCTGGTCCCCGGCGGCCGCCCTCAGGCGCCGGGCCGTGGCGGGACCGGCGATCGCCCGCAGTTCGCGAATCGTGGCGGCCAGGGCATCCACGAGTCCGGCCTGGCCCACCGCGCTCGCCAGGGGACCCAGCGCGGCGGGTGCGCACGCCCAGACGACGCGCCGCAGTAGCATCTTGCGCCCGGTCTCGCTCACCGCCTCTTGCCGGCACACCATGTGGGCCAGTCGCGAGAAGCTGAGGATACCCACGGCGCGGGTGCCCCGCAGTGGCGTTTCCTCGAAGAGCAGACGGTCGGCGGCATAGGTGAACTGGTCCGGGACGATCAGGAGTCCCCGCTCTCGGGCGGTCTCGACGGCTGCCAGCTCTTCCAGGCACAGCCTCGTTTTCCCGGATCCAGCCGGACCCAGCACCACGCGCAACCTCATGTCGCTCGCCCCATTCTTGATTCCCCCGCCTACTACCGACAGACCGTAGTGTCGCCGATCGAGGGGAGGTGGCGCAAGTGCGCCACCGGAGCGCACGCCGGTGCCCGGTTCGCGGGGCCTACATGGTAAAATCGTAGAACGCGTTTGCGGCGCGGTGAGCCCACCGGCCGTGGCGCCCGAGAACGGTGGCGCCCGAGAATCCCGGTACCCGGAAGCCGCGGCGCCGCGAGCCGGGTGGCGACGCTGCCGGAAAAGGTCACACACACCGAGACAAACCATGATTCTGAGACGCACCGACAACCTGCGGATCGAGAGGTTTGAGCCGCTCGTCACGCCGAAGCAGCTGAAGCACATCGTCCCCCTGACCGAAGAGGCCAGCGAGACGGTGAGCCGCGGCCGTGAGGAGATCGTGGGCGTGCAGGTGGGCACCGATCCGCGACTGCTCATGGTGGTGGGGCCCTGTTCCATTCACGATCCGGCGAGCGCGCTGGACTATGCCAGGCGATTGAAGGCGCTGAGCGAGCGTGTTCGCCAGCGGATCTTGCTCGTGATGCGCGTCTACTTCGAGAAGCCGCGCACTTCAGTGGGGTGGAAGGGGCTCATCAGCGACCCTCACCTCGACGACAGCGGGGACATGCCGGAGGGTCTGCGGCGAGCGCGCACGCTCCTGGCGCGGATCATCGACCTCGGGCTTCCCACCGCGAGCGAGATGCTCGACCCGATCACGCCCCACTACTTGGCCGATTTGATTTGCTGGGGTGCGATCGGCGCTCGGACGACCGAGTCGCAGACGCACCGAGAAATGGCGAGCGGTCTTTCATTTCCGGTGGGGTTCAAGAATGCCACCAACGGCGACCAGCAGGTGGCGATCAACGCCATGCGATCCTCCCGGGCCGGCCATCGCTTCCTTGGTATCAATGAAGATGGGATCTCCTGCGTCGTGCACACTCGGGGCAACCCCCACGTGCACATCGTACTGCGCGGCGGTGCCGATGGGCCCAACTACGAGCCGGCCTTCGTGGAGCGGACCGAACAGATGCTGTCTCGCGCCGGCCTGGATCCGCGCATCATGGTTGATTGCAGCCACGCCAATTCCAGGAAGGACCACGCGCGGCAGGAGATCGCCCTGGCGAACACACTTGATCAGCTGGATGCCGGTAACCAGTCGATCTTCGGCGTGATGCTCGAGAGCTTCATCGAGGCGGGTAGCCAGGCGATTCCCGAAGACCTCGGCCAGCTCGTCTACGGGCGGTCAATAACTGACGCGTGCATCGACTGGCCAACCACGGAGCGACTCGTCCTGGAAACGAGCGATCGTCTTTCCGTGGCGCGAAGCTAGCGACCTCAAGATGCTCACACGCACCAAGGCCGGTTAACGCAACACCAACAGCGGCTTGCTCGACGAACCGGCCGCCGTCTCCAGCCGGCAGACGTACCATCCGGCCGGCAGAGGCCGCCCACCGGCATCCTGTAGTGCCCAGTGCACGGGCCTTCCCGCGCTGGGCTCGATGCGGTTGCACACCCTTCCGTTCAGGTCGTAGAGCCACAGACGGGGATTCCGCGAGCCGAGGCCTGTGAGCAACGAGACATCGATCATCACCCGGGCAGTCTGGCGCGCTGGACTCTCTACCCACCACCCGGGCACCTGCATCGAGGCGGGGGAGCTCTGGTCGGCCATCGCGACCAGGGAGCGGCTGAAGGCCACCTCGCCGTTGACCCCATCTCCCGGCAGGAACGCACGCACGTACTCGACCGTTACATCGTCCGGCTCCACCCGGACCCGCACGTGCCCGGAGTTTCGCACGAAGACGCCGTAATCGTATCCGCCGGTCACGATCATCCCCGCACCATACTCAGGGTCGCAGGCCTGCGGACAGAGCACGTAGGCGATGCCGTCGAGCTGCTGGAAGGCGAAGAAGTGATCGTGGCCATGCAGGACTAGGTCGACGCCGGTCGAGACGAGCATCGAGTGCACCGATCCGTGGGACCATCCGGGCCGCTGCTCCTGGAACAGCAACTCCCCGGTGGGACCCTGGCCTCCCCACTCAAACGTGGGCCGGGAGGCGAGCTGGAATTCGGAGACCTCGATGCCGCCGCGGCCGTAGACATTCTGGCCTTCGACGGTGCCGGAGGTTAGATGATGGATCAGGACGATCTTCCATTGCCGCTGGGAGTTCGACAGCACCTCGTAGAGCCATTCGTACTGCTCCCAACCGAGCGTCCAAGCCCAGCCGTCCCCGTCGGCAAGCTGATCTTGGCCGCCATAAGGCATCGTGACCGTGTACCAGAAGGGGTCGAGCGTCACGAAAAGCGCATCGCCCCACTCGAAAGCGTAGTAGCTCTCCCGGTACCCGCTGCCGGTAAGGGGCGGTTCGCTGCAGCCGCCGTAGAAGTCATCGGGGAACGGGTTGGGCAGCGCTTCACGGCGCGCTTGCTCGGCCCAGGCGACCGTGGGTGAACCCGATTCGCGGCGCCAGCCTAGCTCGCCATCTCGGTTGCCCAGCACGAAGAAGAAGGGCAGCGAGTGCAGCTGTGTGTCCAGGAAGCGGTGCTGCAGAGCGTAGCGCTGTCGCATGTGTTCGAGATGGAAGACCGACCCTCCCTCGACAAAATCGCCCAACGAGACATGGAAGTCCGCATCATCCGCGGCGACATTGGCAAGCATGCTCTCGTAGAGCAGGGTGTGGGGTCCCAGCATCGCGGGGTACTGCAAGTGGTCGGACAGGTGCGAGTCGGTCTGCACGGTGAAGGTGAAGCTCTCCCCGGGCGCGCGCTGCGTGTGGAAGTGGTGAAGCTCACCGGTCTCATACTCGCCGTCCGATTCCAGAGCGCGGTAGCGCAGGCGGTAAGAGCAGGGAGTGTCCGCAGGAAGGTCGCCGAGGACGATCTCGCTCATCTCCCCGGCCGTGGTCGTCACGGGCGTCGTTTCGAAACACGGCGTTTCGGTCCCGTACTCGACGTAAACCTCCAGCCCGATGAGTGAGGAGAAGGACACGGTGACCGACTGATCCGTCACCCGGCCGAGGATCTCGCGGCACACGAAGGTCTCCTCCAACGTTCGGCAGACCTCCAGGCAGGGAGACCGGTAGTCGATCTCACAGGCCTCCGCGGCCACGTAGTTGGGGTGCGACAGCCCGGACAACGTGTAGTCCAGGCACAGGACGAGAGCCGGTGCCGCCGCCGGCCACCCGGACTGACTGATGATTTCGTTGATGATGGCGCTCAGATCGTCCGTGTAGTAGTAGACCGGATGGCCAATGGTCCCCTGCCACAGGGCGCTGGTGGTCAAGTGCACCGCGGTGTTGGTTCGCGGCAGATGGGAGGGGCGACGTCCCTGCCAGAGAGGTGGCGAGCCGACTTCCAGGGCTCCGGTGATATTGACATCGATCGTGTCCTCGACGATCCCTCCGCAGCCGGTGAAACGCAGCCGGGCGAAGAGTACGCTGTCGATGCCGGCCAGGTCGGAAACATGGAAACGCAGGCCCACATCGAAGACGGTGATGTCATTCGTCCGTCCCAGGATCAGTTGAGATCCGTAGGGATGCCAGGTGTGGTCGTTCACCTCGACCCCATCGTCGTCGTCAGAGGCGATGGGAATCTCGAGCGGCCGCGCATGCGCCGGCGATAGAGACGCGTGACCGATCAGCGATCCGGCAACGAATCCCAGAAGCAGCACTGCCCAGAGCACTGTCCAGAGCACTGTCCACAGTACTGGCGACAGGACGTGCTTTCGTGCAGGGAGCGGCGCCGGTGGCAGCCTGGGCCGCACTCTGGCCGGCAGCTCTGCGGGCCGCCTTGTGAAGAAGAGCGTGCAGCAAGAGTCTTGTCCCCGATCGGGGGAGACTCCGTTCAACGTGATTCGATCACCTTCGCAATGGGGCGCGCACGATCGGTGAACTCGCTTGCCAAGGTGCCGTCCAGAACTGGCCATCGATCCACCCTCCATTTCGCTGCGGAGAGCAATGCCAATGACTCTTCGTTGCCGAGACGACGTTGTCCTGACTCAGATCTGCTTCAATTCTGCGTCCTGGGTTGCCGGGGATGCAAGCGGAAAGCATCATTTATACAGATGTACTCAAAGTTAGGTTGAGAACGCATCTCCGCCCAGGCTCACTCGTGTCCTGTCCAATTCGCGTCGCTTGCCAACTCGTGCCCAGGCCAATTCGCGTCGCTCGCCAACTGGTGCCCTGTCCAATTCGCGTCGCTCGCCAACTCGTGCCCAGTCCTACTCACATCGGTTGCCAACTCGTCTCGCCCTGTACATGTTGGACTGCGCGGCAGCCGATCTTGGGCACCAGGGTGCCCGATGGCGGCCCGTCGGGTGGAGGCGAGATGCTACTGCACGTATCCGATGCGGTTGAACGCATCCAGGGCGGCAACCTTGTAGCACTCCGCGAAAGTGGGGTAGTTGAAGACGTGGTTGATGAAGTAGTCCAGGGTGCCGTTCAGCGCCATGACGGCCTGGCCGATGTGCACCAACTCGGTGGCTCCCGTGCCGATGATGTGCACTCCCAAGAGGTTGCGGGTACTGGTCTCGAACAGGAGCTTCAAGAGCCCGGTGCTGTCCCCCAGGATCTGCCCGCGTGCGATCTCCCGGTACCGTGACAGGCCGACAACGTAGTCGACACCCTCCTCCTTGAGCTCTCGCTCGGTCTTACCGACCATCGAGATCTCCGGAATCGAGTAGATACCATAGGGGAAGAGGTGAGGGACCGAGGTTGCATGGATGCCCAGGGCGTGGGCGACAGCCAAGCGGCCCTGTTCCATCGCCGTGGAGGCGAGGGCTGGAAAGCCGATGATATCGCCGGCCGCATAGATGTGGGGCACCTCGGTTCGATAGTGTTCGTCCACCTTCACGCGCCCGCCCTGGCCGATGGCGAGCCCCGCAGCGGGGAGGTTGAGATCGTCGCTGGCGCCCCGGCGGCCGCCGGCAAAGAGGATCAGGTCCGCGTTGATCGTCGTGCCCGAAGCCAGCTTCACCCGCCCCACACGGGGGCGGACGATCTCCATCGACTCGACGGTATCACCCCGGTGCACGATACAGTTGTGATCGCGCAGGTGCTCGGCCAGCGTGTCGATGATCTGATCATCCACAAAGGGCAACAGGCGGTTGCGCCGGTCGATCAGCTCCACACGCGTTCCGAGAGCGGCGAACATCGAGGCGTACTCGGTGCCGACGACACCGGCGCCGACCACCGCCAGGCTCTGGGGGATGTCGCGCAGGGTCAGAATGCCATCGGAGTTGACCAGCGTCTCGCCGTCGACGTCGAGACCTTCGGGGTTCATCGGCTCGGTGCCGGTGGCGATGACGATCTTCTCGGCCTCGACCTCGATTCCCTGTGCCTGGCCTTCTACCCGGACACGATGAGGGTCCAAGAAGCTGGCGACGCCGATCAGGATGTCGATCTGATTGCGGCGAAGCTGCGCGTGGCTCACCTCGATCTCGCGCTGGATCACCCGTTGACAGCGGAAGAGCAGGTCGTCGATCGTGATCTGTCGTTTGACCCGGTAGGCGCTACCGTAAAGGCCCCAGTGGGCGTATCCGGTGAGATGGATGACCGCCTCGCGCAAGGTCTTCGATGGGATGGTGCCCGTGTTGATGCAGACTCCGCCGACGACCTCCCGCCGCTCGCAGATGGCCGTCTTGCGCCCCAGCTTGGCAGCCTGGATGGCGGCATGGTGGCCGGCCGGGCCCGTTCCGATGACGAGTACATCATAGTGTTCCATCACCGGGATAGTGGCGCAGGGCGTGCGTGAGCGCAACCCATGCCTGTTGAGGAAGTTCAATCCATGGTGGAACCGTCCGGGGCCTCACGTCCGCCGTTCTACCGGCCAGAACAGATGCCATCTTGGAGCGTTTGCGGGGTTTCGCGGGTGAAACAGAGGGGCCGTCGCGGGCGACCGAGGGGGGGGGCGCGGCCTGCTCGCTGTTGACCGGCACGCCGAGATGGCACGCCGGTCAACAGCCGCCGGCAGCTAGGCCAGTTCCTGCAGCAGGCTCTGCAGCTTCATCTTCGAACCGTGCTCGACCTCCTCGTGGAGGCTGTTGCCGTGAGCATCCATCGTGATGACCACCGGGAACTTCGTGCACTCAAAATGCCAGATTGCCTCGGGGCTGCCGAACTTCTCCAAGAAATAGACGTCCTTGACCTCGTCGACGACGTCGGCCAGCACCTGGGCGGCGCCTCCGATCGCGTGCATGTAGACGCAGCCGTATTCCTTGCAGGCGGCGAGGGTTTTCGCTCCCATGCCGCCCTTGCCGATGACGCCCCGCAGGCCGAGCATCTTGACGACCTCGGCCTGGTAGGGTTCCTCGCGGATCGAGGTCGTGGGGCCGGCCGCCTTGACGACCCAGACGCCCTTCTCCTTCACCACCACCGGGCCGCAGTGATAGATGACCGAACCATTCATGTCGACCGGGCTCTTCCCGCCGTCATACAGATACTTGTGGACCGAGTCGCGGCCGGTGAAGACCGAGCCGGTGATCTCGACTACCTGTCCGACGTGGAGCGAGCGGATGACCTCTTCGCTGATCGGTGTCGTGATGACCATCGATTCTCCTCCCCTCTACTCGTACAACCAGCGGCTGACACGGCCCGCGGAGTTGAGGACGCAGCCACGCCGGCGGTAAGCCCAGCACATGTAGGAGACGCTTACGAAGTAGGAGGCCGGCAGGCGGTTGAGCATGCCGATCTTGCATCCCAGAAGCGTCGTCTGGCCGCCGAAGCCCATGGGTCCGATGCCCAGGGAGTTGGCCTTGCGCATGATGCGGCTTTCCAGGCCGGCCAGCGCGGCGTTGTCGTTCTTGTCGTCCAGCGTGCGTAGCAGTTGCTCCTTGGAGTGGGCATAGCCGGTGGCCCGATCGCCACCGATGCAGACGCCCAGCGCGCCCGGAGCGCAACCCTTTCCCTGAGCCTTGTAGACGGCGTCCAGGATGCACTTCTCGACGCCCTGGATGTCGCGTCCGGCGCCCAGTTCACCGTTGGGCAGCGCGTACTGCACGCCGCAGTTCTCGCAGCCGCCGCCCTTCAAGATCAGCTTCACCTCGATCGATTTCTTGCCCCACTGCTCGAAGTGGTAGACCGGGCTGCCCGGCCCCAGGTTCGTGCCGCTGTTCTTGCCGGTCAGCGAATCGACCGAATTCTGCCGCAGATAGCCGACCTCGGTGGCTTT
The DNA here is from genome assembly GCA_964573295.1 of uncultured bacterium. Classification (GTDB taxonomy): domain Bacteria; phylum Eisenbacteria; class RBG-16-71-46; order CAIMUX01; family WJJG01; genus CAYQJL01. The sequence continues at coordinate 105,780 of CAZNJE010000008.1, read as the reverse complement.
CTTGACCGCCGCGTCGGCCGCCTTGCCGAAGACGCGCTGGTCGAAATCCTTCGGCGCCTTCACATAGAAGAGAATGCTGCCGGTGTCCTGGCAGAGCGGCAGGCTCTTCTCGCGTGCGAGGGCGATGTTCTTCTCGATCACCTCGAGGGCGTAGTGGGCGGTCGTGCCCTTCTTTTCCTTGCGCAGCGCCTTCTTCAAGACCGCATCGGCGTCGGGCGGCAACTCACTGGATGTCTTGCGCACGAGTTCCAAGAGGGAACTCTGCAGATCTTTGGGATTCATGGTTCCTCCGCTCCGTAAGCGTTGGTCGATCAGGGGACACATCGAGCCGCGTGCCGAGGCGGCGACGCACGACAAGCGCACACGGCTGGTGCGAACTCCGAAACCCTCTCGCGAAACGAGTACTGGAGTCAAGAAACCCCTCCTGATGCAAATGATGAGAATCGGTGGCGTATCGGTTGCCCAGCGGTGGCGCATCGGTTGCCCAGCGGTGGCGCATCGGTTGCCCAGCGATTGCGCATTGGTGGTCCGGTTCGGGGCCGGCCCGGGCCGAGATTCGGATTTGCACCGGCCCGCCGGGCGCTTCTCGAAGCGGTTGAGAGCGGGGGGGTGGCTTGATGCGCGGCGCCGATTGCGGCAGAGTAGAGGGCGTCGCTGTGTGCTCGGGGTCGAGCCCGTCGCCGTGAGCGCGGGACAGGCCCCGGCTGGAACCAGAGGGTGCCGATGTCGAACGAACATGCCGATTGGATCGCTGGTGAGATCGACCGCCTACGGCGCAGATACCGGAGCCAGTTGCGGGAGGTGGAGCCGGCCCGCGAGCTACGGGCGCAATGGACCGTGTCCGGGGAGGTGCTTCGCTGGCACGTGCCGCTCGAGGCGGTTCCCGAGCCGGATATCGATGTGGAGATTCTGGCGGAAGCTCTGGTGTTGCGGGCCTGCCTCGAACCGAAGCCCCGATCAATCCTACAGGCCTTGCTGCCCGTGCCTGAGGGCTACGACATCGGGCATCCGGCCGTCCGTTGCGAAGCCGGTTACGTGGAGATCCGCCTCTATCGTCTGCGAACGGAAGGACGCGCCGTATGAAGGACTTCTACGAGATCCTGGGTGTTAAGCCCGATGCCTCCGACGACGAGATCAAGCGCGCCTACCGCCAACTGGCGGTGAAGTACCACCCCGACAAGAATCCGGGTGACACCGCGGCCGAAGAGAAGTTCAAGGAGGCCGCCGAGGCCTACGCCGTGCTTTCGAACAAGGAGAAGCGTCTCGAATTCGACGCCGTGCGTGCTGGGGGGGGCGAAGCCGCGCCTCAGGGCGCGTGGACTGGTCGTGTGCACCATGAGGCGGCCGGCTGGACCGTCGAGGACATTCTTCGCCAGTTCGGAGATCTGTTTCAAGGCGACTTCGGGGAGACCTTTCACGAGCGGCGCCAAGCGGCCCGGCCGGGCCACGACATCGAGTCAGAACTGACGATCGATTTCCGCACGGCGGCGCTGGGCGGTGAGGTGGCGGTACAGATCCAGGGCGAGACGCCCTGCAGCGCCTGCGGCGGTACCGGCCGTGAGTCGGGCGCTCCGGCCGAGGCCTGCCCGCGCTGTCAGGGCCGGGGCCGCGTCACCGAACGGGCGCGTCAGCGGGGAGAGCTCTTCTCGGTCACCCGGCCCTGTCCCGAGTGTGGGGGCAGTGGCCTGAGTTCCCGGGCGCGTTGCCAGAAGTGCGGCGGCACGGGTAGCCGCACCGGAACCCGCCGCGTGACGATCAAGGTGCCTCCTGGAACCCGCGAGGGCGCCACGTTACGGCTACGGGGGCTCGGTGGCGCGGGACAGTCGGGGGGACCGCCGGGCGATCTGCGGGTGCACATCCACGTTCAACCGGATCCCGACTTCGAGCGGCACGGCAACGACATCGTGAGCGACGTGGCCGTGCCGGTGACGACGGCTGTTCTGGGCGGCAAAGTCACCGTGCGCACGCTCCAGGGAAGCGTGCGCCTGGCGGTGCCGCCGGGCACGTCCGCGGGTACGCAGCTCTCCCTGAAGGGCCAGGGGATCCGAGGCGGAAATCACATCGCTCGGGTCAAGATCACGGTGCCCACTAGCGTCACCGGGCGGGAACGGGAGCTCTACGAGGAACTCGCCAAGATCGAAGAGCGGCGATCGTCATAGGAGTCCGCCGACGCCGGGCCGCCTGCGTTGCAGGCGCCGGGATGGCTGCTTCCGCCAGCCGAGAACGGTTGCCACCGTTGGCGCAAGGATGGCTGCCAGGGGACTGGCGCGGCTAACGAAGTCCGAGTCGTTCGCGCACTTCGGCCATCGTCTCCCTGGCCATGGCCTGACAGGTCTGAGTGCTGGCCTCCAAGAAGCCGTCCACCTCGTCCGGTTTGCTGGCGAGTTCGTTGGCCTTCTCCCGGATGGGATCGAGCGTCTTCATCATGTGCTCGTAGAGCCGCTTCTTGCAGTCGATGCATCCGATCGCCGCCGCCCGACATCCCTGAGCGCATTCCTCCTGCACCTCGGGCGGCGAGAAGTTCTCATGGAGTGTGTAAATGTTGCATATCAGCGGGTTCCCCGGGTCGCTGCGGCGCTTGCGGGCCGGATCCGTGAAGGCCGGCCTGAGTTTCTCCCAGATCACCTCCGGCTCCTCGATCAACCCGACATAGTTGTTCAGTGACTTGCTCATCTTGGCCTGTCCGTCGAGCCCCATGATACGAGCGCCGGTCTTGGGCACGAGCGCCCTCGGTTCCGGGAAGTACTCGCCGAACCGCTGGTTGAACTTGCGGGCGATGTCGCGCGTCAACTCGATGTGCTGCACCTGGTCTTCGCCGACCGGAACCGCAGATGCCCGGTAGAGTAGGATGTCGGCGGCCTGCAGCACGGGGTAGTCGAACAAGCCCACGTTCACATTCTCCTCGTTACGACGGGACTTGTCCTTGAACTGGGTCATTCGGCCGAGCAGACCCATGGGTGTCAAGGTGTTGAAAACCCAGGTCAACTCGGTGTGCTCGGGGATCCGGGACTGTACGAAGAGCAGGCACCGCTTGGGATCGAGCCCGGCAGCCATGTTCACGACGGCCGCTCTACGGACACGCTCCTGCAGGTGCTCGGCATCGTAGTCTACCGTGATGGCGTGATAGTCGACGATGCAGAAGATGCAGCGGTACTGATCCAGGAGCGCTACCCAATTGCGGATCGCACCCAGGTAGTTTCCCAGGTGGATGTCGCCGCTCGGTTGAATTCCGCTGAAGAGACAGTGCTTCTTCCCCTCGGCTGCTGGCTGGACAGGGGCCGCCGAGGCCGCAGGGGTGGCATCCGGTTCTGGGCTGGCAGGGGCATTCATGCGGATTCTCCTCGCCATCGGAAACACCTTCTGAGAGACAATATGGGCTGCATCCTACCTATCGGCCCGAGCTGCGGTCAACTGTGGGGAATGAGCCGGGAACGCAAGAAAGCGGGGAGCCGACGGCTTCCCCGCTTCCGGCTGGATCTCTGGCGCTTCTTCAGCGCCGCTCCTCCGCCCCTGGGGACGGCTCGAGATTGGCTACGGCAGCGCCTTCTCGATCGCCTTGTTCAGCTTGTCGAAGTTGCGCAGCGACATATCCGGATAGTGAGCCAGTACCAATTCCCGGAACTGCTCCTGGAACGGGGCGCCGCCCCGGTTGGTCCGGCGACCGCCGGCCCGGGCTGGGCGGCGTGTGGCGGTGCGGGTCGCAGCCGAACGAGCGGTGGTCTTGCGAACCGCGCGTCCCGTGGTCTTCCGGGTCAATCCCGCCGGTCCGCGTCGCGAACGCCGAATACCTGCCTTACGAGCCTTGGAATTGACGGTGGGTAGGGAGACATTGTGCTTGGCGGCAATCTGCCGGTAGCTCATTTTGCCGGCGCGTAGATCCGCGATGATGGCCTTCTCCCGGGCAAGGCGCTGGGCAGGGGTCAGCGGTTTCTTGCGAGTGGCTTTCTTCGTGGCTGGCATAGTGATACTCCTTGTGGTTCGAGACTGAGCCGTGGAAGTGATCTTCCGAGGGTGGTGCCCATGGCCAGGGAAGGCTACCTCTCCGGCAAGATCCATATGAACTCGTTCTGGGCGGTGGTGAGCGATGTCATCGATGATAACTCCCAGACCCCACGAACTCGTGACTGAAAGACTGCATTGTTCTTCCAAACGCCAACTTAGACACTGCCGGCGTATGTGTCAACCGTTCCTTTCATACTGCTATTGCTGAATCACTACTCTTTGGGCAGAAGCACTCTATCGCCGACGAACTTGCTCTCCTTCGGATGATCGATTGCATCTGGCGCGCGAATTGCTTGTCCAAGCCCCTTGCCGGTGCCCTGTCAATGACTGCTCGGACTCGGGTAGGAAGTGCGACCGGGTGCACAGACGCCGGCCGAGCGTATATGGAGGTACATGGAGGTGCACGGTTGGTCATGGGTGAGATTCACGGGATCGTCTGAGAGAGTACACAACACATTGATCGTCGGGGCCTGACCCCTCCCAGCTGCTCGCTACGCGGCTGCTCGCT
>CAZNJE010000008.1:49406-101170 GCA_964573295.1 uncultured bacterium | reverse complement strand
GCTGCTCGCTACGCGGCTGCTCGCTGCGCGGCTGCTCGCTGCGCGCGCGCAAGACGGACGTGCGGCGAAGTACGGGTTCGCTGTGGCCCTGGTGGACCGGTCGATGGTGCGCCTGGAGAGCGCGCCGGAACGCAATCCATGTGAACAGCACTACCCTCCGGGAAGGCCGAGCCTCGCAAGTTGCGGAACGATAAGCAGGTGGCGTAGGGGCTCTTCGATACCCCTTGCGTCGCGATATCCAGTTGCCGGTGTGCGCGACATCCGCTTCCCGGTGTGTAAGAAACGGACACCATTGACGAGGCGCCAGGGAATCCCCCAGGGCGCGTAGGGGGAATCGACTGCTCCAGGGCTCCCCACGGCGCCGAAATCTCCGCTGGACGGGCGGATTTGGGTCTCTAGAATGCGCACGGACGGAATCATGGAGGTACTGCATGCGCAAACATCGTCCCGGGGACTCCACAGCAGGAGCGCGACCTAGCGGCGGACAGATTCAGGTCCCCTTCGACGCTCCCTCGGCCACATTCCCGGTGGATGGACGTGGGCCGGATATCCACCAAGCAGCGAGTGACTTAGCAGCTCGGCCCGCCGAGCCCGCCGAGCCGGGCGGGCCGGGCGGGCCAGCCGAACCGGCTGGTGCGGCATCCCCGGTGGACCGGCCCATGGCGGGGCGGACCGGTGGCGGGAAGATCCGCTCGCGGAGCAAGGCTGCGCCAGAGGTGGCCGAAGAGCACGCCGTGTCCAAGGATCAACCGGCTCGGAGCGATGGGAACGTGGACCGCGATGCTGCTGGCCGGCAGGGTCAGGATGGCGAGGGTACCTCTTCACCTAACAGCGCGAAGCGACGCGCCCGCCGGCGGGGACGCAATGGCAAGCCGGCCGGCGAGGAAGACATCGCGCACCTTCTGGCTGGGAAACAACGCGAGATCTCGGTTTCGGAGTTCTTTGCCAAGAACCGGCACCTGCTGGGCTTCGACAATCCGGCCAAGGCCCTTCTGACCACGGTCAAGGAAGCGGTCGACAATGCGCTCGACGCTTGTGAGGAGGCGAAGATCCCGCCCGAGATCCGCGTCACGGTCTTTCAGCTGGCCGAAGACCGTTTCCGGGTCGTGGTCGAAGACAATGGTCCGGGCATCGTGCGCAAGCAGGTGCCGAAGATCTTCGGCAAGCTTCTGTACGGGTCGAAGTTCCACACCTTGAAACAGTCCCGCGGCCAGCAGGGGATCGGCATCTCGGCCGCCGGCATGTACGGTCTGCTGACGACGGGCAAGCCGGTCGTCATCACCTCGCGGACCAGCGCGCGCACAGCGGCCCGCCACTACGAACTGGCCATCAACACGAAGAAGAACGCTCCCGACGTGCTGGCTGAATCCGAGATCGAGTGGGACAAGCCCCACGGCACCCGCGTGGCCATCGTCCTGCAAGGCACGTACAAGAAAGGCCGCCACTCGATCGACGGCTATCTCAAACAGGTCTCCCTCACCAATCCCCACGCGCGGATTGTCTACGACGCGCCCGGCAAAGACGGCGAGAGCGAGACGATCGTGTACGACCGGGCGTCCGAGACCCTCCCGGTCGAGTCACGCGAGATCCGGCCTCACCCGCACGGGGTGGAGTTGGGTGTCCTCTTGAAGATGCTTCAGGATACCCCAGCGCGGAACATCCAGGCGTTCCTGCAGAACGAGTTTTCCCGCGTGGGCAAGAAGGTGATCACCGAGCTCTTCGCCGAACTGGAGCGAAACGGGATTTCGATTACGCCCCGTACCCGTCCGCGCACGCTGGCCACCCGAGACGCCGAAGCTCTTCATCAGGCCTTGGGCAAAGTAAAGATCATGGCGCCACCGACTGATTGTCTCTCCCCGGTGGGCGAAGAACTCCTGCTCAAAGCGCTCGAACACCGGGTGGACGCCGATTTCTACAGCACGGTGACCCGGCCCCCTGCGGTGTATCGCGGGAACCCGTTCCAGGTGGAGGTGGGGCTGGCGTACGGCGGGGGCCTGCCGGCAGACAACCTGATCGAGCTCTACCGCTATGCGAACCGCGTGCCGTTGCAGTACCAGCGCGGCGCCTGCGCCATCACGAAGGCCGTCACCGAGCTGCCGTGGCGCAACTACCGCATTGCGCAGAGCCGGGGCGCGTTGCCCGCTGCGCCGATGATCCTGGTGGTACACATTGCGTCGGTGTGGGTGCCGTTCACCTCGGAGAGCAAGGAGGCGGTGGCACACTATCCGGAGATCCTGAAGGAGGTCCGGCTCGCACTGCAGGAATGCGGCCGCCGGGTGGCGTTGCACATCGGGCGGCACCGCCGCATGGCCGAGGAGCACAAGAAGCGCACCTACATCCAGAAATACATCCCGCACATCGGGATTGCCTTGCAAGAGATTCTAGGGCTTTCGGATCCGGCGCGCGAGAAGACCGTCGAGACGCTCACCGACGTTCTGGAACGAAGCCGGAAAATGTAGCTCGCCGGGGCAGATGGAACCAGGCTGCGAGAGGAGTCGCCGATGGCCAGCAAGGTCAGCGCCAAGCGTATGCAAGAGCTGCGCAAGAAGAATCAGGCCAACGACAAGCGCACGATCAAGCTGATTCAGGAAACCGCCAGCACGGTCAACGACCACATTCTGAAGCGCGCCAAACCCGAACTGAAGTTGCCCGTGCGGTCGCTGTCGAACGTGTCTTACTCGCAGAAGAATGGGTACTTCGAGATCGGCCGGCAGAAGAAGGTTCGCACCTTGACCGTCAACACGGTGAAGACCTTCGCCCAGACGCTGCGGCTGATGAGTCTGTCGAAGGATCTGATCGAGACGAACGACTTCGCCACGAAACGAGACGCCTACTACCAGTCGAAGAACTGGGGCGACGCCATGTTCAAGGAGCAGACCGAATCCGATGCCGTGATGGACGACATCGAAGCCCTCTTCTCGGTGGATTCGGTCAACCGCGAGCAGCTGCGCTTCGTGCCCGACGAGCATGGCGGCGCCGTGGCGGGGGAACTGGTCGTCTTCGACCCCGACATGGAGTCGGGCCAGATCGAGAGGATCGATTGCACCCGATTCGGATCCGGTGCCTACTCGATCCCCAGCAGCGTGGAACACCTCTCATTTGAAACCAAGGCGGAGTTCATTCTGGCGATCGAGACCGGCGGTATGTTCCAGCGGCTCCAGAGCCATAAGTTCTGGAAGAGGGCCAACTGCATCTTGATCAGCATGAGCGGGGTGCCCACCCGCTCGACGCGGCGCTTCATCCGCCGCCTGTCCGAATCGGCCAAGATCCCCGTCTACGCCTTCGTCGATTGCGATCCGTACGGGATCTCGAACATCTACCGCACGCTCAAGGTCGGCAGCGGCAACGCGGCACACATCAACCAGTTCTTCTGTGTCCCGGGCGCGCGGTTCCTGGGCGTGACCCCCGAGGACATCAAAACCTACGAGCTCCCTACCCATCCGCTCAAAGATGTCGACATCAAGCGCGCCAAAGATGCGCTCAAGAACGATCCGTTCTTCCAGCAGCACCGGCCGTGGAAGAAGGCCATCGAGCTCTTGCTCAAGATGGGCGTTCGCGCCGAGCAACAGGCGCTGGCGAAGTGGGGCCTCAACTACGTCATCGACGAATACCTGCCCCAGAAGCTGGCCAACCGCAGCGCCTTCCTGCCTTGATCCGCCGCGGAGGAGGATATGACACCCACGGCACCTCCCGGCGCGATGTTCGATTGGGGGCCGCGGGGACGGCTTCACCCGGTGGCGAGTGCGGCGCTGTTTGTGATGGCCAGCTTGCTCGTCAATCTGATCTACGGGCTGGCCGCCTTTGCCCTGCTCGATGATCTCGCGGATCAGGCCGGGGTGCTGGGCGACGAAGACGTCAAGCTGTTGATCGTGGGCGCCGGATTTCTGCCGCTCGTGCTCCTGCTCACGGCTCTCTTCCACCGCACTCTCGATCGCCTGCCGTACCCTCTGTTGTGGCAGCCGCAGCCGGACCGACCACTGCGCGCGCTGGCGGCCGGATGCGCGGCTGGCGGCCTACTGCTCGCGGGCGCCCTGATGCTGATCGGTTCGTTCGGCGGCCTGGGCGGGGTGTCGGTGGGCGGGATCGGCCAGCGCGGTTGTGGCCCGGCCGCGCTCCTGGTCTCACTCTACGCGCTGGGTTTCTTGATCCAGAGCGGAGCCGAAGAGATCGTCTTCCGCGGCTACCTTCTGCGTCGTTTGGGCGTCTGGCGCGGTGGCGCTGCTGCTCTCGTCGGAAGCTCGGTGCTCTTTGGCGGCGCCCACGGCTTCAATCCCGCGGGAAGCTGGCTGCCGGTGGTCAATACCGTGTTGATCGGCCTCTTGCTCGGTCTGGTGCGCGTGCGCTACTCCTTGATCGCCGCGGTGGGGGTGCACGCCGGTTGGAACTTCCTGCTTTCGCTGGGACAGGTTCCGGTGAGCGGGTTCGCTCTCCCGGGGCTCGTGAAGCTCGAGCTGCGCGGCACGGCGTTTCTGAGCGGGGGCGACTACGGTATCGAGGGCAGTCTCGTCGTGACCGGCTTGATCGGGATCGCCTGTCTGGCAGCGTTGTGGTTGCCCGGCGGATGCCCGCTCAACCGGAAGGCGTGGTGGTGGCCGCCAAGATAGATCCATCCTCTTGCAGCAGTCCGAGCCGGACCACGCGACAGCGGCCCAGGTCTCGATCCGACCATTTGAAGAGTTCCCGCAGGACGTGCAAGATTCCCAGCACGTGACCCGAAGGTTCCTGAAGCCGCAAGCGCAAGGTGAGGACCGGAGCCGGCGCATCGCCGTCGGCGCTGCCGCCGCGCAGCGCGCCGGTTCCGGCCGCATGCACCGCTCCGCCATCCCACGGGACAGCGCCGGTCTCGCCCGGCCCAACGGATGGCTCGGCGATCCCCGCGTTCTTGCCGGGAGAGACCGTCCAGGCGATGGTGTTCACGCATCGCCTGAGGTCCACCGTCTTCTGCCGGCCCTTCGAAGGTTTGAGGACGATGACCGATCCGGCCTGCAGGAACGCCTCCACCCGCTCCTCACGTTGGGCCTGGGCGGCCAGGTCGGCCGGCATCATCACGGCGTAGTCGGCCTGAACAGCGGCGCTGGCGAGACTGGACAGCTTGCCCTCGATGGGCACCGATCCGATCAGTTCCAGGCCCTCGGGAGCGCGCCGGTTGAATGCATCGATGAGGTCGGCGAGTCCCCCGGCGTCACCGGCTCCACCCCGTTCCCCCAGCAATGTTACGTCCAGCGACTCCGCCTCGCCTTCCACCCCCAGGGGCAGGGGTGGACCGAACGAGAAACGCGGATGGGGATGATGGCCGCCCGAGTAAGCCAGCGGCCAGTGAGTCATGCGCATCACCTTCTGGAAGAGCCGCATCGTCTCCAGATGGGAGATGAATCGCAGCCGGTCGTGCTTGCGGAAGGTGAGCCGGTAGCGCACTGGTTGGGGGGCGTCCGGCGTATCGGGCGTATCGGGCGTGCCCGGGGCGACCCGTGCATTGAGCGCCTCGCGGAGTTTGCGGCGCAGGGCCTGCCAGGATTCGGCCGGCGGGCCGGCGGCGAGCTCTTCTCCGGGGGCGCATCCCATACCGCACCCGTGGCAGCGGCCGTTCCGGCAGTCGGGCGTGATCTTGCCCGCCAGGGCATTCTCGCGTTCCCGGCGCAAGAACTCGCCGCTGACGCCCAGATCGATGTGATCCCAGGGCAGCCCTTCGCCGACGGGAATCGCCTTCAGATAGAAACCCGGATCGATGCCCGTGGCGAGGAAGGCCTCCGCCCAACGATCCGGATCGAAGTGGTCGCCCCATCCATCGAAACGCGCACCCCGCCGCCACACCTCGAGCAGGGTGGCCGACAACCGGCGGTCGCCGCGCGAGAGCACCGCTTCGATTTCCGAGACACGCGGGTCGTGGAAGCGCACGGCCGACCAGCGGCTGGAGATGGTCTGCTCCAGCCGGTGCGCCTTCTCCAGAAGGCGATCGGTGCCCGCAAAGGCCTCCCACTGAAAGGGAGTGTGGGCCTTGGGTACGAAGGGGCCCACGCTGGCGGTAACCTTGCGGGAACCACCGAACCGCCGCCCGATCGCGCGGATCCGCTCGACCAAGTCGATGATGCCCTCGATGTCCTCGTCCTGTTCGGTGGGCAAGCCGGCCATGAAGTAGAGCTTCACCCGCTGCCAACCGCGCGCGTACGCATCCTCGATCGAGGAGAGCAGGTCCTCCTCGCGGACGTCCTTGTTGATCACATTGCGCAGCCGTTGCGTGCCGGCCTCGGGCGCGAAGGTGAAGCCGGTCTTGCGGACCCGCGAGACCAGCTCGGCGAGTTCGACGCTGAAGGTGCCCACGCGCAGCGAGCTGAAGCTGAGGCCGATGCGCTCGCTCGAGAGAACCTCGACCAGGGTCTCGGCCAGCGGCCGGATGTGACTGTAATCAGCGCTCGACAGAGAGGACAGGCTGATCTCGTTCCATCCGGTGGCCGGCAAGCCGGAGGCGACGAGTTGCACGAGGGTCTCGGGCGAGCGTTCGCGCAGCGGCCGGTAGAAGATGCCTGCCTGGCAGAACCGGCAGCCATGGGTGCATCCGCGCTGGATCTCGAGCGTGAGCCGGTCCTGTACGGCTTCGATCAAGGGCACGACCGGCTCGGCGGGGTAGGGCGCATCCGTGAGGCTGTCCAGATACGTACGGCGGATGACCGGCGGGACGTCCTCACGAAGGGGCCGGACGCCCACCTGACGCGCGCCGTCGGCGCCGCCTATCACCGGCTCGTAGAAGCGCGGAACGTAGATGCCCGGCAACTGGGCCAGGGCCAGAAGACGCTCTTCACGTGACCGGCCGCGGTGGGCGAGGATCGACTCGGTGATCGCTCCCACCGACGCCTCGCCATCACCAATGAGGATGAAATCGAAGAAATCGGCCACCGGCTCCGGGTTGCCCGTGCACGGACCACCGGCGGCGATCAAGGGATCGTCTTCGCGGCGGTCGCGGGCCAGCGGCGCCACCTGTGCCAGATCCAGCAGGTTCAGGATGTTGGTGACAAGCAGCTCGTACTGCAGCGAGAAGCCGATCACATCGAAGTCGCGCGCGGGCCGCCGGCTCTCGAGCGAGAAGAGCGGGATCCGCTCGTCGCGCATCGCCTCTTCCATGTCGAACCAGGGCGCGAAGGCCCGTTCGGCCAGGGCATCCTCGCGCCGGTTGAGGATATCATAGAGGATCCGTAGCCCCTGGTGGCTCATACCGATCTCGTAAATCTCGGGCAGGATGAGCAGCCAGGCGACGCCCGCGCCCGGATCGGCGGGCCACCCCTTGCGGCGCACGCCGATCTCGCTACCCAGATAGCGGGCCGGTTTGCTCACCTGGGGCAGGAGCGCTTCGATCCGCGCGGCCAAGCCGGGGCCTGTGCGGTTCTTCATCCCGATCCTCCGCACTACAGGATGTCCACGCTGATGCCGGCCCGCAGGACGAAGGGCCGGTCGTAGTTCCGGGGATCGAGGATGCGATTGAGGTAGGTCTCCAGGTCCACCTCTTCGGGCAGCAGCTCGCTGCAGGCCGAAGAGCCCGAGCACCCGTCGTCATCCGGATCTCCGGTTGCCCGGTACACCGATAGGGCGTTCTTGATCCCCGGGATGTTGAGCGCCTCGATCGAGAAACGCACCGACCGCTCGCCCAGCGACACGCGCCGCGTAAAGCCGAGATCGATCGTCATCGTGGGATTGGCGGCCTCATCGTTGCGCAGAGCGCCCTCGAGCACCTTCGCCCAGGTAACGTCATCGTCTCCCCGCGCCGACTCGGCCGCGGGGGGCAGCAGACCGGCCGGATATGCGTAGGTCTGCGTGTAGCGGAGTCCGCTCTCGATACGGACGAGCAACCCGGTGTCCCAGCCGGAGAAGATCTGCCGGTGCCAGGGGGCTTGCGGTGGGGCGGAGGTCCCTTGATGCACGAGCGCGAAACTGACCCGGTGCGGCCGGTCCAGATTCGAGGGACGCATCTCGCGCGAGGCGATCGACTGAGGGCCGCCGGCCTCCAGAATCACATCCAGAATGCCGCCGGCGGCGCCTGGATAGCCCTCGGTGGCGAACTCGCCTTGCGGACGGTCGGGGTAGAGCCAGTGCTGGCCCAGCAGGGGCGGCTCGAAGTAGTCGGTCTGCGTGCTGGAGAAATCGTAGGAGATGCGCATCCACAACGGGCTCTGCGGCATGGCGCTGGTGGCCTCGACGTGAATGCCCATTTGCCGGAGCTCACCGTCATTGATGTAGACCGGCATGGCGTTTTCGGGATCCGGTTCATCGCCTAAGTAGATCGTGCCGAGGCTGATGGCATCGCGCAGCCAGGTGCCGTAGAGGGCGGTTTGCCACGCCCAGCGCCGGCCGCCGATCGTGGCGGCCCGCTCGATGCCCACCTCCAGGCTCATCTCGCGCTCGGGCTCGAGCTCTGGATTCCCCATGACGCCCTCACTGGAGCTCATGCGCAGATGGGCGCCCGGCGAGAAGAGCGCCTCGAGCGGCGGCTGGTGGACTTGACGACGGGCGAGCAGCCAGGTGTCGGTCCCGCCGCCCACACGTCCGCGCAAGGCCAGGGTCGCTTCGGCATCGATCACCGCATCGGGCTCGCGCAGGTCCCCGGCGCCGAGCCGTCCGTCATCGCCGCGGGGATTCCGGAAGGTCACCAGCGCCGACTCCGCGCAGGCGAAGTAGTGGGCACCCAGACCCAGCTGGAGCTGCCACCCGGATCCGATGCGCCGGCGATCCCAGACGGTCACGCGCCCGGAGGTTGCTTCCCCGGGGCCCTGCGGCCCGTCGTCGATCGTGTCGCCGAGTTTGTCATATCCGATGCGCAGCGCCTTGCCGATCTCGTCCTCGTCGTGGAGGCTGTAGTCGGTGAGGGGCGAGAAGTGCTCGTAACGCCGGTACGTGTACTGCCGGGCCGAGGCGGTCAGGCCCCACTGCGCGCGGGCGCCCCGCGCCTGGCGCAGCTCGAGCCCGCCGGCGTAGGTGGCGGTGTAGTTGCGAGCGTAGTAGTTGAAGACGTGCGCTCCGGTCAGGCTCTCGGAATCCTGCCCCTGCCAGTAGAGACCGGTCTCGTCGGCGCCCCCGTTGGGTTCCCCGCTGGGGCGCAGGTAGCCGGCGATCTCCTGCTGGTGCGTGCCGTCACCGAGCCAGGTCAGGTAGCGGTTGTAACCGAACCACAGCTCGCCGAGCGTGGAACGGCCGGTCTTCATCGAGACCGCCAGGCGGCTGTCGAAGAGCGCGGTCTCTTCGTAGGGGGCGTGTTCCAGGTTGTAGAGATACTCCTGGAGAAAGTGATGGCGTTCCCAGCCCCGGGACGCGACCTGCATCGAGAGACCGTAGCGCCCCCCGGCAAGCGGTGCGTCTCCCTCGGCGCGGTCGCCTGCGCCCCACAGCGTCAGCCGGCCGGGGTCCCCGAGCTCCAACGAGCCGATCAGGTCGAGAACCTTCGCGTCGTTGTGCGGCAAGACGTTGCCACCCTCGGGCCGGGGACTGGCGTCGTTGAGGTCCGAGTAGCGCAGAGCGATGTGCCCGCGGCCGGGGAGACCCAAGAACGGCCAGCGAGCCATCCCGAGCTGGCCTTCCAGTTGCGTGCCCTCGCGGGAGGTTTGCGCTACACCCATGGCGACGCGCAGGGGCCTGACCGGGTAGGTCGGTTGCTCCTGGGCGGCAGCCAGAGCGGCGGGTGCGTAGGCGGCTTCCTCGTCATCGACGATCGGGATCCGGGTCAGGCGCCCTTGGGTGGGGTGGGCGGAGCTGTAACGCAGCGTCGCGGCTCCCGGGATTGGGCTGAGCGCAGTCTGTGACAGCACCAACTCGCCCATCGAGCCCTGCTGGCCCGGCGTGATCGCCCGGCGCTCGGTGGGTTGGTCCGCGTCGAGCCCGTCGATGCTCGCCCCGGGACGGATCCGGACCCGGGTGTCCAGGGAACTGACGATCTGCTCCTTCGACCCGGGCAGGGCCCACCAGATGTCGGCATTGAGATGGGTCAGCGCCCCATGGGCGCCGGCCGGCGACTCCAGCACCCGGAACGTGCTGTCGCTCTCGGCGGCCAGAACAAGGGTCATCTGATCGGGAATCCAGCACTCGCCCGAAGCGCGGACGGCCCCGGCACGATCGGATCCGGGCTCGAAGCGCAGGGTGTAGCCGCCCGAGGGCAGGTCCCAGAGCGTGGTCACCGGGGCATCCACACGGGCCCGCATCGTCCAGCCCTCACTGTGCGTCATTTCCAGGGTGCCGCCGGTGGGGGCGTGCATTTCCAGATGGCCGTATCCGGCCGACGCTGCGCCAGGCGCCAGTAGCCACCCGGCCAGAAGCCCCGCGGCCAGCCACAGACGATGGCACGGGAAGGTTCCCAACGGTTTCCGACGTGTCATGATCGCTCCTTCGGTCCCTCTCATCCTGCGAGTCCCCAGCGAGCACTCAGCGAGCGCCGGGGATCCCTCGGATCCCGCAGCCGACGGGATGCCTCTCCCAGACAGACGGATCCCGCGCCTGGGTTTCCGGCGGCTCACTCACGCTGGGGACATCCTACGCGACCGCCGAGCCTTCCAAAACCACGAGATGGTGGCTTCCCCATTGTTCGAAGTGTAGGTGGAAGATACACTCTCGGCATCCAGCGAGGAGCATGGATTCTCAGTGGTGGAGCAGGGATTTGGCGCGGCGAGTGAAGCGTCTCAGCCGGCAGCATGGGCTTGCCGACTGGATCCTGGGATTACCGGCGCGAGGAGGGCCTGAGAGCATGATACCGGACGGCAAGCGGATGGCGGCGGAGGAGGCCGCGAGCCTCATCCGCTCGGGCGACAAGGTCTTTGTGGGGTCAGGCGGAGCGGTCCCGATCGATCTGGTCCACGCGATGACCAGGCGCGCACCGGAGTTGCGGGATGTGGAGGTCTACCACATCCTCACGTTGGGGACGACGGAGCAGACGGCGCCCTACGTGCGGCCCGGCATGGAAGACTCTTTCACCCATTACGCCCTCTTCACCGGGCCCAACGTCCGCAAGGCCCAGAACGAAGGCCGGGCGTACGCGATCCCGATTCATCTGAGCAATGTTCCGGCCGCACTCGAAGCCTACCAGATCGATGTCGCGCTGCTCATGGTCTCGCCGCCCCGGCGCGGCTACTACAGCCTGGGCGCCTTCGTGGACTGCCAGATGGCCGCCGCGCGGGCGGCCAAGCGAGTGCTCGTCGAGGTCAATCCCCAGATGCCGTTCGTCTTCGGTGACACGCTGCTGGCCGAGAGTGAAATCGACGCCTTCGTGGAGGTCGACCGGCCCCTGCTCACCCTGCCGAAGCATGAAGAGAACCTGACCAGCAACCGGATCGCCAAGTTCGTGGCCGATCTGATCGAGGATGGTTCTACCCTGCAGATGGGCATCGGCGCCATTCCCGATGCGGTGCTCGAGTTCGTGAAGGACCGCAAGCACCTAGGCATTCATTCGGAGATGATCTCCGACGGCGTGATGCGCCTGATGGAGCTGGGCGTGGTCGACAACAGCCGCAAGAAGATCGATCAGGGCCGGACGGTGTCGAGTTTCATCATGGGGAGCGAGGATCTGTACAAGTGGGCGCATCTGCACCCGGGCATCCAGCTCATGCCGTGCGAGTACACCAACCATGTCTTCAACATCGCGCAGAATCCGAACGTGGTGGCGATGAACAGCGCGCTGCAGATCGATCTGAAGGGCCAGGTGTGCTCGGATTCGATCCGTGGCGGCTTCTACTACAGCGGCATCGGCGGGCAGCTCGACTTCATCCGCGGGGCCTCGCTGAGCCCCGGCGGCAAGCCGGTCATCGCCCTGCCGTCGTCGACGATGATCGATGGTCAGCGCGTCTCGCGGATCGTCCCGCGCCTACCGGAGGGCGCCGGGGTGGTGACCGGTCAGGGCGACGTGCACTGGGTGGTGACCGAGTACGGGGCGGTGAACTTGGCCGGATTACCGTTCGGCAAGCGGGCGGAAAAGCTCATCCAGATCGCGCATCCGGATTTCCGTGCGGCGCTGGAGAAAAGCGCGCGGGCCGATGGATTCAAGCTGCATCATCGCTATTTCTTCTCGTAGCTTTGGGGCTCGGAGCTT
The DNA here is from genome assembly GCA_964573295.1 of uncultured bacterium. GTDB lineage: Bacteria > Eisenbacteria > RBG-16-71-46 > CAIMUX01 > WJJG01 > CAYQJL01. The sequence goes on along the minus strand of CAZNJE010000008.1, from coordinate 89,115 downwards.
GCCGAGCTCGCAGGTTGCCGAGCTCGCAGGTTGCTGGGGCTCGCAGGTTGGCCAGCTGCTGGCTGACGGGACGCAGCGGCGTGGCCGAAGGTCGGTGACGCCAGGCCTGCCAACTCTCTGTGCCACTGAAATGGAAGAGGTGTGATGTCCAGTCCTGGAAAGGGCGCCGATGCCCACGAACGCAAACCCATCCGCTCTGAAACCCGTGGTGAAGCCGCCCGCGAGATGCCCCGTCAGGCGGACAAGCTCCTGCTCCAGTCTCCCCGCAGGGGCGAAGAGGACTTCCGCCGCAGCGACACCTGGCGGGTGCTCCGGATCCTGGGGGAGTTGATCGAAGGCTTCGAGGCACTCGCGCCGGTGGGGCCCGCCATCAGCATCTTCGGTTCGGCGCGCACCAAGCCGGGCGATCCACTCTATGCCCAGGTGGAGGCGCTGGCGCGCGGACTGGCCCAAGCGGGCCTGGCCGTGATCACCGGTGGGGGGCCCGGTCTCATGGAGGCCGCCAACAAGGGCGCCATGGAGGCCGGCGGGCTGTCGATCGGTTGCAACATCCAGCTTCCCTTCGAACAGCGGGCCAACGATTACCAGGACATCTCGCTCGATTTCCGCTACTTCTTCGTCCGCAAGCTCATGTTCGTCAAGTACACCGTTGGATCGGTGCTCTGCCCGGGTGGGTTCGGTACGCTCGATGAACTCATGAACGCGCTCACCCTGACCCAAACCGGCAAGATCGAGCAGTTCCCAATCGTCCTCTTCGGGCGCGACCACTGGGAAGGCTTGACCTCGTGGATACGCGATACGCTCGATACCCGCGAGTATGTGTCCAAAGGCGACGGAGAGTTGATGCAGGTGGTCGATACCCCGGAAGAGGCCGTCGAGATCGTGGTCGCGGCCTGCCGGAAGGGCGGCTACCTGCCGCCGGACGAGCTGTAGGACGAAAGGGAGCAGAACGAGGCCGCAGGGAGGATGCCGATGGCATGGGGTTGCAGTGCGCGTGAGGGTAGGGCGCAGGGGCAGAGGCAGAGGCAGAGGCAGGGGCAGGGGCAGGGGCAGGCGCAGGGGCAGAGGCAGAGGCAGGGGCAGAGGCAGGGGGCACGCCGGCGCAAGGATGCTGTTCTCGCAGGCGGTCGCCGGCGACGACTGGTCGACCGGCCGCTTCCACGCCCGCATGCTCGGGAACTCGCGCGGGCGGTTGTTCTGTTCAGCGCAGTGTTGCTCGCGACCGCATCCTTCCTCTGCGAATCCGGACGCGCCAAAGACAGCGGCCGGGATGGATACCGGCTGCGGGTGCCGGGCCTGGATTCGCTGGCCGCGGTCACCTTGCACCGTGCGCTGGATTACCTGGACCTCTCACCCTCCGAACTCGGCTTCGACAAGCTGTACGCCGAGGACGATACATTCCGCCTGGCGCTGGTCGAGCGCTTGCTGGCCTCGCCGCTACAGGTTCCCGGGTGGCAGGAACAACAGGTCGAGGCCCTGCGCCTCGAGGTCCATCATCCCGCTCTGCTCGCCCACCGTCTGGGTCTCCTCTGCGAAGCACCAGGGGATGAGCAGGCCGATCGTCTGGGATGGCCAGGGGTGGAGAAGCGGTTGTCGGCCGAGGACGGCGAGGCGGCCGGTAGAGCGACTGCCGACGGATGGACCGCGGATGGAGTGACCGCGAGTGGGACGACCGCAGGTGGAGCGACCGCAGGTAGGGCGGCCGCAGTCAGAATGACCGATGGGGACATTGAGAAGCGCGTACTGGCGTTCTTGAGGCGCACCGGCGAAGCGGAGCAGGACCTGCTCCGGGCTTTCCGGGAGTGGTCGGTCGAGGAGCGCATACAGCTGCTCACGATGGCGCCGGCTTTCTGGGGGGACAGCGAGGATCCCGCCGACAAGATTCGAAAGGGCGCCCTGCACTTCGAGCGCGGCCTGCCCGCCGACACCACGCTGGACTTGAGCGAGGACTTTGTGCTGGACCTGGCGTCGCAAGTCGACCGCGAAGCGCTCACGCTTGCCGCCCAGCGATTCCTCGAGGCCGTGTGCCGATTCGCCGGTCTCGATCCGAAGGCGGCCTGGCCGGAGGCCGCGGCCGACTATCCCGGCGTCGGCGGCGCCGTCGTGGGCTGGCACGAAACGCCCTGGGGTCTGCTGCTCATCGGCGGGCCGGGCAACAATACCTACAGCTACGAGGCGCTCTCGCGCATCTCCTTCCTCATCGAGCCGGGTGGCGATGATGTCTACCGTGGACGTATCGCCTCGGCGGTAGGCGGCATCACCTGGCCCTTCGCGGCGCTGGTCGACTATGCCGGAGATGACCTTTACGACGCCCATGGCCTGAGCTACACGCTGGGCGGCGCGCTGATGGGTGTATCGGTCCTGATCGATGCCGGCGGGAACGACCTCTACCGCGGCGATGACGGCTCGCTGGGCGCCGGGTTCTTCGGCGCCGGGTTCTTGTTCGACGGCGGCGGTGTGGATTACTTCGAAGGACGCAACCTGTGTCAGGGGGCGGGGGCGTTCGGTATGGGAGCACTGGTCTCGGGTGCCGCCGCCGAGGCGCCGCCGGGTCCCGAACTCCAGCTCGACCGGGCGTTCGAGACGGGCGTGCATGCGGTGCCCGGCACCGGCGCCGTCCCGATCCGCTATGACGACAACGACACCTACGTTTGTGCCCGTCAGTCGCAGGGATTCGCATCGACCTTCGGGGCAGGCCTCCTGTTCGACCAAGCCGGGAACGATGTGTATCGCGCCGGCGGGCGGTATCTGCACGCGCCCCTGCTGCCGAACGATTTCCAGGCTCTGTCGCAGGGGTTCTCGATCGGGTTCCGCCCGCGGGCCGGCGGCGGGGTGGGGATCCTCATGGACGAAGCCGGCAACGACTTCTACAACGGGGAGGTCTACTCGCAGGGATCGGCGTACTGGTATTCGGTGGGATTGCTCTACGACGGCGCCGGCAATGACCGCTACACGGCGACCCAGTACTCGCAAGGGGCGGGGATCCATTTGGCGGTGGGATCACTGTGGGACCGCGGTGGTGACGATCACTATGTGTGCAAGTTCGGGGTGACCCAGGGTACGGCTCACGATCTCTCGGTCGGGTGGCTGTACGATGAAAGCGGCAACGATTACTACCTGGTCAGCGACGGACACGGCATCAGCATCACGAACTCGGTGGCGGTCTTCATCGATGCGCTCGGCAACGATGTCTACGCCACCCCCGGCATCGGGCAGGGGACGGTGACCTGGGCCCGGGGCTTCTGCGGCGCAGGGCTGTTCCTGGACCTGGAGGGCGCCGACACCTACGCCGCCGGCGCCCCGGGGACCGATGGCGCGGTCTGGAGACAGCGCACGTATGGATTGGGAATCGACCTGGATCGCGACATCGAGGTGCCGGGAGAGGTGGTGCCGGAGATCACGCTCACGGCCGAGGACTCCTTGCGCACGGTCGAGGAACTCTTCGAGACCGCCTCGCTCTGGGAGGTGGGGTCGGCACGTGAGAAGGTGCGCCGGGCCCGCAAGGCCTTGATCGCGAAGGGTCCAGAGGCCGTCGACCATGTGGTGCGCACGAAGCTGGACACCCGGAGCGGACTCGAGTACCGCGCGATCCAAGAACTGGCCGAGGCGCATCCGGATACCTTCACCGCCCGCGTCCTGCCGCTGCTGGAGGAGGCCGAGGGCCGCACGGCTCAGAACGTGATCGGCCTGCTGGGGGATCTGAAGTGCACGAAGGCGCGGGAGCCGATGGAGGCGCTGCTCGGGAAGAAGTCGCGCCGGGACGACTGGAATCGTCTCATCGCCGCCCTGGGCCGGATCGGAAATCCGGAGGCGGCGAAGACGGTTCGGAAGTTCTTGGATGCCGACGAGGAGCGGAGGCGCCTGGTGGCGATCGGGGCAGTCGATGCGCTCGAGGACACGACCTCGCTGAGGCGCCTGGTCGAGATGCTCGGGGATCGGGAACTCACCGTGCGGGCGGCGGCCGGCGTGGCGGTCCGCCACTTCGGTGTGGCGGCGGTAACCCCGCTGTGCCGTTCGCTGACGGCCGTGGACGATGAACGCTGGCCCGAGAGAGAGCTTCAGGCCGCGCTTCGGACGCAGGTCCTGGGCCAGGTGGCCCAGAGCCTGGCCGACAGCACCGATGAGCGTTCCATGCGAGCGCGCGGGAAGGCACGCCAGACCTTGCTCGAGATGCTCGACCGCGGATACGAACGAGAGACGCCCGCGCTGCGTGCGGCCGCCGTGGAAGCGCTCATGGCGTTGGGCGGGCCCGAGACGGAGGCGCGTGTGAAGCTGCGTCTGGCCGACGAGTACGATCCGCTGGTGTTGCGTACGTTCGAGACGGCGGTCGAGGATCAGCGTCAGCCTTGACGCGGTGAAAGTGGTGCCGGCTGTGACGCGGGTTGTGGTTCAGGTTGTGGTGCCGGCTGTGGCGCGGGCCGTGGCGTAGGTCGGGGCGCAGGTGGTGGATGCGAAGCGGCCGGGGAGATCGCTGCTCCCCGGCCGCTCGAACTCTGTGAGGGAATCCTTCCCCGACAGCGAGTTGTCGCCGGCCGGAGGAGGGGGTGGTGGCCGTCGCAACTTGTCCCGGCTACTGCCAGATCCGGATTCCCCCACTACCCGTGTCGAGACGGACGTTGGCGTTGGCGCCGCCTACCTTGAACGAAACATCATCCTCTGAGTTACGGATGCGTGTCCCGTCCAGGTTGACATCGATCTCGCCGCTTCCAGTCGAGGCCCGCACGTGGACCGAAGCGTCGTCGGCCAAGCGCAGCTCGATGCCGCCACTGCCGGTGTCGATCTCGAAGTCGCCGTTGCCCATCCGGTCCAGTTCGAGGCGCACCGAGCCGCTCCCGGTGTCGATCAGCACCGATTCGGCAGATACGTTCGCGGCCCTGACGTCGCCGCTGCCGGTGTCGACATGCAAGTCGCCGCGAACCTCGGCCACCGCTACGTCGCCGCTGCCGGTGTCGACATGCAAATCGCCGCGAACCTCGGCCACCGCCACGTCGCCGCTGCCGGTGTTGATCACGAGGTCTCCGTCTACATGACGGACGTCGACGTCCCCACTGTTCAGATCGAATGTACACGAACCGCGGATCTTCTCGGCCCGGATCGAGCCGACGCCGTGGCGAACGCGGAGTTCTCCGTCCCGCGGAACGCGAACGGTTACATCCGCCCAGACCTCCAGGCCCCGGCCGCTACCCTTCACCTTCACCTTCGGGCCGTCCTTGCCCAGACCGAGCCGGTCGGCCCAGCTGCGGTCCTCTGCCGGCCGCCGCGGGTAGCGGAAGCTCGAGTTCGACCAGCGGCCCAGCCGTGGGTAGACGTAAGTGCGCTCGTCCTCCAGGGGGAAGAGGATGACCAACTCGCTATTGCGGCCCCGATCGGCGTCGAACTCGAGCAGGCCGGGCTTGGCGTCATCGCCGCGCACCGTCACCTCGACCTCGAACTCACTTCCCGAGGTAGGCTCGATCGAAATCGCGCCGATCATGTTGACGAGACAGAGGTGGTCTTCCCCGAAACGGAAGGACTCGGAGAACTCCTGTGCCTGGGAGGCCGACGGCCAGCCGGCCGTCAGTGCGATCACGGCGATCACGACAATTGGAGAGATCATGGCGAGATACGACGCCGCCGGCACGCCTCTTCCGGGCGGCGTGGTCCTTCGATGGACGTTGTGGGGGATGCGCACGGGTGAACCTCCGAAATTGTGAAGACTGCCGGGGGGGGGGCAGATTCCCTTTGCCTCTCATGCAACCTACGAGGAGCGCGGGGCAGGGGTTGCCTCGAAGTGTCCGGCCCTCCAGGCGTCCGGGCCCGTTGGAACCCCTTCGGGTCTGGCTCGGGGCCCGATGGGCGCCCGGGGGGAGACGAACGGGATTTCTCGCGCCGCCGCCTAAGGGTCTGGCTGAAATCAGCCGATGGGTGACGAGTAGGATTGATCCGAAGTACTGGCCCCGCTAGGGACGGCTTCGAGACCCGGCCTGCCCAACCCGACCGCCGGCGGACGGTGTGAGGAGTAGGAACCGGGCCACGGCAGGAGGCCCTGTGCAGACCCATCCGCAAGGACTGCGCCGCCTGGGACATGGCGCCGATGAGCATCTCCGCCCGGGCTGGGCGCCCGGCAAGGTGGTCCGCGGTCTGAGCGGTTGCCTCGCCGTGTGCCTCGCCGTTGGCCTGACCGGGTGCATGGTCGAGAACTTCACGGCGCCACAGGGCTTCGATGCCTCTTCGTCCCATCTCCTGGTCACCTCCCCGCGAGGCGGAGAAGTGTGGTTCGCCGGAGAAAGCTACCCCATCGAGTGGGTGTCGGAGGAACCCGCCGGCGGCCAAGTGGGGATCGACCTGGTTCGTGACGGCGCCGTTTGCGCGGTCCTGGCGGCCGAGACGGCCAACGACGGCCGCTTCGATTGGGTCTGCCAACCGTGTTCCTCCGATAGCGTGGGGTACCGGATCCGGGTGACCGATCTGACCACCGGCGCCACCGCCCAGAGCGACCAGCCCTTTGCCGTCTCGGTCCTCGACCTCGTGTGCGAGTTCGAGATCGGCAGTCCCCGAGAGGATCTCATCTGGACCGAGGGAGACACGCTGAGCCTGCGTTGGTGGACGGTCGGCGGCGCCTGTTCGCCGGCTCTGATCGTCGACCTACTCTACGAGGATGAATTCGTCTTCGCGATCGATGAGGCGGCCCCCAACACCGGCGCCTACGACTGGCCGGTGGTGGCGGCCGCGGGCGAGGGTACCGGCTACGCGTTGCGGCTGCGCGATCCAGAGACCGGCAGCACGGCCGTGACCCCCGAACCGCTGACGTTCCTGAAGCGCATCGAGCCTTGCGAGCTGACGCTGGAGAGCCCGAATGGCGGTGAAGTGCTGCCCAGTGGAGATCCGGTCCAGATCGAGTGGAGCACGACGGGTGATTGCGAGGGCGCGATCAGACTCACCCTGCTGTCGAACGGTCTCCCCTGTCAGACGATTGCCGACGGCGTCCCCAACAGCGGATCCTACGAGTGGATCGCCGAAGGATGCGGACCCGAGGAAGAGGGATACGAGATCGCGATCGCGCACCCCGTGTCGGGGGCTTCAGATCAGAGCGACGGGCCCTTCACGATCACCTCTGACTGCGTGCTCGGCGTCGACGCGCCGGCCGCCGGCGAGACCTGGATCGAAGGAGAGGACAAGCTGATCCTGTGGGATGCCAGTGAGACTTGCGGCGGGAGCGTGACGATCGATCTCCTCTACGAGGGCGCCTTCTGCGCCACCGTCACCGCTCAGACGCCCAACGACGGCGCCTTCGAGTGGACAGTTGCCGCGTGCGCCGAAAACGGGCCGGGGTACTCCTTGCGCCTGACCGATTCAGAAAGCGGATCCTGGGTCACCAGCTCCGGCTTCACGATCGAGACGCCGTGTGAGATCAGCCTGACCTCTCCCGTGGGCGGCGAGCAGTGGCAAGAAGGCGCGCCCTACTGGATCGAGTGGGATGCGGATGGGGCCTGCGGCCCGGTGGTCGATCTCGAGCTCGTGCGCGGCGGCGGTACCTGTCTCGCCATCGCCGGCGGTATCCCGAACTCCGGATCGCACATCTGGACGGCCGAGCGCTGCGGCGTCGCCGAGGCGGGCTACCGGTTGCGGGTTACCGATCCCTCGAGTGGGGCGGTTGCCGAGAGTCCCGCCTCCTTCGAGATTCTCGAGCCGTGTGAGCTACGTCTCCTGTCACCGGCTGCTGGTGAGGTTTGGGTGGCCGGCACCGACCGGCGCATCGAATGGAACCGCCGCGGGCACTGCGAGCCGACGGTGCGCCTGGAACTGCTGCGTGGCGCGGAGGTGAGCCTCGTGATCGCTGAGGCCGCGCCCAACACGGGCACCTATGCCTGGCGCGTACGGCAACCGGTCGCGGGCTCGTCGGGCTACCGTGTCCGCGCGACCTCATCGGGTGGTGCGTCTGCGACCGGGGCCGCGTTTGTCATCGAACGTCCGTGTTCGGTCGTGCTGACCTCTCCTCGCGGAGGTGAGACCTGGATTACGGGATCGCTGGTGGCCCTGGAGTGGTTCGCCGACGGCCTGTGCGGGTCGGCGGTGCGGATCGAGTTGCTGCGTGGTGGGGTTCCGGTCCATACCATCTCGGCGGGGGCGGAGAACAGTGGACGCTACTTCTGGGTGGCCGAACGCTTCGCGGGGCAATCGAGCGGCTACACGATTCGTCTCACCGACCTCGACTCGGGGGCCACCGCGACGACCCCGGCACCGTTTCGAATCGAGGGTTGGGTGTCCGTAGGTGTGCAGGTGGGATCGAACGGGCTTTCGTTGCATACGAACCATCCCGATTGGTCCGGGCGACTCGGGATCCAGTTGGAGGGAGAGATCGGTCCGGTCATCGGTTCTCCGGCGTGGGTGCCCTGTGCCTGTCCGGCACTGCTCCTGCCGCCGGGGAGCGAGGCTGGCGACGGAGGTTGGATTCTTACCGATGGTACTGCTGGTACTGCAGGGCTACGTATCGATCCGCGTTGCTATCAGGTCGAGGTGCGCGTGCGGGGGGCGCTCGAGGGTCCGTCCCCCGCGGCGCGTCTCACCTTGACCCGGCAAGACGAACCCGAGTGCGCCTCCGCCACCAGCTGGTCGACCGCCTGCACCACCCAAAGCGTGTATCTTGCCGGAGAGTGCATCACGATGGATGAGCCCCTACAGATGAGGACCACATTCCACGATCCGCTCGGCGGGCGGCTGGCGGTCAGCCGCATCGAGTACATCTTCCACGGGTGGATGGCTCCCTGAGTCGGGTGTGCTCGATCCCGCTTCCGCGAGTGCAGGGTCTCCACAAGGGCGTGCTCGATCAACCTTCGGGCGGATACCTGTTCATGATCTCGCCGACGGCCTCTCTTAGCTCTTCCCCGGGCTTCATGTCGCGCATCGCCCCGACGCCCACGCCGCGCCAGACCAGGTGCTCGCCGCGGCGATCGATCAGGTCGATCACCAGCGTGCCCTCTTTGTACCACTTGACGTGAGCCGGACGGACCTGATGGACGCGGCCGCGCCAGCCGACGCCGTAGACGGCCGGCATGACCTCGGCCTGGTCCTTCATGGCGGTGCGGTAGCCGACGAGCACATCGGCATGGCTCGGTTCACTGATGCGACGGTATCCTTTCGCGAGCAAGTCTTCCTCCACGGCCGCCTGCACGTGCGCGTGGAAGAGCGGGTCGCGGATGATGCGCGTTCGCGGACCGCCTCCGGGCACATTCTTCATGCCGCCCTTGGGCAAGAATGCGAACGTTTCGTAGGCGGTGAAGCTTGCGCCCGGGTCCGCTAGTGTGTGCACCTGGATCCGGGAACACGAGGGGAGCACGATCAGCAACGCCATGACGGTGGCGGCTAGGATGGCTCCTCGGATGTCTTCTCGGATGGGACGTCTCTCCAGCATGACCTACCTCCCTGGTTGGGCTTCGCCGAGACGGCAGGGTTCGGCCGCGTGCGTTCTCGAGGCGACTCTGCAGCCTCCATAGATACCATCGGCTCGCAAGTGCGCAACTGTAAGGATGGGAGCCATATGCTATTCTGCCCGCGGTTTCCGTGTTGCACTGGGCGGTTGAGCTGAATCCGGCTGCCAGCCCGTCGTCGCGCACTCAAGCAGGCCGACGGGGAGTGCCGGAGGGAAGGGCAAAAGGAATCGTCGATAGGAGCAGACGCCATGGGAGATGTGCCGTGCGTCCATGAGGACGCCATGGGAGACGTGCCGCGCGACCATGAGGACGCAGTGGCAGAGGTACCGCATAACCCTGCGGTCGCCAATCGTCCGCGCATTGGATTGACGCTCATGCTCGATGCCCCCGAGGCGGGTTTCCCTTCGCCCCGATACTCGATGTCGCGGGCCTACTTCGCCGCGATCCGCGCCGCCGGGGGAGTTCCGGTGGCGCTCGTGCCAGGCGCCCTGGACGAGCTGGACCTCTATCTGTCGCCGCAGGGGGGCTCGCGCGTGACCTCCCCTGCGCTGGACGGCCTCTGCCTGACCGGGGGCGGAGACCTGGATCCGCGTTACTACGGCGCAGAGCGTCATGAGGCTTGCCAGGAGCCCGACCGCGAACGCGACTCCATGGAGTACCGCATCCTGGATCTGATCGCACGAAGCTCGATTCCCGTGCTCGCGATCTGCAGGGGGTTTCAGATCCTGAACGCGTTTCATGGCGGCACGCTGTGCCAGGACCTGGACGCCCTGCGCCGGTCGGCCTTCAAGCACGACTACTTCCGAGGTTTTCCACGGGACATGCTGGCTCACGAGGTGAGGATCGAGCCGGGCAGCGCTCTGGCCCGCATCGTCGGGAGTGACCCGCTCCCGGTAAACAGCTTTCACCATCAGGCCGTTGACGAGATCGCCCCGGGCTGGCGGGCGACGGCCTGGTCGGCCGACGGGCTCATCGAGGCCATGGAGCCGGTAGATCGCAAGAGACCGGCCGAGGCGGGGAGGGTGGTGGAGGCGGGGAGGGCGGTGGACATGCAGACAGGGAAGGCGCAGTCCGGCGCGGGAAGCCAGCCCTTGAAAGACGAGGGCTTCCTGCTTGCCCTCCAGTGGCATCCGGAATGCTTGACAGCCTACGCGCGGCACCGGGCGGTTTTCGAGGCCTTCGTCGCCGCGGCCCAGCGGTACCGGGAACGTTCGCTCAACGTGCCGGGCTGACCAGTTCTCGCCCGATAGCCACCACCCGCCGGTGGAGTCCGGCCAACCGCTCATCGTCGGCTTGCGGGTGGAGAATCACGAAACGCAACCAGCGCCGGCCGCGGTGGCGCGGCAGGGCGATCCAACCGCGTGCTTCGCTCTCCAGACGGGCGTGGATCTTCTTGTTGAGATCGTCGACCTCCCGCGCCCGCGAGGCCCGGTCCCATCCGGCCGGGACGTAGCGGAAGCAGACGATGTTGAGCTCAGGGTTCGTCAGCAACTCGCACTCGGGATCGGCGATGATCCGTTCGGTGAGAGTCCGGGCGCGCTCGAGACTCGCGACCATGAGCTCGGCCAGCAAGTCGCGGCCGAGGTGCTCCAGGGTGAGCCACAACTTCAGGATGTCCACGCGCCGTGTGCCCTGGATCGTGTACTCGCCCACGTTGCGGCGGTCGTCGTCGATCGCGGCGCTGCGCGAACCGGCATAGGGAAAGGTCTGACGCACCGCGCCTGCCACCCGGTGGCTGTCGCGGAAGAAGACACCCGCGCAGGTCTTGGGCACGAAGAGCCACTTCTGCGGGTTGAACGTGACCGAGTCGGCCAGCTCGATACCCGCGAGACACCGGCGAACGTGCTCGTGTTCGGTACCGGTCGTGATCATGAGCGATCCGCCGTAAGCCGCATCGACGTGGAACCACAATCCCTCGCGCCGGGCGATGCGGCCAATGGCCTCGAGCGGATCGATGGCGCCGGCGACGGTCGTGCCGGCGATGCCGACTACGCAGAACGGCCACTGCCCGTCCCGGCGCAGCCGGGCCAGGGTCTGCTCCAGCGCTGTGGGATCCATGCGCATGGCCGCATCGGTGGGGACGCGCACCAGTCCCCGGGAACCGATCCCGAGGATGTTGGCGATCTTATCGAGCGAGTAGTGCACCTCTTCTGAGGCGAGGATTACCGGTGGTCCGGGCGCCGCCGCCAGGCCCCGCTCCCGAAAGTCCGGCCCGCACTGCGCGTTGCGGGCCGCCAGGATCGCGGAGAGGTTGGCCAGGCTCCCGCCGCTGACCAGAAACCCCGTGGAGCGGCTGGGCTGCGGCGCCGGGTGCGGGCCCGACTGCGGCACGGACTTGGCCGGATGGGGCCAGCCAATGGCGCCCGAGAACCAGCCCAGCAAGCGCGCCTCCATCTCCGTGAAGACCGGTGACATCTCCCAGCAGAGCATGTTGTTGTTCAGGGCCGAGACGAGCATGTCCGAGAAGACCCCGATGGCGCTCGCCAACGTGTCCATGTGGCCCACGTAGCCGGGATGAGACACGTTGAGGGCGCGGGGCAAGATCCGTTCGCGGATATGGGCGAGGAGCTCTTCGGGGTCGCGGCCCTCGCGCGGCGGCTCGTAGCCCGGCGAAAGGGGCGGTTCGCCGGTCTCGGGGGCGAGCGGAGGCCGGTCCCCGGCGGTGGCCAGCGCATCGATCGTGAGGTGCAGGAACCGCTGCCCTAGGTCGAGCGCGGCCTTGCGATTGGATCCATCGGGCAGGATGAAGTAGGGATGCTGGCGTAGGCGTTTGGATCCGCACGATGAGCGGATCGCTGGCCGACCAGTCTGTAGATTGTTGGATTCGGGCACGATGGGCCTGCCTGTGAGTGCTCCCTGACTTCTCGCGAATGCGTAAAACAGAGATGATACCACTCTGAACGGCCAGCGAACAGGTCATCCTTGCCCGGGAGTGCTCATTCGCGAGCGAACAGGACGTCCGGCCCCTCGGATGATCCCCACGGGCCGGCGACCTCAAGCCTCGTCTTGCCCGCCGCCCTCGCGACGGTTGAAAATACTCAGGGGACCCAGGAGAAGCACTTGGCAAAGGAGACTTGTCACAGGTCCGGTTGGAGGACCAACCTTTTGTTTGAATGCGGATCCCCCTTGCGAGGAGGCACGAGATGGACAATGACCGTCCCTGGTATCAAGACGATGCCTTTTGGCACACTTTCGGTCCCTACCTCTTCACGCAGCAGCGGTTCGCGCATGCCACCGTCGAGTGCGACCATGTCCTGGCGTTGGCCAAACCGCCCGGGGGCTGCCGGATCTGCGATCTGTGCTGCGGACCGGGCCGGCACAGCCTCGAGTTCGCCCGGCGCGGCTTCCAGGTGACCGGCGTGGATCGCACAACAGCCTTTCTCGATCAGGCTCGCCAAGCTGCCGACCGCGAGGCATTGCCGATCGAGTGGGTGCGAGAGGACCTGTATGCCTTCGAGCGACCGGACACCTTCGACCTGGTCGTGAACCTCTATACCTCCTTCGGCTACTCGCCGGATCCTCATGCCGACGAGCAGGCCTTGCGCCACATCCGTGCCTCTTTGCGTCCTGGCGGCACGTTGGTCATGGAGCTGATCGGGCGGGAGATTCTGGCGCGTGTCTTTCGTGAGCGTGATTGGCATCACGCGCACGATGGGGCGCTGTTTCTGGAAGAACGCCGGCTCGGCGAAGCGTGGAGATCGATCGATGTGCGCTGGATCTTGATCAAGGATGGGCGCGCGGAGGAGCACGCCTTTTCCCACCGCCTTTTCTCGGGCTCCCAACTCGCTTCGATGCTGGAGGACGCCGGCTTCGGACAGGTCGCGGTCTTCGGATCTCTCTTGGGCGAACCTTACGACCACACCGCCAAGCGGCTGGTGGCCGTGGCGCGACGCTAAGTCCGCATCGCGGCGGCCGGCTAGCTTCGCATGGGCGGCAATTCCAGCGCGTCTCGGATGGCCCATTCGCGATAGCGGAAGATGCGCTCCACCTGGCGGCGCACCAGCGGGCGGGCCAGCTCGCCGAACGGGGCCAGCGGCAACTCGTAGATGACCTGATCGTGCATGCGCGTATGATGCCCCTCGTCATGGAACGTGTGCGTGTGGATCCACGTCCGGTAGGGACCGGTGAGTTGTGCGTCAACGAACCTGCACGGCGGTTCCCAGAGAGTGATTTCGGTCTTCCAGCGGAAGGGCAGGCCGAAGAGCCGTAGCTGGTAGTCGATCCGGGCCCCGGCGCGCATCTCGATCGGCACCGGAGTCAGAATGCGAAAACGCAACTCGGCCGGCGTGATCCGCTCGAGGTTCGCCGCGTCGGCGAAGAAGGGGAATACTTCTGCGCGCGGCAGTGGAAGAATGGTTTCGACTTTGAATTGGTGTCGCATCGCACTTTGGAAACACGCCACCGCGTGTTTGGGTCCCGCCCGGACGTCGGTTTCCACCTGGTTCCAGCGCTCGTGGGCTGCTACGTTGACAGTATCTGCGAGCAGAATCGGCGCAGGTGCAGACCAGGCAAGTCTGACGATGCCGGTCTGAACCGTGACTGTCCTGGCGTTCGCGAACCGGAGGTGAACGATGCGCATTCAACCGCTTCTCTTGATCCTCTTTCTGGTCGGGATGGGAACTATCTACACCGGTTGCAGTGATTCGGATGACCCGAGTGCTCCCCGGACGGATCCGAGCGTTGTCGGTTGTATTACCGAGCTTGATTCGGGTGACCCGGTATCCGACGCCGCCGTCATCCTGATCGACCGGGCGACGCTGTTGCCCGGGTCTTCCATGACGCCAACCAATGCCCAGGGGGAGTACGCTCTCTACGGCGTTGCCTCGGGCGTCTACTACGGGGTAGTGTTTCACGATTCCTTGACCGTCTGTGATCGAACCTCCGGAACGATCACCGTCATCGAGGGGGCGACAACGACCTGGGATGCACGCATTCAACCGGCTGAGCTGTGGGGGACACCGGAATACCGGATCGAGGGGACGATCCGGGACGCCCAGACGCAACGTGGTCTGTCTCAGGCCTATGTCTCGCCAATCTTCTGGTCGTCGATGGATGTGCCCGCCTATGTCCATGGCATCGGGATGCCGCGAATGTCCATCGCTGACGAGCAAGGTCACTACTCGATTGAGGGACTCCGTGTCGTGGACCACATCGGGCATGACCTTGGGATCTTCCCCGTGACCGTGAGCTGTCCGGGCTACGAGTCGGCGACCATTGCAGGCGCGATTGATGCGGGCTTCTCCGACATTGGATTTCTGCCCATCCCCCAAGAGGGGGATTCGGTTCTGACGGCGGATATCGCTCTCAAACGGCGAACATCCGAGAGCCCCGCCGGCGCTCTAAAGGGGCTGGTGACCTTCTTGGGTGTGCCCGTTGCCGATCTCAGCGTTGCGCTGTCGATCGATGCCGTGTCAGATCCGGATACGCTCGGCTTCGGCAGCATCCCCTGCGCGGTCATCGGTGGTCAGACGACCACCACGACTCAGGCTGGCGAGTTTCTCTTCACTGATCTCACACCGGGGGCCTACGTGGTCCATCCCGCCTATCGGTTGGATGATGGGTACCACTCCTATGGCCGGCTGATCGAGGATCGAGACGTTGTCGATGGCGACACGCTTGATGTGGGGACGATTGAAGTGCAGATGGCCATCACCTGTCATTCTCCGGAAGATGGCGCTGTGGTAGACACGCAGACGCCCACGTTCAGTTGGTGTGCCGTACCCGACACACTCGGCTACGAGCTGCTGAGCTACGAGATCGAGATGGCAGTGAATAGCTGGTATTCGAACCGCACGATCGAGCTTGGCCGCGATCCGCACTGGCAGCCGGCTTCGGGGCAGGGCTTCGCTCCGGCGTCGCATGTGAAGTGGTCGGTTCATGCCATCGCTGCCAACAGCGCGATCGGAGACACCGCCAGGATCGCCACAACGGAACGGTTCCGTACCTTCGAGGTCACCGACTGAGGTACCGACCGGGCTGCGGTGGGAGGAATGGGCTCGTAGAGGGATGGGCGGGCAGCGGGATGGGCCGGCAAAGGGATCGGTTTGTGAGGGGATGGACTCGTAGCATGAGGATGGCCGACCGGAACCGGGCATTACGCTTCGCCCCGGGGAAGCGTCTCGTCGCGGGATTGCTTCTGGTGCTGAGCTTTGGGCTCGGTTCGTGCTCTCCTGACGGTGAAGGATCTGGCCGTGGCGCCGCGACCGGAAGCACGACCGAAAGGACCGCAGGCGAGGGCTCATCCACTCTGATACCGACCGAGACCCTCCGCCTTCGCGGCGGCGTCACCAGGATCTATCGGGAGGGTTCCCTCTACGCGTTCAGGCGCAATGACTGGACGTTCTACTGCTTTGCACAGGCGCGGTCCGCCCGGGCGAGGTCCCTGGAAGCAGCGAACTCCCCGCAAATGGCGAGGTCCTCGGAGACGGCGACCTCCCCTCAGGTGGCGAGGTCCCTGGAGCCAGCGAGGCCCGTGGAGGCGGCTTCAGATGCCCAGGACGCATGCGTCATCGTCCACTTCGATTCGCACAGCGACATGCATCCTGCGCCGGTTTGCGCGGACTCGGTGGGGCTCGTTGGCGGCCGGCTCGAGGTTGCCGAGCAGTACGCCGATCGGCTGTCAGTCGCTACCTTCATGCTGCCATGCTTGTACTACGGGCTGGCGCAGGAGGTCTATTGGGTTCAGCCCGAGATCAGCTGCTATGCCGGCGAGTCCGAAACCTACCGTTTCGACCTGCACGTGCAGGACGGATGGATCCTGCCACGCATTCGCGAGGGCGCAACGCCGATCCCGTTATCCGCGATGGCCATGCGTGTCCATCAAGGACTTCCGGTCTCCCGCGCCGATGACCTCGTTACCGCGACCCGTCCCCGTCATGCCACCGAGGACTGGGTCCCTGGGCCGTTTCGGTTGCATTGCCTGAGCCGGGCACAGTTTGATGAGCGGGTTCGATCCGGCACACTGGATGGGTGCCGCGTGCTCGTCGATCTCGACCTGGACTACTTCGGCACGGGCGGCGAGATGCGCGGCTACGGCTATCTCGCCTTGCCCCGGCGCGGACAGGTGGCGGTCGGGCTTCTGGGAGGTACGTTGCCGGTCTTCTATCAGAGTCCCGGGCGGCGGCAGAACGAGATGGAAGTGGTTGCGCATCTGCTGGCCCGTCTCGCCCCCGAGGCCACCTGTCTCTGCGAGTCTCCAGATCACGCCCATCGTGATCAGATCCCCGCCATGGCTGGCTTCTTCCGCCACGCTTCTCGAAGATCGGCGCGGGCACTCGACGAACACTTGCCGCGACCGCGCGTGCACCTTCGGGCCGCCACGGGGCGTCACGAGCTTGCGCCGGCCTGTGCGCGCCGAATCGATCTGGCGGGGGCCGACTCCCTCCTGGTTGAGGTGGCGTGGGACGTGCCGCCGCCCGACTCGGCCGAGGTCTCGGTCTACTTCAATCCCTCCGGTTCGGAAGATCGGCTCGTCGCGAGATGGAGATTGATACCCACCGGAGTTGTCACCGTCCACACGCTGGTGGCGTCGCCCGGCAGTTGGTCGGCCTACCTTGGACAGGGCTGGGAGTTGGAGATTCGTGAACTGCACAGGGGGCAGCTGCTCTACACGGCCGCCTTTGCGCTGGACGACGGTCTGGCTCACTTGCGCGCGGCGGTGGCCGACCTCGTGGATGCCGGACTCGTGGACGCCGGTCCGGCGCGCGCCGATTCCTCGCTCGTCGATCCGGTCCTCGCGGATCCCGCACTCGCTTGTTTCGATCCGGCTCATGTCGCAGAACTCCCTCCCTCGCAGGTGATTGCACGCGGCCGGACGCTCGGGTTGCCAACAGGTCGCGTTCACCGGATCATCCTGGCCCACCCACGGTCTTTGGCCTGGCAGTGCGAGAACCTGAAAGGCTACCGCGCAGGACCTGGAACTCTGCGCTGAGCCGGGACCGCCAGATGAGCTATGTTTGACGTCAGCGTGGAGACGTGCTGCCGGCCGCGTTTCGAACGGCCACCGAACTTGCTAGAGCGCGACGGACGGCTGCCACGAAGCGGGTCGCCGGGATGCTGAATCGCCGCACCGGCTCAGCCCTCCGGCCGTTCGGCCTTCTCGGCGCGTTTGCGCTCGTGGATGTCGAGGAGGGCCTTGCGCAGCCGGATCGTCTTGGGTGTGACCTCCACGTACTCGTCGTGGTTGAGGTACTCGAGCGCTTCCTCCAGGCTCATCTTGATCGGCGGGGCGATTCTCATTTTCCGGTCCGCGCTGGCGGACCGCATGTTGGTAAGCTTCTTGGCCTTCTGCGCATTGACGACGATATCGTCTTCCTTGCAGTGCTCGCCGATGATCTGCCCGGCGTAGAGCTTCTCACCCGGTTCGATGAAGAACTGCCCGCGATCCTGGAGGCTATCGAGCGCGAAGGCCACCGACTTGCCGGCGGCCATCGAGATGATGCTGCCATTCTGCCGCTGGGGAATCGAGCCCTTGAAGTACTCGTACTGCAAGAACCGGTGGTTGACGACGATCTCCCCCGAGGTAACGCGCAGCATCTTGCTGCGAAATCCGATCAGGCCCCGGCTGGGGATGTGAAACTCGAGGCGGGTACGGCCCACGGTCTGGACCATCTGCTGCAGCTCGCCGCGCCGCTGTCCGGCATACTCGATCACCGCGCCGGCGTGCTCGTTGGGCACATCGACGGACAAGACCTCGACCGGCTCGGCCTTCTTGCCGCCGATCTCCTTGTAGATGACCTGGGGCTGGCCGGCCATGAACTCGTAGCCCTCGCGCCGCATGGTTTCCATGAGGATCGACAGGTGCAGGATTCCGCGGCCGGAGACCTTGAACTTGTCGGTGGCGCCGGTCTCATCGACCCGCAAGGCCACATCGCGCTCAGCTTCTTTGTAGAGCCGCTCCCGGAGCTGACGGCTTGTCACGTACTTGCCGTCCTCTCCATAGTAGGGACTGTCGTTGGGCATGAAGGTCATGGTGAGGGTGGGTTCATCGACGGTGATGAGCGGCAGCGTATCGGGTTGGAGAGCGTCGGCGAGGGTGTCGCCGATGTCGACGCCCTCCACACCGGTCACCGCGCAGATATCCCCGCAACCGACCTCGGTCACTTGCCGGCGCCCCAGGTTGTCGAAGACGAAGAGATTCTGCACGAGGGCCTTCTGGCGCGATCCGTCGCGTTTGAGGAGCGCCACGGTGTCCCGTTCCCGAAGCGTCCCGCGGAAGATCCGGCCGATCCCGATGCGGCCCACGTAGTCGCTGTGGTCCATGGCGGTCACCAGCATCTGCACGGGGCCCTCGCGCATCTCGGGCGCCGGGATGTGCTCGATCATCATCGACAGCAAAGGCAAGAGATTCTCGCGCGGATCCTCCAGGCCGGTCACGGCCCAGCCATCGCGGCCCGACGCGAAGACGCAGGGGAAGTCGAGTTGATCGTCATTGGCGCTCAAGTCCAAGAAGAGGCTGAAGATCTCATCGAGCACGTCGTCGGGGCGGGCCCGTTCACGGTCGACCTTGTTGATCACGACGACCGGCTTCAAGTTGAGCTCGAGCGCCTTCTGCAGGACGAAGCGGGTTTGGGGCATCGGGCCCTCGAAGGCATCGACCAAGAGCAGCACACCGTCGGCCATCTTGAGCACGCGCTCGACCTCGCCGCCGAAGTCGGCGTGTCCGGGCGTGTCGATCAGGTTGATGCGAACGCCCCGGTGAGTGACCGCGAAGTTCTTCGAGGTGATCGTGATGCCGCGCTCGCGCTCGAGGTCGTTCGAGTCCATGAAGCGCTCGCGCACTTCCTGGCCCTGCCGGAAGACGTCACACTGACGCAGGATTTGATCGACCAGGGTGGTCTTGCCATGGTCGACGTGAGCGATGATCGCCACGTTGCGAATGTTCATCGGTTCGGATCTCCAGTCCCGGTGCCGGTCGGTGTCCCAAAGGGGTGAGAGAGCGAGCGAGTCTAGCACAGCCAGCACCCGGCGGAGGTCCGCAATTTGTGGCCGTCGTCCGGTCGGCCAGAGTTCAGGTTGTAGCAGGCCACATAGAAGCGATGCTCGCTCACGCTCGGCCACATGGCCGGGGCGCCCGGATCGGCTCCCGCGCCGATCGGGATCGGGATCGGGCCGGGCCGGCCCGGCCGTGTGCGTCGCCTTCGCATGGTGTTCTCGACAGATACGTACCGCTTGCAGGTCCCGCACTGGTAGAGATGAGGGAGGCGTGATAGCGTTGGTCCCGATCCCGAACCCAATCGTACCCCCAAGAGCATACCCGTATGCGGGTCTTGACAAGGAGGGCGTGGTGGCCGAATCGCGTGATCGCTGGCATAGCCGGACCGCCTTCATCATGGCGGCTGTGGGATCTGCCGTGGGACTGGGCAATGTCTGGCGGTTTCCCTATGTCGCCTACGAGAGCGGCGGGGGAGCGTTTCTGATTCCCTACTTCACGGCGCTTTTCACCGCCGGAATCCCCATGTTGATTCTGGAGATGGGCCTGGGGCAACGGTTGCAGCGCGCCGCGCCGGGCGCATTCGCCGCGGTCCGCCGCAAACTCGAGTGGTTCGGATGGTGGGCGGCCGGCCTGAGCGCGGGCATCGTCATCTACTACTCGACGATCTTGGCCTGGGCCTGGGTGTACCTGTGGCACAGCTTCAAGCTGGCCTGGGCCCAGGATCCCGAGGGGTTCTTCATGCAACAGGTGTTGCAGCGCTCGAGCGGACCCGGCGAGCTCGGCGCCCCGATCTGGTACCTGGTGCTCGGGATGGCGCTGACCTGGCTGGCGATCTACCTGATCCTTCGCAAGGGCGTGCGCAATGTGAGCAAGGTGGTCATGATCACCGTTCCGCTGCCGCTGCTGCTCTTGACGATCCTGCTCATCCGCGGCCTGACGCTGCCGGGCGCGATCGAGGGCATCCGTTACTACCTGACGCCCGACTTCTCCAAGCTGGCCGACCCCTCGATCTGGCTGCGCGCCTACGGGCAGATCTTCTTCTCGCTGAGTTTGGCCTCGGGCATCATGATCGCCTATGGATCGTTCCTCTCGCGCAAGGCCGAGATCACCAACAGCGCGCTCATCACGGGCCTCGCAAACTGCGCCACGAGCTTCTATGCCGGATTCGCGGTGTTCTCCATGCTGGGGTACCTGGCGCAGGTGCAGGGCCTGCCCATGGAGACGGTGACCCAGAGTGGGACCGGCCTGGCGTTTGTGGCCTATCCAACGGCGATCCTGAAGCTCCCGGCTCTCAATGTGCTCTTCGGTGTGATCTTCTTCGTCACGCTGCTGGCCCTGGGAATCGATTCGGCCTTTGCGCTGCAGGAGGCCTTCACCACCGGCATCCGTGACAAGTGGAATGTTCCTTCCGAGAAGCTCGCCCTGGGGTTCATCGCCGTGGCGTTTCCGATCGCGCTCGTCTTCACCACTCGCGGGGGTTACTACTGGTTCGACATCGTGGATAAGTGGATCTGTGATTTCGGCCTCGTGGGCGCCGGGCTCGTTCAGTGCATCGTGGTGGGCTACATGTACAACGTGCAGGAGTTCCGCGCCTACTTGAACAGTATCTCCGAGGTGCGCCTGGGCAACTGGTGGATCTGGGCGCTGCGGTTCATCACGCCGGCGGTGCTCCTGGTGATTCTGATCATGAACGTGAGAGCCGAGATCTTGGAAACCTACAGCGGCTACCCGCGCTGGGCGACCACGCTGGGTGGATGGGGAATGCTCGTTCTTTCGGCCGGGGTCGGGTACTTCTTCTGGCGCAAGCCGGCTCGCGGGGGATCCGGTGGGGCTGATCACTAGGCGCCGGCGAGAAGCAAACGAGGAGAGAACCAATGCCGTTTTCCGCGTGGGCCATGCTCGTCTTTGGGTGCGTCGTCCTCTTCGGGGGGCTGGCGATCTGCTTGCGTATCGCCGCCCGCAACCGGTAGCAGTCGTTCTCGGCCTGCGCACGGGCCGAGGTCAGCGGACGGTTCTTAGGGGCACGGCTTGAGCTGGGCGAGGGGGACCGAGCTGGGCGAGGGGGGCCGAGCTGGGCGAGGGGGACCGAGCTGGGCGTCGGCTCAGATGGATTCCCCGGGCCCGCTCCGCCGTCCAGCCCTACTTCGTGGGCTTCTTCACGGATCGCTTCGCAGGGCTGTGCCGCGAGCGCGCATCGAGCTGGCGCAGGAGCCGCCGGAGAAGCTGGGGCAAGCGACGGCGCACCCAGGGCGGGCTCACGACCTCGAAATTGGGCGCCCAGTGGAGCAGATCCAACAAGAGCGTGTCGGGGTCGGCTACGGCGATCTGGGCTTCGAGACCACCGTCGGTCAAGAGCTGCATTTGGTTGCGCTCGAACAGGCCGGAGGCGAGCACTTCGCGGGCAACGCTGCGATCGAAGCGCAGAAGGACAGGGGTACTCTTGCGAGCGGCCTTAGGACGTTTGGCTCGCCCGGCCGGCTGCTGCTCACGATAGCGGCGAAGGCTCATGCCCAGCGGCAGGGGCAGGCTGCTGCCGAGAGCCTGCCGGGCTGGCGACGAAGTGCTCGCCGAAGGCTCGCTCGAGGGAACCGCGCTAGCCGAAGCGGTGTCCGCCGGAAGCCCGCTCGAGAGCGTCGCGCTTGTGGAAGTGGCGTCCGCCGGTGATGCGCCGGCCTGCGGTCTGCCGGGGAACAGGTCGGCGAACTGCTCGGTAAAGTGTTGCAGGCACTCGGCGAGCGCGCTTTCGCGGATCTCGCCCTGCTTGACCAGGTTGCGCGCCAATCGCAGCGCCTCTTCCGCGGGCAGGGCGGGAAGATTCGGCCGGTAAGGGCGAGCGTAGCCATAGATCCCCTGGGTGGGATCGAACCGCAGGGGCGCCCGGTAGTCGGTTCGCAGGACCTGGAGATCGCGGTAGATCGTGTCGCGCGACACACCCAGATCTCTGGCCAATCCAGCCGCATTGGGGCCGGGTTGGCGCTGGAGCGCCGCGTCGATCCAGTAGAGGCGGCGCAATTGCTGGCGGGCTCGCTTCATGGTAGACGTTGATCCTCGCGCCATCGGATGAAGGCTTCTTCCGAGTATTCTAGGGCCGGCACGGGGCGAATCGCAAGCTCGCACCGCCCGCGACGGCGGGGCCGAGTCTGGCAAGGCCCAGTCCGGTAGGGCCGAGTCTGGGATGGCCCAGTCCGGCAGGGCCGGAGATTTGACGAAGGGGCCGAGTTTGGCGGGGCGCGCGGGACAGGGAGGTGCATGTTTTTTAGGAACACGAACCACCGGCGCCGGGCGGTGTCGACGGCGTGGCAGCTGATCGGCCTGCTGATCGGCCTGCTGATCGGTCTGCTGGGAACCGGTGCCCTTCTTGATGCCGCCGCGGTCTCTTCCGGTGCCACCCCGGCACCACGAGGCCGATCCCAAGACGCAGGGGAGACCTACTTCCTGCTACCGCGTGATTCGATGTGCGTGGGATCGGTGGAGATCACACGGCAGAACATCTTCCCCGCAGATGACCCCTACGCCGATACCTTCTACGGCCGGCTGGCCAACCGGCTGCACATCGTTACCCGCGAGCATGTGGTCGAGCGCGGACTCCGGATCGCTCCCGGCGACACCGTCGCAGCCGAGGACCTGGGTGCGGCGCTCAGACGCTTGCGCGGCTACTCCTTCCTTCATGATGACGTGGCGTTCGATCTGGACTTCGCAGGAGATACCCTCCACCTGGAGGTGACGACGCGGGACGTCTGGACGACCCGGCCCCAGTTCCAGTTTCGCAAGACCGGGAACCTCCTGACCTGGTCGGTGAGTCTCGAGGAGTCGAACCTTCTGGGTTGGGGCAAGGGCGTGGGAGGTTTCATCGGTGAGAGCGAGATCCGCTCGATTTACGGGGGCTGGTATCACGATCGCCAGCTTCTGGGGACGCGCGCCTACCTGCGACTCGTCCTGAGCCGCGGAGAGGACACGCGGGATCACTCGCTCTCTCTCGGCCGTCCCTTCGACCGCGCCAGGACGCCATGGGGATTCGAGGTGACGGCGCACGACTATGACGGTCCCTTCGTCGATCATCGCGACGGACTCGATGGGCCCGAATGGCACCTCGAGCGCTCACTGCTGTCGGCGGCCTGGGGTCCGCGCGTGGCCGCCACGAACCGTACCGCTCTGCGTATCAAGCCGGCCGTCTACTTCATTCGGGAGCGCTATGCGGTCCCCGACTCCTCCGAGGTCCCGTGTTCGGATCGTCCGCCGGGCCAGTGCCTGGGCCGGCCCATGCAAGACGAGGACATCCGGGCGTTCGGTTTGGAATTCGATTACATCCACGAGCGCTACTCCGAGTGGCGCAACATCAACTCGATGGGCCGGCAAGAAGACTTCAACCTGGGCACCCGGTTGAGACTGCGGGTCGGCTACTCGCCGCGGCGCTGGAGCGAGCGGGACGATGCCTGGTTCCTCATGGCCGAGGGGACCCAGGGCAAGACGTTGGGGAAGGCGACCTTTGCGCTGTCGGTCTTCGAGGCGGCCGGGCAACTGGTCGACGGCGGGCTGCGCGATGCACGGTGGGTCTCCTCCACCGGGCTCTATCACAACCTCAACCAACGGCACACCCTCGCGACCCGGCTACGGATGGACCTGTCGCGCGGCCTCTACCCGCAGCACATCTTCACGATGGGCGCCGACAGCGGCCTGCGAGGGTTTGAGGCCCATCGCTTCTACGGTGAACAGGTGCTCCTCTGGAATCTCGAAGACCGCTGGACTCTTCGCGAGGATCTACTGGGCCTGATCTCGATCGGGGCGGTGGGCTTCGTGGACGGAGGCCTGGCCTGGTCCGAAGGTGCCCACCGCGACGCCAAGCCGCGGGTGGGTGCGGGAGTGGGGTTCCGCTTGCTCGGCAGCCGGACGCGGGGGTTGTTCGTTACCCGGGTTGATCTGGGCTATCCTGTTGTCGGTGAAGAAGATGAGGATGGTTGGATCCTCACGATCGCCGGCGGGCAGGCGTTCTGAGTCGCTTTTCCCCGAGCCCTGGATCCGAGGCCGGCGCCGCCCCGGCGCATGCGCCGCAACCCTATGGATCCCGCGGGATTGGACCCTGTCTGGGGTCCCGTTGACACTGACCACAAATTCCACCATAATATGTAGCGAGCGGGTTTCTAACTTCGGTTGGAAAGCCGTGGCATGCGATGTATTCGCAGCCTGGATGCGGTGCGATGTCCCCTTCGTCGTCTCCAGGGAGATCGAGCCCTCCAGGCGAGAATTCCATTTAGTGCTGAGCGAGCGGTGAGGGGGTACGGGCAGAAAGGGAGGTAGTTCTGGGTAGAGGGTACCTTGGGTGAACTCCCGATGATCCTTGTGATCGCACTGTCTTATTCACTGCTAGCTCGCATGCCCCCGTGACAGAGAGTCTGTCACGGGGGTTTTGCATGTGGTCCCAGTTCGTGCATCGTCATGCCAGCCGATGATGCGGCTAGTCGGCCACGACCACCCGGCAGGCAGCCCGGGACGAACCGTGCGCGATCCTCAGGAAGTAGACGCCCGCGGACACCGGTTGCTGCTTGCGATCCCGCGCCGGCCACCGCAGCACCCAGTGGCCCGGGCCGGCGGGGGCGGGTTCGAGTCCGGTGATCAGGCGGCCGTTGATGTCACAGACCCAGGCCCGGATCGGCTCGCCGGTGGTCAGGGCTTGGAAGCTCAGCCGAAAATCGTCGCCCGGATTGGGATCGAGGAGCCGGATCTCGCGGAGGCCCGAGCCCTCACAGATGATGCCGTGGGGCTGATCGAAGTCTGAAGCCGGATCCGTGTCGCTCCCCGACCCGCTCCCGGGGCCGTGCCCGCCTTCGCCCCCGCCGCCGTTTCCCGGAGCGCTCCCATCGAGTCCGCCGCGAGGATCACCGGCATCGGCCAGACTCCCGTCGAGGATGATGAGGCCCGTGTCGGCGACCACCGGATAGAACTCGGTGGTCTCGACGTCCCACACGTGCCACTCCTCGAAGATCAGGGGTGTTTCGCCCTCCTCCAGCAGGCCGGTGAAGAAGAGGTCGGCCAGCGTGCCGGGCCCGTTCACGTAGAGGTTTGGGCCCAGAATGACACCCTCGATGCGGATCAGGGCTTCGCCTTCTTCTTCGACGAGCCACCATAGGGCCAACTGGGGATCATCGAGCAAACCGCCGACCAAGGCGGAGTCGAAGACAACGACAGTGGGATCGTAGGAAAGACGCACCTGAAATCCACGCAGGAAGGGCACGTCGTCCACGTTGAGGGAGACCGATCCGGTGTGACCGGCGCCGTAGATGAACTTCGGGTCGGGATCGAAGAAGAGTTCTGCTTCCGGGCCCACGATGACGTGGGCATCGTAGGTGGTGAGGGGTTCGATGGGGAATCCTTCGCAATCGCGCACCGATGCTTCCGCAATCTGGAGAGTGGTCTCTTGCCGGTTGGCAATGGCCTCGAACCACAGATCTAGAATCTCCCCCGGCCCGGCCACACACTCGTCGGCCGGGATGATGTAGGCTTCGACCTCCACCACGCCCGGTTCCTCGTCCAGTGACCAGTAGAGGCCGTAAGGCGGTGAGAAGTCGGCGAAGAGCGCGCCGGGTTCGGCGTCGACGAATGCCAGCAGCTCGGGATCATAGGTGATCTGGATCGTGAAACCGCCCAGACTGTCGACCTCGGTCGCAAGCACGCTGACGGTGAAGACCTCGGATGAATCGGCATAGACGGTCTCGGGGTGGAAGTGCAATTCCACCGCCGACGCTAGACCGGGCAGGGCCCAGATGCCGAGGAGAACGGTGAGCATCCGCATCGCTTGCACTGTCATCGGTACCTCCTGGAGACGGGCCGCGCAAAGCGGCCACGCCTCGGTGTTCTGCGGAACTAACGTAGCCGGATCGTCTTCTGGACCCACGCGTCAGCGGCGGCTTGCAACCGGACGAAGTAGACGCCCGGCGGCACGGCGTGCCCTGCGCGGTCGCGTCCATTCCAGGTGATCTGGTGGGCTCCCGCGGTTCGCTCGCCCTCTCCCAGCAGGGCCAGGGCGCGTCCGTTCAGATCGTGAACTGAGAGCTGGATCTCTTGCGCTTGCGTCAGGCGGAAATGAATCGTCGCCTCGCTCGTGAAGACCGCCGGCAGTCGCAGCGCATCTCCGGCGGGGATGGCGATCTCCGCATCGGGCAGCGCCACCTCCATCGTTGGGATGTGCTTCGAGGTCAGCTCGCGGTTGTGATCGTCTCGTGCGCGGAAGCTGGCGATGCGGACCGCTTCGAGCAAGTCGTCTACGCCGCCGGGTGCCAGCCCGGTGCCCGTTGCGTTCGCCAGCTCCGCGTGCGGCGCTGCGTGCGGCGTCTCGAACAGGAGGATCGCATGACAGCCGTCCTGTTCGACCACGCCGCTCCACAGGGCGGCGTCGAGCCAGAGCAGGCCGTCGGCGCCGGGGCCTGCGAAGAAGAAGTGCGATCCGGACTCCTGCCATAGATCTCCAGCGACTGCGCCGGTCAGCACCCAGTCCGGATCGCAGTCCAGCTTCAGGCTGGCCCCCTTCAAGCGACCCGGATTGCCGGCGAGGTGCACACGGACCTCGATCCGGTCATCCGCTCGCGGTCGTAGCTCCAGGCGGGCCGTCATCTGCGCGTCGTTGCCGCCGGCCGGGATTGCAGGGGGAACCACGCCGGCCGCCGCAACGGTAGAGGTCCCCATACCGGCTTCCGCCGCCCATGACCCGGGTCCGTCCAGGACCGGCGGTACCGTGTTCTCGTAGTTGTTGGCCAGGAGAATCAGGTCATCGAATTCGACCTGGTTGTCCGTGAGGGGCCGGCCGAAGCGCCCATAGGTGTCCGTGGGACCGATATCGCAGATCGGGTCGTAGGCCGTGTCCCCTTCCGCGGTGTTGTAGGCAAGACTCAACACGAGCACATCGTAGATGTCGACCACGTGGGTTCCACCGGTCGCGAAATCTCCCAGCCAGTAGGCCAGGGAACTGTCACGAGCCTCGGACGTCGGGGCGGCGGAGTTGAACGCCGCATCGTACGCGAAGGCCGTGTAATAGTAGTAGTCACGGACGTCGGGTGCATCCGTGTAGTTGCTGGCATTTCCGTCATAGATGAGATCCCAGCCCTCGGCGAGGGCTTCGGCCGGCGAGGCCGGCCAGGGCGGCTCACCGCCCGGATCGGGGGGATCATCGTATTCGGGGTAGTTCCCGAAGCCGTGGCGGAAGAGTTTCAGCCCCGCGAAATCGGAGGCCGGATTGGTCCACGCCAGATCCACGCTGAGATCGCTGTTGGCGGTGGGCGCCGCGAGCAGGCCCGTTATGTTCTCGGGGGCGGTGGTGTCGATCTCGAGCGGCCCCAGGTGTGCGGTCGCGCCGGCGTTACCCACCGAGTCGTAGGCAGCCACGTGCGCGTAGTAGGTGCCGTCGGGGAGGTTGGGGTACCAGCGCGCATGTTCGGAGGAGTCGGCCGCGAAAGGCACGAAGTGATCGTACGGGCCGGCCGGGCCCGGGTTGCTGGTGGGGCTGGCGTCGAGCAGTAGATAATACCCGCTCACACCGGATGGACACGTGCCCGCGTCGAGTACTGCCGACCAGGTGACCTCGAGATCGTCGGCCGAGACCGGCACACCGGTCGGGTGCGTCGGACTGCTGGTAACCGGCGTCTCCGGCGGTGTGATGTCATAGGAGACCAGGCCGCCGGCATACTCCGAGGTCAGGGGCAGGTTCTCGGGGTCACGCAGGATGCAGCCCTCAGCCAGGAAGTCGATCGGGGCACAATCATCGGACGGCTCGGGGGTGGCGGCGGTCAAGCCGATCAGGACCAGGGCGCCCTGGCCCGTGATGCCGCCGGTGGCGCCGAGCACGGCCCCATCGATCTGGAGCACACCGGTGGGCCCCAGGAGGTGGTTCAGATAGTGCTCCTGAACCGCCAGAAGCGAACCGGGCAAGACCGCGGTGACTTCAACGAGGTCGGCCGGATAGGTGATCTGGAGGTGGAATCCTCGGATGCCGGCCTCGGTTGTCTGATTGTCGTCGAGCAAGATCTCGACCCGGGCGCTGTCGAACCCGGCGCTGTCCGAAAGGAACGCCTCCTCGGGTGCGAGGTAGATTTGGCGCACCTCGCGGTCGAACGCGCCCGACACGCCGGGACGCGCGGGACCTGCCAACCCGGATATCGGACCTGCCGGCCCGGCATTCGCCGCGGCTTCCGCCAGGCTGCCCGAACCGATCAGACCAGCCAAGGCTGATAGAACGACGAGCAAGACAAGCGCACGGCCTGGTGTGCCACATGCACGGGTGCCGACGGATCGTGCGGGATCACGCGGGCGGGACATCCGGTGCCTCCTCTCTGGACAGGGCTTCACGATCAGTAATCCCACGAACTATCTGGTTCGGATGGTAGCGCCGCTTTGAATCGGCCGTCAAGGAGTAGTCTTGGCCGGCGCCGCGCCGCTGGGCTCGATGGTCGGCTCGATGGTCGGCTCGATGGTCGGCTTGATGACCGGCTTGATGACCGGTTGTGTCATCGTCGCCGCCCAGTGTCCTCAGCGTATCAATCGGGCGTCGGTTGGAACTGAGCGGGCCGGGCCCACTCGAGCGTTTCCCGGTGGTCGAGGAAGAACCCGTGCTCGGGGTGGCGGTAGGCGCGGCCGTTCGCCGCGCGGTTCGACTCGTAGAGGTCCTCGTCGCCGCCCTCGTCGATGAACAGTGAGAAACTCGTACCGCCATGATAATCGTTGCCGCCGGCGCGGGCGGGACCGGACGCATAGTCGTACCGATCGCGGCCCTCACGATCGATGAAGAAGCAGAAGCTGTTGTGCGCACTGGCGCCGTGTGAGAAGAAGCGCCCTCCTTGGTAGTGGTCGTTGCCGGATTGATCCAGAAACAGCGTCACGCACTCGTCCCAGGCGAGGCCTTGTGCAACACCGTTTCGGGTGGTGTAGAAGTCGTCTCCACCGTCTTCGAAGAAGGCGCCCAGGGCCTGGTGAGCAGAGAAGCCTTGATTGTAGCGCGAGCCGATGTAGGTGTCGTCTGCCACACCCCCCGCATGCAGGAGCCCGAAGCCGTAGTAGTAGCCACCGCCCTGAGAGAAGTTGCCGGCTTCCATGCGGTCCCGGCCGCCTCCGTCCAGTAGCGCCCCGAGTCCGCCGGAGGCCAGCGTGCGAAAGCCCATGCCGCACCCCTGCGACCAGGCTTCGAAAATGCCCGGCGTGCCATAGCCGGTGGGGTAGACGCCCTTGGCGTAGTATTCATCGTCACCGGCGACATCGCGCAACAGTCCGATACCTTTCGCGAGACCCACGGCTTGAACGTGGCCGTCGCCCGTGAAGCGGTCCTCGCCCTCTTCATCGAGCAGCAGGCCCAGTCCGAAGAGGCCCACCCCCTGGCAGAAGGTTCGCCCCCGATAGCGGTCGTCCCCGGCGATGTCATGCAACCAACCGATGCCCAGGTAACCTGTGCCCTGTGCCCACTGCATACCGGTGTACTGGTCGTCGCCTTCGAGATCCAGCAGGCCTCCCACGCCCAGGCAACCGCATCCCTGATGCCCGTTTTCAGTGGTCTCGTACGCGTCATCGCCTTCCAGGTCGATGCACACCGACAAGGGTGTCTCCCACACCGAACCGCTGCCCGCGCCGGCGGTGTAGAGGTCATCGCCGCCCAGGTCGAGGATGAAGGCGACGCCCTCATCCCGGTACCAGTGCGAGCCGCGGCCGCCCAGCACGATGGGCCCCGCGGGGGAGGGCTGGTCGAGCAACAGCGGGGCCTCGAGTGTATCGGCATAGACTTCCTGAACATATCGCCCGGCGTGCATGGCCCATTCGGGATCGGCCAAGAGGGCCACGCGCAGGGCGGCCTCCAGCAAGGCCCCGTAGTCGATCTTCTCGGCAATCTGAATCAGGCGGTAGTTGCGGTTGAATCGGTCACGGTCTTCATCGAAGTGGATGTAGACCTCTTCGGCGAAGACCTCCGTCAGGATCCATCGCTGGCTTTCCAGGAAGGCACGCTCCTCACGGGTCAGTCCGGCGAAGGCACGGCGGTGCCAGACGCGGGCCTCTCCGAGGACCTGTGAGATCTGGTCCAGCAAAGGCCGGATCCGTTCCTGGCGACTCATCGTCCCGCCCCCGGCTGGGGCCCCGGCTGGTGTTAGACCCGGCTCCACGCCCGGCTCCACGCCCGGCTCCACGCCCGGCACCTCCGGAACCAGCAGGCGGCGTGCGACGGGCATGGCCAGCCGGTGTTCGGGCACCCAGTAGGCCGCCGCGGCGGCCAGCAAGTCGATGGCCGTCCGGGGACGCGCCAGCGAGTCGGCGATCGTGCGCGACAGAGTCTCGAGCCGGAAGGGGTCCCGATGGGCGTAGGTCATGCACTCCAGGCGGAAGGGATCAGCGTGTTCGTGACACCGGGCCAGCCGGTCCAGCAGGTCTTCGGTGTCGGCGCGCAGGCCAAAGGCGTCGCACAACTCCCAGACCAGGGGGGTGAACCGGCTCGGCGCAAGTTGGGCCGGAGAGTAGATGACCGCATTCGAGCGCGCCGCCGGCCATGAGGCTTCGGGGCGGAGGCCGAGTACGACCGGCAAGGTGAGCACGCGCTGTGACTTCCATGCCCGGGCCTCGATGCTTTCGCCTGATTCGAGGCTGTCGATCACGATGCCCGGATCCCGCCAGAAGCGGCGGGCACCTTCGGCATCCAGCGCGCCCTGTCCCTCGAACGTGCGCCCGTCCGGACCTGGGGCGTCCGCGTAGCGTACCTGCCGGGTGACTTCGTCGCGGATCACGGTGACCGGGTAGGGGGTGCCCACGGTCAGGCCGTCGAGTGAGTTCCGAAAGCGGTTCTGTGCCTCGGCGGCGGGGCAGTCGAATTGGGCCTCGCCCGCGGCGACGATGATGTCGCCTGCCATGATCCCGCCCTCTTCGGCCGGAGAGAAGGGGAAGACCGCCGTCACGCGCAGCCCGCAGGTTGCGCCCTGAAGCAGCTCCTCCAGAGGGACTTCGCCAATCCGTTCCCCCTGAGCCGCATCGAGCGGCGGCAACTCCTCGACCGGTTCGGTGTAGATCCCTAGCCAGCCGCGATCGTCGGCGGCTCGGGCTGGTTGGACGAGAAGCCACCCGAGGGTCAAGACGCAGAGTGCTCCGAGGACGAAGGAGATCGCGAGGTTGGCCTCCGAGAGGCTACGGGGAGACCGAGCGGATGAGAACGTGGTTTTCATGCGCGTCCTTTCCGGGCGTGGGTTCCGCGGGGGCAGGCGCTACTCGGCAGCCTGGGAACCTTCGGACTATAGCCGACCTGGACGGGCGCGCTAGCGGTTTGCCACACCGGGCCAGTCGGGTATGATTCGGATGCCCCTAGTGAGGAGGTAGCGTGGATCGGGGGTTCATTCTTCAACCGACCTACATGATCGAGGGCGGGCGGGCGGTGATCCACCTCTTTGGTGTCACCGACGAAGGCGCCTCCTTCGTGGTTCGTGACACCCGGGTTCGTCCATCCTTCTTCATCCGCCGTGAGGATCTCTCCCGCGCGAAGCCGCTGCTCGAAGCCGCCTGCGGCGAAAGCGCCGGCCCATCCGACCCGCCATCCGACCCGCCAGCGGATTCGGCGAAAGGTCCGACCGTGGCGGGACCTTTTCCCCGGCTCGGCACGCAAACCTGGTCGACGATGGACGGAGAGGATGCGGCCGAGATCTTTCTCGCGGTTCCGCCCGATGTGCCCCCGCTGCGCGACCGCTTGCGGGGCGCGGGTATCGACTGTCTGGAGGCGGATCTACCCTTCGTGACGCGCTACCTCTGCGATCGCGGCCTTCGAGGAGCAGTGGGGATCGAGGGGGACTTCCGCCCGGGCCGGCGCGTCGATCGCATCTACGAGAACCCCACCCTCCTGCCCACCGAGTTCGAACCCGAGCTCGGCGTCCTCTCGCTTGACATCGAAACCGACCTCAAGGCCGAAAGCGTACGCTCGTTCGCCCTCTTCGGCCGTCTGCCGCAAGGCGGACGGATCGCCGAGGTGCACTACCGGCGTCCGGAAGGCGCGCCAGGCGGACCGCTGCCCGAGGAAGGCCAGAAGGGCGGTTTCTTCTTCGAACATCCCGGCGAGCCGGAGCTGCTGGCAGCCCTGGTGCGCCGCGTTCGGGAGATCGATCCCGATGTCCTGACCGGCTGGAACGTCATTGACTTCGACCTGCGGGTGCTCGGGCAAGCTTTCTCTCGATGCGGGGTTCCGTTTCACCTGGGTCGCGCGGACCTGCCCTGCCGCGTCTGGACGCGTGACGACAGCTGGATGACGAGCCGCGCCACGGTCCACGGTCGGGTGGCGGTTGACGGCATCGACTTGCTGCGCGGCGCCTTCATCCGTCTGGACCACTACGCGCTCGATGCCGCCGCTCGTGAGCTGCTCGGTGAGGGCAAGACGATCAGTGGTGATGACCGGGGCGCGGAGATCGAGCGCCTGTACCAGGAGGACTTGCCGGCGTTCCTGGACTACAACCTCACCGATGCGCGCCTCGTGATCGACATTCTCGAGAAGCGGCGGCTCATCCCGCTGGCGGTGCGGCGCACGTTGCTGACCGGCCTGCCGCTGGACCGGGTGGCCGCCAGCATCGCCGCCTTCGACTTCCTTTACATCGGCGCGCTACACCGCCGCGGCGTGGTGGCGCCCAGCGTTCGGGAGTCGGATGCCGGTCAGGGCACCACCTCGACAGGCCATGCGGTCCGCGAACCGTCCCCCGCCGCCATCGGTGGGTACGTGCTCGACTCGGCGCCGGGCATCTACGCCAATGTCTGGGTGTTCGATTACCAGAGCCTCTATCCCAGCATCATCCGTACCTTCCAGATCGACCCGCTGGGTGCGACGGCCGCCAAAGGCGATCCCGACGGTCCGGCCGTGACGGCGCCCAACGGCGTTCGCTTTCGCCGGGGGGAGGGGATCCTGCCCGAGATCCTGGAGGCTCTGATGCCGAGACGGTTGGAGGCGAAGCGCAAAGGCCATCAGGTTGAGTCGTTGGCGATCAAGATCCTGATGAACTCCTTCTACGGGGTGCTGGCCTCGCCGCGGTGTCGTTTCTACTCCACGCACGTGTCGAACGCGATCACCACCTTCGGCCAGAAGATCCTGCTCTGGACCAAACAGCAGTTCGAGGCCCGCGGATACGAGGTGATCTACGGCGACACCGACTCGGTCTTCGTCGTCTCGGGTATCGTCTCGAGTAGCGAGGCCGAGCGAACGGCTCAGGCGGCCGCCCGGGACCTGAACGAGGCATTGCACCGCTACGTTCGAGAGGCGTACGACATGGAGAGCCACTTGCTGCTCGAGTTCGAGAAGCAGTACCTGCGCTTCTTCATGCCCAGCCTCCGGCATACCGCCGGCGGCAGCAAGAAGCGTTATGCGGGTCTCATCGAGCGCGGCGGAACTCGCGAGATCGTCTTCACCGGCCTCGAGTCGGTGCGGCGCGACTGGACGGTCCTGGCCAAGGACTTCCAGCGCCAGCTGCTCCACCGGGTCTTCTCCGAAGAATCGGTGGACGCCTTCGTGCAGGGCTTCCTCGACGAGTTGCGGGCGGGGGAGCGCGATGGGGATCTCGTCTACCGCAAGGCCCTGCGCAAGCCGCTCGCCGAGTACGGGAAGACGACGCCGCCGCATGTCAAGGCGGCGCGGCTGATTCCAGGGCGGCCCGGACGCTTGATCTCCTACGTCATGACGACCGAGGGCCCGCAGCCGGTGGGTCATGCGAACGCTCCGCTCGATTACGATCACTACGTGGAGAAACAGCTTCGCCCAATTGCTGAATCGATCCTCCAGCATGTGGGCCGCACGTTCGACGAGTTCCTGGGGCGGGGTGATCAGCTGGGGCTTCTGTAGGTGGCGATGACGATCGCGGCGTCGCGGCGTCCACAGACTGGCTTACCGGCTCCCCAGACCCCGCGTTGGCGCGCCATCCGGCCCGTCATCCGGCCCGTTGCCCGACCCGCGGCCCGGTCCGCGGCCCGGCGTGGCACCGGGTGTGCCGCCCGGCCGGCTTGCCGGTCCGTCCGCCGGTGAGGGTGCCGGGACAGTCGCCGGGGCCTCTTGCTGGGAGGAGGTATCCGGCGCCGCCCGTGAGAGCAACTCGCCAATGGCCTCGATCAGCGCCCGCGAGTCCCCCTGGATGATGGCCTTGGGAATCGCCCACAGCAGTTTCAGCCCGGCGAGGACCCACTCGATCAGGCCGGCCACCTTGGCGATGACCGGATTCTGCCGCAGTTTGCCCCACAGGCCGCCCGGCTCGGACGTCTCGCCGCTGTCGCCCGCCGCCGTTTCGGCTACGGACAGGCCTTTGCGGTCCAGATTCCGGGGGCCTGACTCGGGACCGGATGCCAACAGGTTGATGGGGCCCGCATTCGGAGCAAACGCGAGCGTCTCGGGAGGGAGGATGGCTCCGAGGACGAGCATGAAGGTCACGAACGCAGCCACCAGACGGATCGGCGAATCCGCCACAGACCGCGCTGCCACTCCGCGGCGCCTGTGTGCCCGGGGGGACTGGCCCATCATCGTTCCTTACTTCACCAGTCGTGGTGGTGAGGTCGTCTTGTCACGAACACGAACCATACCGATCAGGATGGGCTCCTCGGGATCTATGGGTATCCGGTCGATCATCCGTCTGTACGGTGGCCGACGGCGGAGGGTTCCTCAACCATTATGACGCCCAATCACGCCAACATGTTCACTGCCAGATTCGCCAGTTCGACGATCCGGCGGTGGGAGAGCCGTAAGCCGGCCAGTTCCTCGGGCGTGAACCATCCGCTGCGCTGGTGCTCCTCGTTGAGGCGCATCGCGCCCGACCACGAGGATACGATGTACACGGGGCAGCGCCACCAAGGGCTCCCGCGAAGACCATCATACAGTAGGACACCAAAACAACGACCAGGTTTGGCCCGAATGCCCAGCTCTTCGTCCAGCTCTCGCACGAGGGCCTCCTCGTCGGTCTCAGCGGGTTCGGCCTTTCCCCCGAAGAGATCCCAGTGGTTGCCCATCCTCAGGTGCGATGCCCGCAAGCTCAGAGGTACCTTGCGCGCACGAACCGGCACGCCCGCAACCGTCTTCTGCCACATAAGTTGCTTGTGCATAGCCTGATGGACGATTTCGGCTTCGGGGAATCGCACTCCGTGCGATGCGAGTCCGTGGCGTTCGTAGAATCCGACCGCCGGTGCCTGCGTATGGAGGGTGGCCGGGAGTTTCGGCTCATGCGGCCCGCATCAGGCGGCCGTGATCAGGCGGCCGTGATCAGTCGGCCGTGATCAGGATTCCTCGGCCAGAAGTTCTGACCAGGCGCTCATCGTCGGAGACTTCGGATCAGATGTCCAGCAGTCTTGCGGCCTCCTCGGTGATGCGCTCCGCCGTGAAGCCGTATTTCTCGAATAGGGCGGCCGAGGGGGCGGAGACACCGAACCCGTTCATGCCGAGGCAGACCCCCTCCGGACCGGCATATCGCTCCCACCCCAGGGGAATCGCGGCTTCCACCACGACCCGCTTGGTGACCTGCGGCGGCAGCACGGCTTCCCGATAGGCCTCGGGCTGACGTTCGAACAGCTCCCAGCTGGGCATGCTCACCACACGCGTGGCGATCCCCTGATCCTCCAGTGCGCCTTGTGCTTGAATGCACAGACCCACCTCGGCTCCGGTTGCGATCAGAATCACCTCCGGCGCCCGGCTCCGCGCAATCCCTGCCTCCGACAGCACGTAGGCGCCCCGCGCGACGGCCGTCGTTCCCAGCCCGGTGGGACCGCCGCCCGACGGATCGTCGTAGGCGGTTGCCGCGACACGATCGCGAGATAGGGGGGCCACCTTTTGGCGCGAGAGAATCAGCGCGGTCGGGCCTGGGTTTCGCAGGGCCACGTCCCAGGCTTCGAAGGTCTCCCGAGCGTCCGCCGGCCGGATGATCGTCAGGCCGGGTATGGCTCTCAGCGAGGGTAGGTGCTCGACCGGCTGGTGAGTGGGACCGTCCTCGCCCAGGCCGATGCTGTCATGGGAGAAGATGTAGATGCTCGGAAGCTGCATCATGGCCGCCAGCCTCAGCGCGGGCCGCAGATAGTCGCTGAAGACCAGGAAGGTAGCGCAGAAGGGCCGCAACCCGCCATGGAGGGCCATTCCATTGACGGCTGCGGCCATGACGTGCTCGCGGATGCCGAAGTAGATGTTGGGACCGGCGGCCTCGCCGGGTGTGTACACACCGGCGTTCTTGATTACCACGCCGGTCGAGCCGTTCAGATCGGCCGACCCTCCGACCAGGTTGTCCAAGACTGGGACCGCGGCGTTGAGGGCCTTGCCCGAGGCCACGCGGGTGGCCATGGGATCGGTGGCCGGACCGGCCGTGAGGAGCGCATGCTGCAACTCCTCCGGGAGCGAGCCTGACAGCCACTCGTCCCAGCGAACGCGCTCGCGGGGGTACTCGGACGCGTAGCGCTCCATGGCCTGATTCCACTCAGTCTCGGCCGCCTCCCCAGCGTCGATGGCGCGATGCATGTGCTCGCGGACTTCCTGCGGAACGTGGAACGGTTCGGTCGCCGTCCAGCCCAGTGCCTCCTTGGTGAGCGCCAGCTCGTCCTCGCCCAGCGGCGCGCCGTGGGCCCCGCACTTGTCCTGCTTGTTCGGACTGCCGTGGGCGATGTGGGTCCTGACGGCGATCAGGGAGGGCGCGTCCCAGGTCGTGCGGGCCGCCTCGATGGCCTGGGCAATGCCGTCGAGGTCCTCGCTGGCGACGGACTGAACATGCCAGCGCGACGCCCGGAAGCGGGCGGCCACGTCGTCGCTGGTCGTGAGCGAGGTGCTGCCCTCGGTCGTGATTCTATTGTCGTCGAAGAGGCAGATGAGCTTGCCCAAGCGCAGGTGACCTGCGAACGAGACCACCTCCTGCGAGAGGCCTTCCATCAGGTCGCCGTCGCCCACCAGCGTGTAGGTGAAGTGATCGACGATCGTATGCCCGGGCCGATTGAACTGCTGGGCCAGGTATCGCTCGGCCATGGCCATCCCGACCGCGTGGGCCATCCCCTGTCCCAGGGGGCCGGTGGTCATTTCGACTCCGGGAGTCAGCCCATATTCGGGATGGCCCGCGGTCCGCGATCCGAGCTGACGGAAGTTCTTGATCTCCTCGAGTGAAAGACCATAGCCGGTGAGGTGAAGCAGGCTGTAGAGCAGCATCGATCCGTGCCCGGCGGAGAGAATGAAGCGATCCCGGTCCGGCCAGTGCGGTTTCTTGGGATTGTGTTTCAGGAAGCGGGCCCAGAGCACGTAGGCCATGGATGCGGCCCCCATGGGCATTCCCGGATGTCCGGAGTTTGCTTTCTGAATGGCTTCAGCACTCAAGATCCGCATCGTATGGATGCAGAGTTCGTCGATCGGCTTCACACCTGTTCCTTTCTGTGGGTTGGTCGGTAGGAGTCGGCCCCCCTTCAGGCAAGAGTCGGAGCATAGGAGGGGCCTCGGAAGGTGTCAAGTTCCACTCCAATCTCGCCTCTCGCCGTTGACCGGGGAGGAGGTTTGAGCGAACAATGGGTGGGTTTGAGTATGTTTCGCCACAGCTCGGGGAAAGGAGCCTGCATGTTCGCGGAGACCATTGCCGTCGCCGATGCCTTGGGGGGGCGAATTGCCACGGGAAGTCCGGTCAAGGTAGAGGGTTGGGTTCGAACGCGCCGGGATTCGAAGGCGGGAATGTCGTTCATTCATTTGAGCGATGGGTCCTGCTTCGATCCGCTTCAGGTCGTGGCCGGACGCGACCTCCCGAACTACGACAGCGAGATTCTGAAGCTGACGAGTGGCTGCGCCATCGTCGCCGGCGGCCAGTTGGTCGAGTCGGAAGGCCAGGGCCAGTCCGTCGAGCTTCAAGCCGACGCGATCGAGGTCCTCGGGTGGGTGGAAGACCCCGATACCTATCCAGTGTCGCCCAAGCGTCACACGCTCGAGTATCTGCGCACGGTCGCCCACTTGCGCCCGCGGACGAATACTTTTGGCGCCATGACCCGCGTACGCCATTGCCTGGCGATGGCCGTGCACCGGTTCCTCCACGAGCGCGGCTTCTACTGGATCCATACGCCGATCATCACCGCCAACGATGCCGAGGGCGCCGGCGAGATGTTTCGCGTCTCCACACTGGACCTCGTGAATCCGCCCCGGACCCCCGAGGGTGGGATCGACTTCAGCGAAGATTTCTTCGGGCGTGAGACATTCCTTACCGTCTCGGGGCAGCTCGCGGTCGAGAACTACTGCCTGGCGCTCGGCAAGGTCTACACCTTCGGCCCCACCTTTCGGGCGGAGAACTCGAACACCAGTCGCCACCTGGCCGAGTTCTGGATGATCGAGCCCGAGATCGCCTTCGCGGACCTGACAGATGACGCCGATCTGGCGGAGGAGTTCCTGAAGTACATCTTCCGCGCCGTGCTCGAGGAACGCCCCGACGACATGGCATTCTTTGCCCAGCGCGTTCACAAAGAGGCGATCACGCGCCTGGAGGCGTTCGTCGCGTCTCCCTTCGAGCGCATGGAATACGGTGAGGCGATCCGGATTCTGGAGGGAGCCGAACAGTCCTTCGAGTTCCCGGTTCGGTGGGGTATCGACCTGCAGTCGGAACACGAGCGCTATCTCACCGAGCAGCACGTCGGCCGCCCCGTGGTCGTCATGAACTATCCGAAGGAGATCAAGGCCTTCTACATGCGCCTCAACGACGATGGCCGGACCGTCGCGGCCATGGATGTGCTGACTCCCGGGATCGGCGAGATCATCGGCGGCAGCCAGCGCGAGGAGCGGCTGGAGGTCCTCGATGCCCGGCTGGACGAACACGGTCTTCCCAGAGAGGCCTACTGGTGGTATCGGGACCTGCGTCGTTACGGCACGGTGCCGCACGCCGGTTTCGGTCTGGGGTTTGAACGGACGATCAACTACGTGACCGGCCTGCAGAACATCCGCGACGCGATCCCTTTCCCGCGAGCACCGAAGAGCGCAGACTTCTAGATCTCGGCGCCGGGTGGGCCCGCTCGCGGCGTAGGGTAGGCCAGCGTTCGGGGTGGGGGTGGGAGGCGGCGGCGCGAGCGGCGGCTAGGCCGCGGCGGCTCCCGGGGGCGGCTCCTCTTGCCGGCCGGGGAGAGACGGATCGGAACGGTCTGTCTCGCTCTTGTCGTCGAGGCCGGAAGCGGGGAGTTCCGCCGGGTTCTCGGCGAGGTCCTCGGCCCCCTGGGGTATCTCGGCGCTGGCGATGAGGGCTTCGTCCTCCGCGGAGAGCGAGGAGTCGATGGTGACGCCGCCCGCCGCATCTTCAGACACTCCGACCGGGGTTGCTTCGGCGTTGGCCGGGCCGCCCGGCGTGTTCGCCTTCTCCGCTGGCTTGTTCGCCTTCTCCGCTGGCTTGTTCGCCTTCTCCGCTGGCTTGTTCGCCTTCTC
>CAZNJE010000008.1:0-49306 GCA_964573295.1 uncultured bacterium | reverse complement strand
CGCCGGCGTGGCATCGGGTCCGTGCAGCTTGCCGAGCCACTTCTCGAGCATCTGCATCAATCCATCCGGCGAGATCGGCTTGGTGAGGTAATCACTCATGCCGGCCGAGAGACACCTCTTGCGGTCTTCCGTGGACGCGCTGGCCGTCATCGCCACGATGGGGATGCGGGGATTGCGCACGGTTGATTGCATTCCTCGAATCAGACGCGTTGCGGTGTAACCATCCATGACCGGCATCTGGCAGTCCATCAGGACGGCGTCGTAGTCGCCCTCGCGCAGGGCCTGCAGTGCTTCCTTGCCGTTCGATACCGGCTCGGCTCGATAACCGCGTTTCTTGAGAATGGCCAGTGCTACGGTCTGATTGACCGGGTTGTCCTCGACCAGCAGGAGCCGGTAGCGCTCTCTCGCCGGGTCGCTCTTTGCAGGAGGTGTCACCGCAGGTTGACTCGGGGAAGCGTCGCCAACGCGCGAAATCCCGAGGGCGCGAGCGAGACAGTCGTGTAGCTGCTGATGTCGAATCGGACGCGTGAGATACCCCTGGAACCCGATCCGTTCCAGCTGCCGCGCGTCGCCGCCATGCCCCAAAGGGGCCATCAAGATCAGTGCCGTTTGCTTCAGGTCGGCATCGGTGCGTATTTCGTGTCCCAGTGCTTCCCCGCTCATGTCGGGCAGGTGTGTGTCCAGCAAGGCGGCATCAAAGGGAGCTTTATCGCGAGCAGCATTGCGCAGCATCTGAATGCCGGCATCCCCGTCCGCGGTGGTGTGGACGAAGCAACTCCAGGATTGGAGCAGCCCGGCGGTTACCGTGCGGGTGGTTTCGTGCCCGTCGATGATCAGGACCTTGTGGCCAGCGAGTGAGATCGGTTGAGGTGGCGCTTGATCGGGAATGGTTTGCCGCGTGAGCTGCACGGTGAAGTGGAAGGTGGACCCTTCGCCGACCACGCCGTCGATACCGATCTCGCCGCCCATCTTCTCTACGAGCTGCTTGCAGATCGCCAGACCGAGGCCCGTTCCGCCGAAATTGCGCGTGGTCGAGCCATCGGCCTGCATGAACGGCTCGAAGATGGCCTTGCGCCGCTCTTCGGGGATGCCCATGCCCGTATCGCACACCGAGAATCGCAGGTGTAGAGGCCCCTCGCCGCGGTCGCCGGTCGCGCGGTCGCCAGCACTGCCGCCGGTCGCGCGGTCACCGGCACTGCCGCCGGTCACGCGGTCACCGGCACTGCCGCCGGTCGCGCGGTCACCGGCACCGCGGCCGGCGTCGGCGTCTTCGGTAGACGGCGCTCTGGATCCAGGAGCCGCCAACTCCACGCGGATGACGACCTCGCCCCGATCGGTGAACTTGATGGCGTTGCCCGCCAGGTTGACCAGGATCTGGCGCAGACGCCCCGGGTCGCCCCGCACGGCCGCCGGCACATCCGGCGCGATCACCGAATTGAGCGCGATGCTCTTCTCGTGAGCCTTGATGGCCAGCATCTCGGTCACATCTTCTATAGTGTCCCACAGATCGAAGTCGATCGTTTCGAGTTCGAGCTTCTTCGCTTCGATCTTCGAGAAGTCGAGAATGTCATTGATGAGAGCGATCAACGTGGCGCTGCTCGAGCGCACGACCTCGGCGTACTTGCGCTGTTCCTCGGTCAACTCGGTGTCGAGCAGGAGGTTGGCCATTCCCACCACACCGTTCATCGGCGTGCGGATCTCGTGGCTCATGTTGGCCAGGAACTCGCTCTTCGCAGCGTTGGCGAGCTCTGCCTCCAGAGCCATCCGGTTGGCGCGTTCGATCGCGCCCACCAGCTCTTCGTTGGCGGCCTCCAGATCCTCCTTGGCTTGCTGAAGCTCCTGGCGGATTTGCATTCGGTCGCTGATGTCGGCATGGGTGCCGTTGATGAGGAGGGGTTGCCCGCCGGTACCGCGTTCGATCACCATACCGCGCACATGGGCCCACCTGTAGTGGCCGTCCTTGTGCCGCACTCGAACCTCGGCGTCGATGCGCTCGGATGTCCCCTGCAAGTGGCGCTCGATCTGCTGCATCATGATCGGTAGATCCCTGGGATGGCATATCGACCGCATCCGATCGCTGCTGAAAGGCTCGAGTTCCTCCAGGGCATAGCCCAAGGTGGTTGCCCAGGTTTCATCCACCCGCATCGTATCGCTCGGGATGTGCCATTCCCAGGCCCCGATCTGGGTGGCTTCGATCACGCTTTGCAGCCGGTTGGTCTTTGCCTTGAGCTCCTGTTCGACGCGGACGCGGTCGGTGATGTCGACGAAGACGGTGGCGAAGCGCCGTTCGGCGATGGGGAAGCTGTTGATCAAGAAATCCCGGCCGAGAACCGGAACATTTTGCTCAACGGTGAGGGGCTCTCCCCGTAGGGCGGCCGCGGTAGCCTGCTGGATGAATCCGCTTTCGCGCATTCCGGGAATCGACTGGGACGCGCGCTTGCCGATGATCTCATCGACCGGTACGCCGGTCAGCCGTTCGAAGGAGCGATTCGCGGTGAGGACGATGAAGTCGG
Source organism: uncultured bacterium (assembly GCA_964573295.1). Lineage (GTDB taxonomy): Bacteria > Eisenbacteria > RBG-16-71-46 > CAIMUX01 > WJJG01 > CAYQJL01. Next base: position 46,793 of record CAZNJE010000008.1, on the reverse strand, counting down.
TCGGTTCCCCGTTCTCATCCAGCACGATCTCGTGCAAGGCGCTGGCGGCGACATCGTTCTCATAGAAGGCGCGGAGCTGTTCCTCGTTTTCCCGGAGCTGGAACTCGAGCCGCTCGAGCTCGGTCACATCCCGGTCGGCCCCGCGGTAGCCGATGAGAACATCGGCATCGTCGAATACGGGGAGTCCGTTGGTCAGCACGGAACGAATCTGCTGATCCTTGCGCACGATGCGGCTGCGGGCGTTCTCCAGCGGTTCGTGCCGCTCCATGATGCCCGGGATCGACCACAGTTCGTGGCGGTCTTCCTTCGGGCGAAGATCATCGGTACCGCGCTTTCCCACCAGCTCATCGGGCTGGTATCCGTAGACATCGAGAGCCGCCGGGCTCACGTAGGTGAATCGCCCCTGCGGATCGACTTCCCAGATCACCTCGCGGCTTTGCCCGGCGATCTGCACGAAGCGTCTCTCGCTTTCGGCACGGGCCTCCATGGCCCGCGCGAGCCTGCGGTTGGTGCGAAGCAGATAGGCGCCCACCCCCGCCGCCGAGAGCGCGAGGATCCCCGCGACGACGACATACTGTTTGAGCTTATCGAGAGCGTCGCTGAGCGACACCCTTCCGGTCTCGTCGTAGGGGGGTACGCCCAGGTCCTGAAGGCACGCATGCACGTCCTGGTATCTCTGCGCGAGAGTCCATCCGGCGGCGTGGGCGGCCTGGGCGGCTGGACAATCGGAAGGCATCCGCATGAGAGCCGCTCCCGCCTCTTCGGCGAGGGGCCCAGGAACGTGGTTCAATGCGACGAAGGGCCATTCGGGATAGAGCCGCGTGGAGATCTGGTACGGGAAGGACGGCGGGGGCTCCCAGCAGGGAATGACCCGGAAATCATCGATGTCGATGGCGCCGGCGGCGACGAGGCGTTCGAGGATGTCGGTGCGCACACTCCCGGCATCTGCCTCGCCCCGGGCCACGGCTTCGACGACCGCATCGTGCGTGCCCCCGAAGGTAAGGCCGGTGAGGTCATGCCGGACATCCAGGCCGGCCTCTTGCAGCTCGCGCCAGACCGTGTACCAGCCCCCGAGGGACTGCTCGTCGACGGCCATCAGCGTTTTGCCTCGCAGATCCTGGGGGCTGCGGATGTCGTGCCGGTCAGCCCGGCAGAAGAGCACGCCGCCGAAGACCGACACGGCATGGTTGCCGTGTCCATTCTGTAGGGTCGCGATCGCGCGTAGATCGTGTTCGAACTCGAAACGGGCGAATTGGGCCGAGTTGGTCAGTAGGAAGTCGATGCTGCCGGCGCGCAGGGCTTCACCGACCTCATGGAAGCCGAGCGGTAGGAGGCGAACGCTGTGTTCGGGGAGTGCTGCGGTCAGGTAATCGGCCGTGGCGGACCAGTGCTCCCGGCAGAGCCGCTCGCCGCGCTTGGCGAGCACCCCGAGGATGATCTCCGTCGAGGGGGTGGCCGCATACACGAGCGCGTTCCGGCGGCGTACCCGCGATCCGACTGGAAGATCAGCCAGGGGTATGCCGTGGCGCTCGAGGGCGTCGGCATCGAAGAGCGCACGGTTGGGGCTCTCGCGCAGAATCGGCACCGACGCGACCGGAGCGCCATCGGCAATGCGAAGAGCCATTGCGGCGGCGGTGGCGCCCTGGTGTTTGGCATCGGTCAGATGTCCCCCGATGACGCCGGTTCCCAGGTAGAAGTCCCAGAGACCGTAGACCGGAGCCGGTGAAGTCTCCGCCAGACGGTGGGCGCTGGCTTCGTAGGTGTAGTAGTTGCCAGCGCCATCACGATTGATCACGGTCAGGAGTACGGCGTCCCCGGGCCGGTGTTCTTCACGCAGCCGGCGAGCCATCTCCTCCAGACTGAGTGTGGTCCAGTACTCGAACTCGACCCGGCCGCCACCGGCTGGGATCCAGACGTTGCCCATCTCGGCGCAGGCCGCGGCCACTTCGGCCCGGCCGGTCGGCGTCTGATCCCCGATCACGATGCAGCGCCGCATGTCGGGATGGAGTTGGTACATGAGCTCGACGGTCTTGCGGGGCGATGTCTTCTCGACGACCCCTGTGTAGAGCTCGGGGTCCTCGATCAGGTCGTCGGTGAAGTTGTTGATTCCGCAGAAGACGATCGGTACGCCTGGGAACAAGGCTTCTCGATGCCGGCTGATGAACTCCAGGGCGTTGTTGTCACTCACGATCAGGACACAGATGTCGTGCCCGGCATACTTCGATGCGAAGAGCTTGACCAAGCGTGGCTCGATCTCCTCGAGCCCGTGGCGCTTGGTGTCGAGATACTCGACGTGCAGTTCCACGTCGGGTCGCGCCCCGAAAGCCTCGCGGAGCGAGCCATCGAGGTCGTCTGTCCAGGAGAGGCCTTGGTGATAGGAGTGCAGCACGACGACGCAGCTGTGGTCCCCGGTGGCGGCGGGCATGGCGGCCGCCGGCATGCCCGCCGCCAGCCCGCAGATGGCCGCGGTGGCGACCAGGGCGAACCGGATCCGGAGTACGCCCAGCAGGGCCCCAGGGGCGGGGATCTGAAGATTCCGGAGGCTAGAGAAGATCATGCCAGGTTTGCCTCTCCCATAAGCAGCCTGGATGTGGCTTCATCGTCCTATCAGGCCCGGTCCGATCCAGTGCCACGATCACGAGTGCCGGTGAATCTCATGTGCGCGTTGTTGTGGTGTCATCGTCTTCATGTCTCAGCGGCCGTGCAAATGACTTGCACGGCCGCGAAGCTGCTTCTGGGTACAAGAATCGGATTTCAAAGCGATTGCTTTATGGAGTACGGACATCGGGGAGGGGTGGGGTTGGAGGATTTCCGCCTCCTGGCCAGCCGTCGAGTGCGGCCGGGAAGGACGGCTCCGGTCCAATCAGACTGGTCGAGCCGCCTTCCCGGTCCGCTTGCTCCTCGTCGGCCTGTCACCGCGCTTCGCGGGATTGAGCGATCACTACGGTCATGACGCCACGGTCGCTCGGGCTGCGGCGCGCTCCTAACGGAGGCGGATCAGGCGACGAGTCTCCTGGCGGTCCGGCGCCTGGAGCTTCAGGAAATAGACGCCACCGGCAACCGGTTGGCTCATTTCATCCATACCGTCCCACGAGAATCCGTAGCTCCCCGCGTCGTGCCAGCCCGAGGCCAGGCTCTTGAGCCGGCGTCCCCCGGTATCGTAGATGTCCAGCTCGACCCTGCCGGACTGCTTCAACTCGAACCGGATGCTCGTGTCCCGGCAGAACGGGTTCGGGCGGGCCGGGTGGAGCCGGGTGATGCGCGGCTGCTCGTTCGGGCCGGCGGGATCGGTGGGGTCAGCCGGATCGGCCGGATGGGTGACCGAGCCGGGAACGTCCGGATCCGGTACGTCGGCGAACCCTTGCGTGTGGATCATCCGTGCGATCCGGGCGTGCAGAATGAGCTCGTCGTAGGTCTCGCCGCCCACCACCGCGAAGCAGACGCGCCGCGACTCGCCGGGCGCCAGCTCGTAGGGCCCGGCCGATGCCAAGACGCTGTAGTCGTCTTCCGCCGACCCGTCGGTGATGACGTACTGCGAGCCGCCCGCCGACAGAAACCCGTACTTGTCCGCATCGAGCACATAGCCGCTGGGCCAGACGAAGGTGGGGTTCTCGATCAGGGTGACGTTGGCCGCCGGCGGCTGCCCCTGGTCTTGCAACAGCATCACCCCGGCGTGAATCGCATCCGGGCTGCCGCTCGCGCCGGTCATGTATGCCAGGCAGTACTCCGGCGCGACGCCGCCGGTATTGGCGGTGTAGTCGTCCAGGTCGAGGTCCAGGAAGCAGCCCACGTAGAGGTCGCTGAGCGGTTGGTTGCCGCCGTTGAGCAGCGTGTAGGCCACCATGACGTGATCGGTTGCCAGATGATTCGAGCCCCAGGCGTAGGAGGTCTGATCCACGATCAGTCCCCTCGGCGCGCCGAGCGCGGCGTCATCATAGGTGGCATGGATGTCCTGGTGAGAGACGCCGTGGCCGGTTTCCCAGCAGCGTCCGTCGGGCGTGGCCGTGACCTGCCACTCCTTGGCCGGATCGGCGTTGTAGTCTCGATTGGCGACGTAGTCGGGCTCGAGGCCGACCCACAGGCTGCCGACGAAGAGCAGGTTCGCTCCGCCCTCACGGGGGTAGACGAGGCCCGACCCCTGCGCCTGGGTGTCGTCCATGAATCCCAGAATGCCTTGATCGGTCATGGTGAGCCGGCAGTCGCCCACATCGTGGTCCAGGTAGTGCACGTGGACGCCGTCGGGGACGTGAACCCGGCCGCCGGAGCCGTCGGGCTCGAGGAAATGCCGGCCGGTGAAATCGACCACGTCCAGGTAGGGATGGCTGCTGGCGCCGATCGTGGTCGTCCACTCGCTCCAGACCGCGCCGCTGGTGTTCTGGAACTGGAAGCGGAACGTGTCGAAGACGGCGTTTTCGCAGCCAGGGTCCCACCATGAGGCCCACCACGCATCGCCCACCGGAAGCACCGCGAACTGCCAGGTGGCCGCCGGTAGGGAGACGTTCGTGTAGTTGGCCGGGTCGGGATCGAACACCTGTACGTGGAAGTCGCAGCGCCCCGCGTCACCGGGCGTAACGTCGTACCAGAACGTGTTCGGGTGGGTTGGTTCCTCTCCGCCCTGGAGCTCGCAGACGACCGTGTCGGGGCCGGGATTGCCGGGTCCGACCGCGCGCAGGCCGCTCGGACATTCGGGACCGTCCCAGTAGAGGTGCGTGTCCCCGGGCTCGCCGGTGTAGATGATCTTGACGATCAGCGATTCGTCCTGGAGGTTCAGATTCTCGATCACGCCGAAGTCATAGAGGTATTTGCCCGGCGGTGGGTTTCCCATGTAGGTGATGCAATCGTTGGTGACCGAAGCCAGCAGTGCACCCTGGTTGCCCCAGCTTCCGCGGCGCAGCTCCAGGGTGACCGGGTTGGCGTGATTCGGGTAGTTGTTGTCCAGCCAGACCTCCGCATAGAAGCGATGGCCGGAATAGTCACCGGTGAGCGGGGGCGAACAAGCGAAGTAGGGATTCTCCACATCCAGGTCCTGGCAATGGCAATCGGGCAGGGGGCCGTAGTCCATCCACTCCCATTTGGGCGGAGTGTAGGTCTGCCCCCAGCCGGTCACTCCGGTGTCGTCGAAGTACCACGCCAGAGGGAACCCGGGTGGGCAGGGGTTCGGATCACAGCTGTACAGGTACGGATACCAGTCGCCGCCCATGGCGAGGCACTCCTCCTCGAACGTGAGCAGGCAGTCGCCGCCGATGCAGCACACGGCCGGATCGGGATCGCGCCAATTGCCCACGATGCGCATCAGGTACTCGGCGCCCGGAGGCACGCCTTCGTAGCTCTCCGGCCCCACCCACAGCCAGTAGGTGCCGGCCGCGACCTCGGCATAGACGCCCTGATGATCCCCGGGCGCGGCCACGGCCAGCTCGAGGATGGGTGGATCCTCACAGCCGTAGTTGCCGTCGATCAGCACGATCTGAACCGGGAAGTCGGCGATGACGCTGAAGCCCAGCTCGCCGCCCTCGTCGAGGGAGACCTCGTACCAGTCGGTATCTCGGGCGGGCTCGCCCTGCAAGAGGAAGGTGCCGCTGGTGCCGCAGTAGGTCTGGTCGGCGCCTGGATCGGCGGGTTCGCAGAACTGGAAGACCGGCGGGGACGAATTGCAACCGCCGTTGTACTCGTCGTTGTACTCATCGAAGGGCACCGGCTCGCCTTCTTCGAAGGCATGCCCAGGGCAGGGGCCGGGCGTCTCGAAAACCGGTGTGCCGTGCAAGCGGCTGGGGTAGTTGTTGTCGTCCCAGTAGATGCGGGTCCGCCCCGCATTCGAGCAGGTGATCTTCATGATCAGGCGCTCGTTCGAGAAGCTACTGACCTCCTCGCCCGGCCGGCCGAAATCGAACGTGTAGGCCGATAGGGTCTGGCTGGTCAGGGTCTGTGAGGCCTGCGCCAGCAGTGAGGTTTCGGTGATCGAGCCGTCGGTGTTCCAGTCGCCTTTGTACAGCTTGACCGTCACGGTGTTCGCCTGAGAGGTCGTGTTCTTCAGCCAGAGAGTGGCCGCAAAATCGGTGTTCCGGTAGTTGGTCGTGACCTGAGCCCCGGCGGCGTAGTAGGGCAGGCTGCCCTCGAAGAGCAGCTGGTTCGATCCGGCTTGCGTCGGGGCGGTCTGGTCCATGGGCTCGACCAGGTCCGGGGCGGTGGCGTTCTGGCCCCATTTGTTGGCACCATAGGTTCCGGTGCCCGTGTCGTGGATGTACCAGTTCGTGCCCAAGACGAAGATCGGGCGATCGCCGGTCAGAGGATCCGCAACCTGCATTGTGGCACCTTCGTGAGCCCCCGACGAGACTGACCGCAGATCGGCCGCCGGCTTAGTACGGCCGCCGGAGGTGGCGGTTACGGCCAACTCGGCATGAGAGTGTGCATCCCCCGCCACCGCCACGATGACCATGGCGATCGTGGCGATCGTGGCGATCGTGGCGATCGTGGCGATCGTGAGGATTCGTGCCAAGAGAACGACACCGAAACGCATTGTGGAGCGCATGACTCAACTCCTTCCAGCACGGACACGTGGCCACAGGGGGATCTGGACCGGCATTCACTCGAGTTCATGGAAGAGATCGCCTCGCGACACGATTGGTTACCGGAAATGTGTAACCGGATGGCGGCCGAGGCGATTGGCCGGGTGAGTTCGGGCGCAAGCCGCTCAACCGCGTCTGCGCCCGAGTGCGGAACCGCACCTGCGACTGCGCAGGCAACCGTGCGGCCGGCTTGACGGTCCCCGCGCCGGTGTCTAGGATGGAGTTCGCGTCTCCATACGGGTTCGCTGCTCGAACCCGCTCACCGAGGCTGCTCACCATTCGAGGCCGCCGGCCCGGGAGTCCAGGATGGTTCCCACGGATTCGCGCGATACACGTCCTGACGGTGTGACCGCCGCCGCGTTCCTCTCCGAGGACGCTCATGCGCTGGCGGCAGTCACCGGCTGGATTCGCGCCGTCGCCCGGCATCGTGCCTGGGGGTTTGATAGCCCAGAGGACCTGACCCAGGAAGTGCTGTTGGCGGTGCTCCGGAATCTGCGCGAAGGACGATTTCGGGAAGGCAACCTGAAGCATTACGTGCGTCGCATTGCGAAGAACATCTGCGTGAGTCGATACCGGCGAGCGCGCTTGCGCCACGCAGAGACATCACTGGAGCAACTCATAGCCAGTACGGCCGACGCACTGCATCGGCCCCGGGGCGCCTCGGTGGATGAACAGGTGATCGACCAGATGTCGGTCGCCGCCATTCTAGCCTCGCTCGAAGAGGGTTGCCGCCGGCTGATCCAACTGGCCTATTACGAACGGTTGCCGCGCAGGGACATTGCCCATCGGCTGGGCATCTCTGAAACGGCAGCGAAGGTCAGGCTCTTCCGCTGTATGGAGCGCGCGCGGCAATTCGCCGGTCGCTGAGGCGGAGGGACAGGAAGCCCGTGACAGCAGGTGAGAGGCAGTAGGAATGACCCATTCGGATGCACGGATCGTTCGATCCGGCGGTCGTTTGATCCCGCAGTCGTTCGATCGGTCGTTTGATCCCGCAGTCGTTCGATTGATCGCGCAGTCGTTCGATGCCTCGATTGTCGGATTCTTCGATCGTTCGGTCGTTGGATCACGCGAGGACCTGAAACCTAGACAGTCCCGTGATCATCCAGGAACAGGGAGACCATCGTGATGCCAGAGAACTCGGACTTGGGACCCGGGGACGATGCGACCGGCCGCTCGGCATGCGAAACGGTCCGGCTGTTGGTTCCATGGTATGCCGCGAATCGAACCGCCTTGGATCGTACCGAGTGCGAGGAGGTGGAAGCCCACGTCGGTTCGTGCGAAGCGTGTGCCCGGCGATTGAGCTTCGCCCTGCGGCTGGCGGAAGGTCCGCCGCCAGCAGGCTGGCATCCGGAGGAGACGACGCTGACCGACTACGTAGATGCTCCGCAATGTCTCGGCGCCGCGGTCCGCGCGCGCCTTGACGCTCACCTGGCGGCCTGTCCGGTCTGTGCCGAGAGCGTGGCGGCTCTACGCGCGCTCGCGCCGCCGGACACGCCACCGGAATCCGGCCCGCGCCCAGGCATGTGGGCTCGCCTGTGGCGGATCCTCTCCGGCGGGCTACTGCGTCCCGTTCCGGCGGCTGCCTACCTTGTGACAGCGGTGGCGGCCGGGGTGCTCTTGATCTCGACCTACGGGCACCACGACGGCCTGCGCACATCGGGAGGAGATTCCGGCGCTTGGGCCTGGATGGGTTCGCCTCGCATCCTCGTCGACGGGTCCGGCATTGATCGCTCCATTGAGCAAGCGGAAACGGGCGCGTTCGTGCGGACCGATGCGCGCGAGCTTCTTCTGGTGGAGTTCACCAACCTCATGACGCCTCCGGACCCCGAGGGGCTCTACGGTGTCCGCATTCAACCGGCTGATCGTGACGAGGTCGTGTGGGCCTCATCGGTGGCCGGGAGAACGTTTGCTGATAACTATACGCTGTCGGTCGTGCTGGAGGCCGGCGTGCTTTCGCCGGGCGCCTACCGGCTCATGGTGCTTTCGCCGGAGGGAGAGGTCATCTTCAGGAGCGGATTCGTTGCTGGATCGGGGCAGGTAGAGCCGCTGGGTGATGAGAGGCCGTGAGAAGTGGCGCCGAACGGCCGGCCCTACCGCCAGTCGCCTTCCGTGATGATCCCGCCCCAGGCTGCCGGGTGCACTCGCCCAAAGCGCCGGCGTTGCTCTTCCAGTCGTTCGAGGGCCGCCCCGCGAACCGCATCGACAGTGCTCTTGCCATTCCAATGAAGCTCATGAACGCGCGTCATCAGGTCGGCGGCCGGACGGTCCCCCACCCGCCAGAGTGCCATGACCACCGATTGGGCGCCGGCTAGCTCGAAGGCTCTGCGAAGTCCGAAAAGTCCTTCACCGGGCCGCAGACTGCCCAAACCGGAACCGCAGGCGCCCAGGACGACCCACTCCGTGTCCGCCAGATCGAGACTCGCGATCTCCTCGGCGGTCAGCAGTCCATCGTGTTCCTCGTCGCCAGTTGCGTAGGTGTCGGCGGGCCATGCCCGCCGCCTTGCGTCGGCAGGTTTGGCCAGGACGAGGCCGGAGGCCAGCAACGGGTTCTGAAGAACCGTTTCGGCTACGGCACCATCGCTGGGTTCACGATCCGAATCCGGCAGCGGGGAGGCCTCACTGTACTCGTTGCAGTAGAACCCGTGGCAAGCGAAGTGGAGGGCGCGCTTGCCGGGCACGTGGTGTAGCGCCGATTCCTCGTCGGCCTCTTGACCCAGAAGGACCGTGGCCGGTTCACCGGTGTGCTCGGCGAACGTGGCGGCGACCGCCACCGCTTCGGCCTTCGCACCGGGAAGGGGAGGCAACTCCATGAGCAGATCGCCGCACAATGGGGGACGTGATCCCCGATCGTGCGTCGCTGAACTCGAGCTTCCCTCCGACGGGCTCGCTTGCGGAATGGCCGGGTGGGTGGGGTTGCCCACGACCAAGATCCCACGGGACGGGCGTTGCTTTGCCGGACTCCGGTCTGTCCGGCTCCGGTCTGCCCGGCTCCGATCGGCGTCCGTCCGAATCCGAAGCAAATCACGCGCGGAGGAGAGCCAGTGCACCCGGTGGTCTTCGATGACCAGCCGACTCGCCTCCGACATCAGCGTGTTGAAGTCGATCAAGTGCAGCCACCCATCGGGAATCACGAAGGTGAGGGCCGGCATTCCCTCGGCGACCCATGATGACGGTTGGATTGCGTCCAGGTCCAACGGGCGCCAGATTCGTTCGTGGAGTTGCCGGGCCACCCGGCGGTAGTCGGCTTCCTCCCGCGCCGTTGGACGCGTGTGGCTGGGGACCGTCTCGACCGCGTCTCGGTAGACCCGAATGAGCGAATCGATCGGCGCTGCCGGACCGAGATCCACGAGACGGACAAGTGCGGTGGGAGGGGCGTCAGGTCCGGGCCACGACTCAGCGGGGTGTGACAAACAGAAGGCCGCGTATCGCTGCCGGCCCGTTTCGAATGAGGTGAGATCGGGGCGTCTCTCCTGGCGATCCCACTGTTCCTCGGAGAGTGCCAGCTCGGGGAAACAGGTGAACTGCACCACTGTTTCGCCGGGTTCTAGAGTGCCGGCGAGTTTCTCGATGAACCCGGTCGAGCTAGGGGGCGCGGGGGGATCGGGATGCTCGGCCAGACCACCCGCGGCTGCCAGGGCACGCTCGGCCTCCTGTTTCTGCTCGCGTGCGATGCGCAGCGCCTCGCGGTAGGCGTCCTGGTCGCTTCGCCGTCCGCCGGCAGGCCCGCGAACCGTGAGGTTGGCCAATCGCCGGGCGGCATGGCCGAAGGCTTCCCACAAGCCACCCGCGGAGTTGCTCGTCGAGCTCCCCTTAGAGCTCCCCGTAGAGCTGCGGTCTGCGGCCAGTCGCTGCCGGCCCACCATGCGGTCCAGAACCTGGCCATGCATCTGCGCGAGGAGGGTGAACTCCGCGGCGACGGCGGCCGGGTCTGCTGCCGAAGCCCCACCGCCCGCATGGGCGAGTCCCATCAGAAAGTGGACAGCCTGCCGGGGAAGTCGGGCGTAGATGAGCGCTTCGTGCTCGGAGGTCACCGGGTACATGTCTTCCTGCAACTGCAGCGCTAGATAGGCGGCCTCCTGCGCATGCCGCCCGCTCTCCTGGGCGTTGCCGGCCAGGGCCTCGATGATCGCCAGCATCTCGAGCAGCCCGACGAGATCCAGATGGGGACCTCCATGCGTAGCACGCGAGAGGGCGAGGGCCTGGGAAGCCTTTTCTCGAGCCTCATCCACCTGGCCCTCCTGAAGGCGAACCCAGGCCAGGCTGGAGTGGACACGCACCAGGGCGGGGTGGTCGGCGCCCAGGGCTTCCTCGAAAACCTGCTGGGTTTCCTCCAACAACACCCGCGCCTCCTCGCTTCGCCGCTGGTGCAAGAGGATGCGGCCCAGGTCGCGCTCGTGGATGGCTACGCGGTAGTGATCCTTCCCGTAGATGGCGGCTGCGTTGGCGATCGCGTAGCGGGCGTTCTCCTCGGCTTCGTCCAGGCGTTCGAGCGCTAGGTGGCAGCGCGCTAGGCTGGCGTAGTAGGAGGAGAGGTCCGGATGGGGAGAGCCCTGAATGGCGAGCGTGATGCCGAGGCCACGCCGGTAAAGTGCCGCGGCCTCTTCGGTGCTGCCGCGTTGTATGAGAATATGCGCGAGACGGGCGAGGGCTCGAGCGGTCTGGGTGTGCTCATCCCCGAAAATGTGCTCGCAGATCCCGACGGCCCGGCGGCAGGTTCGTAGAGACCAGGCCTGGTCCCCCTGCCTGTTCAGTGCGCTGGAGAGCGTGATCAGCGTAAGGGCGACCTCGGCGTTGTCTTCTCCGTAGGCCGCTTCGCGGATATCGAGGCAGCGGGTGAGCAAGGAGACGGCCGCGTCGATCTCGCCCAGATGATCCAGCAGCACACCGAGGTTGTTGAGGGCGGTGGCCACGCGCGGATGGTCGTGGCCGTAGGCGCGGGAACGGATCTCGAGGACACGCTCGTAGGCCTCGCGCGCTGCGGCGAAGTCACCCTGCCGGCGGTGCACGATGGCCAAGCCGGCCAGCGCGGGGGTGATGCGCGGGTGATTGGGACCCAAATCCTGCTCCAGCAAGCCCAGGGCGCGCCGGTAGGTCTCTTCCGCCTGCGCGAAACGCCCCCGCCGCAGAAGGATGAGTGCTTGTTCCTGGTAGAGCGTTCCGAGGTCGGCCGAATCCAGGCGGCACGGATTGGCCGACACCGATTCGACGGTGCCGATTGAAACGGTCCGGCTCGTCTCGGCGAGAGCGCGGTCAATCGCCCCGGCGATCAAGCTGTCGGCTGCATCAATGTGATCGGCCAGCAGGTGCGCACTCGCGAGGGCCGCCAGATCGGCTGCTGGCCCGGAGGCGCCGGGCCCACAGAGCCTCTCGCCGGCCGCGAGGCAGTCCTCGCCGCGAGATAGCGCGATCTCGGTGTCTCTGCGATCGAGGGCAATATCTCGCAGGCCCCGTAGCGCCTCCCACCTGCTCGCCGTGATCGGAACGGGGCCGATCGAGTCCAGCGCCTCTGAATAGAGCGATTCGGCTGTCTCGATCCTGCCGGCTGAGAAGGCGGCACGGGCTGAGCGCAGCACCCACTCGAGAAGTGATGCGTGGGCGGTCGTGTCATGGTGGCTGCGCGCTGCCGTCAGGCCCTGCTGCGCCACCCGGTCGGCTTCGCGATACTCCCCGACCTTCCACAGCCGGTCCGCGTGCTCGGCCAGGTCGTCGCCGGCCGGCTGGGTAGGCTGATCGCTCGGGGTGGTCGGCCCACGGGGTGGGCCACCGACGGCGAGAAGCGCGGAAGCCGGCAAAGCGGCGGCAAGCCACAGCCCGGCTGCGGCGAGCGCGAGCGCCCGCGGCCACCTGCGGCTGCGGCCCGCGGGTGATATCGTCCGCTTCTGGCCCATGACCCTTAGGTCCTTCAAGAACTCGCCGCGAAGCTTTGGCCGCGTAGGTCAACGGATCAAGAAGACCCGCGTCGATCGCTCGGCACCTTCGGCCTGGACCCGGATGAAGTAGACGCCGGGATCGGCGTGGTGTCCGTCCGCGCCGCGTCCCTCCCACGCGAATGCGTGATCGCCACGCTCAATCATTCCGTCGTGCAGCGTTTGCACCAGGCGGCCGGCCAGGTCGAAGACACGCACCTGGGTCTGCTGTGCCGAGGGCAGCGAGAGCCGGACGGTCGTGCCCACGCGAGCCGGATTCGGCTGGGCCGGACTCAGGTGCAGGCGGCGAACCTGAGCGACAGGATCGGCGCCCACCCCCGAGGTGGGCAGGATCAGCTGCAGATCGTCGATGTACCAGCCCTCTTCGGTGGCCGCGCCGTCGCTGCCGAAGGCGAAGCGTACCCGCGCACTGCCCTCGTAACCGCTGAGGTCGAACACTTCTTGCTCCCAGTCGTGTGATCCGCTGTAGATGGGCGTTTCCGCATCGAACGGGCCAGGGGTGCCGCCCTCGCGAACCAGGTACGGGTAGCCGCCCTCGGGCGCCAAGGTCTCCCACGGCCCGCCGTCGATCGAGATCTCCACCAGGCCGCCGTCGTAGGCGTACTCGGGATAGGCCGAGCTCGTCTCGGCATCGATCCAGTGCCAGAAGGTGAGTGTGGAGCCCGCCGGCAGGGTGAAGGGGCTCGACTCGAGCACGGCGTATAAGAGATTGCCGTAGTCGGCCGCGCCGGCGCCGCCGCACTTCCACGCCTGGCTGCCGCCGTAGGTGTGGTTGCGGTAGGTGTCGACGTGCCACTCGTCACCAAAGCCGGTCCCGCCGGCGAAGTGGTTCCAGGATCCGCCCCCGTCCTCGATGTCGTCGGCAAACAGGTCGCCGATGTTGAAGAGCACTTCCTCGATCCGGTCGTAGCCGGCCGCATCCAGCAGCGTCAGCCACAGGCGCGAGGAGTAGAGCTCGGGGGCCTCGGCTGCCACCGACACCGCGAAGTCGGCGCCGGCAACCCCGTCGGGTTCGAGGGTACCCAATCCCTGCGGCGTGGGATCGGTGGTCAGGAAGGCTCCGCCGTCCAGGCTGGCGTTGACCTCGGGCGCGCTCACGCTGCCGGCGTTCGCCACGGTCAGACCCACCACCAGGTCCTCGCCCGCCTCCGGGATCCCATTGCCGTTGCCACCGGCCGTATCGTCGATGGCCAGGTCCACGACCTGCAGATCCGGTGCATAGGCGGTCATGGCCAAGTCCAGCTCCTCGGGCGGAGCGTTGACGGTGAGAGAGAAGGCCAGCTCGTGCAGGTCGGGCACATCCGCGCTGATCGAGAAGACGAAGGGCGTGACGTTCGACCCCGTGCCGCCGAAGGCCGGGATCGTGCCGAAGCTCGCTTCTGCGGTCAGAAGCGTGACGAACTCGTCCTCGCAGCCCAGGAGGCCGGAGATCCCGGTGCCATCTTGCTGGCCGAGGTTGCCGAGGGTGATCGTGAGCTCGATCGTCTCGCCGTACTCGGGTACGCCATTGCCGTTGCCCTGGGAGGCGCCGGTGGCATCGTCGTCGATGATGAAGCTCTCCATCGTGAGATAGGGCGTGTCCGGCTGCATGGGGGCGGCAAGTTGCGCAACCGCCGCAATGGCCGCGGTGGCGCAGTGGGTTGGGTAGTCCTGCGGGTACTGCTCGATGCGATCCTGGGAGGTGTGATACCAGGGACAGAAGTCCCCGCCCCAGGCCTCCTCCTCGATGGCCAGGATGGCCTGATAGCCGTGGTTCCAGAAGGAGGCGTGATCGGAGGCCGAGATGGCCTCGACCAGCACGATCGGCTCGAGATCGTTCGGGAAGTACTCCAGGCAAGCGTCTTCATAGAGCTGGGCGATTTCCTGGGAGGCGGTGTTCGTGTACAAGATCAAGTCGGGCGGAGCCGGATCGGTGCCCCGGTAAGCGATCATGTCGAGATTGATGCAGCCGACCACGTTTTCGCCTTGGCTGGCGATGTGGGCCACATAGGCGGCCGACCCGATCAATCCTTGCTCCTCGCTGTTGAAGCCGGCGAACTTGATCGTGTACTCGAAGGCGTACTGGCTCAGCACCCGGGCGGCTTCCAGAAAGGCGGTCGTGCCGCTGGCGTTGTCGTCGGCGCCGGGCGCGTGGTCGTAGTCCTCGCTGGTGCTGTCGAAGTGGCCGGTGATGTAGACCACCTGGTCGGGGTGCACCAGACCGGGCAGGGTGCCGACCACGTTGCGGCGGGTGCCGTTGTGGTTGTACTCGTGGAACTCGGCCGTCAGCCCGAAGGAGACGAACTCGTCGTACATCCACTGCGAGGCCGCCTCGTTGCCGGCCCGGTTGTAGTAGCGGGTCTCGAAGTCATCGAGCACCTGCCAGCGCGCCACGTACTCGTCCTGGGAGCAGTCGGCCACCACCGCGTCGACCAGCGGATGGAAGTCGGTGCGGGATTCGCGCGGGGGGGCCGGCTCGCGCAGATCGGCCGCGACGGCGCTACTCCAAACGCCGGGCGTCAGATCCAGGCGCACCGGCTGCTGCAGGCCTTGAAGCTGGCGCCGGCTCTGTGCGGTCAGCCGTGGCGTGTCGGGACTCCACAGCACGACGGTATGGCCTGAACGGGCCAGGACCTCCGCCGGCGGCTGGAAGCCGGCCCGGGCGGCATCTTCAACCAGGTACAGATAGTAGTGGCCGTCCTGGCGGGGAATCCCGATCGGCTCGATCTGAGCGACGGTCCCGGCGGGCATGGCGAAATTCGCCGGTCGCCAGATGACCGCGAGGTCTTGACTGAACCCGATGAGCCAGCACTCCTTCTCGAGGGCGGCTACCGCCTCCTGGGTCAGCGGAGCCCCGGACCAGACCACGAGGTCTCCGTCAGGGGCTGGGGCGGATGGGGTCGCACCTGCTGGGCCCGACGATACGACCGTCCCCATGATGGTGAGCGAAGTAAGCAAAGCAAGCAGGGCCAAGAGTCGGCAGGGCCGGATGCGGGTCATGTCGACCTCCTCGTCAATGACGGAATGCGGATGGTGGGTGGCCGGGTGCGCCACTCACCTGCTGCCAGCCGGGCGATACCACCCTCGTGGGTCCGATCGCGGAGCCATATGTAATCGTAGAGGTTTGTGGGCTGTAGCGTCAATGAGCCCGTCCGAGGGCCACCGGTGCCGAACCGCGAATCGTCCCGCCCGGCCGCGCGAGCGACCCGGCTCCGAAGCGCACAAGGCGGCTCAATCCGCAGCAGAATCGCCTCTTCGGTCTCCCGGCTCGTGCGGTGCGATTTGGGTTGGCGATCGCGACGGCCTTGGGCATAATCCTGCGAGCCAGTAGGATCTAGGCCTGCCGAACCACCCTTGGGAACAGTCGATGCCGCCTCGAACGAGAAGGAAATCAGCCTCCCCGAGCGCTCCCCGCCCAGCCCGCGTCGGCTCCGGCCACCCCCGCCCAGCCCGCGCCGGCTCCGGCCACCCCGGTGCCGCCCGGGCCATCCAGGTGGCCGGCTCGGGGTTGCTCCTGCTGGCGGTGGCGGCGGTCTTCCTCCCGGCGCCACTCGCCTGGGGCGCGGGCCACTGGGCCTATGTGCCCCCTTGGGTGACGGCGCTGCTGGTCGTCGCCGGTCTCGTGACCTTGTGGACCCCGTTGGGCCTTCGGGTGGGCGAGTGGGGCATTCGTGCGGGGCGCACCCTTGTACTGGGACATCCGCTACTGGCTTTCGGCGCGCTGCCGGCCGCCTTTGCCGTTCTGGGCTGGCTGCTGCGCAGCCGCGTTCACTTCCTGGGTGACGGCTGGTTGCTGGGCGAGCTCGTCAGCCGCGAGCTGGGCTATCACGGGTTCGATTTCGTCGACTATCTCCTCAAGGCCCGCCTCTTCGGCGCGATGGGCCTTTCGACCGAGGGTGACGCTTTCGCCCTCTTCGGCGCTGTCAGCGTGGCGGCCGGCACGCTATACGCGATGGCGGCTGCCTTCGTGGCGCGACGCTTCCAGGGGGATGCCGGCGAGCGGATCGCGCTCTACGCGCTGGTCATGGCATTGCCGGCGGTGCAGCTCTTCTTCGGCTACGTGGAGTGCTACGCGCTGCTCTCGGTGGGCATGATGCTGTTCCTTGGCGCCACCTGGCTCCACTACCAGGGGCGCGTCCGGGCGTGGGTTCCGGCCGCGGCATTCGGCTTCGGGCTGTTCTGGCACCTGGACGCCCTCTTCCTCGGTCCTCTCCTGCTCTTCCCGCTCGCCTACCCGCCGGCGGGTGCGTCGCCACTGGGCCGCCGCCTGATCGAGGTGGCCGGGCCTCCGCTGGGCGCCCTGTTGCTGGCCGCCGGGGTCTACTGGCTGAGCGGTTACCGCGCCGAGCACTTCGAACTCGACTTTCTCACCGGCCGCGAGGGTTTCAGGCTGTTCAACTACCTTGGCGGGACGCATGGCATGCTCTCCTGGGCGCACTGGCGAGATGTGATCAACCTGCTCATCTTCCTGGGCGCGTTGCCGCTCACGCTGGCGGCGGCCGCTTGGATCACCGGACGCAGCGCAGGGGAGGGCACTGCAGGCGTCGGTCCGGAGGGCGCAGCGGGCGCCCGCCCGGCGGAAGCCGGGAGCGCTGGGAGCGCTGCGCAGGCGGCGTCCGCGAACGAGCAGCAGCCCCTCGCCGGGAGCGATCGCCGCGCCTGGGTCGTTTTCGGAGCCGGCTCGCTCTGGTTCGCCTTTCTCGTGGCGGCGCTGCACATGAAGCTCGGCATCCCGCGCGACTGGGACCTTCTGGCGGCGCAATCTCCGGTGCTGCTTCTGGCCACGCTGGCCCTCTGGCGCCGACGCGCGGGTTCATGGGGGCAGCCTCGGGTGGTCGCGGCCTGTATCGTCCTCAGCCTGGTCTGGACGGCACCGTGGATCGGCCTCAACGCCGACCGCGAGACGGCGGTGGCGCGATTCCGGGATCTGCTGGAAGGCCAGCGCCGCTTTGCCCGGGCCTACGGACACGAGGAGATCGGCAAGTACTATCGCAAGATGGGGGAGATGGAGCGCGCTTTTGCCGAGTACGAGCGCTGCATCGAGGTCTTTCCCGAGAACGCGCGTTTTCACTCGGTGCTGGGCGCCCTTCAGTTCCAGGAAGGGCTGAAGGACGCCTCGTTTGAGAGCTTCCGCGGGTGCCTGCAGGTCGATTCCACCTACGCGACCGCTCTCGAAATGATGGCCCGCCTGCACGCCGAGCGCAGCGAGTTCGAAGAGGGCATCGCCTACTCCCGCCGGCTGGCCGGCCGGTCCGAGGAGACGGCGGTGGCGGCGTCGGTCCACGGTTTCCTCGCCGATCAAGTTGGACAGAATCAGGAAGCGATCGAGGCGTACCAGCGGGCCCTGCGACTGGAGCCGGGACGGACCAGCCTGATCCTCCAGCTGGCTCGGCTCTATTTGATCGAGAGCAGGTTCTCGAACGCGATCGGGGCCTACCGGGAGGTGCTGAAGCGGGAGCCGGAATCCATGGAGGCACGTAGCGGCCTGTTAGCCGCCCTGTGGGCGCCCCTGCGGTCGCAGCCCGCCGAGTGGGCGAAACCGGAGAATCATGTCCGGATCCAGGAGGCGCACCGTTTGATGATGGACCTGGAACTGGAGGGGCAGCTCACCCCGGGCCTGCAGTCCTGGCGAGCGGAACTGCAGAGGGCTTTCGAGCAGACCCGGCCGTAGCCCTCGGCGATCGGGCGCCGGAGGCCTCGATGCGGGAACCGCCCGGGAGTGGCCTAGTACGATAGATGGCAGCCGGCCATTGCCGATCCCGGAGGGGACCGGGATGTGAGGCCGGCAGAAGGAGACAACGACGATGCTGTTGGGATTCTTCGATCCGCTGTATCTGATCATTGTGGGACCGGCTCTGCTGCTTTCGATCCTGGCGCAGGTCAAGGTGAAGCGCTCCTTCGACCGCTACGCCAAGGTCGCCACCGCGCGCGGCATGAGCGGTGCGCAGGCGGCCGAGCACATCCTGCGCGCCCACGGGCTCGGGCAGGTGGGCATCGAGCGCACGCGTGGTTTCCTTTCCGACCACTACGATCCGTCGAACCGCCGTTTGCGGCTTTCGCCGAATGTCTATGACGGGAGATCGATTTCCTCGATCGGTGTGGCGGCGCACGAAGCCGGGCACGCTCTCCAGCATGCGCACGGCTATGCGCCCTTGCAGATCCGCTCGTTCTTGGTGCCGGTGACCCAGTTCGGGACCTGGCTGGCCTGGCCGCTCATGTTCATCGGCCTCATCTTCCAGTCCATGGCGCTCATGCAGCTGGGCATCATCTTCTTCGCCGTGGCCGTGCTCTTCCAACTCGTCACCTTGCCGGTGGAGTTCGATGCTTCCAAGCGGGCGGTCGCGGTGCTCGGTCAGCACGGCATCTTGACCGAGCAGGAGCTATCGGGCACGCGCCAAGTCTTGAATGCCGCCGCCTTGACCTACGTGGCGGCCGCCGCCGCGGCCGTGCTACAACTCATCTATTTCCTCTTGCGGGCTGGACTCCTTGGAGGAAGTGACGAATAGTGTAGAGGGTTGTGCTCCTTCGCATCGCGCTCGCACATGAGGAAGTCCGGACGGGAAGCGGCCGCGCATGAAACGGCCGCGCATGAAGCGGCCGGCCGGAATGGGCCGGCCACAATGCGGTGCGACCATGAAGCAGTCCGGCCGGAAGCCGGGTGTTCGTTCTGGGGGATTCCATGCTGACCATTCTGTCGTTCATTGTGGTGCTCGGGGTGATCATCTTCGTGCACGAGCTCGGGCACTTCCTGGCGGCTAAGTCGGTCGGCATCCGGGTCGAACAGTTCTCCTTGGGCTACCCGCCGAAGATGATCGGCTACCGGCGTGGCGACACCGAATACTGCATCAGCTGGGTGCCGCTGGGCGGGTACGTCAAGATGTCGGGGATGATCGACGAGGGCAGCCAGGATGAGAGCACCTTGACCGGCGCACCCTGGGAGTTCGCCTCCAAGTCGTGGTGGCAGAAGCTGTGGGTCATCTTGGCCGGTGTGCTCATGAACTTCATCCTGGCGATGCTGCTCTATACCGGCATCACCGCGTTCAAGGGTATACCAGAAGCGGAAGGACCCATCGTGGGCGGGGTCTCGCCCGCCACCCCGGCCGAGCAGGCTGGTCTCGAGGCCGGCGACCGGATCGTCTCGATCGACGGCGAGTCGCTCGACACCTGGGAAGACCTTCTCAATGCCGTTCACCCCCGTCCCCAGGAGGAGCTGACGCTGGTCTACGAACGTGCGGGCGAACGTCACGAGGCCACGGTCACGACGCTGAGCCAGCAGATCGAGATCGATGGGGAGTGGGAGAGTGTGGGACTGATCGGCATCAGCCCGCAGGTGACCTACCGGCCGGCCACGGCCAGCGAAGTCCTGCTCTCGGGTGTTCGGGGAACCGGCCAGGTGATCAACATGGTCAAGACCTCGCTCAGCATGCTCTTCACCGGCCGGGCCTCGGTGAAGGACCTGGGCGGACCGGTCCTCATTGCCAAGATGTCGGGCGACAGCGCCCGGGAGGGGCTGGCGCACTTCCTGGCCTTCATCGCCTTCATCAGCGTCAACATCGGGTGTCTCAACCTGCTGCCGGTCCCGGCGCTCGATGGCGGGCACGCCTTGATCATCCTCACCGAGGCTGGTATTCGCCGGCCGCTGCCCAACCGGCTGAAGATCGCGCTGCAGCAGGTGGGGATGCTTCTGCTGCTGGGCCTGATCCTCTTCATCATCTGGAACGATGTGCAGAAGGTGTTCGGGTTCGAGTGGTTGCAGAAGATTTTCTAGAGAGTCTGGCGTATCGACGATGCCGGGCGCCAGCGGCCGGGCCGTGCGGGCGATCTCTCGCGTTTGCTGACCGACCAGCAATCCCACGCTTGAATTCCCTCTTGCGTACTCTATCCTTGCTTCTCCCATGAGTGACCACAGCACCGCCCCGACGCGGTGCCGGGCTTGAGCCGAGAGAATTCGAATGGGCGGGTTTCCGCGCGCGGGGCGGGAAACGCTTCCAGAAGGACCTATGACCGGACAGCGTGACGACCACATCCTGATCTGGATGCGCGACAGCGGGCAGGCCGCCCGGCTCATGACCGGCTTCGAGCGCGACGGCGTCCGCTCGACCTGGGCGGCGGCCCTGCCCGAGGCGATCGCCACGGTCGAGCGCGCCTATCCGGCGGCCATTGCCTCGACGCTCCACGATTCCGTTCCACCGTCGCTGATGGACATCGAGACGCTGCTGGCCTACCTCAAGATGGGCAATGCCTCGGTGGCGCTGCCGCCGATTCCGATCTGGGCGCGGGCGCATCCCACACCGGCTCTGCTCTCGCGGATCGAAGAGCTCGAACTCCCTGTCCAGATCGTGCCGGTCGAGCAGGGGATGAGCGCGCTGCGACAAGAGATTGTCAGGTACCTGAAGGCTCTCCCCGCGGCGGCCGAGAGCCCGAGGGGGCCGGCGCGGGTGCTCTACATGGGGACCGACGCGCGGGTGGGACGGGTGATCAGCCGGTATCTACGGGCCGTGGGGATGCCCACTACTGACGTACGCGGTGCCCTTGATGTGCTCGAGGCGCTCGAGAACGCCCGCTACCAGGCGCTGGTGGCCGACTTCGCGGGGGAGCCCGCCGGACGGGCTCTCATGCGCGCCTTGAGCGACTACTATCGGGAACTGCCCGTGCTGGCCATCACCGAGACCGGCGACTGGCTGGCCTCGCTGCCCCCGCACCGCCTGCCGAAAAACCTGATCACCGTGCTTACGAAGCCGGTCTCGGCGCGGCTCCTGGAGTTGTGCCTGGGACGTCTGCTACGCGTCCCCGTCGAGCGACCCCGGCCGGACGGCCTGGATATTGAAGGCCCCCAGAATGCCGCCGGGCTCTAAGGGGTGCTGTGGGGTGCTGTGGGGTGCCGTGTGCCGAGCTTCCTTTCCGGCCCGTTCCTCAGCTTGTTCCTCAGCCTATTCCTCAGCCTATTCCTCAGCCGGCTCCTCGGGTGGTTCTTCCGCCAGCTTCTCGCGGTCTGGCAGGATCCCATTCACCCGGCCCTTGCTCAGCAGGAAAAGGGTGTCGTCGCCGGCTCTCTTCACGTAGTGGCGGGTCTCGGCGTCGTTGAGCGCGCCGATCTCCAGGGCGTAGACGGCGCCGTCGTCGAGCTTCACCTCGACCTCCTGCATCGGCGGGTCGAGGCCGGCATCGGCCAGCGAAGGAAGCGAGTCGGGGAAGGTGTCGGCGTTCAGCCGCGAGAGCGTGAGCATCGTCGACTCGATGGCCGAGGCCTTGACCGCACCGCTGTCGGGCAGGAAGACGTAACTGTCCTCGCCTGTCCTCTGAATCTGCAGGGGCTCTCCTTCGGCCGGGCGCAGATGGATCGAGCGCACCTTCTCGCGGTCGAAGGCGAAGATCGTCTTGTCGCGCCAGGTCGAGCGGCCGGCGTCGAAGGCGCTGCGCAGGTAGTCGGGAATGCGGAAGACCTTGTTCGACTCGGCCGGCCGGATGAACTGGCTGCGGAAATCGGGACCGTTCTTGCCCACGATGAAGTGCGCCAGCATCTCGCCCGAGGGACCCGAGAGTTTGACCTCGGTTCCCATCCCCTCAGCCACTTCAAACGTGGCCTGCATCTCCGGGTTGGTCGAGTGCAGGTATCGCCGGTCAAGCAGCCCGACCTTGTCGAGCATCCGCCCCACCGCCAGCGTGTCGGCCGGGTAGTCGCCCTCGGTGACGACCCGCCACTGGCCGGCCTCTCTGGCCAGGCGGGCGGTGTCGGTCTCGGTGGCCAAGAAGATCTCGCCGACTGCACCGGCCGTGAGTCCCGGGAAGATCTCTCCCGACTCGAGGCGTTCGCCCGCCCGTTCGCTGCGATTCGAAAGGACGGCGATCACGAGCAGCAGGGCGGCGATGACCGCCAGGATGAGCATGGTCCGTACTCGCATCAGACTATTGACCTCCCTCGGATGCGCGGGGCCCTCCCGCGCGAATCAACCCCTAGCCACACCTAGCCACCCCTAGCCGCGCTGGGCGCGGGCAATCTCCCGCGCGGCCATCTTGCGGCGCCGCATGCCGAAGCGGATCAAGCCCAGCAGAATCACCAGGGCCGGGGTGCCCAGGATGCCCAGCAGCTTGATCGTCGACTTGGTCGTGTTGGAGATCTGCGCGAGCGGCCGGTCGGTCGCGCCGCGCGAGCGGATGGTGATGAGCTGATCACCCAGCGTCAGGTAGTCCACCGCATTTTGCAGGAAGAGCGAGTTGGCGCCGAACTGGCCCAGGAACTGATCGGTGGCGAAGAGCGCGTTACCGATGACGATGACCTGGGTGTCGGGGCTCGAGAGCAAGGTGGGCGGGTTCTCGCCGTCAGGGCGGCCCGCGCCGGTATCTGCGCTAGGCGCGACCGACAGCTCACCCTCGGCGCCCTCGCCGGTGTCCCCGTCAGCAGGGGCGTCCTCGCCCTCGGCGCCTGGCACCGGTGCCTCGTTGTAGTAGCTCGAGAAGGTGCCGGTCAGCGCCGCGACCGTGATCTTCGAAGACACCTCACCACCGGCCGGAACGAACTGCTGCTGCGGATTGAGGTCGTAGAATCCGCTGACCGTCCACGAGCTGGGCGAGGTCCGCGCCAGGACGTGGGCGTAGAGCTCGGCGTCGGGCATGGCATTCTCGCCCGAGTCGCCCTCGCCGTCGACGGTGGCGGCTTCGTCGCCAGCCCCGTCGCCTTCTTCCTCGATCTCCATGCCCAGTTGCCGGGCGAACTCCCGCTGCGCCTCCCGTTGCTGCTCGGCCAACTCCTCGATGTGCCCCAGCGGGTCGCCCGGCGCGATCTCGACGTCCAGCTCGAGCGAAGCCGTCCAGGGCAGAACCACCGACTCCAGGCGGTTGGTGATCGGATGTTCGGCGTTCAGAAGGTCCGGCACCGCCTTCACCCAGTAGGGGTAGGGGAGCTGGTAGCGCACGTAGCCGCTCGAGAAGGAAGCGGTGGCGTTGGCGGTCCGGTCCAGGACCAGTGCGTTCTGGACCCGCACGCCGTAGTGGGCCAGCAGATCCTCGATCCCCGATTGGATGGGGGTGGCCTGCAGGCCGCCGCCGGCGGCCAGCTCGATCGCATCCATCATGAATATGATCTTGCCGCCGCCCATCAGGTACTGGTCGATCTGGTACTCCACACGATCCGGGACGTCGCGGGGGCCGGGAACGATCAACAGGTCGGTATCCGGGGGTACCTCGCGCTCGCCGTCTCCCAGATCCACCGGCACCACGGTGAACTGATTCTGCAGCAGTTCCTTCAGGCCCGTAAGCTCGGTGTTCAAATCGTGCTGCGTGGGGCCGGTCAAGACGCCCACCTTGTAGGTGCGGTCGCTGGCGACCTTGAGGATTGCCGAGGTCAGGTCGTATTCGAGCGTGTAGGTATCCTGCACGACCGGGATCACTTCCTGCTTGTCCAGGTAGCTGATCCGCATTCCCAAGTAGATATTGACCGACTGGAACTGGTCGCGCTCCAGCGTCTGGGCAGTGATCTGCGGGATGCCCAGGCTGCGCATGCGCTGTTCGATCTCCGGGTCGCTGGACGGGTCGACGAAGTCGACCTGAATCCGGCCGCGGCCGTAATTGCGGTACTCGTCGAGCAGGTCGGAGATCTGCTGCCTCAAGGTCGAGAGCTGCATGGGCAACTCCTCGGATATGTAGACGGTGATCGTGACCAGGTCATCCAGGTCTCTCAGGATGTCCTTCGTCGCGTCGGAGACGGTGAACTCTTTGCCCTCGGTCAAGTCCAGGCGCAGGAAGTTGCCCTGCGCGATGACATTGACCAGCACCAGGATCGCCGCCACCAACACCACGCCGATGGCCATGCCCGCCGCGGCGCCGCCCTTTCCCATCCGGCTTGCCATTTCGTACTCTCCTCCTTTGGCCTCAAGTGGCCTCAAGGCTCCCGTGCGCACTCTCGCCGTCGATAGGTCCACTACTGCCCGCGGCGGCTTTCCACCGAGCGCACGTTGAGGAACAGGAAGAACCCAATCATCGAGAGATAATAGATCAGATCGCGCGAATCGATCACGCCACGTTCCATCGAACTGAAGTGACTGCCCAGCGACAGGCCCTTGAAGAAGGGCACCAGCTCACGCGGCATCGAGGTCAGGACCAGGTCGACGCCGATGATGAAGAAGACCAAGCAGAGAACGAAGGCGCCGATGAAGGCCACGATCTGATTCTCGGTGAGGCTCGACATCCACAGACCGATCGCCAAGTAGGAGCCGCCCAGGAAGAGCAGCCCCAGGTACCCGCAGAAGATGGCCCCCGAGTCGGGCGACCCCAAGGCGTTCACGATCAAGGGCAGCGGGAAGGTAAGGACCAGGGCGACCAGGTAGAAGAAGAACCCGGCCAAGAACTTCCCTACGACCACTTCCCAGTCGCGCACGGGCAGCGTCATCAGGGTCTCGAGCGTGCCCATCTTACGTTCCTCGGCCCACATCCGCATCGAGATCGCGGGGATGAAGAACAGGAGGAGGATCGGCGCCAGGCCGAAGAAGTCGCGCAGCGTGGCCTGCCCGATCACGAAGAACTTCTGCAGCTCGAAGAAGAGCACCGAATTGAGCACCAGGAACACCACCAGGAAGATGTAGGCGATGGTGGAGTTGAAGTAGCTGCGGAACTCCTTGCCCGCAATGGTCAGCGCGTTTCTCATCCCTTCCTTCCTCCGTTGGCCTCGTTTGGACCGGCTTGTCTCGATCGCCTCGACGCGGCCGGCCGCCTTTCGATGTGCAAACGTGTGTCTCAGGACGAGACGGGTTCACGGGTCGTCAGCTGTGTGAAGACCTGCTCCAAGCTCTTCGTCTCGCGCTTGAGCTCGGTGAGGATCCACCCGTTCGCGACCGCCAGCTGGTAGAGCTTCTCTTCCGGATCCTGGGCCGCCGTGCCCACCGCGTAGCGGACCTTGCCCCCGTCTTGGCCGACCAGCCGCAGGTCACTCGCCAGGCCGCTGTCGCGAAGCGCCGGTTCGACCTCACTGGCGGCTGCCTTGATCGTGAGCATGATCCGCTGCTCGCCTTCGGATTGGCCGGCCAACTCGGCCGGTGTGCCGCTCGCGACGATCCGGCCCTCATTGATAATGAGGACGCGTGAGCAGGTGGTCTCGACCTCGGGGAGGATGTGGGTGCTCAGGATGATCGTCTTCTTCTGCCCGATGCGCTTGATCAGTTCGCGAATCTCGACGATCTGGTTAGGGTCGAGGCCGGTGGTGGGCTCGTCGAGGATCAGGACCTTCGGTTCGTGGATCATGGCCTGGGCGAGTCCCACGCGCTGGCGGTATCCCTTCGAGAGGGTGCCGATCGTGCGGTGGGCCATCCGCTCCAGGCCGCAGACGGCAATCATCTCATCGACCTTGCGCGGGAGCACATCTCCGTTCATGCCGCGGATGCGACCGATGAACTCGAGGTAGTCGATGACCCCCATGTCTTGGTAGAGCGGGGCGCTTTCGGGCAGGTAGCCGATCTGGCGGCGAACATCGACGCTCTGGTCGCGCGCGCTGTACCTATCGACGGTGACATCGCCTTCGTCGGCCGGGATGTAGCAGGTGATGATCCGCATCGCCGTCGACTTGCCCGCCCCGTTCGGTCCCAGGAGCCCCAGCACCTCGCCCGAAGCGACATCGAAAGAGATGTTGTTCAGGGCGACGGTAGGTCCGAAACGTTTCGTCAGATTGCGGACTTCGATCATGAGCGTTCCCCTTGATCCAGTGACGTTCCTGCCTTGAACCTATATAAATGATTGAACTTAGGAGAATCAGGCGCGAATTATAGGTGGAAGGGAGTCCCTAGGTCAAGGGGCACAACCCCGCCCAAACCTCCGCCTGACCTAGATATTGGACACGGCTTCGCGGGGCGGGTTCCCGGCACCGGCCGCATCAGAGGCGGCCGGCGTCTACGGCGTGGCGACCAGGACCCGCGCCGGCAAGCGCGATCGGAATCGGCGAAGGCCGTCGTCGAGGTCGGGGGCATCATGGGCGGCGAGGGCGAAGAAGGCCACCGTGTCGCCGCCGGTGACCACATTGCCCTCGATGCGCCAGC
The DNA here is from genome assembly GCA_964573295.1 of uncultured bacterium. Lineage (GTDB taxonomy): Bacteria > Eisenbacteria > RBG-16-71-46 > CAIMUX01 > WJJG01 > CAYQJL01. The sequence continues at coordinate 20,303 of CAZNJE010000008.1, read as the reverse complement.
GAGCCAGCCGGGTCCACTCGGCGGGGACGCGGATCCAGTTCTCGTAGAGGACGGCGACCGACACGCCTTCTTCACGCAAGATCAGCTCGAGCGCTCCCGGACCGTAGGTTCTCGTGCGGATTCGGCCGGCGATGCGCTGGTTGGCAAGCCCCATCAGGTCGACGCAGCGAATGTCGGCCAGGAAGGATGCCGCTCCAATGTCATTCATTGCCACCGAGCGGTCGCCGCAGTGATCGCGCAGGAATCGCGCGACCTGAATCTGCTGCTCGTAGATGTTGCGCATTGCCCGAGGGGTCTCGAGGGTGGCGCGAGCGGCGCGATCGGCGAGTGGGGCGGCCGAGAAGAGCAGCGTGAGGATCAGGGCCACCCGGGCCCCTCCGTGCTGAACGAATCTGTCGACCACCTCGCGGGCCGCATCGATGGCGCTTCCCAGACCGAGGGCGATCGCAAGGATGCCCAGCCCCACAAGGTAGGCCTCGTAACGGTGGAACCAGCCGACGTCCGCCAGCGTCAGATGCAGCAGGGTCGTCGCCGCGAACAGCATCAGCGCCGTGCCCGGAAGCGGCCGGCGCACTGGTTGCGTGGCGATGTTCGCGCCCCGCGCGGCGAGCGCGGTCAGCAGCCCCAATGCCAGCAATAGGGGCACCAGCAGGTGGGCGTTGATGAACAGTCGGCGCAAGGCCACATAGCCGGTGGCCGTTTTCAGGAGGGCGCCGGAGTCACCCACAGGCAGGTTGGCCTTGAGGAGCACCGGGTTGGGGAAGAAATATCCGCCGTTGGCTACGGACCAGAGGCCGAAGGCGAGCGGCGGGAGGAACCCGAGCCCGGCCAGGATGGCCCCTTCCGTCCAGCGGCGCCGCAGGGCCAAGATCAGAACGGTGACGCCCACCAGGAGCAAGCTCTCGTAACGCACCAGCCCGAGCGCCGGCGTCGCGATCCACAGCTCCAGCGGTAGCCGGCCGAGGCCACGGGACGGCGGGGCCAGCAGCCGGCCCAGGCCGATCAGGAACAATACGATCAAGAGCAGGTGGAGCAGGTGTTCCTGGCCCGTCGCGATCATCGGGACGACCGGGACGAAGAGAACCAGCGCCGCCAGGACGAGGGCGCGCGACCGGGGAGCGAGGTTGCTCTCGCGCACCAGCAGACGGTTGGCCAGAAGAATCAGGGCCAGACTGAACGCGATGTTGAGCAGAAGCGGTACGATTGCGCGCGGGCCGGCCAACAGGAAGGCGACTCCCAGCAGGGCGGTCCACAAGGGCGCCGAGGAGGTGGAGGAGAACTCCTGCCGGTTGACGCCCCACATCCCATGCTCGGCGAGGTTCTTGGCCATGGCCAGGTGGATGTAGGCGTCATCCAGGGCATAGGTGAGGTGCCCTTCGGTCTGATGCAGCCCCAGGACGAGGGTCAGCGCCAGCAAGACGAGCAGAACGATGGCCGAGGCGGCCACCGGGGCCCGGGATTGCGGTCGCGGATGGCGCTTGTTCCCGCCCATCGGCGTTCCCTCCAAGTGCGCTCCACGACCAGCCTGGCCAGCCTGGCCAACCTGGCCACCTTGGCCACGGTGGGCATTTTGGCCACGCTGGCCGCCCGCCGGACATACTGCCGAAGCGGCCGACTGTCTTGACCTTGACCCGGCACCTCTCGAAGCCATGTTACCTCATTGGCCGGAAGCAAGGAATTGCCGAATCGGCGGCCATTTGACAGAGCCGCCCTCCTCACCTACAGTCGCGCCAGCTTGGGACGGCTGCCCGTGAGGGCTTCTTGCACGCGCCCGGAAAGAGGTTGCCAGGAGGCTCGCAAGGATGAGAGGCATCTTCGGTATCTTCGGGAACGGTCTTGCACGAAAGATGCGGTGGTTCGTTCAGCTGGTGGGCGTCGCCGGCCTCCTGGTGCTGGGTCACGGATGCTCCGTGCAGCGCCTCGCCACCGGCAGCATGGTGCCGATCATGGAGGCCTCACTCGCCGAGGCCTACTGCTCCCGCGACATCGATACCGCCCGCGAGGCCATCCCCGGCCAGCTCCTTCTGCTGCGCGGCCTGTGCCGCTCGGCTCCGGACCGAGTGGAGCTTTGGACGGGGGCCGTCCAGCTCTACGGATCCTACGCGATGATCTTCGTGGAGGAGAAGGATCCGGCCCGAGCCGCTCGTCTCTACCGTGAGGGTTGGGACCTGGGCCGGCGGTTTCTGATGCGGCGAGACTGGTTCGCGGCGGCCTGGGACACCGGGCCCGACGCCCTGGCGGCCGAGCTGGCCAAACGCCGGCCCGAGGATCTTTCCCCCTTGCTCATGTGGACGGCGGCCTGTCTGGCCCCGCACATCCTGGCCCACATGGACGAGCCGGCGATTCTGGCCGATCTGCCCTATGCCCACGTGCTGGCCGACGCGGCCATCGCGATGGCGCCCGAGTACTTCCACGGTATGCCCTACGTGCTCAAGGCGATCATGCTGGCCAAGACGCCGCCGATGTTGGGCGGGGACCTCGAGACCTCACAGCGGCTGTTCGAGGCGGCCTTCGGTGTCACGGGCGGACGATTCCTCTATCACCGAGTCCTCTACGCCCGGTACTACTGCGTGGCGGCGCTGGACCAGAGGGCGTTCGTCACGGCGTTGGAGGATGTGCTGTCCGCTCCCAAGGACCTCTTTCCCGAGGCCCGACTGGTCAACCGCATCGCCCAGGAAGAGGCTGCGACACTGCTCGAGGATCAGGACTACTTCTTTTAGCAGTGTGTGGCTTTGCACGGAAACTTGGGGAAATCCCCCCCGCGGTCGAGTGTTAGTAGTGATAGATCTCCGGGTGGTACCAGGTCTCCCGGTGACGGACGATAGGTCTCAGGGTGGTACCGGGTCTCCCGGTGGTGATAGGTCTCAGGGTGCCAGGGACGGTCGGCATCCGATCCGTGGAGGTGTCGGGTGAAACATGACACGCAAAGGCTACGCCACATGGACCGGCTTCCGGGACGCGGCCTGACCCAGGGGCCGGCGCGGCGCGGACCGCGCTGGTGGTGGCGGTTCGGGGTCATTCTGTTGTCGGTGGCGGCCCTCTTGGTCGCCGATGGGCTGGTTCGACTGCCCGGCGAACAGGATCCCGCGGCCCGGCGCCGGCGCCCCAAGAAGCTGATCAAGATTGCCACGATCGCGCCCGAGGGCTCGACCTGGATGAAGCTCATGCACGAGATGAACGATCGCGTGCAGGAGGAAACCGGTGGGGTGGTGGGCTTCAAGTTCTATCCGGGCGGTACCCAGGGCAGCGACCTCGACGTGCTACGGAAGATGCGCAGCGGGCAGATCCACGGCGCGGGCCTGACCGGCGTCGGCCTCGGAGAGATCGAATCCTCGCTACGGATCATGGAGCTGCCGTTCATGTTCCGGTCGCCGGAGGAGATCGACCGCGTGCGCGACGAGCTCGACCCGCTCTTCGAACGCCGTCTCATGGAGAAGGGCTTCGTCTTGCTCGGTTGGGCCGATGTCGGGTTCGTCTACCTGTTCAGCCAGGAGCCGGTCCGCTCACCCGAGGACCTGCGGCAGATGAAGATGTGGTTGTGGGAGGGCGACCCGCTGGCGCAATCCCTCATCGAGGCCTGCGGGGTTTCCCCGGTGCCGCTCAATGTCACCGACGTGCTGACCAGCCTGCAGACCGGGATCATCAACACCGTCTACACGACCCCTTACGGCTGTCTTTCCTTGCAGTGGTTCACGCGTTTGAGTTACATGACCGATCTCCCCATTACGCATGCCATGGGCGCGGTGGTGGTGAGCAAGCGTTCCTTCGATGAACTCACGGCGCAGGAGACCGCGACGGTGCACCGTATCGCTGACGACGTGTTCGGCCGTTTGCAGATCGCTACGCGAGAGCAGAACCTCGAGTCGATCGAGGTGGTCGCCGAGCGCAACATCGAGCGCGTGCCCCCCGATCCGAATCGGGTGACCGAGTTCGAGGCGATCGGCCGGACGGTGTGGCGCGAGATGACCGGGGAGCTGTACGAACAAGCCCTACTCGACCAGCTCACCGACGCGCTGGCACGTATGCGTTAGACGAGAGGATGTGAGTGCCGAGAAGCCGGCGCTGAGCGAGAGGATGCGAATGCCAGGGAGCAGGCACTAGGCCAGGAGATGCGGATGCCAGGGAGCAGGCACAGCAAGTGAGCGCATTGTTCGGTAGCCTTGCGGGTTCTGGAACCTACTACCCCGTTTTCGGGACCTTCGTGATCGTCTGCTTGGCCGTCCGGGCGCTCGTGCGCCGGCAAGTGGGCCCCGCCGGCTGGAGCAGTGGTGTGGGCCTCCTCGAGCAGTGGGTGCTGACCGGGCTGCTCATGACCATGCTCGGGTTCGCAGTCCTGCAGATCGTATTGCGCAACTTCTTCGACACCGGCCTCGTGTGGATCGACCCCCTGTTGCGCCACCTCATGATGTGGATCGGCTTCGCCGGCGCGGTCGTGGCTGCCGGGAAGCTCCGCCACATCCAGATGGATGTCGTGGGACGTCTCGCGCCGATGGGACCGCGTCTGTGGATCGTGCGCTTCACCACCCTCGTGGCCGCGGTGATCTGTGCGGTGCTCTCCCGCGCGGCGTGGGTCTTCTTGGGACAGGAACAGGAGTTCGGCATGACCGGATTCCTGGGGATTCCCACCTGGATCCTGCTGGCCGCCCTGTGGATTGGTTTTGCTCTGATCGCGGTGCGTTTCCTCGCCCGAGTGCTGACCTCCCGGAGTGAGCTCGAAGAAACCTTGCTCGAAGCACACGGCAGCGAGAAGCTGAGTCTGGCCGAGAACATGGGGCTCATGAGTTTCGGTGTCGATCACGAGGCGGACCCTGGCGGGGAGCGGCGCGATGGGCGGTAAGCGTAGCCCCGAGGCCGGTGCGTTGGGCGGCAAGCCGAAGCCCAAGGCGTCCGCGATGGGCGGGCTCGCCATCCCGGCTCTGCGGAGTCTTCTCGCCAGACTGCGGTCCGGCCTGCGGGCACGGGTCTCGGGAATGGCGCGCTTGCCTGGCGTCTTCCTGCCTGGCGTGCTCCTGCCTGGCGTGCTCTTACCTGGCACCATCCTCCCGGGGGCCGTCTTGCCCAGCGCCGCTTTCCTGATGAGCGGTTGGCTCGGCTCCGGGCTGTGGTGGATCGCGATCCCTCTGCTGGCGCTCCTGGGTACACCTCTCTTCGCTGTGCTGGGGCTGGCCGCTCTGGTGGCCTTCGGCGCGGAAGGGATTTCCTCGGTGGCGGTGGCTGCCGAGATGAGTCGGCTCACATCCTCGCCGGTTCTGATCGCTATCCCGCTCTTCACCTTCGCCGGATACCTGTTTGCCGAGTCGGGCACCCCGCAGCGCTTGGTTCGTCTTACCCGGGCGGCCTTCGGATGGGTGCCCGGGGGGCTGGCGATCGTGGCAATGATCGCCTGCGCGGTCTTCACCGCCTTCACCGGCGCCAGCGGCGTCACGATCGTGGCGATGGGCGGGCTGCTGATGCCCGCGCTGCTCAAGGACAGGTTCTCCGAGCGTTTTTCACTGGGACTGCTGACCACCGGTGGGAGTTTGGGAATTCTGTTTCCGCCCAGCCTCGCACTGATCATCTACAGCTATGTCGCCAGCCGCAGCGCGGGCGCCGATCTGATCGACCCCTTGAGCGGTCCGACCGTCGACCGGCTCTTCCTGGCCGGTATCCTGCCGGGGATTCTGCTGATTGCGCTGCTCTCGATCCTGGCGGTCTGGCAGAATCGGCATGGGCAGCAGACGACGACCCCGTTCCGCTGGCGCGAGCTTGCCGGCGCGATACGCGAAGCCGCTTGGGAGATTCCGCTGCCCTTCGTCCTGCTTGGAGGGATCTACGGCGGCAAGCTCACGGTGACCGAAGCTGCCGCCATGACCGCTTTCTACGCGCTTCTCGTCGAGGTCTTCATCTATCGCGACATCCCGCTCCGTAGATTGCCACGGGTGACTCGCGAGAGCATGACCTTGGTGGGCGGCATTCTGGTGATCCTGGCCTCGGCGATGGGACTGACCAACTACCTGATCGATGCCGAGATCCCGATGATCATCCTCGATGAGATGGAAGGTCTGATCAGCAGCCGGATCGGGTTCTTGCTGGCGCTGAATGTCTTCCTCCTCATCGTGGGCTGCTTGATGGACATCTTCTCGGCCCTGATCGTGGTCGTGCCGCTCATCGTGCCCATCGCCATGGAGTACGGCGTGGATCTTACCCACCTGGGCATCATCTTCCTGACCAACCTGGAGATTGGCTATTCCACCCCGCCGGTGGGCCTGAACCTCTTCATCTCCTCCTTCCGATTCCGTCAACCCATCGTGAAAGTCTATGCGGCGTCGGTGCCCTTCCTGCTCATGCTGCTCGTGGCGTTGATGCTGGTGACCTACCTGCCCGAGATCAGCCTCTTCCTGGTGCGGTTGTTCAGCTAAGGGGTTGCGGCAAGCGTTTCCCTACTCTCTGCCGCCGGGACGGCGGGACGTTGACGGATACGTTCCGATCGACTGCCCCATCAAGGCGGCTCCTGGGTTGCTTCAAGAGACCCTCGCATTCTACTCCGACCTCTACGGGGATCTGTACGCTGGTGGATTGTATGCCGAGCCGGTCACTTCCGCTCCCATGGCAGAGCTGGTCCGGTGCTGCCCGGACGAGATTTCGCCTTTCGACTCGACCATGACGAACCTCGAACACGCGCTCACGATGTCCGTGGCGCCGGTGCTCTTCCCCGGACATCCGTTCCATTACTGGGCCGGGACCTTCGACGAGTCTGGGGCACCCACGGGCTTGCGTTTCACGGACTGGGAACTGTGGCGCGACTTCCTGGCCTCGGGCACGGCGTATGAGCCGATCATCTGGAGCGTGGAGTGGACCGGGTACGTGGCAGGCACCCTGGAGACACCTTCTCCTGCTCTTGAGAACGTCAGAACGTCCGCCGCCTGCGCGGTGCGGTTCAGGATTCTTGTCAAAGGCTAATCCTGTAAATGTCACAAAATAGATTGTTTATAGTCGGATTCCGGAATCCAAATCGGTCATTTGCGTGCAATCGAATTGCGCCTTTGGCCTGGGCTGCGGGCTTCTGCCACCGCCTCTCTCACCACTGGGTTGGAGAACTGACTGCAAGGACGCGATGTCGGCAGCCCACGACGTGCTTGTTGCCTTCAGGTGATTCCCTTCACGTGCGGGGGGTCTTCGTTTCCCATGGGCGAGTCCATTGGCTATGCGCCTAGACAGAAACTCACGCCACATGCAGACACTGTGACCCGACCCTAATCGCCCGTGTTGCAACATTGTCTCTGCATTTTTGCCCCGGGGCAAAAAACTTAACTTACTGATATCGTAAACATCACCGGCGGCTGGGCCTGGCGCGGCTCTGGCCCTGCAGAGCCGTGGCGGGCTCAGGCCCGCCATCGTGGCCAGAGCCGTGCCAGGACCAGACGTCCGGTGAATGTAGGGTTCTATGGCCGTCCATTGATTCTTGCCGTACTGTCGTGGCACATCCTTTGGCCAACAGATCAGCGCCATGGTCGCGGAGTCGCTCGTCAAGCAGCATCCTGTTGATTGAAGACCTGCCCCCTGTCGCTCTACATGACTGCCGACCGCTACGCGCGCTTCTGTTTGGCCTGTCCGCCCCAGTTCATTGAGAGCTTCCGACCGGTCGTGGCGCATTCCCTCAGATACAGATTGATCAGTGTCTGATAGGGAATCCCTGTCTCATCGGCCAAGCCCTTGAAGTAGTCAATAGTTCCCAAGTCGAGGCGGATCGTGACCTGCTTCTTGAGCCGTGCCGCGTACGGATTCTTCGTCGCCTTTGAAAAGTCGTATTCCTTCTTCATCTCTTCCACCTTTGGCCGTACTGGCCACGCTCCCTACGCGTCGCCGGCCGCGCCGATATGATTCGAATCGTCTGGCCGTGTCGCTCGCAGTGACAGACAACGAGAAGCCGGAGCCTCCCACTCATTCCCAGAAGGAGAAACCGCTCCTCCTCATGAGAGTGCGCATGGTCATCAAGCAGGAGCGCATCCTCGTCATAGAACACGGTCATCGCTTCCCGGAATGGAACCCCATGCTTGCGGTGGTTCAGCGCATCCTTTCGCGGATCCCACTCGAAGCTCAGGTCATCCATGAGTCAAGAATACCTACATTGTATTTACGCGTCAAGTTCCCCTCAACTGCGAACCAGTGACCATAGCCATTCCCTTGCCATATAGCCACGTACGGCATCCACCGTGCATCGTGCGGGGCCATTCCATCCGAGCACCGATGCCTTGGTCCACTACGCGCGTCTGATTAGCGGACAACCATTCGCCGTCCGGTCGGTCATGCACTGTCTTCACGGCCATAGAACATAATGGGTTATAGGCCCTCAACCGTGCCAAGATCGGCTTCTTCCACGCGTGCTGTCGACGGAAGGAGGTAAGCTGACGATCGGCTGACGATCGGCCGTGGACGACGGAGCCTGACAGTCGCCCGTGGACAGCGGAGCCTGGAGGCCGGCCACCCGCCACGGCACATGCAGGCTGACCAAAGCCGGTGGAATAGAGGAGCCGGCCAGCTTGCCACGCCGGTCGTGGCCTGCAACTCGTTTCATCCGCTGCGGGTCGCCCGAACGGGCGGTGACGAACTAGATTGGGAACACATCCCGGCCTCCTTGGGTAAGGGCGAGAACTCGCGCGAGGTGTGTTGGCAGGAGTCGCTGACTATTGGACATCGCGATCTGGGAGTCATACGCTGGGGCTTCAGAGAACCCTCAGCCGCTGGACAGAGCAAGCGTAAGAGTGACCGGTATCATCGACAGAAGGGGTAGGCGAGAATGAAGCTTTCCGCACGAGGTTGCCAATGCTCTCCCACAGATGGCGACATTGCTAGAAGCCACGGAAGCCACAAAAGCCACCGTCGTCGGGATGTCGTGCTCAGGATCCCCTGGCCTCTGGCTCAGCCCGCCTTCGGCTCCCGGATGGGCTCGGCGGTGCCCTCCACGGTGCCTCCTGCGGTGGTCTCCACGATGGTCTCCACGATGATCTCCACGGTGATCTCCACGGTGTTTGTCGCCGTGGTGTGTGGCCTGATCTTGGGGGTCATTGGCGGTGGGATCACGGTTCAGACCGCGACCGCGGATGCAGGTGCCAATACGGATACCGCTGCGATCGATCCCGACCGGACACTGAGCGAGGTCCTCGAGAACCTGCCGGGTCAGCCGCTGACGCTGGAGACAGCGATCGACTGGGCGCTCAGGAACGCGATCGCCATGCGGGAGGCCCAAGCGGCCGTCGAAGCCGCCGAAGGGGTCTGGATGCGAGAGAAGGGTGCTTTCGATCCACAGCTCTTCGCCCAGTGGTCTCGGTCCTCAAGCGAGACCCCTTCGTCCTCACCATTTGCGAGGCCGGATGTCGTCGAGGACGAGGTGACCACTGCCTCGGCCGGCGCCCGGTGGCTCTTGCCGTTGGGCACCGAGATCGAGATCGCACTCGACGCACGCGAGCTCGACACCAACTCCGAGTTCACGGTGATCGATCCCGAGTACCGGGCCGATGGGCGCCTCTCGATCCGTCAGCCGCTTCTGAGGGGACTGGGTGCCGGGACCTCCTCCGAGCGCGCGGCCACGCAGCGGTTGACCCGCCGGGCACGGGAACTCGAGCAGGAGGCGCGGCTGTTGACCCAGGCCAACGTGGAGATCGCGTTCTGGCAGCTCTATGCGGCCGAGCGCGATTATGCGGTGGGACAGCTCATCGTCGAGCAGGCCGAGGCGCTCCTGCAGCAGAGCCGGTACCGGGCCGAGGCCGGTTTGGCCGGTCCGAACGAGACGGCCAACGCCCGGGTCTTCCTCGCCCAGCGAAGCCTGGCCGTGCTGGATCAGGAGGAGCGTCTGGGGCAGCTCTCCGACCAGCTGACCACCCTGCTGGGCCGGCGGCCTGAGCCGGGTCGGCAGCGCTACCGTACCATGAGTGATCCCGCCGAACGCTTCGGGGTCCGGGACGTCGAAACGCTGATTCGACAGGCCTACGCGGCCAACCCAACCTTGCAGGCCGCCCAAAGCGCGCTGGCTGCCGCGGAAGTTCTCGCGCAAGGTGCGAAGTGGCAGCGGCTGCCGCGGCTCGATCTGTTCGGCGAGCTAGGCGGCACCGGGCTGGCCGGCGACAGCCGCGAGGTGATCTTCGGCGGCGACACACTCACCGTCGCGGTTGATGGTGGATACCAGAGTGCAATCGACGACGTCCTGGCGGGCGAGTTCCCGGCCTGGACGGTGGGGCTGGAGCTGTCGGTACCCATCGGGTTGCGAGAGGGCCGGGGCACCTACCGTCGCGCGCGGGCGGACGTGGATGCCGCGCGTGCGCGGGTGGAGGCTTTCGAGCGGCTGCTGGAAGAAGACGTTCGGTCCGCCCACCGGGAGCTGGAGAACGGCAGCCGGCGGTTGGATCTGGCCCGTGAAGGGGTGGATGCCTCCTACGAACAGGTTCGGGTGGGGCTGATCGAGTACGAGAATGGCCGAACGACCGCGTTTGAGCTGGTTCGTCTGGCGGCCGATCTGGCCGAAGCCCAGACGAGGCTGTCCGAGGCGTTGGTGCGAACCGCCCGCGCGGCCGCACAGTTGCGCTACTTGACGGCAGAGCAGAACGAGCGAGACGCATCGAGACACGTCGAGACACAGATAGAATCGAGGGTGAGATGAAGGCGACCATGCAGAGGACCGGGCGGAGGACCGGGCGAAGGACCAGGCGAAGGACCAGGCAGAGACCCATGCAGAGATCGTGGGCTTGGATCGGCGCAGGGCTGATCGTGGTCATCGGTGTCTTCGTGGTTGGGGGCTGCTCCAGCGGGGATGATGCCGCCGGCGGCGGAGGTGGCCGCGGTGGCGGTGGATTCAAGCGGCCGCCGACGCCGGTTGAGTTCGCGGTCCTCACGCCCGGACGTGTGGTGGACCGGTTCCATGCCGTCGGCACCATCGAGGCCGCCGAGACGGTGCTCCTGGTCTCGGAGATCCCGGGGATCGTCGAGCGTCTGCCGTTCCGCGAGGGCGGTCATGTCGAGCAGGGGGATCTGATCGCGCAGCTTCGTGATGATGAGCTCGCCGCGACCCTCGACCGTGCCGAGGCCATTCGCGAACAGCGGCAAGCCGCCTACGACCGGGTTCGCTCGGTCGTCGACCGGGGTGCCGGAACACCCCAGGACCTAGACGACGCGGCGGCGGCGCTCAAGATCGCCGAAGCTGATCGCGCACTCGCCCAGGCCCGCCTGGAGAAGACCAGCATCCGCGCTCCCTTCAGTGGTGTGGTGGGGTCCCGGCGCGTGAGTCCGGGCGCGTTCCTGTCGATGGGGGCGCCCATCGTGGACCTGCACGCGATCCAGGAACTGGAAGTTCGCTTCACCGTGCCCGAGCAGTACGTGCCGCTCTTTGAGATCGGCGGCCGCGTCGAGGTCACGGTCCCGGCCTTCCCTGGTAAGCGACTGGACGGCCGGATCAAGGTCATCAATCCCGGCCTCGATCCCGAGACCCGTAGCGCCGAGGTCATTGCCCGCGTGCCCAATCCAGGGGAACGCGTGAAGCCCGGCATGTCGGCCGATGTGGAGCTGATCTTCGCCGACCGCCCCGACGCGCTCACCGTGCCCAATCAGGCCGTCTTCACCGAGCGCGATCAGATGTTCGTCTATCGCATCGAGCCCGACACTACCGTGGCACGCACGCCGGTCACCCTGGGGACGCGGTTGGTCGACCGCGTGGAGGTGACCTCCGGGCTTTCGGCCGGTGATCGCATCGTGCTGGCCGGCCATCAGAAGCTCTTCGAGGGCGCCCGCGTGTTCCCGGTGCCCAGTGGCGCGCGACCCGGCGGTCCTCCCAGCGGTGGTCCCGGTGATTCTTCCGGCGGCGCCCCCGGCGGCGCCCCCGGCGGGAAAGAGGATGGCGAAGCATCCGCGGGGACCAGATCATGAAACTGAGCGAAATCTCAATCAAGCGGCCCGTCTTCGCGACGGTGATGAGCCTGGTCATCGTCCTCTTCGGCGTGATCGCCTTCTCGCGGCTGCCGGTGCGTGAATACCCCGACATCGATCCGCCGGTCGTCTCGATCACGACTTTCTACCGGGGCGCGAGCCCGGGCGTGATCGAGGCCGAGATCACCGATGTCATCGAGGAATCGCTCTCCACCCTCGAGGGCGTCAAGACGATCACCTCCTCGAGCCAGGAGCAGGGTTCGCGCATCACGATCGAGTTCGAGCTGAATCAGGATGTGGAGGAATCCGCCAACGAGGTGCGCGACCGCGTCTCACGCATCCGGGGCCGGCTGCCGCGGGAGGCCGATGATCCAGTGGTGGCCAAGGTGGACGTCAACGCGCAGCCGATCATGTGGCTCGCGCTCTCGAGCGACCGGCACTCGCCCCTCGAGATGAGCGAGTACGCCGATGTCGTGCTCAAGGACGTGCTGCAGCGGCTGCCGGGGGTGGGCTCGATCTTCGTGGGCGGCGACCGCCGCTACGCGATGCGGGTCTGGCTCGACACCCAGCGCATGGCCGCCCGGGGCCTCACCACGGTGGATATCGAGCGGGCCATCCGCACCGGCAATGCCGAGATTCCCGGCGGACGGGTGGAAGGCGACCAGCGCGAGTTCTCGGTGCGCACGCGCGGGGAACTGCAGACCGCCGAGGAGTTCGGGGCGATCGTCCTCGCCCAGCGCGGCGACTACAAGGTGCGCTTGCGTGACGTGGCCGAGGTGACCGTGGGGCCGGAGGACGAACGGTCGATCACACGTTACAATGGCGTTCCCTCGATCGGTATGGGCGTCGTGAAGCAAACGAAGGCCAGCACGGTTGAGGTGGCCGAGGAGGTGCGCCAGGCAATCCCTGGCCTGCGCGCTTCCCTGCCCGAAGGCATGAGTCTGCGCGTGGCCTTCGACTCCTCCGCCTTCATCAGCGACTCGATCGAGGAGGTGGCCCGCACGATTCTCTTCGCCCTGGGACTCGTGCTCCTGGTGGTGCTCGCCTTCCTCAAGAGCCTGCGCGCCACCTTCATTCCGGCCATCGCGATCCCGATCTCGATCCTGGGCGCGTTTGCCCTGATGTACTTCCTGGGCTTCACGATCAACATCCTGACACTCCTGGCCTTCGTGCTGGCGATCGGCCTGGTGGTCGATGACGGCATTGTCATGCTCGAGAACATCTACCGTCACATCGAGATGGGTAAGCCGCGCCTGCGGGCGGCCTGGGACGGCGCTCGTGAGGTGGGTTTCGCGATCATCGCCACCACTGCCGCCCTTGTTGCCGTCTTCCTGCCGCTGGCCTTCTTGACCGGTTCGGTGGGCCGGCTGTTCAACGAGTTCGGCGTCTCGCTCGCGGTGGCGGTCATCATCTCGAGCTTCGTGGCGCTCACGCTGACGCCCATGCTCTGTTCGAGGTTCTTGAGCCCCCTGCACGGTACCAGGGCCAACTGGGCCAGCCGCTCCTTCGATGCTTTCTTCGCGTGGCTCGACCGGCTCTACACCGGATCGCTGCGGTTAGCGCTGCGCCTGCGCTGGCTGGTGATCCTGGGCAGCGCGGCCGCGGTGGCCGTGGCGGCCTTCTTGTTCCGCGAGCTGCCGCAGGAACTCGTCCCCACCGAGGATCGCAACATCGCCTTCGCGATCGTCGTGGCGCCGGAGGGGTCGACCCTGGACTACACCGACCGCTACGTGCGCCAGCTCGAGGAGATCCTCATGAGCCGGCCCGAGCACGCGGGGCTCTTCACCGCTACGGGCCTGGGCTTCGGCGGTCCGGGCCGGGTCACCAACGGCTTTGCCTTCTTCCGCCTCACCCCGCGCGACGAGCGCGCCAAGTCCCAGCAACAGGTGGTGGCCGAGCTCTTCCCGCGGGTCTTCTCGATCCCCGGCATTCAGGCCTTCCTGGTCAACCCCCCGAGTCTGGGCGGACGGTTCTCCTCGAGCCCGGTCGAGTATGTTCTCCAGGCCGAGAGTTACGAGAAGCTCGAAGAGGCGATGGGGGTCTTGATGGCCAAGGCCTCGGAGCTGGGCTACTTGATCAACCTCGATTCGGACCTGACGCTCAACAAGCCCGAGCTTCAGATCAACATCGACCGCGACCGCGCCGCGCGCCTGGGTGTATCGGTGACCGAGATCGGCTCGACCCTCGAGATGCTTCTGGGCGGTCGCGTGGTGGGCGACTTCAAGCGGGGGGCGAAGCAGTATGATGTCATCGCTCAGGTCCGTCCCGAGGACCGGGCCACGCCCGATGTGATCGACGAAGTCTACCTGCGCGCCGGCAACGGCGAGCTCATCCAGCTCGCCACCGTCGTCGAGGTGAAGGAGACGGCGGCGCCCAAGGAACTGAACCACTACAACCGGTCGCGCTCGACGACCCTGACGGCCAATCTGGCGCCCGGGGTGGACCTGGGCACCGCGTTGGGCGATCTGGATCGCATCGCCTCCGAGAGCTTGCCGCCGGGCGTCCGCACCGCGCTCGCCGGCCAGTCGCTCGAGTTCCGGGAGTCGAGCTCCACGCTCTACTTCATGTTCTTGCTTGCTGTGATCTTCATCTTCCTGGTCCTGGCCGCCCAGTTTGAGAGCTTCATCCACCCCTTGACGATTCTCTTCTCGGTGCCGCTGGCGGTGGTGGGGGCGATCGCATCGCTGTGGATCTTCGGTCTCAGCCTCAACATCTTCTCGCAGATCGGGATGGTCATGCTGATCGGTCTGGTGACCAAGAACGCGATCTTGATCGTGGAGTTCTCGAATCAGCTCCGCCGCGCGGGCCGCAGCGCGCTCGATGCGGTGGTCGAGGCCGCGCGGATCCGGCTGCGTCCGATCCTGATGACCTCGCTCTCGACCATCTTCGGCGTGCTGCCGATCGCGCTGGGTTGGGGCGCGGGCGCCGAGGCCCGCCAGCCGCTGGGCATCGTCATCGTGGGGGGCATGTTCTTCTCGACCTTCTTGACCTTGATCCTGGTGCCGATCGTCTACATGCTGATGTCGCGCCTGACGCGCCTGCAGGATCGGTCGCAGCAGCTGAAGGAGGAACTGGCCGAGGTTTCCTGATGGTTGACGGCCTCGACCTCGGCTCCTACCGTAGTGGAGGCGTCTTACCGGCTGCACATCTGATCCGGAGGAGGTATCCATGACCCGGGAGGATCTCTATCTGCATGAGGAGTTCATGCTGTTGGCACTTCGTGAAGATGCCGGCACGGTGGCCACCTCCGGATCGATCGAGTACCCGCTCGCGGCCGCCGCGATCACAGAGCTGCTTCTGCAGAAGCGAATCACCCTCGAGCCCGAGAGCGAGAAGAAGGACAAGCCCCTCGTGCGACTGACCGATTCCAGGCGTCTGGGTGATCCTGTGCTCGATGAGGCGATCAAGCTGATCTCGGAGCAGAACAGCCGCAAACCGCTTACCGACTGGGTGCGCAAGCTGGCGCGGATGAAAGACCTCAAAGCGCGAACGGCCCTGCAGCTCTGCCGTCGGGGGATTCTGCGCGCCGACGAGGACAAGGTGCTGGGCATCTTTACGCGCAAGATCTACCCCGAGATCGATCCGGGGCCCGAACGACAGCTCGTGGAGCGACTGCGCGGGGCGATCTTCGGCGAGCAGCCCGAGGTGGATCCGCGCGACGCGATCCTGGTTGCGTTGGGCCATCAGACCCACCTTCTTCGAACCAAGTTCGACAAGGCCGACTTGAAGCCGCGGCAGGAGCGGATCAAGCGGATCGCCGAAGGCAGTCACACCGCCCGTGCGACCAAAGAGGTCGTCGATGCCGTCAACGCCGCCATCATGGTGGCGGTCATCATGCCGGCCGTGTTCAACTAACCCGCCCGATTCCCTTCCGAATTCCTGCTGTGGGGCGCGTTTCCATTGCAGGGAGAGGGGCTCATCCGATCCCGGCCCCGCCCCATCGGAAATCCCAGTGATGTGACTCCCCCGGGGGGGGCGCACGCGGACGGCTTCACGAAGGAGGTGCCCCATGCGAAGGAAGTTCCTGTATGCCTTGCTCTTGTGTGGATTGGTTCTGACTGGCTGTTCCGAGGAACAACCCGTCGCCCCGGCCGAACCGGTTTCGGCCCAAACGGTCAGTGAGCGCAGCGAGGCGCTGGCATGGTCGATCGTCGAGCAGGCGGGCTGGCCGACAGAGGCAACCGAAGAGGATCTGGCCACTGCCGGTGTGACGCTCGCCCAGGGGCAACACGGCCCGATCCATGGTTTCGAACGAGTCCAGCTCACCGACGACATCGCGCTCTACAGCATGCAGATCCAGGTCGGCGACGGTCCCTACGACGTGATGGGACTGCACCGGGTGGTCAAGGAGCGGTTTCCCTTCTGCCCGATCAGGGCCAAGAAGTCGGTGATGTTCGTGCACGGCTCTCCGGGGCTGTTCCGCGAGATTTTCCTGACCGGTCTCTACTCGACCTCGGTGCCGTCCGATCACGCGATGCCGATCGCCCTGGCCGAGGACGGCGTGGACGTGTGGGGCGTAGACTTGCGCTGGGCCCTGGTGCCGGAGGAGACCGAGGAGTTCGGCTTCATGGCCGACTGGAACACCGACACCGACATCGCCGATATGCGCACCGCATTGGGGGCCGCCCGCCTGATCCGCCTCATCACAGGCAACGGCTGGCGCAAGATGCACTTTCTGGGCTACAGCTACGGCGGCTACATCGGCTACGCCTATCTGAACATGGAGACCCAGATGCCCCGCGGCCACCGGCACGTGAAGGGGTTCATAAACGTCGATTACCACTTCAAGACCGACTGCGATGAGTGCCAGCTGGCGGCCTGCGGGGGCGCGGGTTACTTCCAGGGTTTGCTGGACGAACACACGTACCACGACTCGGGGGGTAAGTTTGGACGAGAGCTCAGTCGGCTCGCGCGCAACGCACCAGGTGTCCCGTCGGAGTTCTATCCGGGTATGACAAACTACCAGGCGGCACTGGCCTATGGCTCCAGCTTCGAGGGGGAGGGCGGCCTGGTGCCGGGCTACCATCTCGTGACCGGCGAGTTCAACGAGGCGGGGGTCCCAATCGCCCTCGTCAACGTCTCCGACGACTTCTGGCTCGACTTCATTGAGCTGTGGTCGCCCTACACGCCGGTGCGCTCGATGCTGGAGCTCATGCAGGTGGCCTGCGATTCGGAGGATCTTCCTTACGACGACCACCTGGGCGAGATCAACGTGCCCGTGCTCTATGTCGGCGCCGGGGGCGGCTTCGGCGAGTATGGGCTTCACACCCTGAGCTTGCTGGGCAGCACGGACATCACGAGCGAAGTCTTCGATCAACAATCTGCTCCCGAGTACCGGCTCCACGCCCTCGGCCACGTGGACCTCTTCGCAGGCGAGCAGGCGCCCGGGTGGAGCTGGGCCCTGATCCGGTCCTGGGTGGCGGATCACTAAGTGATTCGGCTGGACGAGGGAAAGCTCTCCCCGCGCGCTAGAAGCCTCTGATGCGTGCGGCCTCCAGCGGCGTCGGCGACGTGACGAGGGCCGACGGGCAGCGCAAGGGCGGCCGGGTGCGATGGCCAGCTCGGCGCCATGGCCAGCCCGGCGCCATGGCCGGCCCGACGGCATGTCCGGCCCACAGGTGTCAACGGCGTGACGCCGTGCATGAACGCCCGGAAGACTGGCTGATGATTCTTCCGGGCGTTCGCCTGCCTTCATCCCATGGACTTCGTGGATTCCATCAGACGGTGTTCACCTGCCTCTACGCGGTTTGGTATTCTGAAGCCGGTTCCGACCACAGAAGGGGGGAGACGATGGTGATTTCCATGGTTTTGGACATGGTTGCGGAAACGTGCGCAAGCGTACGGGCGGTACCGCCCCGGCTGGGGCAGAGTGGCAACCGGCGGGCTCTAGTGATCCTGTTCTTGCTCGTCGTCCTCGGCGCGTCGGCGTCAACCGCCGCGGCGCAGTATGGGCACAAGAGCGCCTGGCAAGTGCCGGGGCGCACGGGCACGCTCATCCTTTGCGACACGGGCAATGCGGACCTGGATGCCGGCGCGGAGGTGTTGCTGGCGTGGGCCGACGAAGACGCCGTCTTCACCCGCCTGTTTCTCGTGGATGCGGCCACTGGAAACCTCGACTGGAGCTTGGGGCGGGCGGAGTTCGCGCAGATCTACGTGGGTGAGGCTGAAGGCGCCGTTCGCGGCTCGCCACGCTTCGCGCCCCGCCTCGAGGACATCGACGCCGACGGCCTCGACGAGATCCTCTTCACCGGCGTCCAGTACCAGGGCAGCGATCTGGCGGGCTTCTTCGTCCGCGAGTTCACCCTTCCGGCGCCGGGGTCTTCGGCCGAAGCGGCCGGACCGACCGTCACGGCCACCCTGGCATCGGCGGCCGAGGTCACGCTCGTGGTCTACGATCTGGCCGGTGGCCTGATGCGCACGGTCGAGTTCGGTCGTTTGCCGGCCGGCAAGCACGATCTCGTCTGGGATGGCCAGACCGAGGGGGGCGCCGAATTGCCGGCGGGAACGTACTTTTGCGAGATCCGCCTGGACGGGGAGCCCGAAGGGAACCGGCGAGTGGTGGTGCTGCCGTAGCGTGGAGGGGGTGCTGCCGCGGTACGGAGGTCGTGCTGCCGCGGCACGGAGGTGGTGCTGCCGTCGCGCCTGGCGCCACCCGCCACCTAGCGCGGATCGCCTAACAACACGAATCCCGCCCAGTAGAATGGATGGGCGTAAGGCCGACGGCCCGATTCATCGGTCCAGTCGCGCAGCCAGCGCTTGGCCTCGCGTAAGGCCTCGGCTTTCGTGAGGCGGCGGCCGGAGGGGGCTTCCTCGGCTTCGCCACTCAGCCAGTTGTGGTAGAAACGCTTCATCAATAAAGCGGTGCTGCGATCCTCTATCTGCCACAGGCTCACCAGAAGTGCCCGAGCGCCGGATTCGAAGAAGCTGTATGCCAACCCCACGTGTCCTTCGCCGGCCACGTAGGCGCCGAGGCCGCTTTCACATGCGCTGAGGGTGACAAGATCCGCATCGAGTCGCCACTCACCGACGACTTCCTGTGCCTCGATGAGTCCGTCATAGACGCGTTGGTGAGCAAGAACGGCCTCATAGGGATCGGGCAAGTCCGCCTGTGATACCACCAGGGCGGACCGGCGGGGGACCTCGTTGTCGAGCAGCGCGTGGGTGGCCAGGTGCAGCGTCCGAAACCGGCCCAGCTCTCCCATCGAGGCCATCTCTGCCAGGGTGACTTCGGAGGCATCGCGTCCCAGCAGCAACACGCTGCCCTCGCCATGACAGGCAACGACCGCGTGGGCTTCATCGCGCGATGCCGGCAAGCTGCGCAGGCTGGCCAGTGCCGACGGATTGCCCGCCAGCGCGGCGCTGCGCAGAACCGCTTCGGGATCAGGGCCGAGTGTGAGATCGTCGAGAGCCGCTGAACGGAAGGGCGACGGGGGGCTCATCCCACCTGGCGGGATAGCCTCACCGTGTGCCTCGCGGAGGGAGCCGGTGCCGGGAGGTACAGTGGCAATCGGAGGGGAGCCGGTGTCGGGAGGTCCATCGGCTGCCGGAGGAAGACCGGCCTGAGATGAAGCGTCACCAAAAGGAGGGTCGCCCAGCGCCAAACAGAGTCCGGGCGCGCTCGCATCGCACGGGCTGGGTGCGATCTCCATCAGGTGCGCATATACGGTGGCCGATGGCGCATAGCTGATCATGTAGCGATCGGCCATCGTCTCACCGGTATCGCCGATCGGCAGCGCCTCGACGGGAAGGCCAAGCATAGGGCCGCTCGGGATGACGATCAGTTGCCGCACCCCCTCCAGTTCAGGCATGAGCGGGCAGAGGTAACGATGCCAGAAAGCTCGGGCGTCAGGATGGACCTCCGAGCTGAGTACCGCGTCGCGGTCCCGGATGGCGGACGGATCCGGCGCCTGATCGCCCGGATGACTCGCATGCCGTAGCGCGGGCCGGTGTGACAGCCATTGTCGCATCCGGCGCTGGTCGTTCGCGCAGGTCATGACCGGCTCCGGGGACGCCGATTCCCCCAACATGCCTTTCAGCCGCTTCCACCAGCGCTTGAGCGTTGAGGTTTGCTCCGAGCGCGGCTCGATCGGATACCAGACCACCGGTCCGTCACGGCGGATGACGTAGCCGGCCACATACTCGCTCCGGTCGATCCCGGTGGCCCAGAGGTAGCCTAGGATCGCGGTCTCGTGGTCCAGGATCGACTGGATGCGCGCGAGATCCGGCGGTTTGTGGAAGGAGGCCACATCGGCCGCGCTGAGTTCCTCTTGCAGAAGTTCGAAGCCCGGTAACGTCTCACCCGATTTCAGAATAGTTTTGCCTGAGCGCAGATTTCCCTTTTTTTCCTGAGCAGCATCGGTATGGTGCGACCCATGAAGGACGCAGCCACAGGCAAAGGTACAGGCAAAGGT